>NZ_JBIRHK010000010.1:142954-324730 GCF_044328485.1 Streptomyces sp. NPDC017936 | reverse complement strand
CGGTGGCCCAGCAGATCGAGGAGACCCTCGAAAGCCTGCCCGCCGCCTCCGATGACGTGACCGTCGCAAGCGTCACACCGGACCCGCACCGGCTGGTGGGCGCACTCGCCCGCTCCCACGTGACAGGCACGGACGTCGACTGGCCGGCGTGGTTCACCCGGACCCCCGCCGCCACCGTCGACCTGCCCACCTACCCCTTCGACCACCGCTCTTACTGGCTCGCCGACGACCGCACCCGGGGTGCGTCCGCCACACCGGACCAGGCCACCTGGCACCCCCTGCTCGGGCCGGGCCTGGAACTCGCGGGCAGCACCAGCACGGTCTACTCGGGTCGGCTGTCACCGCGGACGCACCCGTACCTCGCCGATCCGGTCACCGGTACCGCACGGCTCCCCGGCACCGCGCTCCTGGAACTCGCCCTGCGCGTAGGCGAGCGGGAAGGCGTGCCGCGGCTCGACGACCTCGCCCTGGAGCAGCCGCTCCCGCTGCCCTCGTACGGCACGGTCGACCTCCAGGTGATCCTGGAGGGACCCGACTCCGCGGGGCTGCGGGCGCTCAGCGTCCACGCGCGCCGCGAGGGCGAACCCTGGACCCTGCACGCCAGAGGCCTGCTCGCCCCGGCGACCGCGACCGGTGCTTCCGACCTTTCGGAGCGGGCCGTCGACGTGACCGTGCCCGACCAGGGCGGCTTCGCGTTCCACCCAGCCGCCCTGGAAGCCGCGCTGCGTCCCCTCCTGCCCGACACCACCCGCCCGGACACCGTTCACTTGCCGACGTCGTGGCGCGGGGCGCGGCTGCACGCCCCGGGCTCCCGACTTGCGGGGGACCTGCGCATACGGCTCACCCCGACCGGACCCGACGTGTTCGGCCTGACGGTGACCGACGCGTCCGACGCGCTGGTGGCGACCGTGGACGCGATGGGCGTCACCGCCGTGCCGTCGGCCGATCTCGCCCCGGCCGGCCTGCTGCACCATGTGGTGTGGGAGCCCGTGCTCGGGGTCGTCGCCCCGGACACCCCGCAGCTGCCGGAGCCGGTGGTGGTGCGGGTGTCCGCGGGTGATGCCGTGGAGGAGGCCGTGACCACGGTGTTGGCTCAGCTGCGGGACCGGCTGGCCGGTGACGGGCGTGTGGTGGTGGTGACGGCCTCCGGTGACGCGGCGGGAGCCGCGGTCGGCGGGTTGGTGCGGTCGGTTCAGGCGGAGTACCCGGGGCGGGTCCTGCTCGTCGAGGCGGAAACCGACTGTGGGGAGCAGGTGCTGCGGGCTGCGCTCGCCAGCGGTGAGCCTCATGTGAGGGTGCGCGACGGTGGGCTGCTGGCGCCGCGTCTGACGAGGGTCGCCGAAGAAGCCATGGTGGCTGCCGGCCCGGCGTTCGGTCCGGAAGGCACGGTGTTGGTGACCGGTGCGACGGGGACGTTGGGCCGGGTGGTGGTGCGGCATCTGGTGGAGCGGTACGGGGTGCGGGACGTGGTGCTGGTCAGCCGTTCGGGTCGTCTTCCGGAAGACCTGAGCGATCTCACGGGTGTGGGGTTGCGGGCGGTGGCCTGTGACGTCGCCGATCGGGAGGCGTTGGCCGGGGTGATCGCCGAGGTGGCTCCGACGCTGCGGGGTGTGGTGCACGCGGCCGGTGTCCTGGACGACGCGACGGTGGCCAACCTGACCCCGGAGCGTGTGGCGAGGGTGTGGGAGCCGAAGGCGAAGGCCGCATGGCACCTGCACGAGCTGACGCGTGATCTGCCGTTGGACGCCTTCGTGCTGTTCTCCTCGGCGGCGGGTGTGATCGGCACACCGGGGCAGGCCAACTACGCGGCCGCCAACGCCTTCCTGGACCAGCTGGCCGTCGACCGGCGTGCGCAGGGGCTGCCGGCTCACTCCCTCGCCTGGGGTCTGTGGGAGGAGAGCAGTGGCATGACCGGCCGGCTCGCAACAGCCGACCGGGCCCGACTCGCGCGCCTCGGCATCGCCCCCCTTTCCACGGCGGAGGCTCTCGAGCTGTTCGACGCGGCACTGGCGAACGAGGCCCCGGCCGTGGTCGCCACCCGCTTCGACCCGGCCGCCCTGCGCACCGCCGCCGCGGAGGAGCACCTGCCGCCGCTCCTCGGCAGCCTCGTCGAGGAGACGGACGCACGGCCGGAGCCGGCGCCGCCCGTCGGCCTGAAGGCGCAGCTCGAGGACCTGGCCGAACCGGAGCGGGCCCGGCTCGTCCTGGATGCCGTCCGTGGGGAGGTGGCCGCCGTCCTCGGGTACGACTCGGTGGCCGAGGTCGACGTGGAAGCCGAGCTGATGGATCTCGGCTTCGACTCGCTCACCGCTGTCGAGCTGCGCAACCGTCTCAACGCGCTGACGGGCCTGAAGCTGAGCAGCACGCTCGTCTTCGACCACCCGACCACGCTGGAACTCGCCGAGTACCTGCACGGGGAACTCGCGCCGTAGCGGGTCGTGGCGGTCGTCGTGACCGCGCGTGCGCCGATGGCCGCACCTCCAGAGGTGCGGCCATCGGCGTGAGGGGTCTCGCGGGGTCGGCGGCGCTCAGTGCTCCCGCCGGTACACCTCCAACCGCGACGGCCCCTGGAAGAGATACTGCGGTTGAGGCTCGGACACCACCGCGTCGATCCCGAAGGTCTGCACGTACTCCTGCGCGAAGTGGCAGCCGGAGACGGCGAAGACGACCAGACGGGTGTTGTTCTCGCGGGCCGCGGTCACCAGGGTCTCCAGGGTCCTGCTGGCGAGCGTCTCGCCGCAGACCAGGGCCACGTCGGCGTCCGCGACCAGTTCCGCGCTGCGGTCGCCGTGGTGGACCGGCACGCCGAGGATGCCGTGCTGGATCAGTTCCTCGTCGAAGTCGCTGGCGGACAGCGTGACGTTCTCCTGCTGGAGCAGGTGGATGAGGTTCCCCATGACGCCGATCTGCGCGATGCGCTTGCCGCTGCCCGTGCGACGCAGCTGGCGCAGGGTCTCCTCGACGATGACTTCGGCGCGGGCCAACGCCTTCTCGGTCGGACGTCCGTCGATGACGAGCCGGCGCTGCGGGGTGTGCGGGAGCGCGCCGAAGGCCGCGTCCAGGATGGCGATGTTCTCCTCGTCGGTGCGGCCGACGGTTTCCCGGGCGTCACCGCCGATCAGCGCGTCGCCGTCCGCGTCGACGGAGACGGTGCCGAAGTCGGCGTAACAGCAGCCTTGTCGCACCGTCTGGGCCATGACGAAGCTGTAG
Source organism: Streptomyces sp. NPDC017936 (assembly GCF_044328485.1). Lineage (NCBI taxonomy): Bacteria > Bacillati > Actinomycetota > Actinomycetes > Kitasatosporales > Streptomycetaceae > Streptomyces > Streptomyces sp. NPDC017936. Next base: position 321,520 of record NZ_JBIRHK010000010.1, on the reverse strand, counting down.
ACCATGAACCGTTCGTAGGGGGTGGGCTGGGAGCGGTAGTCCACGCCCCACAGGGCGCGCAGGCGGAAGTCGTCGTCGGGTACGTCGCGGCTGCGCTCAGCCACGATCGTCCGCAAGGTGTCCATGATGGTCTGCACGGATGGGCTCCACGGCGGTGAGTGAGGGAACGGGATCAGACGGTGCTGCGCTGCTCCGGGACTGCGGAGTTGCGGACGGTGCCCCAGCGTTTCGCCGTCGATTCGTGGATGAACCAGATGTCCTCCTCGGTCAGACGCCGGGAGACCACTCCGGGGAAGGCCTCCTCGAAGTAGACGTACGGTGGCCGGTTCTCCACCTGGGGGGAGTGGTAGTCGAGTCGGTCGGCCATGCCGTGGGCGCGGGTGATGGCGGTCGCGGGGTGGTAGGTGAGGATGTTGGGGCTGGCGAGACCGAGCAGTCCGTCGTCGATGAGGGAGCCGACCTCCTGGACGGTCTCCTCGATGGTCTCCCTGGTCTCTCCTTCGAGGCCGAAGAGGACCGAGCTGCCCACCGGTATGCCGGCCTCGAGGATCAGTTCCAGGGCCCGGCGCACCTTCGTCTTCCACGGCCTGTCCGCGGTGCGGCGAACGTTCTTGTGCACGTGCTGCATGACCTCGGTGGCCATGCTCTCGATCCCCATGTAGATGTACGTGCAGCCCGCCTCGCGCATGGCGGCGAGCACCTGGCGTACGTCGTCCTCCTTGTGCAGGGCGGTCATCAGGTCGACGGTGACCTGGGCGCCGAACTGGAACCCGCGCAGTCGCCGCCAGTCGTCGTCCTCGACGATCCACCTGCGGCAGGCGGGAGGCAGGTCGTCGGGACCCTCGGCCTGTCGTACGGCGCTGAGCCGATCGCAGAAGGCCCGGATCTGGGGGAAGGTGCCGGACCAGAAGATCGAGTCGTCGAAGAACGCGGCCTCCGCGCCGTAGCTGACGTACTCGCAGATCCGCTCGACCGCGGTGGCCGCCGGATCGCGGCCGAACCTCTTCAGCCCGCCGACCACCGTGGCCGCCTCGGAACAGAAGTCGCAGTGGTACGGGCAGGCGTTGGAGACCGTCATGTGGGCGGTACGAGCGGGGGATCCGTCGGCGAGCGGAAAGACGGGGAAGCGGGAGCGGATCGCGAACCCCTGGTAGGGGGAGGGGAGGTCGGCGAGGTCGAAGGCCGGGCCCCGGACCGGGAAGGCGTGTACGGCGTCTTCGGTGATCGCGCAGATCAGGGAGGAACCCGGGATGCGCTCCCCGGCCCGGCCGAGCAGGTCGAGGAGGTCGACGACGTCGGTGGGATCGGCTCGGCCGCGGTCCAGGTCCATGGCGAGGGACACCGCCCGCAGCAGCAGGTCCAACGCGTAGTGGCCCTCCCCCGCGACGAGGAAGTCGACGACGGGTCCGATCCGCCGGTCGTCGATGGCCCGCAGGGGGCTGCTGTACTCCACGACCAGCTCGTCCGTGCCGGGCAGGTACCGCATGGTCTCGTCGATGTGCCGACCGCCGATGATCACGAGACAGTGAGGTAATTCCTCCTTGGTGACTCGTGCCATCTCCAGCGCGTAGCGGTTACCCGGTGAGACCGTGCTGATGAGCAGAACTCTGGGGCTGCGACAGCGCAGTTCCGCGCGGAAATCGGCCTCTGAGCGGTCGTCCCAGACACGGGGGTCGAAAACAGTGTGATCGACGACGCTGTCGTCCGCGTTCCATTGCCGGAGCGAATGGTCGGCGGCGAGCCTGTCCCGGCGGTGGGGCACCGTGCCCCAGTCGGGACACAAATCGCTGAACGGCGAATCGGGCCCCGCGCCTCGGCTCGCCGAGCGCAGCGCGTGGTCGACCGCGACCGACAGGGCGGCGTACAGGCACATGGGGTCGCCGGGGTAGGTGATCTCGCCCTCGGTCGACGTCATGACCGGGGCGAGTGCCGCGAGAACCGGGTAGCGTCGGGCGTCCCAAGGAATTTCTTCGCTTCCCGTGCGTTCCGTCAGTTCGGCCAGACGGGACTTCCGGAGCCGGTCGAGACGGGCATGTTGATCGGGAGACACGTCATTTCCCGCCACCAGACAGGTATGTTTCACAGTACGGCGTGTCAGCAAGAGAATACCTCCAGAGAAACCTGTGGCGCCTTGGACGCATTTCGCCGAATGATCAGCCGAACTGCGGTGAAATCGTCGGCGGAGCAGGATTCCGCTCGGCCGACGATTTCACCCGCCGTTTACTGGAGACTCGGCTCGCCCGACCAGAGTTGCTCAGGTGGAGGCGGCTATCCAGAAAGTAAATAGCCTGGTACTTCTTACGCCATGCTGAGGGGGCCGCGGACGGGCCCGGGCCGTCTCAGGGAATGCCGGCGCCGCGCAGCCCGGGCCGCGTGAGCGTCGTCCGGAGACGCTCGTCGTGCGGGGCGTCGACCGGAAGATGGACGACGAGTTTCAGCGGCTCGGGCGCGGCCTGGTGCCTGAGATTGATCCTTCGCATGGTGATGACGCCGTGTCGCGGGTGGCGCACCGTGCACTGGCTCATGCCCTGGCTGCCCACCACGTGCTCGTCCCAGGCGCGGCGGAAGTGAGGGCTGACCGCGGCGAGGTCTTGTACCAGCGCGGTCACCTGGGCGGTGTCCCGGCACTCCAGGGCGTCGGCGCGGAAACAGGCGACCAGGCCTTTGGCTTGATCCTGCCAGTCCACGAAGCGCTCCCGCGCGGTCTCCGAGGTGAACATCCAGACCAGCAGGTTGGGGCGCGGTTCGGAGGACGGGGCGAAGTCCCCGAACCAGTCGATCGCCTCGTTGTTCCAGGCCATCAGATCGCCGACCTGTGAACACAGGTATGCGGGAAGCGGGGCCACCGATTCGACGATTTCGGTCAGGTTCTCCACGGCGGCCGAACGCTGGGGAGAGTGTTCTGTCGGCAGGGGTGCGGGATGCGACAGGTTGTACAGATATAAACGCTCGTACACGGATAGATTCAATATGTCGGCGAGGCTGTCGAGCACCTCGTGCGACGGAGAGATGTCCCTGGCCTGCTCCAGGTACGTGTACCAGGTGGGACTCACGCCGGCCAGTACGGCGACCTCCTCCCGACGCAGTCCTGGAGTACGCCTGCGCGACCCCTTCGGCAGTCCGACCGCCTCCGGCTTCATCGACTCACGACGGGTGCGCAGGAAATGTGCGCGTTCCCGTCGACGGAACTCGGAATCAGACATCGTGGCCCCCGTAATGTCCAAAAGCTGCATCAGACGGTAACTCGGTGATCTCGGCATATGCAAGGGAGCCGGATTCGGTCATGACGCGGTGAAGTCGCTGAATCTTCAACAAGGCGGAGGGGGGTGGCGAATAGGCGGAACCTCCTCCGAGAGGGGGGCTGGATTCTGGCCAGACGCATGCACATCCGGCCAGTTCGTGGCTATCGAAACTTGCCGACATCGGCGCCAATGTCCCTACGTCGTCGTGGTATGTGGAGTACCTGGTTCCCGGCTGCCTGGATGCCCGGTCCACCCGGTCCTACAGTGACGGCGCGCCTGTCACGCGCGCCCATGGCCCTACGGCGAACGGACACGGAACCCTTGTCTCCCTCGACAGCCAAGCCCAGGACGGTGCACACGGGCACGGCGCTCGGCATCCTGTCACTGGCCTCGTTCATGGCCAGCCTGGACCTGTTCATCGTCAACGTGGCGTTCACCAGGATCAGCGCGGCCTTCGACCACGCGCCGCTGTCCCAGGTGTCCTGGGTGCTCAACGGTTACGCGATCATCTTCGCCGCGCTTCTGGTGCCCCTGGGCCGACTGGTCGACCGGCACGACCGCAAGGCCGGTTTCCTCGCCGGCGTCGCCGTCTTCACCGGCGCGTCCCTCGGATGCGCGCTGTCGGCCTCGCTCTGGATGCTGATCGTCTTCCGGCTCCTGCAGGCGGCCGGCGCGGCGATGCTCACCCCGGCGAGCCTCGGACTGCTGCTGTCGGTCTTCCCACCGGAACGGCGCGCGGGCGCGGTCCGTACCTGGGCCTCCACCGGTGCCCTGGCCGCCGCGGTGGGACCGGTCGCGGGAGGTCTTCTGACCACGGCCTCCTGGCGCTGGGTGTTCCTGGTCAACCTTCCCGTCGGCGTTCTGCTGATCGCTGTGGCCGCGAGGGTGTTACCGGCCTCTCACGACGAACGAGGGGAGCGGGTGCCGGACGTCGTCGGCACCGTGCTGCTCACCGCCGGCATCGGACTGGTGGCCCTGGGCCTGGTCCAGGCCGATGCCTGGTCCGTGCCGCGCTCCGCCCTGGTGCTCGCCGCGGGCGTACTGGCCTGCGGCGCCTTCTGGTTGCGTTCGCTGCGCCACGAGAACCCGCTCGTGGAACCGGCGTTGATGCGGGTCCGCAGCTTCGCCTGGGCCAACCTGACCGCCCTCGTGTTCAGCGTCGCCTTCGCCGCGAACCTGCTGGCGGCCATCCTGTGGATGCAGCAGGTGTGGCACTACTCCGCCCTGCGCACAGGCCTCGGGCTCGTGCCCGGCCCCCTGGTGGTCCCCTTCGCCACCGCGGCCGGCGGAAGGCTCGCCAAGCGTGTGCCGCCGAGCCGGCTGGCGGCCATCGGGTGCGTCATCCTCGCGGGGAGCGTGCTGAGCCAGGGCCTGCTGCTCGACCGGACCCCCGACTACGCGACCGAGCTCCTGCCCGGATGGTTCATCGGCGGCATCGGGGTGGGCCTCGCGCTGCCGTTCATGCTGGGTCTGGCCACCGCCACCCTCCCCCCGCCGCGGTTCGCCACCGGAAGCGCCGTCGTCAACATGAGCCGCCAGGTCGGCGCGGTACTCGGCGTCAGCCTCTTCGTCGCGCTCATCGGGGTCCCCACCAGCTACGGCGACACGCATGCCGCCTTCATGAAGGTCTGGTACGCGATCGTGCTGTGCATGGTCGTCAGCGCGGTCACCGCACTCGGTATGGCACCTCCCCGGCCGGCCCCGGCCGAACAGCCCGCAACGCCCGCACGGTCAGAGTAGGAGACATCGAAGATGCGCTGGAACGATGTGTACGTCGACGCGGCCGCGGTGTGGGCGGGGCGGCGCGAGGACGTGCGGCTGGCGGTGGCCGAGGGCCGTTACTCCGCCGAGGAACGCGAGGCCGACGACTACGCCGGGGTCAGCGTGGTCGACGACATGGGCCATCCGGACATGGCCGTGGAGGCGGCGCGGATCGCGTTGAAACGCACCCGGGCACCCCACGAGCACTTCGATCTCGTCGCCCATGTCACGAGCGTCGGCTACCAGGGCCTCGACCACTGGACACCCGCCTCGTACATCCAGGCCCGGACCGTCGGCGGTCAAGGGTCGGCGGTCCAGCTCCAGCAGGCGTCCAACGGCGCCATAGCCGCGATCGACCTCGCCGCCGCCCACCTGACGGTCCGTCCGGCGCCGTGCGCCGCCCTGATCACCACCTGCGACAAGTACCAGCCACCCATGTTCGACCGCTATCGGTCGGACAAGGGGCTGCCGCGCGGCGACGGAGCCACCGCGCTCGTCCTCACCCGGGGTTCCGGCGTGGCCAGACTGCTGTCCACTTCCGTCGTCTCCGACACCACCCATGAGGGTGCCTACCGCGGTACGCGGCCGTGGGCCGCGGAGGCGGGCGGGCACGGATGGCCCGTCGACATGCGGCAGCGCCTCAAGGAGTACCTGAGCTCCGGTGTGGACGTGGCTGATCTGGCCCGCTCCCTGCGCGACGGACAGCAGGAGGCCATGGACCGGGCCATGGCCGAGGCCGGCGTCGAGGTCGGGGACGTCGCTCGGTTCGTGTACGCCCATGCCGGGCGCGCGGTGGTCGACTGGGACCTCATGGAAAAGGTCTCCGGCATCGGCATCAACCGGACCACCTGGGACTTCGGGCGCGAGCTCGGGCACCTGGGCGCGGGGGACCAGATCGCGGGGCTCAGCCACCTGCTCGAGTCGAAGGCCGTCGGCCCGGGCGACAAGGTGGTGCTGTCCGGCGTCGGCGCCGGGTTCGTCTTCGGGTGCGCGGTGCTGGAGATCACGGCGGAGTCGGCGTGGTCCTAACCGTTCGTCCCGTGGGAATGAGCGGCCTCCCGCAGAGCCGCTGACGCACCTCTCACGATGGGATCGCCGTGACCGAAGCAGGCCGTCTCCACTTCGAGCTCGGCAAGCCGGTGAAGTGACGCGATCGCACGGGTGCGTTCCGTGTTGAAGACGCCCACCATGGTCCGCCCGCCCACGTTCGCGACGGCGTCTCCGGTGAACAGCACACCCGTTCTCGGCAGGTACAGCGCGATGCTGCCGTCGGTGTGCCCCGGAGCGCCGAGCACGTGGGCCCCGCCGCCGAAGTTCAGCACGTCGCCCTCCTCCAGCTCCCGGCGCACCCGGGCCGGCGGAGCGGACGGGAGCGGAGGCTTGGTCTCGTACAGCTTCCGCTCCCACTCGGGCGCTCCCTCGAACACGGGCTCCGCCGCGATGCTCTCACCGCGGATCACGGGAACGTCGAGGCGGTGCGCTATCACCGTCACGCCGCCCCATGCCTCGATCTCGGCGGCCGCACCCGCGTGATCCTCATGCGCGTGAGTCAGTACCACGTGCTTCAGATCCTCCGGTGACCATCCCAACCGCTCGATCGACCTCGCGATCAGCTCCCCCGACCCGGCTGTCCCGGTGTCGATCAGCGTGAGCGAGTCGGCATCCCGCCACAGGTAGGCCTGTCCGACCTCGAAACTGAGCTGGTACAGCTGAGGCGACAGTTCATCGATCCGCATGACACTTGCATAGCCACACGTCCACGCCGCCTATCGGTCGTTCACGCAGAGCATAGTTTCTCCCCATATGCCTCAAACGCACGTTTGGTTCCCGTACATGGGGTGGACGGGCGGGACGCGACCGGTGGAGCCCTGCTGGAACGGCCGCGCCGCGTACCGGACCCACACGGCGGAAAGCCGCCTTGACACCGGACGCCCGCAGGGGCTGACGCGTGCGGACCGGCTGGCTGTACGGTCGGCACGAGGTGATGTCCGGCCCGTCGGGCCGGGTACGGACGACGCGTGACGTGCGGGGGAGGCGGTCGTGATGGCCGAGACGGGTGAGGGAACCGGAGACGGCACGGGGGCACGGATCCCCCGGGTGCGCGGATTCGCCGGGTGGCCCGTCGCGGGGTCGCCGAAGGAGGAGGGCAAGGCGCTGCGCCGGCAGGTGCCGCGCGCGGCCCACGCCGGCCTCGACCTGGACGCCTCCCGCCCCGACGCGGTGACGGCGGTCGAGGAGTCCAACCACGGTCGCATCCCCGAGCTGACGCCCATAAGGGTCGGCCGGATGGCGGCCACGCCGTTCGCCTTCCTGCGCGGCTCGGCCGGCCTCATGGCGTACGACCTCGCCCGCACCCCCATGACCCGGATCCGCGCCCAGATCTGCGGCGACGCGCACGCGGCCAACTTCGGCCTGTACGGCGACGCCCGCGGCCGCCTGGTCATCGACCTGAACGACTTCGACGAGACGGTCGACGGCCCCTGGGAGTGGGACCTCAAGCGGCTCGCCGTCTCCCTGGTGCTCGCGGGCCGGGAGGCCGGCGCCGACGAGGACACCTGCCGCAAGGCCGCCCACGACACGGCCGGCGCCTACCGTCGCACCATGCGCCTGCTGGCCCGGCTGCCCGTCCTGGACGCCTGGAACGCCATCGCCGACGAGGAACTGGTCTCCCACACCGACGCCCACGACCTGCTGGGCACCCTGGAGCGGGTCTCGGAGAAGGCGCGGGCCAACACCAGCGGCCGGTTCGCGGCCAAGTCCACCGAGCCGACGCCCCAGGGCGGGCGCCGCTTCGTCGACGCGCCCCCGGTGCTGCGGCGCGTGTCCGACGCGGAGGCCGCGGCGGTGACCGCGTCCCTGGAGCAGTACGTCACGACGGTCTCGGAGGACCGCCTGCCCCTGCTCGCCCGGCACGCGGTGCACGACGTCGCCTTCCGCATCGTCGGCACCGGAAGCGTCGGCACCCGGTCGTACGTCGTCCTGCTGCTGGACCACCGGGGTGAGTCGCTGGTGCTCCAGGTGAAGGAGGCGCGGGCGTCGGCCCTCGTGCCGCACCTGCTGACCGCCGGCTTCGACACGCCGGACGCCGGCCACGAGGGCCGCCGGGTGGTGCTCGGGCAGAAGCGGATGCAGGTCGTCAGCGACATCCTGCTCGGCTGGACCACGGTCGAGGGCCGCCCCTTCCAGGTCCGCCAGTTCCGCAACCGCAAGGGCAGCGTCGACCCGGCCGCCCTCGCCGCCGACCAGGTCGACGACTACGGCCGCATGACCGGCGCCCTCCTGGCGCGCGCCCACTCCCACAGCGCCGATCCCCGCCTCATCGCCGGCTACTGCGGCAAGAACGAGGAACTGGACGAGGCGGTGGCCGCCTTCGCCGTCGCCTACGCCGACCGCACCGAGGCGGACCACGCGGAGCTGGTCGCGGCGGTGCGCTCGGGCAGGATCGCGGCGGAGGCGGGGGTGTGACGGCGGGACCTGACGGTGGCCGCGTCGGGGCGGGGGCCGGGGAACCGGCCGGCGTCCCCCGTCGGCCTCCGTTCTCCTTCCGGCCTTGGCCTACGCTGGTCGGGTGACGACCCCCGAAGCTGAGCAGGCGCGGCCCGAAGAGCGGCTGGAGCAGGCCGTGCGGGCTGCTGAGCAGGCGTTGATCGAGTTCGAGATCGCGGTGGAGACCTTCCGCGTCGAGGTCGAGAACTTCTCGCGGCTCCACCACCAGAAACTCGGTCCGATGTACGCCCGGCTCGATGAGCTGGAGGCGCAGATAGCCGAGGCCCGGGCCGCCCGCACCGGCGACCCGGAGGATCTGCGGAAGGCGGCCGAGGCGCGGGCGCGGGTGCTGCCGATGCCCGGGGTCGAGGAGCTGTTCCACGGCTGGATGGACGGGGAGGGGCTGTTCCCGGAGGCCGCGGCGATGCTCACGGGCCAGTCGGTGCGGCCCCCGGAGCGGGTGCGGCCCAGCGACGAGGCCCGCAAGCTCTACCGTGAGCTGGCTCGCAAGGCCCACCCCGACCTGGCGCAGGAGGAACCGGAGCGGGCGCGACGCGAGGAGTTCATCACCCGCGTCAACGCCGCCTACGCCCGGGGCGACGAGGCCCTGCTGCGCGAGCTGGCCGAGGAGTGGGCGGCCGGTCCGGTGCCCGCGGAGCGCCGGCCCAGCCCGAGCGAGGAGCTCTACGCCCGCCTCGAGTGGCTCGCCGAGCGCAAGGAGATGCTCGCGATGATCGCCCGGGAACTGGAGGAGAGCGCGATCGGCGGGATGCTCCGCCTGGCCCCCGACGATCCCGACCGCCTCCTGGAAGAGATCGCCGAACAGCTGCTGGCGGAGGTCGCGAAGAAGGAGGCCGAGCTGGCGGAGCTGGCGGGGTAGGGCCCACCGGGCCGCGGCGGTGCGTGGAGGGCTCCTGACCGGCGCGCCCTGACCGGCCGCCCTGGCAGCACGCCCTGGCCGTGCCGCTGTGGCCGCTGGTCTCGACGCGCGGGCGGGGGACGTCCGCGGCAGGGCTCGCGGCGGTGCTTGCGGCAGGGCTCGCGGCGGTGCTTGCGGCAGGGGCTTGTGGGGGCCGGCCCGGTGCCCGGGGCTTGCCGGGACCTGCCTGGCGCGGCCCGTGGCGGCTGTGCGGCGCCTTCCGGGGCCGGCGGGCGGGCGGTGGCGGGCGTGTCCCGGTGGGCGGGCCGTCGGGTAGCGTCGGGGGTATGAGTTTCGGAGCTGGTGTGCCCACGGTCGGCGTCGAGGGCCTCAAGGACGGCGACTTCCTGCTGGACGTCCGTGAGGACGACGAGTGGCAGGCGGGCCACGCCGAAGGGGCCCTGCACATTCCCCTCAGCGAGTTCGTCGCGCGCTACGGCGAGCTGACCCAGGCGGCGCCGCAGGACGGGCGGGTGCACGTGATCTGCCGCTCCGGTGGCCGTTCCGCCCAGGTCACGATGTACCTCGTGCAGCAGGGCATCGACGCCGTGAACGTCGACGGCGGCATGCAGTACTGGGCGGCGGTCGGCCGCCCGGTCGTGACCGACGAGGGCCAGCCGGGCTTCGTGCTGTAGCGGAGCCCCGGCCGGCCCGCGCGAGCGGCGCGGCCTCCGTCCTCGTACCGCGCGGGCCGGCGAAGGAGCCGGCCCGGGTCCCGCTCCCGGGGACCAGGGCGGCGGCGACCGTCGCACGGGCTCACGGCGCCCCGCGGGAACACCGCACCGGACCGCCGGGCTCCGGCCCGTCAGCGGTCGAAGTCCACCTCCACCGCCTCCGTCAGCGGATGCGACTGGCAGGCGAGCACGTACCCCGCCTCCGTCTCCTCCGGCTCCAGGGCGAAGTTGCGGTCCATGCGGACCTCGCCGGAGACCAGGAAGGCCCGGCAGGTGCCGCACACTCCGCCCTTGCAGGCGTAGGGGGCGTCGGGGCGGTTGCGCAGGACCGTGTCCAGGAGCGATTCGCCCTCCTGCACGGGCCAGCTGCCGCCGCGGCCGTCGAGACGGGCGGTGACCGTGGCCTGCGCGGGGGCGCCGGTGTGCGGGGGCGGCGCGGTGAGGTCCACGTGGAAGATCTCCTCGTGGATGCGGGCACGGACCACACCCAGCTCCCGCAGTGCCCGCTCCGCACCCTGGACCAGTCCGAACGGCCCGCACAGGAACCATCCGGCGACGTCCGCCACCGGCAGCAGCGCCGGCAGCAGGGCGGTCAGCCGCTCCCGGTCCAGCCGCCCGGACGGCAGCCCGGCCTGCTGCTCCTCCCGCGAGAGCACGGTGACCAGCTGCAACCGGTCCGGATAGCGGTCCTTGAGGTCGGCGACCTCCTCCAGGAACATCGTCGAGGCGGCCGTCCGGTCGCTGCGGACGAGGCAGAACCGGGCCTCGGGCTCGCGGGCCAGCAGCGTGGCGACGATCGACAGCACGGGAGTGATGCCGCTGCCGCCGACGATCGCCGCGTACAGGCCGGGCGCCGGCTCGAGGGTGAACCGGCCCGCCGGCGTCATCACCTCCAGCTCGTCCCCGACGGCGATCTCCTTCAGCGCGTACGTCGAGAAGGCCCCGCCCTCCACCAGCCGCACGCCCACCCGCAGGGTGCCCGGGCCCTCACCGCCGGGCTCGGGCGCCGGCGAGCAGATGGAGTACGTCCGTCGGATCTCGGTGCCGTCCGCCGTGCGCCGCAGGGCGAGGTGCTGGCCGGCCGTGTGCCGGTACTCCTCGCGCAGACCGGCGGGGACGGCGAACGTGAGGGCGACGGCGTCGTCGGTGAGCCGGTCCACCGCGGCCACGGGGAGCGGGTGGAAGCGGGCCATCACAACTCCTTGAAGTGGTCGAAGGGTTCACGGCAGGAAAGGCAGCGCCGCAGCGCCTTGCACGCGGTGGAGGAGAAGCGGCTGAGCAACTCGGTGTCGGCGGAACCGCAGTGCGGGCAGCGGACCGGTTCGCCGGCAGGCTCCGCCGGGGTGCCCGTGCGGGTCGGGCCGAGCGTGAGGGCGACGGGTTCCGACGCCGGCCGGACCCGCGGCGGCGCTATGCCGAACTCCGACAGCTTGCGGCGCCCCTCGGCGGAGATGTCGTCCGTCGACCAGGCGGGCGTGAGCACCGTGCGCACGGTGACCTCCCGGACGCCGTGGTCGCGCAGCGCCCGCTCGATGTCCAGGGACATCGCCTCCACGGCCGGGCAGCCGGTGTAGGTCGGCGTCAGCTCGACCTCGACGGCGTCCCCGTCATGGACGTGCACCGCGCGCAGGACGCCGAGCTCCTGGAGCGTGAGCACGGGCAGTTCGGGGTCGGGCACCGAGCCGGCGACCTCGAGGAGCTCCGCCTCCAGGGGGGTGGGCGTCACCATGACGCCCCCGGGTGGCTGCGGTGCAGGTGCTGCATCTCGGCGAGCATCCGGCCGAAGGACTCGGTGTGCAGGCCCTGGCGGCCCGCGCCGGCGCTCCAGGCGCCGGTCCGCGGCCCCTCGGGCAGGTCGAGACCGGCCCGGCGCAGCACGCTCCCGACCGATTCCAGCCAGGCCGGCTCCAGCCCCGCCGGGTCGACGCCGACGCCGTCCACGGGCTGGAACATCTCCCCGGTGAACCGCCACAGGGCGGCGCACCCGCGCTTCATCCGCTCGTGGCTGACGTCCGTGCCGTCGCCGAGCCTGAGGGTCCACTGCTCGGCGTGGTCGCGGTGGTAGGCGACCTCCTTGACCGCCTTCGCCGCGAGCCCGGCGAACGGGCCCTCCGCGGTGGCGAGCCGGTCGTACAGCAGGTGCTGGTAGGTGGAGAAGTACAGCTGGCGGGCGATGGTGTGGGCGAAGTCGCCGTTGGGCTGCTCGACCAGCTGGAGGTTGCGGAAGGCGCGTTCCTCGCGGAGGTAGGCCAGTTCGTCCTCGTCGCCGGCCATCGACAGCAGGACGCGGGCCTGGCCCAGCAGGTCGAGGGCGATGTTGGCGAGGGCGACCTCCTCCTCGAGCACGGGCGCGTGGCCCATCCACTCCCCCAGGCGGTGGGAGAGCACCAGGGCGTCGTCGCCGAGGGCGAGGGCGGCGGTCCTCACGGGCACGGTCGTCGTCACAGGTGCTTCACCCCCTCCGGGATGTCGTAGAAGGTCGGGTGCCGGTACGGCTTGTCGGCGGCCGGTTCGAAGAACGGATCCTTCTCGTCCGGCGAGGACGCGGTGATCGCGGCGGACGGCACCACCCAGATCGACACGCCCTCGCCGCGCCGGGTGTACAGATCGCGGGCGTTGCGCAGGGCGAACTCGGCGTCCGGCGCGTGCAGGCTGCCGGCGTGGGTGTGGGAGAGGCCGCGCCGGGAGCGTACGAAGACCTCCCACAGGGGCCAGTCGGTGTTCGTCATGCCTGCTCCGCTCCCGTCCCGCCGGTGCCCGGTGCACCGCTGTGCTTGGCCGCGTAGGCCGCGGCGGCCTCCCGTACCCAGGCGCCCTCGTCGTGCGCCCGCCTGCGCTGTGTGATCCGCTGTTCGTTGCACGGGCCGTTGCCCTTGAGGACCTCCTTGAACTCCGTCCAGTCGATCGGGCCGAAGTCGTGGTGGCCCCGCTCCTCGTTCCACCGCAGGTCCGGGTCGGGGAGGGTGAGGCCGAGGGACTCCGCCTGGGGGACGCAGATGTCCACGAAGCGCTGGCGCAGCTCGTCGTTGGAGTGGCGCTTGATCTTCCAGGCGGTCGACTGCGCGGAGTGCGCGGACTCGTCGTCGGGCGGGCCGAACATCATCAGGGAGGGCCACCACCAGCGGTCCACCGCGTCCTGCGCCATCGCGTGCTGCTCGGGGGTGCCGCGACTGAGGGCCAGCAGCAGCTCGTACCCCTGGCGCTGGTGGAAGGACTCCTCCTTGCAGATGCGGACCATCGCGCGTGCGTACGGGCCGTAGGAGCAGCGGCACAGGGGGACCTGGTTGGTGATCGCGGCGCCGTCCACCAGCCAGCCGATCGCGCCGACGTCCGCCCAGGTGAGCGTGGGGTAGTTGAAGATCGAGGAGTACTTCTGGCGGCCGGTGTGGAGCTTGTCGAGCAGCTCGTCCCGGCCGGTTCCGAGGGTCTCGGCGGCGCTGTACAGGTACAGCCCGTGGCCCGCCTCGTCCTGGACCTTGGCCATCAGGATCGCCTTGCGGCGCAGGGAGGGCGCGCGCGTGATCCAGTTGGCCTCCGGCTGCATGCCGATGATCTCGGAGTGGGCGTGCTGGGCGATCTGGCGGACCAGGGTGGCGCGGTAGGCGTCGGGCATCCAGTCGCGGGGCTCGATGCGCTCGTCGGCGGCCACGGCGGCGTCGAAGGCGCGCTGGTGGGCGGCCTGTGCGCCGACGGCGTCGGCCGGGCCGTCGTGGGCCGTGTGCTGCCGTGTACGGGCCGGCTGGTGCGCTGCTGCTGTCGCCATGCGGTCCCCCTCGACCTCGGGCTCCGTTCCGAGCCTTCTCCCGACCGATCGTTCGGTCCGTGCGATTCCATGGTGGGTCGGCCGTCGTAAGGTGTCAACCGCTGTGGACGACCCGCGGGTCCGCCTGTGGACGACGCGCACGCTTCCCGCGGACCGCTTCGCGGGATCCGGCCGGGCCGGTACGGGGGGAGTGCTGCGCGGGGCGGGTGGGGCTGAGTACCGTTCCGTGCGGCGACTGTGCGACGGCCGTGCGAAGGCCGTCCGACTGTGCGCGGTGGCGCGCGGGGGCGCCGTGGTGCTCACGGGCCGGCCGCCGCGACGCGGCGGAGCGGCCGGAAGACGGACGGAAACGGGGAACGGGGCGGAATGGACGCGTACGACGGAGACTCCGACGCTCCGCGGGAGGCGGGGGCGCCGCGGCGGCCTGGGCCGGCCCGGCCCACGGACGGGCCTTCGGACCCGGACGGTTCCGCCGGCCGTGGCGTGGCTCCCGGAGCACGCTCCGGATCCTCACCGGCAGCCGGCGAAGCGCACCCGAGCGCTCCACCGGCGGTACCCGGGGCCCACGCCGGTCCGCCCGCTCCCGACGCCGGTGCCGCCGACGCCGGTGCCGCCGACGCCGACGCCGAGGTCGCCGATCCCGTCTCGTGGTCCCGTCCCGGACACCCGGCGGCCCCCGCTCCCGGCGTGACGCTCCCCGTCCCCGCCCCCGACGACCCCCGCACCGGAGTGGCCGCCCTCTCCCTCGGCTACCGCACAGCCGCCGCGCTGGCGCTCGCGGTCGTCGCGGTCGCCGTCTGTGTGCACCTCGGCATGGTGTTCCTGCACGTCGCGCCGTCCAACACGGTCACCAAGACGCACGGCCGGGCGATCGACGACTGGATCTACCCGGAGTTCGAGCAGAACTGGAAACTCTTCGCGCCGAACCCCCTGCAGCAGAACATCGCCGTCCAGGTCCGTGCCGACGTCCGCACGGTGGACGGCTCGTCGCGGACCACCGGCTGGTACGACCTCTCGGCGCAGGACGGCCGCGCCATAGACGGCAACCTGGCGCCCAGCCACACGCAGCAGAACGAGCTGCGCCGCGCCTGGGACTTCTACACCGGCTCGCACGACTCCGACAACCGCTCGCTGGGACCGCGCGGCGCCCTGGCCGAGGAGTACCTGCGCCGCATCGTCGTCCTGCGCCTGGAGCGGGGCGGCGCGGCCGGGGAGGGCGGGACCGTCGAGCGGGTGCAGGTCCGCTCCAGCACCACCGACGTGCCGGCGCCGTCGTGGAGCACGGACGAGGTCTCGCCGCGACCGGTGTACCGCGTGCTGCCGTGGTGGCCGGTGCCGGCCGCCGGCGCCACCGGGGGAGGCGCACGGTGAACCGGTTCTCCCTGTCGGTGTCCGCCGCCATAGCCCGCGTGACCGGGTCCGCGCTCGGTCCGTACCAGAGCGCCGTCATACGCATCGGGTTCAGCCTGACCTGGCTGCTGTTCCTGCTGCGCGAGCTGCCCCACCGCGGGGAGCTCTACGGCCCCGACGGTCCCTGGAGCTGGGAGCTGGCCCGGCGGCTGATCGACGGCAACGGCGCCTTCACCGCCCTGATGTGGTCCGACGGGCGGGCCTGGTTCGAGGCCGTGTACGCGTTCGCGGTGCTGGCGAGCGCGCTGCTGCTGCTCGGCTGGCGCACCCGCACGATGTCGGTGCTGTTCATGGTGGGCGTGCTGTCGCTCCAGAACCGCAGTGTCTTCGTGGGCGACGGCGGCGACAACGTGCTGCACCTGATGGCGGTCTACCTCGTCTTCACGCGCTGCGGCCAGGTGTGGTCGCTGGACGCGCGGCGGGCGCGGCGCGCGTCCGGGGCCCGCGCGCGGGGGGAGCGCGTCACCGACCGGGTCGGGCCCGCCCTGTGGGGTGTCCTCGGGATCGTGCTGGTCGCGGTGACCGGGACGGGCCGCCTGGACGGCGACCCGGTCGTCCCGGCGATCCTGTGGGCGGCGTGGGCCGCGCAGGGCCTGTGGTGGGCCGTGGGCCGCCTCACGCGCTCCGCGCAGCCCCGGATCCTGCTGGACGTCGTCACCAACGTCCTGCACAACGGCGCCCTGCTGGTGATCATGGCCGAGGCCTGCCTGATCTACGCGACGGCCGGCTGGTACAAGATCCAGGGTTCGCGCTGGCAGGACGGCACCGCCGTCTACTACCCCCTGCACCTGGACTACTTCTCCCCCTGGCCCGCCCTCGGGGACCTGCTGGCCGCCAGCGGCACGATGGTGATGCTCGTGACGTACGGGACGGTCGCGGTGCAGGTCGCCTTCCCCTTCACCCTGTTCAACCGTCGGGTGAAGAACGTCCTGCTCGTGGTCATGATGACCGAGCACGCGGCGATCGCGCTGATCCTCGGACTGCCGTTCTTCTCGCTGGCGATGATCGCGGCGGACGCGGTCTTCCTGCCGACGTCGTTCCTGCGCCGGCTGGGCGGATGGGCGGCACGCGCGCGCGGGGCGGCCCGGTCCGACACCGGCGCCGCCGTCCCGGAGCGGGCCCCGCGGGCACCCGAGGAGGCGGAACCCGGCCGCGTAGGCTTCACGGCATGACCGACCCGCTCGCCCTGTGGCGCCGGCTCGCCGACGCCTGCGTGCTGCTCGACGGCTTCCACGCCCTCAAGCACGCCGTCCGCTTCGGGGCCGACGTCCCCGTGGCGGTGGCCGTCGACCGGCGGGCGGCGCTCGGCCTCGCCGAGGAGCTCGCCCCCGACGTACGGGCGACGCTGGACACGCTGCTGACGGAGGTGCCGCAGGAGACGTACGCCTCGCTCGTGGCGCGTCCGCATCCCACGGCCGTGGCCGCGCTGGCGGTGCGTCCCTCCCGTGAGGCCCAGCTGCGGGCGCTGGCCCGGCTGCCGCGCACCGCGCCCGTCGTCGTCCTCGACGAGCCGCGCAACCTGGGCAACGCGGGGGCCGTGGTCCGGCTGGCGGCCGGGTTCGGGGCGACCGGCGTGGTCACCACCGGCACGCTCGACCCCTGGCACCCGACCGTCGTGCGCGGCGGTGCGGGGCTGCACTTCGCGACCGTCGTGGAGCGGCTGACCGTCGACGACCTGCCGCCCGGCCCGGTGTTCGCGCTCGATCCCGAGGGCGAGGACCTCCGGGGGGTGAAGCTCCCGGACGAGGCGGTCCTCGCCTTCGGGTCGGAGCGCAGCGGGCTGTCCGCGGGCCTGCGCGCGCGAGCCGACCATCTGCTGTCCCTGCCGATGCGGCCGCAGGTCTCCAGCTACAACCTGGCCACCAGTGTGGCGATGACGCTCTACCACTGGAGCGCGGGCCCGGGGTCGCACGGCGCCCCTCGAGGGGGCGCGGAGGCGTGACGGACCGCGCGGGCGGCCCCTGTGGCCCGCGGCCGCGCGATCCGTCCCGCTCCCGGCTGTCAGGCCTCCCGGCGCACCTCGACGACCCGGAACCGGTTCGCCACGAACGCGCCGTCGCACAGCGCGGCGTTCGCCGCCGGGTTGCCGCCCGAGCCGTGGAAGTCGGAGAAGGCGGCCGTCTGGTTGACGTAGACCCCGCCGGTGAGGTTGAGGGACAGCTGCGCGGCCTCCTCCAGGCAGACCTCCTCGACGGCCTGCTCGACCTCCGCGTCGGTCGTGTACGCGCCGACCGTCATCGCGCCCTTCTCGCGGACCGTGCGCCGCAGCAGTTCGATCGCGTCCGCCGTGGAGTCGACGGCGACGGCGAAGGAGACCGGCCCGAAGCACTCGCTCATGTAGGCGGCCTCGTCGCCGGCCCCCTCCCAGTACTTCCGCGCGCCGTCCAGCTTCACGATCACGGGCGTGCGCACCACCGCGTCGGGGAACTCCGGGTTGCTCACCTCGCGGGAGGCGAGCGCCACCTCGCCGAGACCGGCCGCGGCCTCCAGCCGGGCCTTGACGTCCGGGTTGACGATCGCGCCGAGCAGGGCGTTCGCGCGTGCGTCGTCACCGAGGAGGCCGTCGACCGAGCGGGCCAGGTCGGCGACGACCTCGTCGTAGGTCCGGGGGCCCTCGTCGGTGCGGATGCCGTCGCGGGGGATCAGCAGGTTCTGCGGGGTGGTGCACATCTGGCCGCTGTAGAGCGACAGCGAGAAGGCCAGGTTGGAGAGCATCCCCCGGTAGTCCGCGGTGGACTCCACGAGCACCGTGTTGACGCCGGCCTTCTCGGTGTGGACCTGCGCCTGGCGGGCGTTGGCCTCCAGCCAGTCGCCGAAGGCCGTCGAGCCGGTGTAGTCGATGATCCTGATCTCGGGGCGGGTGGCCAGGGTCTTGGCGATGCCCTCGCCGGGCCGCTCGGCGGCCAGCGCCACCAGGTTCGGGTCGAAGCCGGCCTCGGCGAGCACCTCCCGCGCGGTCCGCACGGTCAGCGCGAGCGGCAGCACCGCGCGCGGGTGGGGCTTGACCAGGACCGCGTTGCCGGTGGCGAGGGAGGCGAACAGGCCGGGGTAGCCGTTCCACGTCGGGAAGGTGTTGCAGCCGATGAGCAGGGCGATGCCGCGCGGGACGGGGGTGAACCGCTTGGTCAGCGCGAGCGGGTCGCGCTTGCCCTGCGGCTTGGTCCACTCGGCCGTGTCGGGCGTGCGGACCTGCTCGGCGTAGGCGTACGCCACCGCTTCCAGGCCGCGGTCCTGGGCGTGCGGGCCGCCGGCCTGGAACGCCATCATGAAGGCCTGGCCGGAGGTGTGCATGACCGCGTGCGCGAACTCGTGCGTCCGGTCGCTGATCCGCTTGAGGATCTCCAGGCAGACCATCGCGCGGATCTCCGCGCCCGCGTCCCGCCAGGCGCCCTGACCGGCCTTCATGGCGGGCAGCAGCACGTCCACGTCCGCGTGCGGGTAGGTCACGCCCAGTTCGATGCCGTACGGGGACGTCTCGCCGCCGACCCAGTCGTCGGTGCCGGGCTGGCCCAGGTCGAGGCGGGTGCCCAGGACGGCGTCGAAGGCGGCCTTGCCCGCGGCGGCGTCCAGGCTGCCGTGCTCCCCGTAGGCCTTCGGGTGTTCGGGGTGCGGGGACCAGTACGCGCGTGTGCGGATCGCTTCCAGGGCCTGGTCGAGGGTGGGCCGGTGCTTGGCGATCAGATCGTGCGCGGTGAGTTCGGCGGCCATGCGGGACCAACTCCTCGTCTTGTGAACTCTTCGTCGAGCTCATGACCTGGGGCGATACAAGGACAGGAAATCAGGAGGCGCGGCGCGGGGCACCTCGGCCGAGACGGTGGCGGGTGACGGGCGGTCCCGTCGGAGTTAGAGTAACCGAACGATCGGTCGGGACAAGGGGGCCTGCCGCATCTGTGGAAAACCCCGTGCGGGAGGATCGCGCACATGACAGCACTCGACCTCAGCAGCCCCGTGGCCGTCGTCGGCACCGGCACCATGGGCCAGGGCATCGCCCAGGTCGCGCTGGTCGCGGGCCATCCCGTGCGGCTCCACGACGCCGTCGCCGGACGCGCCCGGGAAGCGGCCACCGCGATCGGGGCCCGCCTCGACCGGCTCGTCGAGAAGGACCGTCTCACCGCCGCCGAGCGGGACGCCGCCCGCGCCCGCCTCACACCCGTGGACAGCCTCGCCGGACTCGCGGACTGCGCGCTGGTCGTGGAGGCCGTCCTGGAACGGCTGGACGTCAAACAGGAACTGCTGCGGGCGCTGGAGGACGTCGTCGGCGACGACTGCCTGCTCGCCACCAACACCTCCTCCCTGTCCGTGACGGCCATCGGCGGCGCCCTGCGCAACCCGGGCCGCTTCGTGGGCCTGCACTTCTTCAACCCGGCGCCGCTGCTGCCCCTCGTCGAGGTCGTCTCCGGCTTCGCCACCGACGTCACCTCGGCCACGCGCGCGTACGAGACCGCCCGCGCCTGGGGCAAGACACCCGTCGCCTGCGCCGACACCCCCGGCTTCATCGTCAACCGCATCGCGCGCCCCTTCTACGCCGAGGCCTTCGCCGTCTACGAGGCCCAGGGCGCCGACCCGGCCACCATCGACGCCGTCCTGCGCGAGTCGGGCGGCTTCCGGATGGGCGCGTTCGAGCTGACCGACCTGATCGGACAGGACGTCAACGAGTCCGTCACGCACTCCGTGTGGCAGTCCTTCTTCCAGGACGCGCGCTTCACCCCCTCGCTCGCCCAGCGCCGCCTGGTCGAGTCCGGCCGCCTCGGCCGCAAGACCGGCCACGGCTGGTACGACTACGGCGACGGGGCCGAGCGCGCCGAACCGCACACCGCGGAGAAGCACCGGCCGCCCGCGTACATCGTCGTCGAGGGCGACCTGGGCCCCGCCTCCGAGCTGCTCGCGCTGATCCGCGAGGCGGGCATCCAGGTCCGTGAGGAGGAAGAGGACCACGGGACCCGTCTCGTCCTGCCGAGCGACGGCGCGCTCGCGCTCGCCGACGGCCAGACCTCCGTGGAGTTCCGCGACGTCGTGTACTTCGACCTCGCGCTGGACTACCGCAAGGCCACCCGCATCGCCCTGTCCGCGTCCCAGGACACCTCCCCGCAGGCGCTGTCCGAGGCCATCGGACTGTTCCAGGCGCTCGGCAAGGACGTCAGCGTCATCGGCGACGTCCCCGGGATGATCGTCGCCCGTACGGTCGCCCGGATCGTCGACCTCGCGCACGACGCCGTCGCCAAGGGCGTGGCCACCGAGGAGGACATCGACACCGCGATGCGCCTGGGGGTGAACTACCCCCTCGGCCCCTTCGAGTGGAGCCGCAGGCTGGGCCGGATCTGGGCGCACGACCTCCTGGAGGAGCTGCACCTGCGCGAGCCCTCCGGCCGCTACGCGCCCTCGCTCGCCCTGTACCGCCACGGACACGCCGCCGACCGGCGGGAGGGAACCTCATGACCACGGCCAAGCGCGACACGTACACGCCGGAGACGCTGCTGTCGGTCGCCGTGCAGGTCTTCAACGAGCGCGGCTACGACGGCACCTCCATGGAGCACCTCTCCAAGGCGGCCGGCATCTCCAAGTCGTCGATCTACCACCATGTCGCAGGCAAGGAGGAGCTGCTGCGCCGCGCCGTCAGCCGGGCGCTGGACGGCCTCTTCGCGATCCTCGACGAGGAGCACGCGCGCGTGGGGCTCCCCGTCGACCGCCTGGAACACGTCGTGCGGCGCATGGTCGAGGTGCTGACGGCCGAGCTGCCCTACGTGACGCTGCTGCTGCGCGTGCGCGGCAACACCGACACCGAGCGGTGGGCCCTGGAGCGGCGCCGCGACTTCGACCACCGGGTCGCCGCCCTGCTCAAGGCGGCCGCCGCCGACGGCAGCGTGCGCGGCGACATGGAGGTGCGGCTCGCGACCCGGCTGGTCTTCGGCATGATCAACTCGATCGTCGAGTGGTACCGGCCGGACGGCCGGGGGATGGGCGAACGGGAAGTGGCGGACGCGGTGGTGCGGCTGGTGTTCACCGGACTGCGCGGGGAGGGCTGACCTCATCCCTGCGGTTCCAGGTCCTCCTCCTCGAACACCAGCAGGGTGCGGGTGCTCAGCACCTCCGGGATGGCCTGGAGCCGGGTGAGCACCAGCTCGCGCAGTGCCCGGTTGTCGGGCGTGTGCACCAGGAGGAGCACGTCGAAGTCGCCGCCCACCAGGGCGATGTGCGAGGCGCCGGGCAACTGCCTGAGCTGCTCGCGGACCGTGCGCCAGGAGTTCTGGACGATCTTCAGCGTGATGTACGCGGAGGTGCCGTGGCCGGCGCGTTCGTGGTTGACGCGCGCCCCGAAACCGCGGATGACGCCGTCCTCGAGGAGCCGGTTGATGCGCGCGTAGGCGTTGGCGCGCGAGACGTGGACCCGTTCGGCGACCGACCGTATCGAGGCCCGGCCGTCCGCCTGCAGCATCTGGAGGATGTCCTGGTCGATGGCGTCGAGCGGGCGGGGCGGGAGCAGCGGGGGGCCGCCGTCCTGGCCGTCGGCCATTTGTTCAGGTGTCATGTCCCCCCGCCTTCCCGCCGTGGACGTCCTGCGTCCATCAGAGGGTGTGCAGAACCGTTTGTCCACAGCCTGAGGGCGCATGTAGCCAAAATGTGCCGGCGACCGAACAATCGGTAGGTGAGGCGGGTCACAGCCGACACGCCTCCCGTAGCCACTCCCACGAGGAGGTGCCGTCATGACGGTCATGGAGCAGCGGGGCGCGTACCGGCCAACGCCGCCGCCCGCCTGGCAGCCCCGAACCGACCCCGCGCCGCTGCTGCCCGACGCCGAGCCCCACCGCGTCCTCGGCACCGAAGCGGCCGCGCAGGCCGACCCGGAGCTGCTGCGCCGGCTCTACGCCCAGCTCGTGCTCGGCCGCCGGTACAACGCGCAGGCCACCGCCCTGACCAAGCAGGGCCGCCTCGCCGTCTACCCCTCCAGCACCGGCCAGGAGGCCTGCGAGATCGCCGCCGCGCTCGTCCTCGAGGAGCGGGACTGGCTCTTCCCCAGCTACCGGGACACCCTCGCGGCCGTCGCCCGCGGCGTGGACCCCGTCGAGGCCCTCACCCTGCTGCGCGGTGACTGGCACACCGGCTACGACCCCCACGAGCACCGCGTGGCGCCCCTGTGCACGCCGCTCGCCACCCAGCTCCCGCACGCCGTGGGCCTCGCCCACGCCGCCCGCCTCAAGGGCGACGACGTGGTCGCGCTCGCCATGGTCGGCGACGGCGGCACCAGCGAGGGCGACTTCCACGAGGCGCTGAACTTCGCCGCCGTCTGGCAGGCGCCGGTCGTCTTCCTCGTCCAGAACAACGGCTTCGCGATCTCCGTCCCGCTCGCCAAGCAGACCGCCGCCCCCTCCCTGGCCCACAAGGCCGTCGGGTACGGCATGCCGGGCCGGCTGGTCGACGGCAACGACGCGGCCGCCGTGCACGAGGTGCTGGGCGACGCCGTACGGCACGCCCGCGCGGGTGGCGGGCCGACGCTCGTCGAGGCGCTCACCTACCGCATCGACGCCCACACCAACGCCGACGACGCGACCCGCTACCGCGGCGACGCAGAGGTCGAGACCTGGCGTGAGCACGACCCGATCCTGCTGCTGGAGCGTGAGCTGACCGCGCGCGGGCTGCTCGACGACGAGGCGAGGCAGGCCGCGCGCGACGCCGCCGAGACCATGGCCGCCGACCTGCGCGCCCGGATGAACCAGGACGCGTCGCTCGACCCCATGGACCTGTTCGACCACGTGTACGCGGAGCCCACCTCCCAACTGCGCGAGCAGCGCGCCCTGCTGCGCGCGGAGCTCGACGCGGAACAGGAAGGGACGCACTGATGACCACCGTCGCCGTCAAGCCTGCCACCATGGCGCAGGCCCTCACGCGCGCGCTGCGCGACGCGATGGCCGACGACCCGTCCGTGCACGTCCTGGGCGAGGACGTCGGCACCCTCGGCGGCGTCTTCCGGGTCACCGACGGACTCGCCGAGGAGTTCGGCGAGGACCGCTGCACGGACACCCCGCTCGCCGAGGCGGGCATCCTCGGCACCGCCGTCGGCATGGCCATGTACGGCCTGCGACCGGTCGTGGAGATGCAGTTCGACGCCTTCGCCTACCCGGCGTTCGAGCAGCTCATCAGCCATGTCGCCCGCATGCGCAACCGCACCCGGGGCCGCATGCCGCTGCCGATCACCGTCCGTGTGCCCTACGGCGGCGGCATCGGCGGCGTCGAGCACCACAGCGACTCCTCCGAGGCGTACTACATGGCGACTCCGGGGCTCCATGTCGTCACGCCCGCCACCGTCGCCGACGCCTACGGGCTGCTGCGCGCCGCCGTCGCCTCCGACGACCCGGTCGTCTTCCTGGAACCCAAGCGCCTGTACTGGTCCAAGGACGCGTGGAACCCGGAGGACCCGCGGACCGTCGAGCCCATCGGCCGCGCGGTGGTGCGGCGCCCGGGCCGGAGCGCCACGCTCATCACGTACGGTCCGTCGGTGCCGGTCTGCCTCGAAGCCGCCGAGGCGGCGCGGGCCGAGGGCTGGGACCTCGAAGTCGTCGACCTGCGTTCCCTGGTGCCGTTCGACGACGAGACGGTCTGCGCCTCGGTGCGGCGGACCGGCCGTGCGGTCGTCGTGCACGAATCGGGCTCCTTCGGAGGTCCGGGCGGGGAGATTGCGGCCCGCGTCACGGAGCGCTGCTTCCACCACCTGGAGGCACCGGTGCTGCGTGTGGCCGGATTCGACATCCCCTACCCGCCGCCGATGCTGGAACGTCACCACCTGCCCGGCGTCGACCGCATCCTGGACGCCGTGGCGCGTCTGCAGTGGGAGGCCGAGAGCTGATGGCACAGGTGCTGGAGTTCAAGCTGCCCGACCTCGGGGAGGGGCTCACCGAGGCGGAGATCGTGCGCTGGCTGGTCCAGGTCGGCGACGTCGTCGCCGTCGACCAGCCGGTCGTCGAGGTCGAGACGGCCAAGGCGATGGTCGAGGTGCCCTGCCCCTACGGCGGGGTGGTCACCGCCCGGTTCGGCGAGGAGGGCACGGAGCTGCCCGTCGGCGCCCCGCTGCTGACGGTCGCGGTCGGCGCGCCGGCCTCCGCCGACGACGCGGAGGGCGGCGGATCGGGCAACGTCCTGGTCGGATACGGCACCTCGGAGGCGCCCGCGCGGCGCCGCCGGGTGCGGCCGGCCCGGCCCGCGCCGTCGGCCTCACCGGCGCCGCGCGAGCCCGTGCGGCCGGAGCCCCCCGTTCCCGCGGCGGCCGACGGGCGGACCGCCGGCGCCGGCGAGGCCACGGCCCTGCTGGACGGCCCGGTGCCGGTGATCTCCCCCCTCGTCCGCCGGCTCGCCCGGGAGAACGGCCTCGACCTGAGGGAGCTGACCGGCTCCGGACCCGACGGCCTGATCCTGCGGGCCGACGTGGAGTACGCGCTGCGGGCCGCCGCCGCGCGGGGACGCCCGGCGCCCCCGTCTCCCGCGCCGCAGGCGCACCCGGCGCCCGTTCCCGGGGGCACCCGCATCCCGTTGAGGGGAATCCGCGGAACGGTCGCCGACAAGCTCTCCCGCAGCCGTCGCGAGATCCCCGACGCGACCTGCTGGGTGGACGCCGACGCGACGGAACTGATGCGTGCCCGGACGGCCATGAACGCGGCGGGCGGGCCGAAGATCTCCCTCCTGGCGCTGCTGGCCCGCATCTGCACCGCGGCCCTGGTCCGCTTCCCGGAGCTCAACTCCACGGTGGACCAGGAGGCGAGGGAGGTCGTCCAGTTCGACCAGGTCCACCTCGGCTTCGCCGCGCAGACCGAGCGGGGGCTGGTCGTACCCGTCGTCCGCGACGCGCAGGCGCGGGACGCCGAGGGCCTCACCGCGGAGTTCGCCCGCCTCACCGAGGCGGCCCGGACCGGCACCCTCACCCCGGGCGAGCTGACCGGCGGCACCTTCACGCTGAACAACTACGGCGTGTTCGGCGTCGACGGTTCCACGCCGATCATCAACCACCCCGAGGCGGCCATGCTCGGCGTCGGCCGCATCGTGCCCAAGCCCTGGGTCCACGAGGGCGAGCTGGCGGTGCGTCAGGTGGTGCAGCTCTCGCTCACCTTCGACCACCGGGTGTGCGACGGCGGCACGGCGGGCGGCTTCCTGCGCTACGTGGCCGACTGCGTGGAACAGCCGGCGGTGCTGCTGCGCACGCTGTGACACCTGCGCACGCGACCTGGCGCGCGCCGTGACACCCCTGCGGCACCCCGCCGCCCGGACCCCTCCGGCGTTCCCTGTGATCGGGGTGCCGCGCATACTCGGGGGGTGACCTCGAACGCGCCCCTCGGCGCCCGTGCCGGCGGCCCGGCCCCCGACCGCGCGTCGGGCCGGGCCGCCGGCGCGTACGACGCCGTCGTGCTCGCCGGGGGCGGCGCCCGCCGCCTCGGCGGCGCCGACAAACCCGGTGTACGGGTGGGCGGACGCGCCCTGCTCGACCGTGTGCTGACCGCCTGTGCCGACGCGCGCACGACCGTCGTCGTCGCCGACCCCCGGCCGACCGTCCGACCCGTGCACTGGGCCCGAGAGGATCCGCCCGGCGCGGGTCCCGTCGCCGCTCTCGGCGCCGGACTGCGCCACACCACCGCCGACCGCGTCGTCGTCCTCTCCGCCGACCTGCCCTTCCTCGCGGCGGACACCGTACGGCGGCTGCTGGCGACCCTGGGCGAGGAGGGCACCGAGGGCGTGCTGCTCAGCGACGCCGACGGACGCGACCAGCCGCTCGTCGCCGCCTACCGCACGGCCGCCCTGCACCGCGAGCTGACGGCGCTCGGCGAGGAGCGGGGCGGTCTCACCGGCCTTCCCCTGCGCCGGCTGACCGCCGGGCTCGGTCTCACCCGCGTCCTGGATCCCGTCGCGTCGTTCGACTGCGACACCTGGGACGACATCGCCACCGCCAGGGCACGAATCAGGGAGCATGGCCACGTGTTGGATGAATGGATCACCGCAGTCAAGGACGAGCTGGGCATCGACCTCGACGTCGACACCGGCGTCCTCCTCGACCTCGCCCGCGACGCCGCCCACCAGGTGGCCCGGCCCGCGGCCCCGCTGACCACCTTCCTGGTCGGCTACGCGGCGGCGCGGGCCCAGGGCGGGCCCGAAGCCGTCGCCGAAGCGGCCCGCAAGGCCACGGCCCTGGCGTTGAGCTGGGCCGACGAGTCAAGCGAGGGCCGGTCGGACGTGGCCCCCGACGCCACACCGGACACCCGCCCGGACGCCGGATGACCGCCCCCGGCATCCGGGGCGGCCAGGACGCCGAGGACCTCGACGTCGAGGAGGTGCTCGCTCTCGTGAAGGACGGCAACCACTCCGGGCGCCCGGCCGCGGGGCACGGCCCGGCGCACACGCCGACGGCCGCACCCGGCGAGGGACGCGGCGCAGGCCACGGCCAGGGGGCCCACCACCGTGCCACCCCCTGGGCCGAGGCCCGTGTGATCGCCAGCCGGGCGGGTCGCGCGCTCGCCGCCCGGCGAGGCCCCGTCTCCGTCACCCTCGGTGACGCCCTCGGTCTCGCCCTGGCCGCCCCCCTCACCGCCCTCACGGACCTGCCCTCCTTCGACACCTCGGCGATGGACGGCTGGGCGGTCGCCGGGCCCGGCCCCTGGGGCGTACGGGACGAGGGCGTCCTCGCCGGACACGCCGAACCCGCACCCCTCGCCGACGGGGAGGCCGTCCGCATCGCCACCGGCGCCCGGATCCCGCCGGGCACCACGGCGGTGCTGCGCAGCGAGCACGGCCGCACCGACGAGAAGGGCCGGCTGCACCCCACCCGCGAGGTGCAGCACGGCCAGGACATCCGCCCGCGCGGCCAGGAGTGCCGGAGCGGTGACCAGTTGCTGCCCACCGGAGCGGTGGTGACCCCGGCCGTCCTGGGGCTCGCCGCGGCCGCCGGGTACGACACGCTGGCCGCCGTCCCCCGTCCCCGGGTGGAGGTGCTCGTCCTGGGGGACGAACTGCTCACCGAGGGCCGCCCGCACGACGGCCTCATCCGGGACGCGCTCGGCCCGATGCTGCCGCCGTGGCTGCGCGCACTGGGCGCCGAGGTGGTGGCACTGCGCAGGCTGGGCGACGACGCGAAAGCCCTGCACCGGGCCCTCACCAGGTCCGCCGCCGATCTGATCGTCACCACCGGCGGCACGGCCGCGGGCCCTGTGGACCATGTCCACCCGACCCTGCGCCGCATCGGCGCCGAGCTGCTCGTCGACGGTGTCCAGGTCCGCCCCGGTCATCCCATGCTGCTGGCGCGCCTCGACGCGGACCAGTACCTGGTCGGACTGCCCGGCAACCCCCTCGCGGCGGTCTCCGGTCTGCTGACGCTCGCCGAGCCCCTGCTGCGGACGCTCGCCGCCCGTCCGGCGTCCGAGCCGTACACGCTGCCGCTGCGGGAGGCGGCTCATGGCCACCCGCACGACACCCGGCTCGTTCCGGTGGTGCTGCGGGGCGACCATGCCGTGCCGCTGCACTACAACGGCCCGGCGATGCTGCGGGGCGTCGCGGCGGCCGATGCCCTCGCCGTCGTACCGCCGGGCGGGACACGGGCCGGTGAGGAAGCAGAGCTGCTGGACCTGCCGTGGGCTGCGGCAGGAATCGGTGCCTGTTTCACGTGAAACACCGGAAAGACGATGCATGTGCCGCATGCGGAGACGAAGCCGCATGAGGGTGTTTCACGTGAAACACCCTCAAGGCGCCATCCAGGACCGTTTCACGTGAAACGTCCGGGTGGCCGGGCATCGGCCATCCGGGTCACACCTGAGGGGCGACCGTCGCCCGCCTCACCGTGATCAGGCGGTCTCCGGCCTGGAGATGGGTGAGCCGGGGATCCGTGAAGTCCAGGAGGTTCCTGCCCCGGACGACGGCCACGACCAGGTCGGCGCAGTCGCGCGGCGACTTGCCCGCCTCCTGCGGGGTGAGCGGGCGTTCTACGAGGTCCAGGCCGCTGCCGAGAGTCATCAGGTCCTCGAGGGTCCTGGCGACGGTCGGACTGACCATGGAGACCCCGAGGAGCCGTCCCGCCGAACTGGAGCTGGTGACCACGGTGTCCGCGCCGCTCTGCTTGAGCAGGGGC
The DNA here is from genome assembly GCF_044328485.1 of Streptomyces sp. NPDC017936. NCBI lineage: Bacteria > Bacillati > Actinomycetota > Actinomycetes > Kitasatosporales > Streptomycetaceae > Streptomyces > Streptomyces sp. NPDC017936. Next base: position 293,172 of record NZ_JBIRHK010000010.1, on the reverse strand, counting down.
ACGTTCTCGTCCTCCCGGGCGGCGGCGACGATCGTGGCGCGCCGGTTCATCTGGCGAGCGGTGAGGGTGACCAGGGCGGCGGTGTCGTCGCGTTGCGGGGCGACGATCACCCGGGCCGCGTGCTGGACCTCCGCCTTGAGGAGCGTCTCGGAGCGGGTGGCGTCCCCGGTCACCGACACGAGCCCGTCGTCTCCCGCCGCCAGCGCCGCCTTGCGCTGGGCGTCCACCACGACGATCCGCTCCTTGGAGATGCCCTGCCCGACCAGCGTCGCCACGGCGTGGCGGCCCTTGGTCCCGTAGCCGACGACCACGACGTGGTCACGGGTGCGGGAGCGCCACCGGTGGATGCGGACCTGGTGGCGGGTGCGCTCGGTGAGGACCTCGAGCGTCGTGCCGACCAGGATGATCAGGAACAGCACCCGCAGCGGGGTGATGACGAGGATGTTGACGAGCCTGGCGGCGTCACTGACGGGGGTGATGTCGCCGTAGCCCGTGGTGGAGAGGGTGACGGTGGCGTAGTAGGCGGCGTCGAGGAAGTCGACGGAACCGTCGGAGCTGTCCTTGTAGCCGGAGTGGTCGGCGTAGACGATCAGTGTGGTGACGGCCAGCACGAGCAGCGCGAGGGCGAGCCGCCGCAGCACCTGCTTCAGCGGAGGCAGACCGCTCTGCAGCGGCATCGTGATGGACCGGCCCGCCTCGGCGTCGTCACGGGCCTCGGCGCGCGAGCGGTTCCAGAGCGACCGGAGAAGGGAGAGCCGTCCCGCCCCGGTGGTCTGTGGTTCTTGTTCTCGCATCGCGTGCCCCCCTGTGGTGGTGATCTCGTCGGCGGGCACCATGGTTCCTGGCGGGTCCGTGCCCGTCAGCATGCAACACCCGCCCACACCGAAGTTTCGCCCAGCATCCCGGAGGTCCCCTTGCGCGACCACACCGTCGTCGTCGGCTTCGGCACGAAGGGACGGTCCGCCATCCGGACCGCCTGCGCCTCGGGGCTGCGGAAGGAACAGGTCGTCGTGGTCGATCCCGGGGCGAAGACGGTCGCCGCGGCGACCGCCGAGGGCTACGAGGGCGTGGTCGGCGACGCGACGCGCAGTGATGTGCTGCGGCGGGCGGAGGTGCAGCGGGCGGGAAAGATCATCATCGCGACGGAACGCGACGACACCGCCGTCCTCGTCGTCCTCACCGCCCGCCAGCTCAATCCCCGGGCGAAGATCGTGGCCGCGGCACGCGAGGAGGAGAACGCGCCGCTGCTGAAGCAGTCCGGCGCCGACGAGGTCATCACCAGCGCCGGAGCCGCCGGACGGCTCCTCGGCCTGTCCGTGCTCAGCCCCTCGGCCGGCCGGGTGATGGAGGACCTCATGCACCAGGGGAGCGGCCTGGACCTCGTCGAACGCCCGGTCACCAAGGCCGAGTCGGGACGCGCCCCGCGTGAGACGGACGACCTGGTGGTGAGCGTCGTACGCGGCCACCGGGTGCTCGCCTACGACGACCCTGCCGTCGGGGTGCTGGAGCTGACGGACCGTCTGATCACCATCGTGCGGGTGCCGCCGGAGTCGCCGGCGGTACCCCGCGCGTGAGCGGGCCCTACTTGCGGTTGTACAGCCGCATCGTGATCGGCCCGAAGACGAGCACGAACAGACCGGCCCACCCCAGCGACCAGGTGATCTCGGCTGTCGGCCAGTCGCCGGCCATCAACCCGCGCACGGCCGACGACAGATGGGTGACCGGGCTGTTGTCGACGAACGCCTGGAGCCAGCCGGGCATCGTCTTCGGGTCGACGAACACGTTGGACAGGAAGGTCAGCGGGAAGATCACCATCATGCTGACGCCCATCACCGACTTCTCGGTGCGCAGCAGCAGTCCGAACATCGTCCAGATCCACGAGAACGCGAACGCGAAGACGATCAGCAGGGCGATCCCGGTGACGACCCCGCCGACCCCGCCGTCCGGGCGGTAGCCGAGGACCATGCCGACGGTGAGCATCACGACGGAGGCGATGGCGTAGCGCAGGGCGTCGCCCAGGAGGTAGCCGACCATCGTCGACGGCCGCCAGACGGGCAGGGAGCGGAAGCGGTCGAACACGCCCTTCTCGATGTCCGTGTTCACCGAGACACCCGTGTACATCGTGATCATCACGACCGACATCACCAGGATGCCCGGCAGCAGGAACTGGATGTACTCCTCCGGGGACCCCGCCAGGGCGCCGCCGAAGAGGTACGTGTACATCAGCACCATCATGATCGGGAACGCGGTGACGTCGAAGAGCTGCTCCGGCACGTGCTTGATCTTGAGGATGGCCCGCCAGCCGAAGGTGAGGGAGGCCGACCAGGCGCTCGGCCGTGGCGGCCGCTCCTCGGCGACGAGCAGCGCGGCGAGGGAGTCGACGCTGACCGGGGCGAGTTCCTGGGGGCCGTCGGTCGTCACGGTGCTCATGCCGTCACCTCGTTCTGTGCGTTGTCGGTCGTGTCGTGGGTGCCGTGTCCGGTCAGGGCGAGGAACACCTCGTCCAGGCTGGGCTGGCCCAGCGAGAAGTTGTCGACGGTGATCCCCGCCCGGGACAGCTCGGTGAGGGCCCGTGCGGCCTGCCCGGCGGCCGTGTCGCCCGTCGTGGCGGACAGCCGGGCGGTCAGGGCCACCGGGTCCGGCTCGGGCTGCACAGCGGCCTCCAGCACCCGCCGCAGCACGTCCGCCGCCTCGGACCGCTGCGCGGCCTCCCGCAGCCGCAGGTGGACGGAGCCGGCGCCCACGGACGCCTTCAGCTCGCCCTTCGTGCCTTCGGCGATCACCTTGCCGCGGTCGATGACGGCGATCCGGGAGGCCAGCTGGTCGGCCTCGTCCAGGTACTGCGTGGTGAGGAGCACGGTGGTGCCCTGCGCGACCACCGCCCGCACGATGTCCCACACGTGGTTGCGGCTGCGCGGATCGAGGCCGGTGGTCGGCTCGTCGAGGAAGAGCAGGTCGGGCGTGTTGAGGATGGACGCGGCGATGTCGATGCGGCGCCGCATGCCGCCCGAGTAGTGCTTGACCTGCTTCGCGGCCGCGTCGGTGAGCCCGAACGCCTCCAGCAGCCGTGCCGAGCGCTCCCGAGCGGCCTTTTTGCCGTGCCCGAGGAGCCGGCCGAGCAGCACCAGGTTCTCGGCGCCGGTGAGGTCCTCGTCCACCGACGCGTACTGGCCGGTGAGGCTGACCCGGCTGCGCACCTCGTCGGCCTCGCGGACGACGTCGTGGCCGAAGACGTGGGCCTCCCCGCCGTCGGGTCGCAGGAGGGTGGCGAGCATCTTGACGGTGGTGGTCTTGCCGGCGCCGTTGGGTCCGAGGACACCGTAGACCGAGCCGACCGGCACGGCGAGGTCCACGCCGTCGACGGCCGTGGTCCCGCCGAACGTCTTCACCAGGCCCGCCGTCTCGATGGCCAGGCCGGTGGTGTGCTGGCTCATGGTGGGAAGTCCTTCCACGCATTCGGGTGACGCAGGGGGAGACCCTCACCGGCGCCCGAACTCATCGGTCCCGCGCACCGGGATCTCCCCGCGGACGGCCGCCCGGGCCGACGGGACCGGCCGGGGGCGGAGGCGGCTCGGGCCGGGAGCGGAGGGGGAGGCGGCGCGGGTCCGAGGCGCAGAGCTCGCGTCCGGGGCCACAGGGGTAGCGTCCCCTCCATGCATGCGATCACGATTCCCGAACCTGGTGGTCCCGAGGCGCTGGTGTGGGACGAGGTCCCCGATCCCGTACCCGGCGAGGGCGAGGTCCTGGTCGAGGTGGTGGCCAGTGCCGTCAACCGTGCCGACGTCCTGCAGCGGCAGGGCTTCTACAACCCCCCGCCGGGCGCGTCGCCCTACCCCGGTCTGGAGTGCTCCGGCCGGGTGACCGCGCTCGGCCCCGGCGTCTCCGACTGGGCCGTCGGCGACGAGGTGTGCGCACTGCTCGCGGGCGGCGGCTACGCGCAGAAGGTCGCCGTCCCGGCCGGGCAACTGCTGCCCGTGCCCGAGGGCACCGACCTCAAGCAGGCCGCGGCGCTGCCCGAGGTGACCTGCACGGTCTGGTCGAACGTCTTCATGGTCGCCCACCTGCGCCCCGGGGAGACACTGCTCGTGCACGGCGGCTCCAGCGGCATCGGCACGATGGCGATCCAGCTGGCCAAGGCCGTCGGCGCCCGGGTCGCGGTCACGGCCGGCACCGAGGAGAAGCTGCAGCGCTGCGCCGAGCTGGGCGCGGACGTCCTGATCAACTACCGCGAGCAGGACTTCGTGGCCGAGATCAGGCAGGCCACGGACGGCGCCGGAGCGGACGTCATCCTCGACAACATGGGGGCGAAGTACCTGGACCGCAACGTCCAGAGCCTCGCCGTCAACGGCCGCCTCGCGATCATCGGCATGCAGGGCGGCGTGAAGGGCGAGCTGAACATCGGCGCGCTCCTGAGCAAGCGGGCGGCGATCAGCGCGACCTCGCTGCGGGCCCGCCCCCTCGACGAGAAGGCGGCGATCGTCGCGGCCGTGCGCGAGCACGTCTGGCCGCTGCTGGTCGCCGGGCACGTCCGTCCCGTCGTCGACCGGGAGCTCCCGATGAGCGACGCGGCCGCCGCCCACCGGGTCCTCGAGGAGAGCGGCCATGTCGGAAAGGTGCTGCTGACCACGTCCTGAGGCCCCACCGCCGAGGAGCCGCCGTCACGCGTCCGCCGTGAGGGACCCGGCCCGGCACCCCGTCCTATCCGCGGCGCAGCCGCAGGCCGAGGAAGGCGAGACCGAGTCCGAGGCCGATGAGGATCAGACCGCTGCCGAGGGGCAGGATCCGCAGCACGCGGCCGACGGGCTGCTCCTCGGCGGTGACGGACCCCGGCGACGCGGAGGGGGCGTGCCCGGACTCACCGGGCGGTTCCGTCGCGCCGGTGGCCGCGTCGGTGGGATCCGCGGCCGGTTCCTCGGCCTCGGGCTCGGCGGAGTCCTCCTCGTCCTCCTCGTCGCCGGCCTCGGCGCTCCGCCCCGGCCGGGCCCGTCCCTCCCCGGCCCGGCTCCCGGCACGGTCGGGGCCGGCCGGGGACGCGGAGGCGGAGACGGACGCCGACAGGGGGGCGTACGACGGGGCAGGGGCGGACGACACGACGTCGCGGCGTGTCGGACCACTGCCGCGTGTCGGTCCGCTGCTGCGTGTCGGTCCACCGCCATGTGTCGGCCCGTCACTGTGCGTCGGACCACCGCCGCGTGTCGGACCACCCCTGTGTGTCGGACCACCGCCACGCGACGGGCCACCGCTGTGTGTCAAAACGCCCGCGGACGCCGGAACGCCCGCGGACGCCGGGACGCCCGCGGACGCCGGGACGCCCGCGCACGACGACGCGCACGCGTACGCCGGCGGCAGCGTGACAGCCGTCAGCAGGAGGCCCACCCCCAGCCCGTACATCCCCCGCCGCCATGGAGTCACGACACGTGACCCCCTCCCGGTGTGCAACCCGACAGAAAAGAAGTAGCCACAAGCGTCATACAGCGGACGATCTGCCGCATTGCGGACTACGCCGAACGGAAACGGTGGATCACCCTCACCGGGGGGCGCCGCGATGGTGAGGTACAGGGGTGCGAGAGAATGGCGGCATGGAGATGCCGAGGAACGAAAGGTCGCCGGAGAACGCCCAGAAGATCCTGGTCGTAGGCCAGGACGGCATGGCACTCGGCGGCATCGACGCAGACGAGGACTCCCGTGAGACCCCGGTGACGGAACAGGTCGAGCAGCCCGCGAAGGTCATGCGGATCGGCAGCATGATCAAGCAGTTGCTGGAGGAGGTGCGCGCGGCTCCGCTGGACGAGGCGAGCCGGGCCCGGCTCAAGGAGATCCACGCGAGCTCGGTCAAGGAGTTGGAGGACGGCCTGGCGCCGGAGCTCGTCGAGGAGTTGGAGCGGCTCTCCCTGCCGTTCAACGAGGAGTCGACTCCCAGCGACGCCGAACTGCGCATCGCTCAGGCCCAGCTGGTCGGCTGGCTGGAGGGCCTCTTCCACGGCATCCAGACCACGTTGTTCGCCCAGCAGATGGCGGCGCGCGCCCAGTTGGAGCAGATGCGCCGAGCGCTGCCGCCGGGCGTGGGCGGCCACGAGGGCGCCGACGACCCGCGCGCGGGCGGCCGCACGGGCGGACCGTACCTCTAGGCGAACGGCCGTCGGCCGACGGGCCGTAGCGGCCCCGGCCACGGCGGTGAAGGACCCGGCGTGTGCCGGCATCCGGCGGTGAAGGGCCCGGCGACCGACGCCGGGCCCTTCGTGTGCCGGTGGGTCAGGACGGCGGGTTGCCGGTGGACACGCTCAGCTCGATCTCGGGCATGTCCTCGGGGTCGACGTCCGTGCCGGCGGACGGGAACTGGTCCATGACCGCGCCCTCGCCGTACGTGTTCTCGTCGTAGTCCTTGATCTTGATCGACCAGCCGGCGGCCTGGAAGCACTCCTTGACCGACTTGATGTACTTGAACTTGAAGTCCGGCACCCGGATCTTGTCCGGGTCGTTGTACGACTCCTGTGGCTCGGAGCACTCGGCGGAGTCGATCGTCTTGGACGTGTCCGGGCCGCGGTAGCCGGCCGCCTTCGTCGCCGTCGCGGTGGGGCTGGAGCCCCCGCCGCCCTTGTCGTCCTCGCCGCCGCCGTTCGACAGGAGCGTCCCGAGGAGGGCGCCGACGGCCACGACGGCGACGACCGTCGAGCCGATGATCACCGGCTTGTTGCTCCTGCCGCCGCCCGAGGACACGGTCGTCGCGGACTGCGGGGTGAGGTTGTACGAGGGCGGGGTGTGCGGACCCTGCTGGTGGCCGTACGCCGGAGCGGGCGTCTGGTAGCCGCCCTGCTGCGGGTAGCCGTACGACGGGGCGGGCGTCGAGGGCGCCGGGGTGCCGTACGGGTTGTTCGGGGTCGGCGTCGGCTGGTACGGCGTCTGCACGTTGCCCTGGGGGGCCGGGGTGCCCTGGCCGACCGGCGGGAACACCGCGGAGCCGACGCCCGCGCCGCTCGACGTCTGGGCGCCGGGGACGATGCTCGGCGGGGCGGCCTGGAAGGAGGCCGCGACCCGCAGGCACTCGTCACGCATGGCGACGGCGGTGGGGAAGCGCTCGTTCGGGTTCTTCTTCAGCGCGCGGGCGACGAGCGCGTCCACGGCCGGGGGCAGCGCGCGGTTGACGGAGGACGGAGCCACCGGCTCCTCCTGCACGTGCGCGTACGCGATCGCCAGCGGCGAGTCCGCCTCGAACGGCAGCCGCCCGGTGACCAACTGGAACAGCATGATGCCGACCGAGTACAGGTCGGAGCGGGCGTCCACGCCGCGGCCCAGGGCCTGTTCCGGCGAGAGGTACTGCGGGGTGCCGACGACCATGCCGGTCTGCGTCATCGAGGTGACGCCGGACTGCATCGCCCGCGCGATGCCGAAGTCCATCACCTTGACGACGCCGCGCTTGGTCATCATCACGTTGCCGGGCTTGATGTCGCGGTGGACCAGCCCCATCTCGTGGCTGATCTCCAGCGCCGCCAGCACGTCCGCGGTGATCTTCAGAGCCTTGTCGGCGGGCATCGCGCCCTGCTGCCGTACGTCCTCGTCGAGCACCGAGCCGAGCGGGCGGCCCTCGACGTACTCCATGACGATGTACGGCGTCGTCATCCCGTCGACGTCGTCCTCGCCGGTGTCGAAGACGGAGACGATGTTGGTGTGCGTGAGCTTCGCCACGGACTGGGCCTCGCGGCGGAAGCGCTCGCGGAAGGCCTGCTCGCGGCCGAGTTCGGTGTGCAGGGTCTTGACCGCGACCTGGCGGTCGAGCACCGAGTCGTAGGCGAGGTGGACCGAGGCCATGCCGCCCTCGCCGAGCAAGTCGCGCAGCTGATAGCGGCCGCCGGCGAGTGCCCGCCCCGCGAACCGGCCCTGTGCGCCGTCCTGGCTCATCTTCTGCGTCCCCCGTAAGGCCTCAGGCGCCTGTCTCGTGCTGTGGCTCGCCATTGATCGAAAGTGCTATTCCCGGCCAAGTCTGCCCCAGGGCACTGACACGTCAAGCTCGGTGCCCGTTCCGTGACCGTACGCGAAAGAAGCGTCGCGGAAGCGTTACAGCGGGCCTACGCCCGGTACACAGAATTTGCACGCAGGTACGGAGTACAGGTTTCATGGCCGATCCGTCTCGGACCGGTACCCGCGCTCGTCCCGGTCCGGCGGCTTGCGCGGAGGCTGTAGCGTGACCGACGGAGACCGTGACAACACCGCGCGCACCGCGGGCAGAAACGACGGCGAGGACTGATGGCACAGCAGCAGCGCGCTCCGGGCCCGTCCGACCCCGAGGCGACTGGCGGCGGTATGTCGGACGCGCCGGAGACGTGGGGCAACGGCGGACTCGTCGGGGACGGCCGGTACCGGCTGACCGGCAGACTCGGCCGGGGCGGCATGGCGGAGGTGTTCGCCGCCGAGGACGTGCGCCTCGGACGCACCGTCGCCGTCAAGCTGTTGCGCGCCGACCTCGCCGAGGACCCGGTGTCCAAGGCCCGTTTCACGCGCGAGGCGCAGTCGGTGGCCGGCCTCAACCACCACGCGATCGTCGCCGTGTACGACTCCGGCGAGGACGTCGTCGGCGGCCAGAGCGTTCCGTACATCGTCATGGAGCTGGTCGAGGGGCGCACGATCCGCGACCTGCTGCTCAACGCGGAGGCGCCGGGCCCCGAACAGGCGCTGATCATCGTCTCCGGGGTGCTGGAGGCGCTGGCCTACTCGCACCAGCACGGCATCGTGCACCGCGACATCAAGCCGGCGAACGTCATCATCACGCACAACGGCGCCGTCAAGGTGATGGACTTCGGCATCGCCCGCGCCCTGCACGGCGCGTCGACGACGATGACGCAGACCGGCATGGTCATGGGCACCCCGCAGTACCTGTCGCCGGAGCAGGCCCTCGGCAAGGCCGTCGACCACCGCTCCGACCTGTACGCGACGGGCTGCCTGCTGTACGAACTGCTCGCGCTGCGTCCGCCGTTCACCGGCGAGACCCCCCTCTCGGTGGTCTACCAGCACGTCCAGGACATCCCCGTGCCGCCGTCGCGGACCTCGGACGGGGCGTGCCCGCCGGAACTCGACGGCCTGGTCATGCGGTCCCTCGCCAAGGAGCCCGACGACCGTTTCCAGACCGCGGAGGAGATGCGCGGCCTGGTCCAGTACGCCCTCCAGATGCTGTACGACCAGGGCGGCCACACCGGCACCTGGAACACCGGGCCGGTCGACGCGCCGGCCGGCGCCGCCGCCGCGGCGGGCCTGGCGAGCACCACGGTGCTGCCGCACGGCGCCGACGGCTCCAGCACCTCGCAGATCCCGCAGCCGATCCTGCCCTCGGGCTACGGAGGCGGCGACGACGGCGGCTTCGAGGGGCACGGCAACAAGGGCAACGGCCGCGGCAAGCTGTGGGTGCTCGCCGTCCTCGCGGTGATCGCCATCGCCGCGGGTGTCGCGCTCGCCCTGAACAGCGGCGGCTCGGGCGGCGGAGGGTCGAAGACCACGCAGTCGCCGAGCGCCACGCCGTCGGCGACGGACGACCAGGCCAGCGCCTCTCCGAGCGACGAGCCGACCGACGAGTCCACGGAGGACACCTCGGACGGCAGCACCGGCTGGGACTCCGGGGGCAACTGGAGCCCTGAGGAGACGCCGACGTACCAGCAGTCCCCCAGCTACAGCAGCGAGCCGTCCGAGGAACCGTCGGACCAGCCGACCGAGACGCAGCCCTCGGAGGAGCCCAGCGCCCCTCAGTCGAGCGATCCCGGCACCGCGGACGGCGGCAGCGGCGACGAGGGCGGCACGACGCAGGGCAACGCGAACGGCGCCACGGAACAGGGCGGAACCAGCCTCGGAACCCTCGGCTGACGGTCGCCGGCACCTCGATTCCCGCACGCGCGCGGGGAGCCCCGACGGGGCTCCCCGCGCGCGTGGTCGTTCTCCCGGTCCGCCCGGGCGCCGGCCGGGCCCCGCGCGGCGGCCTCAGTCCGTGAACGCGTCGCACACCGCGTCGTACCGCCGGGTCCACCACACCGCGAGGGCGGAGGCCGCCGGGAACTGGGGGTCGGCGCGGGTGTCGCCGCGCTCGTAGTGCCAGCGCAGCATCCAGAAGTCGTTCAGCCGCTCCCACCAGACGCGGTGCACGGCCGCCGACAGTTCCGAGGGCGTGGCCCCGGCCGTGCGCCGGTACGCGCGCGCGTACGGCCGCGCCCTGGGCAGGTCGAGGGCGCCGTCGGGCCGGACGAAGAAGATGGCGGCGGCGCGCACGGCCTCCTCCGCGCGGGGCTGCACGCCGAGCCGGTCCCAGTCGACGATGGCGGCCGGGGCGTCGCCGCGGTAGAGCAGGTTGAAGGGGTGGAAGTCCCCGTGGACCCAGCCGACCGGGCCGCTGCCCGGCGGGCGCCGGTCCGCGTGCCGCTCCAGCAGGGTGCGCCGTTCCAGGAGCCGGTGGCGGGCCAGTTCGTCGAAGGAGTCGGCGGGGCGGTGGCGGCGCACGCGTGCGAGGAGGTCGTCGATCAGGGCGAAGGTGTCGGCGGGGGCGGGACTCTCGGCCCGGGTGGCCCGCGCCCGGGCGTGCGCGGGCATCACGCGCTCCAGGCTCGCGTGCACGACCCCCAGCAGCGCCCCCAGCCGGGCGCACTCGGCGGGGGTGAGCTGGGCGCCGTGGCGGTGGCGGCCGTCCACCCAGGGATGCAGGGCGTAGGCGTGGCCGCCGACGACGGCCACCGTGCGGCCGTCCCGGCCGGGCAGCGGGGGCGCCACCGGGACGCCCAGGTCGGCCAGGCGCTGGGTGGCCCGGTGCTGGCGGACGATCGAGGCCGGGTCGGCGGTGTCCGGATCGAAGTGGTGCTTGAGGAAGTAGCGGCCGCGGGTGGTGCGCAGCCGGTAGCCGCGGTTCAGCAGCCCCTGGTCGACGGGTTCGCAGGCGAGGGCCGACCCGGCGGCGTAGTGGCGGAGCAGGGCGCCCAGAGGGGGCGCGTGGGGCACGAGGGGGGGTACACAGGAGCGCGGCACGCGCCGATGCTAGGGCACGGAAGAACGCTGTGAGCTGGGCGTTGTCACACCCTGTCACCGGATGTCACAAGCGGTCCACTGCGGTCGGCTTGTGATGGGGGTCGGGCGCGAAGCGGTCCCGCGCGACGTCACGGCCGTCCACGGCGCGGCGGCCGGCCCGCTCCGGCGGCGGGGCCGGAGGACACCGCTTTCCGTTCCGGGCCCCGCCGCCCGGCCGCGGCCGTCCGGCGGAAATGCCGCGATATGTCCTTCTGCGGGGACACGCAGGGACTCGCCCGCGAACTCTTCCCGTGAGCTGGGTCAGCGGGATAACGTGCCGTTGCTCCGGCCTCCTGCAAGGCTGTGACCAGGCGCCTTCCCGGCTTTGCCGATTTACTTGGAAATCCAAGCAAAAACGCAGGTCAGGTGGGGTTTCACAGAAATGTGGCGCACTGGGTAACGTGCATCCTGCAGGGCGCTCGCCGGGGCACCTGTCACGCCTGTTCCGGCCGAGTGACACCCACCCTGTGCACGGGTGTCGGAAACAGGTGAGCCGCACTGGTTCCCGGCAACCCCGGGGGCCGGACCGACGGAGGAGCACACGTGACCGTGGAGAGCACTGCCGCGCGCAAGCCGCGACGCAGCGCCGGAAGCAAGGCCGGCGCCACCGGCACCGAGGCGACGGCCGGCACCACCCGCGCCGCGGCGGCCAAGGCCACCGGTGCCCAGCGCACCGCCGGCGCGAACCGCACCACCCGTTCCACCCGCGCCGCCGCGAAGCGGGACGGCGAGCCCCAGCTCGTCCAGCTGCTGACGCCCGAGGGCAAGCGCGTGAAGGACGCCGAGTACGACCCGTACGTCGCCGACGTCACCCCCGAGGAGCTGCGCGGCCTGTACCGCGACATGGTGCTCACCCGTCGCTTCGACGCCGAGGCCACCTCGCTGCAGCGCCAGGGCGAGCTGGGCCTGTGGGCCTCGCTGCTCGGCCAGGAGGCCGCCCAGATCGGCTCCGGCCGCGCCCTGCGCGACGACGACTACGTCTTCCCGACCTACCGCGAGCACGGCGTCGCCTGGTGCCGCGGGGTCGACCCGACCAACCTGCTGGGCATGTTCCGCGGCGTGAACAACGGCGGCTGGGACCCCAACGGCAACAACTTCCACCTCTACACGATCGTCATCGGCTCCCAGACCCTGCACGCCACCGGCTACGCGATGGGCGTCGCCAAGGACGGCGCGGACTCGGCGGTCATCGCCTACTTCGGCGACGGCGCCTCCAGCCAAGGCGACGTGGCCGAATCGTTCACCTTCTCCGCGGTCTACAACGCGCCCGTGGTGTTCTTCTGCCAGAACAACCAGTGGGCGATCTCCGAGCCGACCGAGAAGCAGACCCGCGTCCCGCTCTACCAGCGCGCGCAGGGCTACGGCTTCCCGGGCGTGCGCGTCGACGGCAACGACGTCCTGGCCTGCCTCGCCGTCACCAAGTGGGCGCTGGAGCGGGCCCGCAGGGGCGAGGGTCCCACCCTCGTCGAGGCGTACACGTACCGCATGGGCGCCCACACCACCTCCGACGACCCCACCCGCTACCGGCACGACGACGAGCGCGTCGCCTGGGAGGCGAAGGACCCGATCCTGCGCCTGCGCCGGTACCTGGAGGCCTCGAACCACACGGACGAGGGATTCTTCGCGGAACTCGAGGCCGAGAGCGAGGCGTTGGGCAGGCGAGTGCGCGAAGCGGTCCGTGCCATGCCGGACCCGGACCACTTCGCCATCTTCGAGAACGCGTACGCGGACGGGCACGCGCTCGTCGACGAGGAGCGGGCTCAGTTCGCCGCCTACCAGGCGTCGTTCGCGACCGAGTCCGACAGCGGCTTCGCCGCGGGTGAGGGGGGTAACTGACATGGCCGGTGCGACCAGCAAGAACATGGCCCTGGCGAAGGCGATCAACGAGTCGCTGCGCCACGCCCTGGAGTCCGACCCCAAGGTCGTCGTCATGGGTGAGGACGTCGGCAAGCTCGGCGGCGTGTTCCGCGTGACGGACGGACTGCAGAAGGACTTCGGCGAGGCCCGCGTCATCGACACCCCGCTCGCCGAGTCGGGCATCGTGGGCACCGCGATCGGCCTGGCCCTGCGCGGCTACCGCCCCGTCGTGGAGATCCAGTTCGACGGCTTCGTCTTCCCCGCGTACGACCAGATCGTCACACAGCTCGCGAAGATGCACGCCCGTTCCCTGGGCAAGGTCAAGCTCCCCGTCGTCGTGCGCATCCCCTACGGCGGTGGCATCGGCGCCGTCGAGCACCACTCGGAGTCCCCCGAGTCGCTCTTCGCGCACGTGGCGGGCCTGAAGGTCGTCTCCCCGTCGAACGCCGGGGACGCCTACTGGATGATGCAGCAGGCCATCCAGAGCGACGACCCGGTGATCTTCTTCGAGCCGAAGCGCCGCTACTGGGACAAGGGCGAGGTCAACACCGAGGCCATCCCCGGCCCCCTGCACAAGGCGCGGGTCGTCCGGGAGGGCACCGACCTGACCCTCGTCGCCTACGGCCCGATGGTGAAGCTCTGCCAGGAGGTCGCCGCCGCGGCCGCCGAGGAGGGCAAGAACCTGGAGGTCCTGGACCTGCGCTCGGTCTCGCCGCTCGACTTCGACTCCATCCAGGCCTCCGTGGAGAAGACCCGCCGACTGGTCGTCGTCCACGAGGCGCCGGTGTTCTTCGGCTCGGGCGCGGAGATCGCCGCCCGGATCACCGAGCGCTGCTTCTACCACCTGGAGGCCCCGGTGCTCCGGGTCGGCGGCTACCACGCCCCGTACCCGCCGGCGCGCCTGGAGGAGGAGTACCTGCCGGGCCTGGACCGGGTGCTCGACGCCGTCGACCGTGCCCTGGCGTACTGAGGAGAGGGTCGTGACGACGATGACGGAAGCGTCCGTACGCGAGTTCAAGATGCCCGACGTGGGCGAGGGGCTCACCGAGGCCGAGATCCTCAAGTGGTACGTCCAGCCCGGTGACACGGTCACCGACGGACAGGTGGTGTGCGAGGTCGAGACGGCCAAGGCCGCCGTCGAGCTGCCCATCCCCTACGACGGGGTGGTCCACGAGCTGCGCTTCCCCGAGGGCACCACGGTGGACGTGGGCACGGCGATCATCACGGTGGACGTGTCGGGCGGCGCCGCGCCCGCCCCGGCGCAGGCTCCGGCACCCGCCGAGGCGCAGGCGCCGGCCGCCGAGGAGCCCGCCGAGCCCAAGGCGGAGGGGTCCGGCCGCCGGCCGGTCCTCGTCGGGTACGGCGTGGCCGCCTCCTCGACCAAGCGCCGGCCGCGCAAGTCCGCGGAGGCCCCGGCCCAGGAGACCGCGGCCGCCGCGGCCGTCCAGACCGAGCTGAACGGCCACGGGACGGCGGCCCAGGCCGCGCCCGAGGCCGTGGAGCGGGTCCGCCCGCTCGCCAAGCCGCCCGTGCGCAAGCTGGCCAAGGACCTGGGCGTCGACCTCGCGACGGTGGTCCCGTCCGGTCCGGACGGCGTCATCACGCGCGAGGACGTCCACGCGGCGGCGGCCTCGGCCGCGGCGCCCGCCGGGCCGACGGCACCGCAGCCCGTCCCGGAGGCCGCGCCCGTCCTCGCACCGGCCACCGCCCCCGCCGCCGTCCCGGCTCCGGTCGTCACCTACGACACGGCCCGCGAGACGCGCGTCCCCGTCAAGGGCGTGCGCAAGGCGACCGCGCAGGCGATGGTGGGTTCGGCGTTCACGGCTCCGCACGTCACGGAGTTCGTGACGGTCGACGTCACGCGCACGCTGAAGCTCGTCGAGGAGCTCAAGCAGGACAAGGACATGCAGGGCCTGCGGGTCAACCCGCTCCTGCTGATCGCCAAGGCCCTGCTGGTCGCCATCAAGCGCAACCCGGACGTCAATGCGTCCTGGGACGAGGCCAACCAGGAGATCGTGCGCAAGCACTACGTGAACCTGGGCATCGCGGCCGCGACCCCGCGCGGTCTGATCGTGCCGAACATCAAGGACGCCCACGACAAGACGCTGCCGCAGCTCGCCGAGGCGCTCGGTGAGCTGGTGGCGACCGCGCGCGAGGGGAAGACGTCCCCGGCGGCCATGCAGGGCGGCACGGTCACCATCACCAACGTCGGCGTCTTCGGCGTCGACACCGGCACGCCGATCCTCAACCCCGGTGAGTCCGCGATCCTCGCGGTCGGGGCGATCAAGGCGCAGCCGTGGGTGCACAAGGGGAAGGTGAAGCCGCGTCAGGTCACCACGCTGGCGTTGAGCTTCGACCACCGGCTGGTCGACGGGGAGCTGGGCTCCAAGGTGCTGGCGGATGTGGCGGCGATCCTGGAGCAGCCGAAGAAGTTGATCACCTGGGGCTGAGGCCCCAGGTCCACTGGAGGAGCCGCGTGTCCGTCGACGGGGGCGCGGCTCCCCGGAGCCGGTGGCCCGGCGGCCGCAGCCCTGCCCGGGCTGCGGCTCGGGTGTTCTCGCCCCCGCCGCCCCTGCCCGTCCCGTCCCCGGGGTTCCGCCCCCGGACCCCGGGCCT
The DNA here is from genome assembly GCF_044328485.1 of Streptomyces sp. NPDC017936. NCBI lineage: Bacteria > Bacillati > Actinomycetota > Actinomycetes > Kitasatosporales > Streptomycetaceae > Streptomyces > Streptomyces sp. NPDC017936. Next base: position 277,668 of record NZ_JBIRHK010000010.1, on the reverse strand, counting down.
TTGCCCGCCCACCACCCGACCCGGCCGGTCGAGAGGACCCGCCAGGGACATGCCCCTCACCGGGTCGGGGACGGTGCCGTCGTCTCCCGCATCCAGTGACCCCGGGTGGTCCAGCCCAGCAGCCGGCGGCCGGTGCCGGCTTCCGCCGAGCCTCCCTCGGCGACCTGGTGGAGGCCGGTGAGGGCGGGCGCGAGGCGGGCGGAGACGTGGGCGGGGTGCCGGGCGAGCTCGTCGGAGAACCAGGACAGGGTGCGAGTCTGCTCCCGCGGGGTGCACAGGGACAGGTGGAACAGCATCTGGCGCCAGGCGTACGCCGTGTCCTTGATGGTGGACAGGGGACGCGGGTTGCCCTGGACGCGGGCGGTCAGGCGGCAGACGGTGCCGAAGCTGCGGCGGGCCAGGTCCTCCCAGCCCGTGGCCGGGGCGATGCCCACCCGGTGGACCAGGGTGGCCAGATTGTGCGTGGTGAGGATCTGCGCCTGCTCGATCACCGTGCCGTTCGCGGCCACCGAGCCGAAGCCCCACCCCCTGCGGGACGTGCCGGACCCGGCCCGTTCGGCGCACAGCTTCGCGAACGCGGGCGAGGTCCGCGGCCGGATCGTCCGGGTCTGTGCCTCGCCGGCCTCGGCGATCGCCAGGTTGCGCAGGGCCCGGTAGTCGATGGCGTAGTAGCGCTCGTAGAGCGAACCGCCGCCGAGGAGTTCCGCCGCGACACGGGCCGCGACGAGGAACTTCGGGGTGAACGCGCCCGTGAAGATGTCCGCGGCCAGCTCCTCGACCAGGGGAGCGCCCAGGTCGGCCTGGCGGGCGAGGACGGACAGCTCGCGGACGAGCGGGTTGGGCAGGATCGTGCCGGGGAACGCCTGCACGGCCAGCTCGCCGAGCTGCCGCAGCGCGCGGGCGGACACCTCGCCCGCCTCGGTGCCGGAGCGCCGCCGGGCCACGGCCCTCACCCACGGCAGCTCCTCCACCCGCACCTGCCGTTCCAGGTGGAGCAGGAGCAGCGAGCGCCGGTTGCGGAAGGCGCGGTAGTGGGCGGCGGCGAGGGTGCGCAGCGGCCCCTCCGGGTAGGCCTGCGCGGTGGTGGCGCCGACGAGCTGCGGGACCAGCTCGGCCAGCACCTCCGCCGACGGCACGACACCCCGCTCGACCAGCGTGCCGAGGGGAGCGCTCAGTGCGCCCTCGACGGGCCGGCGCACGGCGCGCGGGATCGCCGTCCCCGCGGGCAGTCCCGTCTCCCGGGCCTCCTCCTCGCTCACCGGGACGAGCAGCGGTGCGACCTCGGGGACCCCCTCCTCCAGCGGCAGCCCGGAGAGCCGGCGCAGCACCAGCTGGGCCAGCGCGTGGTGGGAGGGCAGCGCCGCCTGGGCGGCCTGCTCCCGGCGCAGCGCCGTCAGCCCGGGCGAGCCGGGCAGCCCGCGCCGCCGCACCATGGAGGCGACCGCGTGCCGCAGCAGCCCGAGCCGGCGCGCGTCCAGCGGACGCCCCGCGACGGTCTCCTCCAGCGCGCCCCGCAGGATCGCCAGGTTCTGCTTGGGGTTGAGGTGCTTGGTGCAGTACGTGTGTTCCCGTGCGAGGGCGCGGTAACGGCGCAGCAGCTCCGCGCCCCGCGCGTGCCAGCCGGCGTCGGGCGTACGCGTCAGCACCTGCCCGTCCCCGGCCGTCTCCAGCCAGTGCGCGAGCAGCTCGTCGCCGAACGGCTGCCAGACGGCCAGCGCCTCCCGCTGCGTCTCCACGGCGTCACTGGGCCGGCGCCGGCCCAGGTCGTGCCGGGCGTCGCCGACGGTGCGGCGGTGCACCGCGGTGGCGTCGGGCGCGCGACGCCCGGCGGGCCGCGGCGTGAAGCGCAGCCGGTCCGCGAACGGGGCGAGCTCCTCGACGAGGTCCAGGGCCGCCTCCGGCTCCCCGGCCCGGACGAGCCAGGCCACGGTGAGCAGGGCGGCTTCCTCGGGGACGGTCACCTCGTACCGTCCGCTGTCCAGCAGGTCGTCGAGCCGCCCCAGCCCGTCCTCGGACAGGCAGTACGCGAACAGGGCCCGCCGCTCCTGCGGGAGCCCCGCCTGCCGCGCGAGCTCGGTCTCGTACGGCAGCAGCGGGCCGCCGGCGGCCGCCTCACCGGTGGCGAAGCCGCCGCGGACGACCTCGGGGGTCACCCAGGCGGGCAGCCCGGCGACCGGCGTGCGGGAGCCGATCGACAGCAGCCCGCCGGCCATGCCGGCGAGGACGGCCCGCCAGGTGCGGGTCTTCTCCTGCGCGCGGTCGCGGGTGTCGGGGTCGTGGTGGGTACGGGCGGTCCTGAGCGCCCTGGCCAGTTGGCCGGACGCGTAGCCCGGGTTCGCCTCTGCGAGGTGCTGCTGGTCAGCGTCGTGGTTCATAAGCCGACGTGACGGGTGCCGCCCCCGTGCCCTCCGGGTCCCGAGCCCGGTGCTCTGCTGTTGAGCTACACGTCGATGGCCCCGACGGTAGAGGTCGAACGCCGGTGCGGACAAACGGGTTTCCGGCGCCGACCGCCGGGGGCGACGCGGTCGGCCCTCGCGCGGTCCCGAGCCCCTGCGGCGTCCCGCCGGCACCCGCACCCGCACCGGCGCCTACACGGGAACGTGCACCGAGGACACCCGAGAGGCGATCAACCGCTCCCTCTCCCGCCGGGCCGCCCGCGTCCGCAGCCGCAGGATCTGGCTCACCCCGACCGCCTGCAGCACGAACACCACGGAGAACGCGACCCGGTAGTCGTCCCCGGTCGTGTCCAGCAGCACGCCGATCGCGAAGAGGGTCGTCATGGAGGCGACGAAACCGCCCATGTTGGTGATGCCGGACGCGGTCCCCTGCCGCTCCGGCGGATTCGCCGGCCGCGCGAAGTCGAAGCCGATCATCGAGGCGGGCCCGCAGGCGCCGAGCACGGCGCACAGCACCACCAGCAGCCACACCGGCGCGCGCCCGCCGGGGTACGCGAGCGTCGCGGCCCACAGCAGCGCGGTCGCGCCGACGGTCCCGAGCGCGAGCGGCAGCCGCGCCCCGTGGTGCCGGGCGACGACCTGGCCGTACACCAGCCCGACGACCATGTTGGACAGCACGACGAGGGTGAGCAGTTCACCGGCGGTGGCCCGGCTGAGCCCCTGCGCCTCGACGAGGAACGGCAGTCCCCACAGCAGCAGGAACACCATCGCCGGGAACTGGGTGGTGAAGTGCACCCACAGCCCCAGCCGCGTCCCCGGCTCCCGCCAGGACGCGGCGATCTGCCGCCGTACGTACGCGGCCCCCTGGTGCGGGAAGGGCTCGGGCTCGTGCCCCTCGGGATGGTCCTTCAGGAACAGCAGGAGCAGCACCAGGACGACGACGCCCGCGAGCGCGCTCCCCGCGAACGCCGCCGTCCACCCGATCCCGTGCAGCAGCCGGGCCAGCACCAGCGTGGAGACGAGGTTGCCGGCCATGCCCGCCAGGCCCGCGAACTGCGCGACCATCGGCCCGCGCCGGGCGGGGAACCACCGCGTCCCGAGCCGCAGCACGCTGATGAACGTCAACGCGTCCCCGCACCCGAGCAGTGCCCGGGAGGCGAGCGCCGTGCCGTACGACGGCGAGAACGCGAACCCGAGCTGCCCGGCCGTGAACAGCACGGCCCCGATGCCCAGCACCTTCTTGGTGCCGAGCCGGTCGACCAGCAGGCCGACGGGTATCTGCATGCCCGCGTAGACCAGCAGCTGGAGGATGGAGAAGGTGGACAGCGCGGAGGCGTTCACGTGGAAGCGGTCGGCGGCGTCGAGGCCGGCGACGCCCAGCGACGTGCGGAAGATGACGGCGACGAAGTAGACGGAGACGCCGATCCCCCAGACGGTGACGGCCCGCCGTCCACCCGGCGGGTCACCCGGAAGGGTGGTGTTGCTCACCGGACCGTCCGGCTTCATCGGACCTCCCCCCGCGCCAGGTGCGAGAACCAGCCGACGTGCCGGTGGACCAGCCCGACGGCCGACTCGGCGTCACCGGAGCGCAGGGCCCGGAGGATCTCCTCGTGCTCGACGAGGGTCTTGGCGATCCGGTCGGGGTGCGAGTGCAGCACGGCGACGCCCATCCGCAGCTGGCGGTCCCGCAGCTGGTCGTACAGCCGGGACAGGATCTCGTTCCCGCCGCTGCGGACGATCTCGGCGTGGAAGCAGCGGTCGGTGACGGCGGCCCCGGCCAGGTCGCCGGCGGCGGCCTGCGCCTTCTGCCGCGCGAGCAGCTCCTCCAGCCGCTCGATGAGCCCCGGCGGGGCGGGTACGGCCTTGCGCGCCGCGTGTTCCTCGACCAGCAGCCGGGTCTCCACGACGTCCGCGATCTCCTGCGCGGACACCGGCAGGACCAGCGCGCCCTTCTTCGGGTAGAGCTTGATCAGCCCCTCCGCCTCGAGCCGCAGCAGCGCCTCGCGCACCGGCGTGCGCGAGACCCCGACGGCCTCGGCGAGCTCGCCCTCGGTGAGGAGCGTGCCGCCCTCGTAACGGCGGTCCAGGACGCCTTGTTTGACGTGGGAGTAGACGCGGTCGGCGGCGGGTGGCTGCTTGAGCGGTGCGGGTGGGGCCGAAGGCATGCCCACAGGATAGATACAACACGTACGCAAGGAGGGGCGCGTCCACCATGCGGACCCGGACGGGGCCGGTCGGAGGGGCGGAGGTCACCGGTTGGGGGGACGGGAGGGGCGGTCGGGAATCTCCCCGCAGCGGCCGCACAACTTTCTGTGCTACCTACGTGTCACACACATGCGGCCCCCTCTGCTTTCCCCCCTCCAACTCGGCCGCATCGCAGGGGCATTCGACGTAATCGGGGTATTTCAGTTGATAACCGCCACCAAGGGCTTCCGCGTCCGCAGGGCCGCAGCCGTCGCCGTGACGACCGGCACCGTGCTCGTCACCGGCGCCCTCACCGCGGCGCCGGCGCAGGCCGTGACGGTGCCCACGATCACCGCCAAGAGCGGATTCGTGATGAACGGCGCCACCGGCAAGGCGCTCTACGCCAAGTACGCCGACACGCGCCGGCTCACCGCCTCCACCACGAAGATCATGACCGCGAAGGTGGTGCTCTCCCAGGCGAACCTGAACCTGGACACCAAGGTCACGATCAGGAAGGAGATCAGCAGCTACATGGTCGCCGAGGGCTACCCCTCGTCGGCCCGCCTCATCGTCGGCGACAAGGTGACCGTCCGTCAGCTGCTGTACGGGATGATGCTGCCGTCCGGCTGCGACGCCGCGATGGCCCTCGCCGACAAGTTCGGAACCGGTACGACGGTCGCGGCCCGCACCAAGAACTTCATCGCCAAGATGAACACCATGGCCAAGAACCTCGGTATGACGAACACGCACTTCGACTCGTTCGACGGCCTGAGCAACGGCTCCAACTACTCGACCGTGCGCGACCTGACCAAGCTCGCCCGGAGCGCGATGGCGAGCCCCACGTTCAAGTCCGTCGTGAAGACCAAGGCGTACACGGCCAAGACCGTCACCGCGAGCGGCGCCACCCGCACGATGAGCACCTGGACCAACACCAACACCCTGCTCGGCTGGAACGGCACGCTCGGCATCAAGACCGGCTCCGGCCCGGACGCCAAGTACTGCCTCGTCTTCGCCGCCACGCTCAACGGCGAGTCGGTCATGGGCGCCGTCCTCACCTCCTCCTCGGCGGCCAACCGCACGACGGACGTGAAGAAGCTCATCAACTTCGGCTACGCCATGATCTGACGCCGGCACACGGTACGCAGCGGGCCCGTCGTGACACGCACGACGGGCCCTCGCGTTGTCGTCCGGCGCCGGAGCGCTACTTGGTCACCGCGAAGTTCCGCAGGATCGCCGCCGTCAGCTCCGGCTCGCCCTCCGCCTTCACCCGGTCCGCGACCGCCTCCGGGCTCACCCGGCCGCAGGCGAGGCGGACGTACGTCTCCCAGTCGAGGGTGAGGGCCGCGGCCGGCCCGAGGGCGGGCGCCGTCTCGAGGGTGCCGCGGCCCTGGATGTCGACGCGGATCGTGCGCAGGAACTCGACCGGGCCGTGCACGTCGAAGACGACCGCGGAGCTGCGCGGGGCGTCGGCCCGGTCCGCGACGACGGCCGGGAGCTCGGCGAGCAGCACGTCACGGGCGATGTGCGCGCCGGGGGAGTCGAGGTTGCCGGGGCGGCCGAGGGCGGCGCGCAGGTCCTGCTCGTGCACCCAGACGTTGAACGCGTGGGCGCGCATGGACTCCTCGAGCGTGAGCTCGGTGCCGAGGGGACCGCGCACCGTGGCGCCCGGGGCGCGGGACTCGTTCCGCAGCTGGCGGTTGCGGCGGATGACCGTGTACTCCAGTTCGGCCGTCATCTCCGGCGCCGTGTGGTGGCGGCGGACGTCCACCTGGATCTCCATGTAGCGCTGGAGGTCGTTGGTGACGTGGAAGAGGTCGCGGGGGAGGGTGTGGATGGGCCGCGGGTCGCCGTACATCTCGCAGTCCAGTCCGATGACGTGCGACACGATGTCCCGCACCGACCAGCCCGGGCACGGGGTCCGGCGGTTCCAGTCCGCCTCCACCAGCGGCTGCACCAGCTCGGATATCGCTTCGATGGAGTGGGTCCAGGCGTCGGCGTAGGGCTGGAGGGTGGGATGCAGACTCACGGAACGGGACCCCTCGGCGGTCGGTACACGGGCGGGCAGATGGTGGCGGCGTCGCCACGGGAGCGGCTGTCGGCGGCTGTCGGCGGGTGTCTGGAACGCTAAGTTACGCTGCTGTGAGGCACCCCGGCAGTGCTTTCGTGTGACGATCGTAGGCCCGTGTGGACGACTCGAATGCCAGGACGGTGGTAGTGTGCGCGCCTCTCTGATCCAGATCGCCGTGGACGAGGGCGAATCGGTCGAAGCCCGGCGGGCGCGGGTCGCCTCGCTGGTCCGCCGTCAGGCCGGTTCCGCCGATCTCGTGGTGCTGCCGGAGCTGTGGACGACCGGGGCGTTCGCCTACGAGGAGTTCGGCGGCGGGGCCGAGCCGCTGGAGGGCCCCACCCACGAGGCGATGGCCGAGGCCGCGAGCGACGCGGGCGTGTGGCTGCACGCGGGCTCGATCCCCGAGCGGGCCCCGTCCGACGGCGGTTCCGCCGCGGGCGACGGCACCCTCTACAACACGTCCCTCGTCTTCTCCCCCTCCGGCGAGCTGGCCGCCGCCTACCGCAAGATCCACCGCTTCGGCTTCGACAAGGGCGAGGCCGTCCTGATGGGCGCGGGGCGCGAACTGGTGACGGTGCGGCTCCCCGGGACGACCCTCGGCGTGGCCACCTGCTACGACCTCCGTTTCCCCGAACTCTTCCGCGGCCTCGTCGACGCCGGCGCCGAGACCCTCGTCGTCCCGGCGGGCTGGCCGGAGCGCCGCCGGGCGCACTGGACGCTGCTGGCCCGGGCGCGGGCGGTGGAGAACCAGGCGTTCGTGCTCGCCTGCGGAACGGCCGGGACGCACGCCGGGGTTCCGCAGGCGGGTCACTCGATCGTGGTCGACCCGTGGGGCGAGGTGCTCGCCGAGGCCGGCCCCGGCGAGGAGGTCCTCACGGTGGACTTCGACCCGGCGCGGGTCGCGGCCACCCGGGAGCAGTTCCCGGCCCTGAAGGACCGGGTGCTGGGGCTGACGCCGCCCCGGCGCTGAACGGCGGCGCGCTCAGTCCTCCCGTTCCTTGTCCGCCAGGTGGATCACGCACACCGTCACCGCGATCAGCAGCGCCGGATCCGCGTCCTCCCGCACGACGTCGACGCCGTACGTCTCCCGCACGTGCAGCCACCGCCGGGAGACGACGGCCAGCAGTTCGCCGTCGTACTCGATCGCGAACTCCCGGTCGAGGATCTTCCCGCTGACGTCGAGCTCCGTGCCGCCGTCCGCCAGGGCGACCCGGTAGTGGTTGCGCAGCAGGGACAGCCGCTTGCGCCGGACCGTGGCCAGCGGCTCGCCGCCGCGTTCGATCACCATGGTGTCCCGCAGGGCGAACATCTTCTTGCGGATGTCGATCAGCACCCGCCCCTGGGTGTCCTTCAGCTCGAAGGTGTCCCGCAGCCGCATCGCCTTGCCGTCGACGAGGTAGACCCGGTTCCCGCGGTCGTCCTCGATCCAGTAGTCGTCACCGAACGCCAGCAGCCGGTCGCGCACGAGGAATCTCATACGCTCAGCGCTTCCCCGGCGCCCGCCCCGGGACTCCCCCCGGTAGGCCGACGGACTGACCCCGCCCCGCCCGCCGCGGCGGCCGGCGGCGGGTGGCACCCTTGATCCATGACCGCATCCCCGGCCCCGACCCCCCGCCGTGTCCGCGTCCGTGCCCCCGAGCTGATCGGCGAGGGCGGCTGGCTGAACACGGGCGGCGAGCAGTACACCCTCGCCGACTTCCGGGGGCGCATAGTGATCCTGGATTTCTGGACGTTCTGCTGCATCAACTGCCTGCACGTCCTCGACGAGCTCCGCGAACTGGAGGAGAAGCACCGGGACACCGTCGTCGTCATCGGCGTGCACTCGCCGAAGTTCGTCCACGAGGCGGAGCACCGGGCGGTCGTCGACGCGGTGGAGCGCTACGGCGTCGAGCACCCGGTGCTGGACGACCCCGAGCTCGCCACCTGGAAGCAGTACGCCGTGCGCGCGTGGCCGACGCTCGTGGTCATCGACCCCGAGGGGTACGTCGTCGCGCAGCACGCGGGCGAGGGACACGCGCACGCCATCGAGCGGCTGGTCGGCGAGCTGGAGGCGGAGCACGGGGCGAAGGGCACGCTGCGGCGCGGTGACGGGCCGTACGTGGCGCCGGAGCCGGAGCCGACGGCTCTGCGTTTCCCCGGCAAGGCGCTGGTCCTGCCCTCCGGGAACTTCCTGGTCAGCGACACCACCCGGCACCAGCTCGTGGAGCTGGCGGAGGACGGGGAGACCGTCGTGCGCCGGATCGGTTCCGGGACGCGCGGTTTCGCCGACGGCACGGCGGGGACGGCGGCCTTCAGCGAGCCGCAGGGGCTGGCCCTGCTGGACGACTCGTCCGTCGTGGTCGCCGACACCGTCAACCACGCCCTGCGGCGCTACGACCCGGTCTCCGGTGAGGTGACGACCCTGGCGGGGACCGGGAAGCAGTGGTGGCAGGGTTCGCCGACGTCCGGACCGGCCCGCGAGACCGACCTCTCCTCGCCGTGGGACGTGGCGCTGTTCGGCGGCAAGGTGTGGATCGCCATGGCGGGCGTCCACCAGCTGTGGGTGTACGACCCCGCCGACGGCACCGTCGCGGTCGCGGCCGGCACCACCAACGAGGGGCTCGTCGACGGACCCGCCGCCGAGGCCTGGTTCGCGCAGCCGTCGGGGCTCGCCGCCACCGCCGAGCGGCTGTGGCTGGCCGACTCGGAGACCTCCGCCCTGCGCTGGGTCGACCTCGACGGCGTCGTCCGCACGGCCGTCGGCACCGGGCTGTTCGACTTCGGTCACCGGGACGGCGCGGCGGATCAGGCCCTGTTCCAGCACCCCCTGGGCGTCACCGCGCTGCCCGACGGCTCGGTCGCCGTCAGCGACACCTACAACCACGCCCTGCGCCGCTACGACCCGGCGACGGGCGAGGTCACCACGCTCGCCACCGATCTGCGCGAGCCCAGCGACGCCGTCCTCGTCGGCGACGACCTCGTGGTCGTGGAGTCGGCGCGGCACCGGCTCACTCGGCTGCGGCTGCCGGAGGAGGCGGTCCGCGTGGCGGCCGTCGCGCACCGCACCCAGCGGGCGGCCACCGAGGTGGCGCCGGGCACGCTCCGCCTCGACGTGATCTTCCAGGCCCCCGCGGGCCAGAAGCTCGACACGCGGTACGGGCCCTCCACCCGGCTCCTGGTCTCCTCCACCCCGCCCGGGCTGCTGCTGTCGGGCGGGGGCGCGGGCACGGACCTCTCCCGCACGCTGGAGCTCGACCCGCAGGCGGGGGAAGGGGTGCTGCACGTCTCCGCGATGGCGGCCTCGTGCGACGACGACCCCTCCAACGAGTACCCGGCCTGCCACGTCCACCAGCAGGACTGGGGCGTTCCCGTGGTGCTCACCGAGAAGGGCGCCGACCGGCTGCCGTTGGTGCTGGCCGGTCTGGACGCCTGACGGCGGCGGCCGGACGCCCTGGCCGCCGCTCGGCCGTGGTGGTGGTCAGACGCCGTAGCCGTCGCTGTATCCGCCGCGGTGGTGGTGGTGCTCCTCTTCGACGACCGTGGTCGAGGCCGGGGGCACCATCACCCGGCGGCGCCGGGCGATGCTGCTGAAGGTCGTCACGCCGATCAGGCCGACGATCATCAGGATGATCCCGACCATGTCGAGGTTGACCCCCTGCATGTCCCAGTCGGTCGCGAACGTGAGGATGGCTCCCACGGCGATGAGGATGATGCACCCGCCGAGGCCCATGAGTGTCGCCTCCCTGATCGGTGTACCGGTTGTTCCGGTGTCCGCATCCGGGTACCCCGGCGGGCAACTCCCATGCAGGAGCGCTCCCTTGCGCGGGCGGCGCTAGCCCTCCAGGAACGCCGCCAGGGCGTTCGCCAGCAGGTACGGGTCGTCGGCGCCGCTCAGTTCGCGGGCGCTGTGCATCGACAGGATGGCCACGCCGATGTCGACGGTCCGGATGCCGTGCCGGGCCGCGGTGATCGGGCCGATGGTCGTGCCGCACGGCATGGAGTTGTTGGAGACGAAGGACTGGAAGGGGACGCCGGCCTTCTCGCAGGCGGCGGCGAAGACCGCCCGGCCCGAACCGTCGGTCGCGTAGCGGTTGTTGACGTTCACCTTGAGGATGGGACCGGCGTTGACGCGCGGGTGGTGCGTCGGGTCGTGCCGCTCCGCGTAGTTGGGGTGGACCGCGTGGCCCGTGTCGGAGGAGAGACAGACGGTGCCGGCGAAGGCCCGTGCCCGGTCCTCGTACGACCCGCCGCGCGCGAACACCGAACGCTCCAGCACGCTGCCGAGGAGCGGCCCGTCCGCGCCGGTGTCCGACTGCGAGCCGTTCTCCTCGTGGTCGAAGGCGGCCAGGACGGGGATGTACGGCAGGGCGGCCCCGCCGGTCGCCACGGCAGCCAGGGCCGCCGTGCCGGCGTGCACGGACAGCAGGTTGTCCATGCGCGGCCCGGCCACCAGCTCCTCGTCGCGGCCCAGGTAGGCGGGCGGCTCGACGGAGTGCGTCATCAGGTCCCAGCCGGTGACCTCGCCGGCCGGCAGTCCGGACTCCTCCTCCAGGAAGGCGATCAGGTCGCCGTCGCGGACGTCGTTGCCGAGGCCCCAGACGGGCTGGAGGTGGCGCTGCTTGTCGAGCTTGAGGCCCTCGGACGACACGGAGCGGTCCAGGTGGATGGCGAGCTGCGGCACCCGCAGCAGCGGCCGGTTCACGTTCACCAGGTGGGTGGAGCCGTCCCGCAGGGTGAGGCGGCCGGCGATCCCCAGGTCGCGGTCGAGCCAGGAGTTGAGCAGCGGACCGCCGTAGATCTCCACGGCGACCTGGCGCCAGCCGTGCGCCCCGGTGTCGGGCAGCGGCTTGACGCGCAGGTTGGGGGAGTCGGTGTGCGCGCCGATGATCCGGAAGGGGGTGTGCGGCGCGGCGCCCTCGGGGACGTACCAGGCCACGACCGCGCCCCCGCGCAGCACGTACCTGCCACCGCTCGCCCCGTCCCAGGCGTCCGTCTCGGCGACCTGCCGGAAACCCGCCTTCTCCAGCCGCTCGGCGACGTTCGCCACGGCGTGGTACGGCGACGGGCTCGCCGTCAGGAAGGACATGAGGTCGTCGGTGTGGCCGCGGTCGAACGGCGCGGATGCGCGCGAAGCGTTCTCCGCGGGGGTGGCGGCGGGTGACGGGTGGGCCGGTTCGCTCATGGGTTCACCTTAACGACGGACGAAGGCCCGCTCCCGGTGATGGGAGCGGGCCTTCGTGAGGACGGTGTGGAGTTTCGCTCGGCTGTACGGATGTGTCCGGAAACGCGTCCTCGGGGGACGTGTCCTAGAAAGCGGCCTCGTCCAGCTCCATCAGGTCCAGCTCGACGCCCTCGGCGATCTTGCGGGCCAGGGTGACGCCGGGCAGGACGTTGGCGGCGAAGAACTTCGCCGCGGCGATCTTGCCGGTGTAGAAGGCCTTGTCCTTGGCGGAGGCCGTCTCCAGCTTCTCGGCGGCGATCGCGGCGCCCTTGAGCAGCAGGTAGCCGACGACGACGTCACCGGAGGCCAGCAGCAGGCGGGTGGTGTTCAGGCCCACCTTGTAGATGTTCTTGACGTCCTGCTCGGTGGCCGCGAGGTCGGTCAGCATCAGGCCGACGATCGCCTCCAGCTCGACGGCGGCCTTGGCCAGGTGCTCGCGGGCCGAGGACAGCTCCTCGCCGCCCGTGCCGAGCGCCAGGAACTTCTTGATGTCCTCGGCGAGGGAGTTCAGCGCGGCGCCCTGGTTGCGGACGATCTTCCGGAAGAAGTAGTCCTGGCCCTGGATCGCGGTGGTGCCCTCGTACAGGGTGTCGATCTTGGCGTCGCGGATGTACTGCTCGATCGGGTACTCCTGCAGGAAGCCGGAGCCGCCGAAGGTCTGCAGCGACTGGGCGAGCTGCTCGTAGCCCTTCTCGGAGCCGTAGCCCTTGACGATCGGCAGGAGCAGGTCGTTCAGCGCGTGCTCGGCCTTGGTGTCCTCGCCGGCGGCCTCCTTGACCGCGATCGCGTCCTGGATCGAGGCCGTGTAGAGGACGAGGGCGCGCATGCCCTCCGCGTACGCCTTCTGCGTCATCAGCGAGCGGCGGACGTCGGGGTGGTGGGTGATGGTGACCTTGGGGGCGCTCTTGTCCATGAAGTTCGCCAGGTCGGGGCCCTGGACGCGCTCCTTGGCGTACTCCAGGGCGTTGAGGTAGCCCGTGGAGAGGGTGGAGATCGCCTTCGTGCCGACCATCATGCGGGCGAACTCGATGATGCGGAACATCTGGCGGATGCCGTCGTGCTTGTCGCCGATCAGCCAGCCCTTGGCGGGGTGCCGGTCGCCGAAGGTCATCTCGCAGGTGTTGGAGGCCTTCAGGCCCATCTTGTGCTCGACGTTGGTGGCGTAGACGCCGTTGCGCTCGCCCAGCTCGCCGGTCTCGAAGTCGAAGAGGTACTTCGGGACCAGGAAGAGGGACAGGCCCTTGGTGCCGGGGCCGGCGCCCTCGGGGCGGGCGAGGACGTAGTGGAGGATGTTCTCCGACATGTCGTGCTCGCCGGACGTGATGAACCGCTTCACGCCCTCGATGTGCCAGGAGCCGTCCTCCTGCTGGACCGCCTTGGTGCGGCCGGCGCCGACGTCCGAGCCGGCGTCCGGCTCGGTGAGCACCATGGTGGAGCCCCACTGCTTCTCGACGGCGATCTGCGCGATCTTCTTCTGGACGTCGTTGCCCTCGTCGAAGAGGATGCCGGCGAAGGCCGGGCCGGAGGAGTACATCCACACGGCCGGGTTGGCGCCCAGGATCAGCTCGGCGTACGCCCAGATCAGGGACGGCGGGGCGGTGGTGCCGCCGATCTCCTCGGGCAGGCCGAGGCGCCAGTACTCCGAGTCCATGAAGGCCTGGTAGCTCTTCTTGAAGGACGCGGGGACCGGCGCGGTGTTGGTCTCCGGGTCGAAGACCGGCGGGTTGCGGTCGGCGTCCGCGAAGGACTCCGCGAGCTCGTTCTCCGAGAGGCGGGTCAGCTCCTCGAGGACGCTCCTGGCGGTCTCGGTGTCCATCTCCTCGAACGGGCCGGTGCCGTACAGCTTGTCGCGCCCGAGTACTTCGAAGAGGTTGAACTCGATGTCGCGGAGATTCGACTTGTAGTGCCCCATGGCGACGGCTCCCGGCTCCGTAGAGAGATCGGCGAGGCACTGGATCCTCGCGCTAGTTCACGTACCAACAAGTAGCTAGACGATGATGCTACCCGTCGGTAATAAGACGCAACCCCGATCCGCGGAACTGTGACAGGTCACACCGGGACCACGGAGGGCCGTGGTGACTCCCGTCCCCGAGTCGCCCGTCGCCGTTGCCGGTTGCCGCTCGCGGCCGTCCCCGACGACGCGGTCCCCGCCGGTGCGGCGCCGTCACGGGTGCCCCCCCGGTGCCGCGGGCGCCGTGTGCGGCGGACCGCCGGCGACCGGCGGGGCGGCCGCCGGCCCGCCGCCGGTCCCCGGGGCTCCGGTACCGGCCCGCCGCGCCCACCGCTCTCGGTAGGCTTGCGCGCATGTACGGATACGGCATGGACGGTGGCGGCGCTCAGCAGCACTACGCCCCGCCGCAGCAGCCCATGGCCGGCGGATACGGCCAGCAGCCGCCGCTGTACCCCGAGCCGTCCCCGCCCTCGCTCGCGGACGCGGTGCGCGCCTTCACCACCGGGCAGATGGCCGCCGAGGACTTCCAGCAGGTGTTCGCGACCTCCAAGGTGTACTGCCCGCGCGGCGACAACCCCGGATTCCTCGCCCTGCACAACACGCAGCAGCCCGTGATCCCGATGTTCTCCACGCTCAAGGAGCTGCGCCGGTACGCGGGCAAGGAGTCCAAGTACTTCGTGATCACGGGCGCCGAGGTGCTCGACCTGCTGCCCACCGGCTACGGCTTCGTCCTCGACATGGAGGGCGAGCACCGGATGGTCTTCGACGCCAAGGCGGTCGAGCAGATGGTCGACTTCGCGATGCGGCGGATGTACGGCTGAGCGCCGGCGGCGGACGGGACCCGGGTGCCGGAGCGGCGCCGAGTCAGGCCCTGGACGCCGGATCGTCGGTGGTGGAGCCCGGAGGGAATGTCCTCCGGGCTCCCGTCGTTCAGGCTGGCGGAAAGTTCAACGCTCAACTAAAGTGGAGCGCACGTCGCCCAAGGAGGTACCGACATGCCCGCAGTGACCGTCGAGAACCCGTTGACGCTGCCCCGCGTCGCCGCGCCGGCCGACGCCGTGGCGCGCCCCGTGCTCGGTGTGACGACCGCGCCCGGCGGCTTCGAGGGCGAGGGCTTCCCGGTGCGGCGCGCGTTCGCCGGGATCCACTACCGCCACCTCGACCCGTTCATCATGATGGACCAGATGGGTGAGGTGGAGTACGCGCCGGGAGAGCCCAAGGGCACCCCCTGGCACCCGCACCGCGGCTTCGAGACCGTGACCTACATCATCGACGGCGTCTTCGACCACCAGGACTCCAACGGCGGTGGCGGCACCATCACCAACGGCGACACCCAGTGGATGACCGCGGGCTCGGGCCTGCTGCACATCGAGGCGCCGCCGGAGCACCTGGTCATGTCCGGCGGTCTCTTCCACGGCCTGCAGCTGTGGGTGAACCTGCCGGCCAAGGACAAGATGATGGCCCCGCGCTACCAGGACATCCGCGGCGGCTCCGTCCAGCTGCTGACGTCCCCCGACGGCGGCGCGCTGCTGCGCGTCATCGCCGGTGAGCTGGACGGCCACGCGGGCCCCGGCATCACGCACACGCCGATCACGATGATCCACGCGACGCTGGCGCCGGGCGCCGAGATCACCCTGCCCTGGCGGGAGGACTTCAACGGCCTCGCCTACGTCCTGGCGGGCAGGGGCGCGGTCGGCGCCGAGCGCCGCCCGATCCACCTGGGCCAGACGGCGGTCTTCGGCGCGGGCTCCTCGCTGACCGTCCGCGCCGACGAGAAGCAGGACGCGCACACCCCGGACCTCGAGGTGGTCCTCCTCGGCGGGCAGCCGATCCGCGAGCCGATGGTCCACTACGGCCCGTTCGTCATGAACACCAAGGACGAACTCATGCAGGCCTTCGAGGACTTCCAGAAGGGCCGCCTGGGCACGGTCCCGGCGGTGCACGGGATGACGGAGAGCGGGCCGGAGGCCTGAGGAACCGGACACGGTGCGCGCGAGGCCCCCGGCCGCGATTCCGCTCGCGGCCGGGGGCCTCGCCCACGTTTCCCGGGCGACGGCGGTGTCGCCGCCGGCCCGGAGCGGCCCGGCGGCTCCCCGTCAGCCCAGCAGCTCCCTGATCGCCGTGACCAGGGCCTCGCCCGACTGCTGGACGGCCGTTCCGGCGATCAGCGCGGGCAGGGAGCGGGCGGCCGTGCGCAGCGCGGGGCGGAAGCCCTCGCCGTCCGGGGCGGTCAGGGCGCCGGCCAGGACGGACGCCTGGTCCTGGAGGGCCTGCGGGTCCGCCAGCAGGGCGGCGTGGTGGTCGACGTCGGCGCGGAAGGCCTCGAGGAGGCGGGCGACGGAGTCGAGGGGCGCGCTCGCCTGGCCGGTCCCCGACTGGGTGATGCGGGACAGGCGGTGACCGACGGCGTTCTGCGCGGTGCCGTTGTTGTCCCCGCCGATGCTGATACCGGCACCCGGGGCCCTGGCGGGCTCGGGTGCCGGGTCCCTGCGCGGGAATCCCGGGCTCATGAGCACTCCTTCGGTCGTGTTCCCGGGCGGACGAGGAGGAGGCGGCGGGGACGGGACCGCCGGGACGGCGTCCGGGCCGGTCGCGGCGCCCGGGGCCGGGCCGGCGCCCGTGTGCCGCGTGGCGGCCTCCGCGTCCTGGGCCACGTGCGTCACCCGCACGCCTCCCGCGAGCTGGACGACCCCGGTGTTGTCGCCCAGCACGTGAATGCTGTTGATCACCGTGCGGCGGTCGGAGAACGCCTCCGTCGCGAAGCCGTGCCGCTCCAGCAGGGACTCGACGGCGCTGAGGACGGCCGACTGCATCAGCTCGACGTGGCGTTCGGCGTCGCCGCGCTGGTGGAGGTCGGCGGGCGCGGCGAGGGAGAGGGCGTCACGCAGGCTCAGCGGGCCGTCCGGCGCCGCCGGTCGCGTCCCCTCGGCCGGCGTCTTGCGGATCCGCCGCCACAGCGCGTGCCACGGGACGGCCGTCCGGCGCAGGCCCGTGAGCACGGCCGGTCCGGTCGGGCCGGGCAGCGCCAGCAACGGCGCCATCACCTGGGGCCGCATCGTCAGCCGCAGCTCACCGGCCTGGAGCGCGGCGTGCACGAAGAGGTTGACGACCAGCTGCCCCTCCCAGCTGACGCACTGCGCCCGCAGGTACGGCCGGTCCGGCCGGCCGAGGCCGCCGGCCTGCGGGGACGCCCGTCCGTCCTTGCGGTTGCGCTCGAGCCACAGTCCCGCCGGGAGGGCCAGCACCCGCGCCACGGAGAAGCCGGGCAGCGGGGCGGTCTCCGTCGGCTCGCCGGGCGCCGACTCCCCGTGCCCGGCCGCGCTCAGGGCGACGGCGATGCTGTGCAGGAGGTCGGCCTCCCGCAGGGCGACGACCGGCCGCTGCGGGTGCTCCGGCCGCAGCGGCACCCGGAGCTGGGCCGCGCCCCGCACGTCCCGGCCCGCGCCGATGAAGCGGCCCAGGTCGTCGTACGGCAGCTCGGTGCCGTTCTGCCGGGCGGCGAGCCGCTCCACCCGTCTTCGGCGCGGCCCGCCGACGGGGGGCAGCCGCTCGCGTGTACCGCCGTCCCGGACGGCCCGCTCCCGCGCCGCCCCGGCGGCCACCGCGTCCACCACGTACACCAGGGCGACGGCGGCACCCAGCACGAGGGGCAGTTGGACGCTGCGCGTCCACAGCTCCACGAGCCCGTCGTGCCGCTGGATCGCCAGCAGGGCGAAGATCCAGTACCCGGCCAGCGGGAGCACGGCCCAGCCGGTCCCCGAGGGGCCCAGCACGTAGGCGCAGCCGAGCGCCACCAGCCAGGTCAGGGAGGCGAGCGGCGCCCAGACGGCGACCAGGACGAGCACCGCGAGCAGCGCCGCGCGGCGGGCCAGCCGCAGCCGGCGGGCGCGCACGCCGTGCGCGAGGACCGGCACCAGGTCGAAGCCGTACGACGGAACCGAGCGGGCCGGGTCGCGCAGCACCTCGTCGATCAGCCGGAAGAGCAGGTCCTCGCCCCACGGCGTGCGGTCGCCGGCCCGGTCCGGGCGGGCGTACACCGCCGTGCACAACTGCCGTGTGACGTCGGATCCGGCCGCCTGCGGCGGTAACTCACCGATCGACAAGGCTCTCGTCCGCACCTCTCACCGTCCCCGTCCGGCGCACGCTGCGTTCCAGAGCATCTTCACCTCGGGCGCTCCGCCGCGCCATACCCCCACCGCCCTCGGGCGGGTGACGGGCCGTCACCCGGGCGGTCCGTCCGCACAGGACAACGTCCGGGGCGTGTGGTCCGCTGGTCCTGTGCGCCTGCTCCCCGCCCCCGTCCGCCGTCTCGCCGCCTGGTGTGCCGTCCTGCTCCTCGTCTCCGGTGTGGCCTACGTCGGGATCCGGCTCTGCGCGCAGTTGCGCACGGCCGTCGTGCCCGTGCTGCTCGCCCTGCTCGGGACCGCGCTGCTGGGACCGTTCCACCGGCGGCTCGTCAAGGCGCGGGTCAACCGGTCCGTCGCCGCCGGGGTCACCTGCGTCGCGGTCGTGGGGGTGGTCGGCGGGGCCGTCTACATCGTCGTCGCCGCGCTGGTCGACAGCGGGGACCAGATCGTCGTGGCGCTGAAGGGCGCCGCGCGGGACGTCGCCCGGCACTTCGGGGCGGCCGGGACCTCGCTGGACGACCTCGCCTCCAACGCCCGCCAGCTGCTGGCCAAGTTCGGGGGGACCGCCGCGTCCGGCGTCCTCAGCGGGGTCAGCGTCGTGGGCGAGACCATCGCCATGGCCGTGCTCGCCCTGCTGCTGGTCTTCTTCTTCCTGCGCGACGCCGACCGGGCCGTCGGCACCCTGCGGGCGGTCGCGCCGCACGGCACCGCGGACACGCTGGAGGCCATGGGGCGGCGTGCCTTCCACGCCGTCGAGGGGTTCATGCGCGGGACGACGGTCATCGCGTTCATCGACGCCGTGTGCATCGGCGTCGGGCTGCTCGTCCTCGACGTGCCGGGCGCCGCGGGGCTCGCCGCGCTCGTCTTCGTCGGGGCGTACATCCCCTACCTCGGCGCCTTCCTCTCCGGTGGCGTGGCCGTGCTCGTCGCGCTCGCCGACCGCGGGTTCGTGATCGCGCTGTGGGCGCTCGGGGTGGTGCTCGCCGTGCAGGTGCTGGAGGGGCACGTGCTCCAGCCGGCGATCCAGAGCCGGACCGTGCAGATGCATCCCGCCGTGGTGATGCTGACGATCACGGCGGGGGCGTCCGTCGCCGGGATCCTCGGCATGCTGCTCGCCGTGCCGCTGACGGCGGCGGCGTTCGGGGTCGTGTACGAGCTGCGGCAGCGCTACGCCCCCGACGGGGCCGCGCCCGCCGCTCCGTCGCCGCCCGGGCCGTCGGGTCCGCAGCCCGGTTCGTAGAGGTCGAACCAGATGCTCTTGCCCTCGCCCCGCGGCGCCACCCCCCACTCGTCGGCGAGCAGCTCGATGAGGACCAGGCCGCGCCCGGAGGAGGCCAGCTCTCCGGGGCGGCGCTTGTGCGGGAGCGCGTCGCTGGTGTCGGTGACCTCGATCCGCATCCGGCGCTCGCCGGGCCCGCCGGTGACCTCGGCGACCAGCAGGGCGTCGGCGTCGGTGTGCACGAGCACGTTGGTGAGCGTCTCGGAGACGAGCAGGACCGCCGAGTCGACCTGGTCCTCGCTGGGCCAGTCGTGCAGCAGCTCGCGCACCTGACCGCGGGCCTCGGCGATCCGCTCGGGTTCGGCCTGCGCGATCGTCAGCACGGTGCGCCGCACGGGCGGCCGTGCGGGGACGGCGCCCTCCCCGTGGCGGCCGAGGAGCAGGACGGCGATGTCGTCCTCCCGCCGGTCGGCGAACGGGCCGGTGGTGTGGTGCGAGGACGGCCCGTGGACCGCCTGGACCAGCGCGTCCGCCAGCTCCTCCAGGCCCTCCTCGTGGCTCTCCAGGATCCTGCGGATCCGCCGCCAGCCGGTGTCGAGGTCGTGTCCGCCGGTCTCCAGCAGACCGTCGGTGCACAGCATCAGCGTCTCGCCGGGCTCCAGGGCGAGGCGGGTGGTGGGGTAGTCGGAGTCGGGGTCGACGCCGAGGGGCAGTCCGCCGGCCGTGGCCCGGACCAGGACCGTGCCGTCGGCCGTCCGGACCGCCGGGTCGAGGTGGCCGGCCCGGGCGGTCTCCAGGACCCCGGTGACCGGGTCGACCTCGACGTAGAGACAGGTCGCGAACCGCAGGTCGGCGGCCTCGTCGTCGGTGTGGGTGAGGCCGTGGAGGAAGCGGGAGGCGCGGGAGAGGACGGCGTCGGGACGGTGGCCCTCGGCGGCGTACGCCCGCAGGGCCGTGCGCAGCTGGCCCATGAGGCCGGCGGCGCGTACGTCGTGCCCCTGGACGTCCCCGATGACCAGCGCGAACCGGCCTCCCCGGGACTCCGTCCGGGAGGTGCCCCCGGGCAGCGGGATCATGTCGTACCAGTCGCCGCCGACCTGGAGGCCGCCGCCGGTGGGGATGTAGCGGGCGGCGAGGGTCATGCCGGGGATCTCGGGGCCGAGCGTGGGCAGCATGGAGCGCTGCAGGCCGTCCGTCAGCTCGCGCTGGGTCTCGGCGGCCCCCGCCCGGGTGAGGGCCTGGGCCAGCATGCGGGCCACGGTGGTGAGGACGGACCGCTCGTCGGGGGTGAACGCCACCGGATGCGTGAAGGCGGCCATCCAGGCGCCCATCGTGCGGCCGGCCACCGTCAGCGGCAGATACGCCCAGGACTGCCGGTCGAAGTGCGCGATCAGCGGCCAGGTGAGCGGGTAGCGCTCCTTGTACTGCTCGGGCGAGGAGATGTAGACGGCCCGGCCCGTGCGGGTGACCTCGGCGGCGGGATAGTCCGTCTGGAGGGACATCTGGGTGAAGGGCTCCGCGTCGCCGGCGCGGTGTCCGTGCTGCCCGATGATCGTCAGCCGGTCGCCCTCCCTCCCGAAGACGGCGAGGCCGTCCGGGGAGAAGCCCGGCATCGACAGGCCCGCGGCGACCCGCAGCACCTCCTCCGTGGAGCGGGCCTCGGCCAGCGCCCGTCCCGCGTCCAGCAGGAACGCCTCCCGCGAGCGCCGCCAGTCGCCGGTGACGGTGGTGCGCCCGGCGGGGGTGCCGGGCCTCGGCTCGGTGACCTCCTGGAGGGTCCCGATCAGCTCGTACGCCTTCTTCTCCGGGTCGAACGACGGCTTGGAGCGGCTGCGGACGACCCGCACGACCCGCCCCCGGTCGTCCATGATCCGGATCCGGACCTCGGCGAGCGTGCCCTCGGCCACGGCGAGCTGGATCACGCCGGTGATCTCGTTCCAGTCGACGGGGTGCAGCCGGGCCCGGGTCTGGGCCTCGGTGAGGACGGTCTCCTCCGCGGGCAGTCCCAGCAGCCGGGCCGCCTCGGCGTCGACCGTGACCAGCCCGGTGGCCGTGCTCCAGTGCCACAGACCGGTCGCGAGGGCGGCGAGGACCTCCCCCACGGCGGGCAGGGCCTCGCCAGTGCGCATTGCCCCACTTTAAGAACAGCCCGCCGAAGCATGCCACCGATCCTCCCGGGCCACCTGTCGGCAGGGGCGCGGTCGCACGCCGTCCCCCTGGTCCCTCTTCGGTCAGGAGAGCCGATGGCGGCCCGCCCGGTACCCTGGGGGTTGTTTCACGTGAAACGTGCCCCCGATCCGCGAAGACTGGATGAACGACGATGCATCGGTACAGGTCCCACACCTGCGGCGAGCTCCGCGCCTCTGACGTCGGCACCGACGTCCGGCTGAGTGGCTGGCTGCACAATCGGCGCGACCTGGGCGGCATCCTCTTCATCGATCTGCGCGACCACTACGGCATCACGCAGCTCGTCGCCCGTCCCGGCACGTCCGCGTACGAGGCCCTCGACAAGCTGACCAAGGAGTCGACCGTCCGCGTCGACGGCAAGGTCGTCTCCCGAGGCGCCGAGAACGTCAACCCGGACCTGCCCACCGGTGAGGTCGAGGTCGAGGTGGGCGAGGTCGAGCTGCTCGGCGCCGCCCAGCCGCTCCCCTTCACCATCAACACCGAGGACGGGGTCAACGAGGAGCGGCGCCTGGAGTACCGCTTCCTGGACCTGCGCCGCGAGCGCATGCACCGCAACATCATGCTGCGCACGGCGGTCATCTCGGCGATCCGCCACAAGATGACGGCACTGGGCTTCAACGAGATGGCGACGCCGATCCTGTCCGCGACCTCCCCCGAGGGCGCCCGTGACTTCGTCGTGCCGTCCCGCCTCAACCCGGGCAAGTTCTACGCCCTGCCGCAGGCGCCGCAGCAGTTCAAGCAGCTGCTGATGATCTCGGGCTTCGACCGCTACTTCCAGATCGCGCCCTGCTTCCGCGACGAGGACGCGCGCGCGGACCGCTCGCCGGGCGAGTTCTACCAGCTCGACGTCGAGATGAGCTTCGTCGAGCAGGAGGACGTCTTCCGGCCGATCGAGCAGCTGATGACCGAGCTGTTCGAGGAGTTCGGCAACGGCCGCCACGTCACCTCGCCGTTCCCGCGGATCCCGTTCCGCGAGGCGATGCTGAAGTACGGCTCGGACAAGCCGGACCTGCGCGCCCAGCTGGAGCTCGTCGACATCACCGACGTCTTCGAGGGCTCGGAGTTCAAGGCGTTCGCCGGCAAGCACGTGCGCGCGCTGCCGGTCCCGGCCGTCCAGGACCAGCCCCGCAAGTTCTTCGACCAGCTCGGCGAGTACGCGATCTCGCTGGGCGCCAAGGGCCTGGCCTGGGTCCGTGTCGCCGAGGACGGCTCGCTGACCGGCCCGATCGCCAAGTTCCTCACCGAGGAGAACGTCGCCGAGCTGACCAAGCGCCTGTCGCTGGCCGCCGGGCACGCCGTGTTCTTCGGCGCGGGCGAGTTCGACGAGGTCTCGAAGATCATGGGCGCGGTGCGCGTCGAGGCCGCCAAGCGGGCCGGCCACTTCGAGGAGGGCGTCTTCCGCTTCTGCTGGATCGTCGACTTCCCGATGTACGAGAAGGACGAGGACACCGGCGCGATCGACTTCTCGCACAACCCGTTCTCCATGCCGCAGGGCGGCCTCGAGGCGCTGCAGACCCAGGACCCGCTGGACATCCTGGGCTGGCAGTACGACATCGTCTGCAACGGCGTCGAGCTGTCCTCCGGCGCGATCCGGAACCACGAGCCGGAGATCATGCTCAAGGCGTTCGAGATCGCGGGCTACGACCGCGAGACGGTCGAGGAGAAGTTCGCGGGCATGCTGCGCGCGTTCCGCTTCGGCGCCCCGCCGCACGGCGGCATCGCGCCGGGCGTCGACCGCATCGTCATGCTCCTCGCGGACGAGCCGAACATCCGCGAGACGATCGCCTTCCCGCTCAACGGCAACGCCCAGGACCTGATGATGGGCGCGCCGACGGAGCTGGAGGAGGCGCGGCTGAAGGAGCTGCACCTGTCGGTGCGCAAGCCGCAGCCGAAGTAGGCCGACGCGAGAGGGGCGGGGAACCGGACCGGTTCCCCGCCCCTCCCGCGTCGTCGGCGGCCGGCGACTTCAGGTTTCTCAGGAAGCCACAGTCCGCGCCCACGACCCTGACAGCCTCCTTCCCTAGCGTCCGGGGCATGACGGGAAACACCGAAGAACAGAAACCCCACGGGCCCGCCCACAAGCGGAACATGACGCGCCGTAGGGTCGTCGTCGCGGGCGGCGCCGCCGTGGTCGGCGTGGGCGCGGCCGGCGCGCTCGCCCTGAACGCCTCCGCCGACGAGGCGGCGGACACCGCGTCCGCGTCCGCGTCCGGCACCACGGAGACCTGCTACAAGCTCACCTCGGAGACCACCGAGGGGCCGTACTACATCGACGCCGACAAGCTGCGCCAGGACATCACCGAGGACAAGGAGGGCATCCCGCTGACCCTCCGGCTCAAGGTGATCGACGCCGAGACCTGCAAGCCGGTGGTGGGCGCGGCCGTCGACATCTGGCACTGCGACGCGCTCGGCCTCTACTCGGGCTACGAGAGCCTCTCCCAGGGCGGCGGCACGGCTCCCACGGGCGCGCCCCCCTCCGACGCGCCGACCGGCACGCCCACGGACGCGCCGACCGGCACGCCCACGGACGCGCCGACCGGCATGCCGACCGGCGCGCCGCCGTCCGGCGGGGGCGGGGGCGGCCACGAGGAGCCGACCAGCGACACCCGCTACCTGCGCGGCACCTGGAAGACGGACAAGAAGGGCTTCGTCACCTTCAAGACGATCTTCCCTGGCTGGTACCAGGGCCGCTGCGTCCACATCCACACCAAGGTCCACGTGGACGGCGAGTGGACCGACGCCGGCTACGAGGGCGGGCACACCTGCCACACCGGTCAGTTCTTCTTCGACGAGGAGACCGTGCTCCTCACCGAGGAGGTCGAGCCGTACTCGACGAGCACGACCACCCGCACCAAGCTGACCGAGGACACGATCTACGACCAGAGCGGCACGACGGGCGGCCTGCTCAAGCTGAAGTACGACAAGAAGCACATCGCCAAGGGCGTGACGGCCTCCCTCACGATGGGCGTCGACACCGACGCGACCCACGACGGCACGGACTGAACCGCGACCACCCCTCCGTCGATTTCCGGCCCCTTTCGCGCGGGAGTGCGAAAGGGCGCCGTTTTCTCAGCCCGCTGACAGGGTTCCTCCCTAGCTTCCATGCGCATGACAGCTGAGCACCAGGAACCCCGAACGGCCCCTGAGGCACGTGATCTGACACGGCGTCGGGTCGTCGCGGTGGGCGCGGGCGCGCTCGCCGTGGCGGGACTCGGCGGCGGCGCGCTGGCGGTCGACGCGGCGGCGGGCGAGAGAACCCCGGACGACCGCGCGCCGGGCGCGAGAGGCGGGACGGGCACCCCGCCGAAGGACTGCTACGTCCTCACCTCGGAGACCGTCGAGGGCCCCTACTACATCGACGCCGACAAGATCCGCCGGGACGTCCGGGAGGACCGCGCGGGCATCCCGCTGACCCTCCGGCTCAAGGTGATCGACGCCGGGACCTGCCGGCCCGTCCGCGACGCGGCCGTCGACATCTGGCACTGCGACGCGGTGGGCGTCTACTCCGGCTACGAGGACATGGGCAGCGGCGGTGGCGGCGGCCCCGTCCCCACCGGCGAGCCCCCGACCGGCGTCCCGACGGGCGCGCCCCCGTCCGGCAACCCCGGCGGCCACCAGGAGCCCACCGACGACACCCGCTACCTGCGCGGCACGTGGCGGACGGACCGCGACGGCTTCGTCACCTTCAAGACGATCTTCCCGGGCTGGTACCGGGGCCGCTGCGTCCACATCCACACCAAGGTCCACGTGGACGGCGAGTGGACCGCCGGCGGCTACGAGGGCGGGCACGCCTGCCACACCGGCCAGTTCTTCTTCGACGAGGAGTCGGTGGTGGCCACGGAGACGGTGGAGCCGTACGCCTCGAACACCGCCGAGCGCACCCTGCTGACCGAGGACACGATCTACGACCAGAACGGCACGGCGGGCGGCCTGCTCAAGCTCCGCTACGACGAGCGGGACATCACGAAGGGCGTCGAGGCGACCCTGACCGTGGGCGTCGACCCGGACGCCACCCACGACGGCCAGGACGCCCCGCAGCCGGGCCCGGCGCCGTCGGCGTCCCCGTCCGCGACCTGACGCCTCCCGCGCGGCCCGACGGGTCCCGCGATCCGACGCTTCCCGCGGTCCGACGGGATCTCCCCCTTGTCCCGCCCCCTCCCGCCCCCTTCCGGGTGCCCTCACCGGCCCCGCACAGGAACCCCGGGGGCCGGTCACAGCGGTCTGCCTTCTCATGGGGAGGAGGGAGCCGGCGAGGGCCGGCGGGACGAGGGAGGAGAGGCGCCGTGGCATTCGCGATCGGGCTCTCGGTACTGCTGGTCGTCGGCGCCGGGGCGGGAGTCCTGGCCCGGCGCCGGGTTCACCGCAGCCGTCCCCCGTCCGGCCTGGACGCGGAGGCGGAGGCCCACCACGTGCTCGTACGCCTGACGGCCGGCCTGGTCCCGCCGGACGCCCGTGCCTGGTCGGCCGCCGGCGAGGAGGCGGGCCGCGCGCTGACGAGCGCGGCGGAATGCCACCGCCGGGCCCGCACCCGGTTGTCCACGGCCCGCACGCCGGCGGACTACGCGGAGGCGACCCGTGCGGCGACCGAGGGTCTGGCCCACCTCCGAACGGCCCGAACGGCCCTTGAACCCGTCGGAGCGACGACGGCCCGGGTCGTGGCGACGGCCCGGGACGTTCGTGCGGACGCCGGTGATCACGGGGAGGCCGTGCGGACCGGCGACCGGGGGCCGCGTCCGCCCGCCGGTCCCGCCACGGGCACCGCGGCCGGAGGGACCCACGGCCCACGGGGCCGTGACCGCGTCGCGGCGGACCACTGAAAAAAATCTTCCCGGCACGGCAACCCTTCCCGGCCGGGCGGCCACTGATGAGGCGTAAGGCTTGTTCGACAGACCTGTTAGGACTCCTCCGTGGCAGCTCCCTCCCACCGCCGGTCCCTCCGCAAGCGGCGCACCCTCGTCGTCTCCGCCGCCGTCGTGGCGGCCGGGGTCGGTGCCGGCGTGTTCGTGCTGAACGCGAACGCCGACACCGTCGACCTGTACCACCAGACGCTCGCCGCGAAGGACGGCTGGGCGTCCTCCGGCACGGGGACGACCGGGGGCGCGAAGGCCGACGCCGCCCACACCTTCACCGTCTCGACCCGCGCCGAGCTGGTGAAGGCGCTCGGGTCCGCGTCCGACACCACGCCCCGGATCATCAAGGTCAAGGGCACGATCGACGCCAACACCGACGACTCCGGCAAGAAGCTGACCTGCGCCGACTACGCGTCCGGCACCGGCTACTCGCTGTCGGCGTACCTGAAGGCCTACGACCCCGCCACCTACGGCACCTCCAAGCTGCCCTCCGGCACCCAGGAGACGGCGCGCGCCGCCGCGCAGGCCAAGCAGGCGAAGAACGTCGTCCTCAAGGTCCCCGCCAACACCACCCTGGTGGGCGTGCCCGGCACCGACGCCGGGATCACGGGCGGCATGGTCCAGATCCAGAACGTCGACAACGTCATCGTCCGCAACCTCGCCTTCTCCGCCACCGAGGACTGCTTCCCGCAGTGGGACCCCACCGACGGCGACGACGGCAACTGGAACTCCAACTACGACTCCGTCACCCTGCGCGGCGCGACCCACGTCTGGGCGGACCACAACACCTTCACCGACGCGCCCCACCTGGACAGCGCCAACCCCACGTACTTCGGCCGCGAGTACCAGATCCACGACGGCGCCCTCGACATCACCAAGAGCTCCGACCTGGTGACCGTCTCGAACAACCAGTTCACCAACCACGACAAGACCATGCTGATCGGCAGCAGCGACAGCGAGCCCGCGGGCAAGCTGCGCGTCTCCCTCCACCACAACGTGTGGAAGGGCATCGTCCAGCGGGCCCCGCTGGCCCGGGTCGGCCAGGTGCACATCTACAACAACCTGTACGACGTCACGCCCCTCAACGGCTACGCGGTGCAGTACAGCATCAACTCCCGCGCCAAGGCCCAGGTCGTCGCGGAGAACAACTACTGGAAGGTGCCGTCGAGCGTGAAGGTCGCCAAGCTGCTCAGCGGCGACGGCACCGGCTCGGTCAAGGGCTCCGGCAACCTCGTCAACGGCACGGTGACCGACCTGGTCGCCGCCTACAACGCCGCCTCCTCCAAGGACCTGAAGACGACGGTCAACTGGACCCCGACCCTGACGGCGGGCCTGGAGTCCTCGGCGAAGAACCTGCCGACGACGCTGGCGGCCTCGGCCGGCGCGGGCGTCCTGAAGTAACACCCCGGACGCGCGAGGGCCGGGTGACCACGAGCCCCCGGCCCTCGCGTACCCACACCGGCCTCCGCCCCGCCCTCCGCGGCGGTTCTCGCCGCGGTGCGTCCGGCGGACGGAAGGTGTTCCCTCCCGCGAGGGCGGAGGAAACGTTCGCGCCCCGCTCCCGGTGAGAACCGGGAGCGGGGCGCGTCGTCGTGGGGCCCGTGGGTCACGCGGTGGGCTTCTCCTCCAGGCGGGGGAAGAGGACCGCGCCCTTGGTGACCGTGGAGCCGGCGGGGAGGCGGCCCCATTCGGCGGCCTCCTGCACGCGCTGGTCGGCGAGGGCGCCCAGGGTCGCCTCGGCGCCCAGGGAGTCCCAGAGCTTCTGGGAGGTGTCCGGCATGACCGGGTTGAGGAGCACGGCGACCGCGCGCAGCGACTCGGCGGCCGTGTAGAGGATCGTGGCCAGGCGGGCCCTGCCCTCCGGCGAGTCGTCCTTGGCCACCTTCCACGGCTCCTGCTCCGTGATGTAGCCGTTGACCTGCTTGACGAAGTCGAAGACGGCCAGGATGCCGCCCTGGAAGTCCAGCTCCTCGCCGATCTTCCGGTCGGCCGCGGCGGCCGCCGCGGCCAGGCCGTCGCGCAGCGCCTGCTCGGCCTCGCCCTCGGCGGCGGCCTCGGGCAGGACGCCGTCGAAGTACTTGCCGACCATGGCCGCGACGCGGGAGGCGAGGTTGCCGTAGTCGTTCGCCAGCTCGCTCGTGTACCGGGCGGAGAAGTCCTCCCAGGAGAAGGAGCCGTCCTGGCCGAAGGCGATCGCGCGCAGGAAGTACCAGCGGTAGGCGTCCACGCCGAAGTGCGAGGTGAGGTCCTGCGGCTTGATGCCGGTCAGGTTCGACTTCGACATCTTCTCGCCGCCGACCATCAGCCAGCCGTTCGCGGCGACCTTGCCGGGCAGCGGGAGGCCCTGCGCCATCAGCATCGCGGGCCAGATCACCGCGTGGAAGCGGAGGATGTCCTTGCCGACCAGGTGGACGTCGGCCGGGAAGGTGGCCTCGAACTTCTCCTGGTTCTCGTTGTAGCCGACCGCCGTGGCGTAGTTCAGCAGCGCGTCGACCCACACGTAGATGACGTGCTTGGTGTCCCAGGGGATCGGGATGCCCCAGTCGAAGGTCGAGCGGGAGATGGAGAGGTCCTGCAGGCCTTGGCGGACGAAGTTCACGACCTCGTTGCGCGCGGACTCGGGCTGGATGAAGCCGGGGTTCGCCTCGTAGTGGGCGAGGAGCTTGTCGCCGTACTGGCTCAGCTTGAAGAAGTAGTTCTCCTCGCTGAGGATCTCCACGGGCTTCTTGTGGATCGGGCAGAGCTTCTGCCCCGCGAAGTCGCCCTCGCCGTCGAGCAGCTCGCCGGGGAGCTTGTACTCCTCGCAGCCGACGCAGTACGGGCCCTCGTAGCCGCCCTTGTAGATCTCGCCCTTGTCGTACAGGTCCTGCACGAACTCCTGGACGCGGTCGGTGTGCCGCTTCTGCGTGGTGCGGATGAAGTCGTCGTTCGCGATCTCCAGGTGCTCCCAGAGGGGGCGCCAGGATTCGTCGACGAGCTTGTCGGCCCACTCCTGCGGAGTGACGCCGTTGGCTTCGGCCGTGCGCATGATCTTCTGACCGTGCTCGTCCGTGCCGGTGAGGTACCACACCTTCTCGCCGCGCTGACGGTGCCAGCGGGTGAGCACGTCCCCTGCGACGGTCGTGTAGGCGTGGCCCAGGTGAGGAGCGTCGTTGACGTAGTAGATGGGGGTCGAGACGTAGTACGCCTTCGCCCCCTGCTTCTCGGTTCCAGTGGCCGCCATGGTCGAAATCCTACTGGCCCCCTGAAGATCGACTCACACGCGTTTCGGGGGGTGGACGGGACCGGTCCGGTCCGTCCACCCCCCGGGCGCGGGTGCCGTGCGGCGGGTGCCTACGGGCGCCAGGCGGCCAGGACGCCCTCGTAGAGCTCCTGGTCGGTGAGCTCGCGGGGGGTGGGGCCCGCGTGGAAGAACGACGTGTTGCCGGTCTTCAGCTTGCGGAGGTAGTCGAAGGCCTTGTTGTCGTGCTCGCCGAAGGCGACGAAGGAGAAGAACACCGTGGGGTGGTTCTTCGCGGCGTCGGTGAGGGACTGGGTGGCGGGGGTCTTGGCGTCCGGGGCGCCGTCGGTCTGGAACACGACCAGGGCGGGGCCCCCGCCGTGCTCCTCGTGGTGGGCCACGACGGCCTCCACGGCGGCGTGGTAGCTGGTGCGGCCCATGCGGCCGAGGCCGGCGTGGAGCTCGTCGATCCGGTTCTCGGGGTCGGCGAGGGTGAGGTCGGCGGTGCCGTCGACCTCCGTGGAGAAGAAGACGACGTGGACCTTGGGCTCGGCGCCCGCCGGGGCGAGGTGGGCGGCGAGGGCGAGGGTCTGGTCGGCGAGGGCCTGGGCGGAGCCGTCCTTGTAGTACGGGCGCATGGACGCGGAGCGGTCGAGCACGAGGTAGACGCCGGCGCCGGCCTCGGTGAGGTTCAGCTTGGTGAGGGTGGCGTGGGCTGCCTTGTAGGCGGTGGTGAGGTGGGGCGGGGTCCGGGGCTCGGCCGCTGCGGGCTGGTCGGCCTCGGCGGCCGGTGCCGGGTCGGCCTCCGGCTCGGGCTGCGGCTCCGGCGCCGGCTCCGTCGAATCCGACTCCGCCGGCTCAGCCGCCGACTCCGCCGGCGCGGGCTGCGGCTCCGCCGTGGGGGGCTCGGTCGCTTCGGGCTGGTCGGCCTCGGCTTCGCCTTCGGCCGGGTCGTTCCCACCCGCACCACCCGTGCGGGTCTCGTCGTCGGGTGCGGGTGGCCCCTGCGGGGTGTCCTCGCCGTCGGCGGCCGCGGGTTCCACGGTATCCGCCTCGGCGGCCGCCTCGGCCTGCGGCTCGTCCTCGTCCTCGGCCCCGACCTCGGGCTCGTCGGCAACCGGCTCGGCCTCGGCCTCGGGGTCCTCGGCAACCAGCCCGGGCTCGGCCTCAGCCACCGCCTCGGCCACGGGCTCGTCGGCAACCGGTTCAGCTGTCACCTCGGCCTCGGGCTTCTCGGCAACCGCCTCGGGCTCGGCCTCGGCCTCGGGCTTCCCGGCAACCGTCTCGGTCGCGGCCTTGTTTCCGGCCTCGGCCTCGGGCTCCTCGGCATCCGCCTCGGGCTCAGTCGCCACCTCGGCCTTGGGCTCAGTCGCCACCTCGGCCTCGGGCTCAGTCGCCACCTCGGCCTCGGGCTCCTCGGTAACCGCCTCGGGCTCAGCCGCAACCTCGGGCTCGGCCTCGACCGTCACCTCGGGCTCGGCTTCAGCCGCAACCTCGGCCTCGGCCGTCACCTCGGGCTCGGACTCGGCCGTCGGCTTCTCGGGGGTCGCCTCGGGCTCGGGCTGCGTTTCGGGCTCGCGCGCCTCGGTGGTCGGCTCGGTCTCTTCTGCCGTTTCCGTGGCGGACGGTTCGCTTCCTGCCGGCTCGGCCGCAGCCTCGGGCTTCTCGGCAGTCGGCTCGGCCGCGGCTTCGGGCTTCTCGGTGGCCGGTTCGGGGGTTGCGGGCGTGTCCTCGGTGGAGCGGGCCGGCTTCGGGACCGTCACGTTGTCGAAGGCCGCGGCGACGAGTTCGTGTTCCTCGTTCGACTCCGTGCGGGGCTCGGGCACCTGGGCCGCCGGGGTCGGCGGGTGCTCGGGTTCCGTGGTGGGCGAAGGCGTCGTGTCCGGGGAAGGCGTCGTGTCCGGGGAGAGGGTCGTGTCCTGCGGGGGCGTCGTGCCCTGCGAAGGGACCCGTTCCGCATTCTCCGACTCGGCCGTGCTCGTCTTGCGGGAGCGGCCGAACGCGTTCCGCAGGAGAGAGAGAATGCCCATGTGCGCAACCCTTCGCGTGAGGTGATGCCCGTCAATCCCTGGCCAGGACGGACACGTAAGGTTAGCGGCCCCGGGTAGTGATCTTGGGTAGGGGTGAGTGGGGAGAAGGCGGGTGTGTCAACACCGCCTCGGAGCTCCGCCGGCCGCCCTTCCGACACCCCGGCGGCTTCCGGGGATTCACCCGGCATTCACCCGGCGTCAGCACTCCCGCACGTACGTCCCCCTACCGTCACGATCACACCCACGGGCACGCAAGGGGAGAGTAAAGGTGCGCAAGCTGCTGCCGCTGATCGGAACGCCGTCCCAGTCCCATCCGGGCGGGCGTTCCGCCATGACCTGCCGTTTCCGGTGTGGTGACGCCTGCTTCCACGAGGTGCCCAACACCAGCGACAACGAGTACGTCGGCGACGTCATCGCCGGGGCCCTGAGCCGCCGTTCGATGATGCGCGCCGCCGCCGTCGTCACCGTCGCGGGCGCCGCCGGCGCGGCGGGCGTCGCGGGGGCGCTCCCGGCGGCCGCGAGCACGCAGGCGGGCGGCTCGTCCGCGGCGTCCGCCTCCGGAAGATCGTCGAATCCTTCGAAACCGGGCAAGGCGGCGCGAGGGCTGCGGTACAGCAGCGTCGCGCCGAACACGGCCGACGCCGTCGTCGTCCCGGACGGGTACGCGCAGAACGTCGTGATCCGCTGGGGCGAGCCCATCCTGCGGGGCGCCCCGGCCTTCGACCCGGAGAACCAGACGCCGGCCGCCCAGGCGGGCCAGTTCGGTTACAACAACGACTTCCTCGCGCTGCTGCCCCTCCCGGGGGAGAAGAACCGGCAGCTGCTCGTCGCCAACCACGAGTACACCGACGAGATCCTCATGTTCCGGGGGTACGACCCCGCCGCCCCGACCCGGCAGCAGGTGGAGATCGCCTGGGCCGCGCACGGGCTGTCCGCGGTCGTCGTGGAGGGGGACCGCAGGACGGGCCGGCTCGTCGCCGTGCCGCGGCACCCGCTGAACCGGCGGGTCACCGCCACCACCGAGTTCCGGATCACCGGCCCGGCGGCCGGCTCCGCGCTGCTGAGGACCTCCGCCGACCCGACCGGCACCAAGGTCCTCGGCACGCTCAACAACTGCTCCGGCGGCACCACCCCGTGGGGCACCACGCTGCACGGCGAGGAGAACTTCAACCAGTACTTCGCCAACAGCGGCCGGGCCACGGACAAGCGGTACGGCATCGGGACCGGCGCCACCGAGCGCAAGTGGGAGCGGTTCGACAAGCGCTTCGACGTGGCGCAGGAGCCGAACGAGGTGCACCGGTTCGGGTACGTCGTCGAGTTCGACCCGTACGACCCGGCCTCGACGCCCCGCAAGCACACCGCGCTCGGGCGCTTCAAGCACGAGGCGGCGACCGTCCGGCTCACGCACGACGGCCGTCCCGTCGTCTACTCCGGCGACGACGAGCGCTTCGACTACTTCTACAAGTTCGTCAGCAGCAAGCGGATGAAGCACGGCACCTCCCGGGCCGTGCGCGAGCACAACCTGTCGCTGCTCGACGAGGGCACCCTCTACGTCGCCAGGCTCACCGGCGACTCCCCGGCCCTCGAGATCGACGGCACCGGCAAGCTGCCGTCCGACGGCGAGTTCGACGGCGGCGGCGAGTGGATCCCGCTGGCGACCGCCACCGCCAAGGGCGCCGTCTCGCACGTCGAGGGCATGACCGCCGAGGAGGTCTTCGTCTTCACGCGGCTCGCCGGCGACAAGGTCGGCGCGACGAAGATGGACCGGCCCGAGGACATCGAGCCGAACCCGGTCACCGGCAAGGTGTACGTCGCCCTCACCAACAACACCAACCGCGGTGTCGGCTCCAACGCCAAGGCGGACGAGGCCAACCCGCGCAACGCCAACAAGCACGGGCACGTGCTGGAGCTGACCGAGCGGTGGAACCGGCCCGAGAGCACGAAGTTCGCCTGGTCGCTGTTCCTCGTCGCGGGTGACCCGGACGACCCGGCCACCTACTTCGCGGGCTTCCCGAAGGACTCCGTCAGCCCGATCTCCTGCCCGGACAACGTGGCCTTCGACCCCCACGGCAACCTGTGGATCTCCACGGACGGCTCCCAGCTCGGCTCGCACGACGGACTGTTCGGCGTGGCCACGCGCGGGGAGCGCCGCGGTGAGCTGAAGCAGTTCCTGACCGTGCCGACCGGCGCCGAGACCTGCGGTCCGCTCGTCCAGGAGCGGCGGGTGCTGGTCGCTGTGCAGCACCCGGGGGAGGTCGACGGGGCGTCGGTGGAGAAGCCGGCGAGCACCTGGCCCGACGGTCCCGGCAGGATCGTCCGTCCGGCGGTCGTGGCCGTGTGGCGGCGGGACGGCGAGGACATCGGCGTCTGACGTGTGGTTCGTCGCCTGACGCGACCGCCGCGCCCCCCGTGCCGTCCCGGCGGCACGGGGGGCGCGGCTACGACCGGTGCAGGGTGACGTCGACGAGCAGGGAGCGGTGGTCGGTGCCGGGGAGGTCGAGGAAGCGGGCGCGGCTCGCGGAGAACTCCTCGGAGACGAGGACGTGGTCGATCTGGACGCCGAAGGCGGGGGTCGTGCGGGTGGGCCAGCTCGGCTCGCGGGGTGATCCGGCGAGGCGGGCGGCGTCGTACAGCCCGGTGTCGAGGATGCGGCGGAAGGCCGCGTGGTCCTGGGAGGCGTTGAAGTCGCCGGCGAGGATCAGCGGCCCGTCGTCGCGGTGCCGGCCGGCGAAGTCCCGCAGCCGGCCCAGTTCCCGTTTCCACACGGCGACCTGGCGGGGCAGCGGCGGTTCGGGGTGCGCGAGCTGGAGCCGTACGGGGTGTCCGCCGACGTCGGCGACGGCACCGGGCATGCCCATGCGGCCGGGCACGCCGGCGGTGGGCGTCAGCGGGAAACGGCTGAGGACGACCGAGCCGACGGAGGTGCCCCCCGGCACGGCCCGGCGGTGCGGATAGCCGCCGCCGAGCTCCCGGGCGACCGCCGCCTGGCAGCCGTGCTCGCACTCCGCCACGAACACCAGGTCCGGCTTCTCCCGCCGTACGGCGGCGATCAGCTCGTCCGTCGCCCGCCCGAACTCGACGTTCGAGGCGAGCACCCGCAACCGGGCGACCGGCGCCCCCACGGGCTCGTTGTCCTTCCCGTACGGCTCGATGAACCAGGCGAGCAGGGCGAGCAGGGTGACGCCCCACACCAGCCCGGTCCACCAGCGCGAGAGCAGGGACAGCAGCAGCCCGAGGCCGGCCGGCACGAGCAGCCACGGCAGGAAGGCGAGGAGCTGCGGTACGGGGGTGAAGGCGTCGGTGTCGGCGGTCCGGCACCCCATGACCACGCTCACCCCGGCGAACAGCAGCCCCGCGCACCAGCCCCCGAGCAGCCGTCCCCGGCGCCGTCCCGCGGGCACGTCAGCGGAACTCCCGGACGACCTCGATGCGCCCGGTGATGTGCGCGTTGAACTCATCCAGCTCCTCCGCCGGCACCCAGAGCTCCAGGATGGTCTCTCCCCCGACCCGGCGCACCGGATACCGCTCCAGGAACGCGCTGTCGACCTCGAACCGGGTGACGTAGCCGACGCCGGACGCGGGCACGTTCCAGTCCCGGGCGATCCGGACCGCGTAGTCCTCGTCGAGGACCGGGTAGAAGATCGGCTGCTCGGGCAGGCGCGGCGGCCAGGCCGTCCACCCGGAGGCCTCCACCAGGGCCAGCTCCTCGGGGCCGGTGGGGCGCCACAGGGTCGTCGTGTCGCTCATGGACGGTGACGGTATCCGCGGCGGCGTCCCGCCCGCGAAGGCTTTACCCGCCGGTGGCGGCGGTTCCGTCCGTGACGGCTTCACGCGGCGCCGTCGACCCGCTCCAGGAACTTCCCCAGGGCCGCGTTGAACTCCTCGGGGCGCTCCAGGTTCGGCAGGTGGGCGGCGCCGTCGATCACGCACAGGCCGGAGTCCGGCAGCGCCGCGTGCATCGCCTCGGCGTCGGCGACCGGGGTGAACTCGTCGTCCGCGCCGACCACGACCAGGGCGGGGACGGCGACCCGGGTCAGCAGGCCCCGGTAGTCGGGGCGCTCGGCGCGGCCGAGGAGGGCCGCCGCGGCGCCCTCGGGGGAGGTGGCCGTCATCATGCGGTGCACGTGCGCCTTGACCCGGGGATCGGCGTAGGGGGCGACCATCTTCTCCAGCACCTCGTCGGCGTAGCCGCGCATGCCCTCCGCGAGCAGCCGGTCGGCCGTCTCGCGCCGGACCGCCTTGCCGGCGGCCGTCTCCGGCGTGGGGAAGGTGTCGGCGAGGACCAGGCCGCGGACGCGGTCGCCGAACCGGTCGTAGCACTCCATGGCGATCTGGCCGCCCATGGACAGTCCGGCCAGGACGAAGGCGTCCACCCCGAGGGCGTCGAGCAGTTCCCCGATGTCCTCCGCGAAGCGCGAGAGGGGGGTGACGCCCGGGCGGACGGGGGAGGCGCCGTAGCCGCGCAGGTCGGGGGCGATCACCCGGCGGGCCGGGGCGAACGCCTCGATCTGCGGGGCCCACATGGTGCGGTCGAAGGGGTGGCCGTGGACGAGGACCAAGGGAAGCAGAGGGGAATCCGCGCCTTTGTCCTCGTATGCGAGGAAGGGTGCCATGTGTCGACCCTAGGCGGGGCCAACTCCCCGGTGCAATAAGATCTTTGCCCTCGGTGCAATCCCCGCCGTTCCGTCCCGCCGTTCCGTCTCGTCGTTCCGTGAAGGGGGCCCCGATGGGCGACTACCGGCGCATCGCCGACCGCATCGCCGAGGACATCGCCGCCGGACGGCTCCGTCCCGGCCAGCAGCTGCCCCCGCAGCGTCGGTTCGCCCGCCGCCACCGGATCGCCGCCTCGACGGCGGGGCGGGTGTACGGCGAACTCGTGCGGCGCGGGCTGGTGGTCGGCGAGGTGGGGCGGGGGACCTTCGTGCGGGCCGCGCCGGACGTCGGACACGGGCGGGCGCTCGTCGAGACGGCGACGGCCGCCCCGGTCAACCTGGAGCTCAACTACCCTTCCGCGCCGGGACAGTCCGAGCTGCTCGCGCCCGCGCTGGCGCCGCTGCTGAGGCCGGACGTGCTGGGCGAGGTCATGCGGCCGGCCGCCGCGGGCGGCACCGCCGCCGCCCGCGCGGCCGCGGCCGGCCTGCTGGCCGTCCCCGGCTGGCGCCCGGACCCCGGACAGTTCCTCTTCACGGGCAACGCCCGCCAGGCCATCGCCGCCGCGCTCGCCTCCCTGGTCCGGCCGGGCGGCCGTCTCGGGGTGGAGGAGCTGACGTATCCGCTGGTCAAGGAGATCGCCGCCCGGCTGGGCATCGTGCTGGTGCCGCTCGCCGGTGACGGCGAGGGGCTGCGGCCGGATGCCCTGGCCGACGCGCACCGCGCCGCTCCCCTCTCCGCGCTCTACCTCCAGCCGGCCCTGCACAACCCGACCTCGCTGACCACGAGCGACCGGCGCCTCGCCGAACTGGGCCGGGTGGTGCGGGAGTCGGCCCTGCCCGTGGTCGAGGACCGCATCTGGTCCTTCCTGCGGCCGGACGCCACCCCGCTCGCCGCCCACGCCCCCGAGCGGGCGCACGTCGTCGACGGCCTGTCCAAGCGGGTCGCGCCGGGGCTGACGGCCGGCTTCCTCGTCGTACCGCCGCACCGGGTCGAGGCGGTGGCCGCGGTCGTGCGGTCCGGCGGGTGGAGCGCGGGGCGGTTCGCGCTGGAGGCGGCCGTGCGGTGGACCGGGGACGGGACCGTGGCCCGGCTGGTGGCCGCCAAGCGGGCGGACGCGGAACGCCGGCAGCGGCTGCTCGCGGCCCACCTCGACGGGTTCGCCGTACGGACCGGCCCGCGCGCCTATTTCGCCTGGTGGGAGCTGCCCGCGCCCTGGCGCGCGGACACCTTCGCCGCCGCGGCCGCCGCGCACGGCATCGCCGTCACCCCGGGCACCGCCTTCGCCGTCGACCCGCACCGCACCCCGGACGCGGTGCGGCTGGGGCTGGCGTCGGCGGGGGAGGAGGAGCTGGACCGGGCGCTCGGCGTCCTGGCGGCGATCGCACGGGAGGGGAGCGCCGGGTGAGGCGACCGGACACCGGAGGCGGAACCTCCGGTCAGGACGCCCTGTCGGGGACCGGGACCCCGCGGCCGGTGTCCGCCCTGGTCGGGGCGGTCACCGTGTCCTCCGGTGGAGGGTTCACCCGAACGGGTGTCTCATGGATCTGAGGACGAAGCGGCCGAACGCACCGCACGGCCCCGGGGTGCGAGGCCGCGTCGCTTCCGGAAGCCTCGTCGGGCGGGTGGAAGCGGTTCCGCCCGCGCGGTGAGTGGAGGGATGAGGGAAGTGGGCCCCGGCGGGAACCGCCGGGGCCCACGCACGCCCTGCGCGCCCCGCGCGCCTTCCGGGCACGCGGTCAGCCGATGCGGTGTCCTGCCGCGTCCTCGTGCGTGTAGTAGCGGTAGAACAGCACCGCGAAGAAACCGAACGCGGTGACCACGCCCATGCCGGCGGACCACACCACGCTCGCCCCGGTCTGGTTGACCAGGAAGCCCAGGGCGCAGCCGGCGAACACCGCCCACAACAGCGCGTGCAGCTCCCGCATCATCCCCGAGGCCAGCGCGCGCACGGCGACGTACAGCGCGAAGAACACGAGCGCGGTGACGAAGCCGAACAGGAGGTTCCAGCCGGTGACGGGTCCGCCGTGGCGCTGGTTGGCGGCCGCCCAGTAGCCGTAGACGAGCCCCAGGACGGCGGGCACCGCCCACTTCGCGATCCGGTGGGTGCGTTCGCCGAAGACGTCGGGCGTCGCCGCCGGAGGAAGCGCACGGGTGGTGGAAGGGGTGGAACGGGGCCGCATGCCCGGTGCGGGTGCCGCGTGAGCCATGGGAGCACTCCTCTCTCTCCTCGCCCCCGGCTTCCAGGGCACACCTGGGGAGGGCGCGGTGGCAAGTCGGACCGCGTCCGGGTGCGCCCGGGACCCGCCCGTGCTTCGCTGGCCTCATGAGGCGGGGCCGACGGCTGCCCGACGGATCCCCGCGCGCCCGTCGCGGGGACGTGCCACGGCACGAGCTGCTGCGGATCCGCGGGCACAGCGTGACCTGGCTGGTGCCGCTGCTGATGCTCGTGGTCATCGCGCTCGTCGACATGAACACCGCCGGCGAGCTGCGGATCGTCTCCTGGTGCGTGTTCGTCGTCGCCATCGCCGCCGCGCTGTGCGGGGTGTGGACGACGGCCCTCTTCGCGGTGCTGGCGATGGTCACGTACGTCCTGGTCGACGCCACCTGGCCGAGCGAGTACCGGGGCGGCACCGCGGACTTCGTCCTCGTCCTGGTCGGCGCGCTCCTCTCCGTCCTCGCGTGCTCCGTCCGGGTGCGCGGCGAGCGGCGGATGCGGCGCATGCGGCGCATCGCCGAGACCACGCGGCGCACCGTGCTGCGCCCGCTGCCGCCCGGCTGGGGCGGCCTGGAGCACGCGGCGGTGTACCTCGCCGCCGACGCCGACGCCCGCATGGGCGGCGACTTCTACGACATCCAGCCCGGCCCGCACGGCACCCGCGTCCTCCTCGGCGACGTGCAGGGCAAGGGGCTGGGCGCGGTGGAGGCGGCGGCCGCGCTGCTGGGCACGTTCCGCGAGGCCGCCTACCACGAGCCGGAGCTGGCGACCGTCGCCGGCCGGCTGGAGACCCGGATGCTGCTCCACCGCCGGCACCGCACCGAGCTCGGCCGCGACGACGGCGACCGCTTCGCCACGGCCGTCCTGATCGGCTTCCCGCGAGGGGACCGGGGCGCGGTCGACGTCGTCGGCTTCGGCCACGAGCCGCCGCTCGCGGTCGGCCCGGCGGGCGTACGGGTCCTGCCGCACGGCGGCGGCCTCCCCCTCGGCCTCGGCGACCTCATCCCCGGCGGCGCCCCGCCCGTCCGGCGCGCCGCCCTCGGTCCCGAGGAGACGCTGCTGCTGGTCACCGACGGGGTCACCGAGGCGCGCGACCGCTCCGGCGCCTTCTACCCGCTCGTCGAGGACCTCACCGAGGCCCTCGCCCGCGAGCCGGGCACCGCCGAGCCCGCCCGTCTCGTCGCCCACGTCCGCGACCGCACGCTGCTGCACTGCGGCGGCCGGCTCGCCGACGACACGACGGTCTTCGCGGTGCGGCGGGCGGCCGGCGAAGACCCCGTACGGGGACGTTTGCGGTCCTGAGGCACACCTTTGCAGCAGCAGCGGTTACGGTGCTGACGTACTGATCGACAGGGGGAGGGACGATGCCCGGAACCGTGCTGCTGCTCGCGGCCTCACCCGCGGGCAAGGGGTGCCTGGTGGACGCGGCCTCCGTGCTTCCCGTGCTGGCGGCGGTGCCGCCCGCCGTGCTGTCCGGTACCGACACCGCGAACGTCGTCGAGCTGGCCGATCCGCTGGAGCCGCAGGCCGTCCTCACCCGGCTGCGGGCCGCCGCGGCCGCGACCGGGCCGCTGACGGTGTTCGTCGCCGGCCAGCTCCAGCTGGACCGCCGCCAGCGGCTGCCCCACCTCGCGCTGGCCCGCACGACACCGGCGACCGTCCGGTACACGGCCTTTCCCTGGCAGTGGTTCCGGGAGGAGCTGCGACTGCGGCCGGCCGGCTCGACCACGCTGCTGGTCGATCTGCACGCGGACGCGGAGACGTGGGAGTGGCTGCGGGGGCGTGCGCTGGACTGCGGGCCCGGCGTCGCCGTGCACGGCCGGATCGCGCCGCCGGCCGGGCGGCGGAAGGT
The DNA here is from genome assembly GCF_044328485.1 of Streptomyces sp. NPDC017936. Taxonomy (NCBI): domain Bacteria; kingdom Bacillati; phylum Actinomycetota; class Actinomycetes; order Kitasatosporales; family Streptomycetaceae; genus Streptomyces; species Streptomyces sp. NPDC017936. Next base: position 237,516 of record NZ_JBIRHK010000010.1, on the reverse strand, counting down.
GGCCGCGCCGACGTACATGAAGGCCGTCGCGACCGTGTTGCGCAGCGGCGGGCGGCCGCCCGTGGAGCAGCTGCACCAGATGGCGCTGGCGCGGATCGCCGGGGACGGGGAGGTGGGGGACCTCGTGCTGTCGGGGGCCGGCGCGGGTCCCTTCGCCGGGTTCGCCGCCGGTGGCCCGGCCTCCGTGGGCGGTCCGGCTCCCGTCGGCGGGTTCGCCCCGGCCGGCGGGTTCGCCCCCGCCGCCCCTGTCCCCTCCCTCCCCGGGGACCTCCGCGCCCGGCCCCCCGTCCCGGCCCTGAACGGGACCGGTCCCCAGGCCGCCCCGCAGGGGGCACCGCCGGCCGGACCGGTCCCCCCCGCGCCGGCGACGCCGAGCGCGGACCCCCACGCCGCCATCACCACCGCCGTCCAGTCCGGGAAACACGCGGACGCCGACGCCCTCGCCGCCCGCTGGGAGCGGGCCGCCGCGGACGCGCACGGCACCGGGTCGGAGGAGGCGCTGCACTGGACCGAGGTGCGGGCCGATCTCGCGATGTTCGCGGGGGACGCGGAACGCAGTTGCCGTACCTGGATGGCGGTCGCCGACGCGCGGCTGGCCGCCGGACAGCCGGCCGACGCGCCCGCGGTCGAGGCGGCCGTGGACCGCGCGCACCACCAGTGGGGCCGCATAGCGGACGCCACCCGCGCCCGCGACCTCGGCCCCGCCCTGGCCGCCCTGCGCGCCCGCGTCCCGGGCCGCCGCGAGGGCGCCCTGGACCACGTGCACCGCCAGCTGCGCCAGTTGCAGACCCAGAGCTGACCGGTCCGACCGGTCCCCGGGGACGTGCGCGCAGGGGGACGCCTGCCGCGAAACGCACCAGCACGCTCGTTCGAGTGGACGGCTCCGGATTCCCTCCCCGGGCTCCCCGCCCACGCCGGGAGGGTCGCGTCGTGGGCCTCACCGTGCCGCTGCCCGCCCCGCTCGGGTTCGGCCTGGACACGGCGGAGTCCTGACCTACTCGTCCCGTGCCCGGTCCGGCGCCGAGGACGACGCCGGCGCGGGCTGCGTCGCGTGGGCCGGGACCGCGTTGGCCGCGGTGACCAGGGCGGCCACCGCGAGGACGGCCGCCGCGACGGCTCTGACCGCGGAGGCGCCCCCGCCGGAGCGCAGCCGGGCGTGGGGGAGGCGGGAGGGGCGTCCGTGGGGTGCGGTCGGGGCGCGTCCGGGCACGGCAACCTCACAACGTCGGCGACTGCGGCGGTCAAAAAGCGACTTCTGCCACGGCTGCTCGCGTCAACCGTGTATTAAGCATGATTAATTCGCCGTTTAACCTAGGGGCTGTGCGAGCCCGACGGCAAGGGTTCCAGGGGGAGTTGGGGGAGCGGGAGCGTGGGAGAGCGCGATGAACCGGACGTCATCGGGCGCCGCGTGCAGCGGCTGCGGGTCGAGCGGGGGATGACCCAGCGGCAGCTGGCCGAGCCCACCTACACCCCCGCCTACGTCTCGACCCTGGAGGCGGGCCGGGTGCGGCCCTCCGACGAGGCGCTCAAGCACATCGCCGGGCGGCTCGGCGTCGACTTCGAGGAGCTGGCCACCGGACGCTCGGCACGGCTCGTCACCGACCTGCGGCTCCGGCTCACCGAGGCCCGGCGCGCCCTCGCCACCGGGGAGGCCGAGGAAGCGGCCCGCCAGTACACCGGGCTGCTCGCGGAGGCCGAGGAGCACGGGTTCGCCGAGGAGCGGGCCACCGCCCTGCTCGGCCTCGGGGAGTGCGCCCTCGCCACCGGGGACCTGGAGCCGGGCCGGGAGTTCTTCGAACGGGCGGAGGGCTGTCTGGCGCACGCGCCGCTGCCGTCCCGGGTGCCCGCGCTGCGCGGCCGGGCCGTCGCCCACTACCTGGCCGGTGAACTCCGCTACGCCGTCTACCTGCTGGAGTCCACCCTCGACGAACTCAACCGCGGCGGACTGCACGACCCCGACGCGCTCCTGCTGCTCTACGCCTCCGTGATCGGCCCCTACATGGACATGGGCGCCCACGCCCGCGCCGCCCAGGCCGCCGAGTTCGCCCTCGCCCTCGCGCCCCAGGTCGGCGACCCCGCCCTCGTCGCGCGGATGCACCGCTCCGTCGCCCGCACCCTCCTGGCCGAGGGCCGCCTCGCCGAGGCCGACGCCTCCCTGGGCAAGGCCGCCGAGCTCTACCGCCAGCTCCAGCTGCGCACCGAACTCGCCAACTGCCACTGGATGCGCGGCTACGTCTACGCCCAGAACGGCCAACTGGAGCGCGCCGAGGACGAGTTGAAGCAGGCCCAGGCCATGCTCTCGGCCCAGCGCGCCGCCCTCTACAGCAGTCAGGTCGCCGTCGAGCTCGCCGACGTGCTGCACCGCAGGGGCAGGTCGGAGGAGGCCGCCGCACTGCTGCACGGCGTGCTCGGGGACCTCTCCCCCGAGCGCGGGGCCGTGCACGCGGCCGGCGCGCACCGCCTCCTCGGCATCATCGCCGAGGACGCCCGCGACACGGAGACCGCCGAGGAGCACTACGTCCGCGCCCTCAGCCTCCTGGAGCGGGCGGGGGCCGCCGGCGACCTCGCCGACCTGTGCCGGCTCCTCGGGGACCTGCTGCGGCGCACCGGCCGGGTGGAGGCCGCCCTGGACGCGTACCGGACGGGCCTCGGCCACCGCACGGCGCCGGGCACCACGACCCTGGGCCCGGCCCCGGCGCAGCCGCCGCTGTAGGGGGCGACGGCGGGCGCCTCGGGCGGGCCCGGGGCGTCGCCGGCCGGGCCGCGGGAGCGGCTGCCGGTCGTGGCGGGTCGTTCGCGCGGTTCCCCGCGCCCCCGTGCGGGCGCTCCGGGCGGCCGCCGCCGAGTGCCGGCCCGCTGCCCCGGCTGCGGCACGGCTCCCTGTCCGACCGGGGGCCGTGGGCGGTGCGGGCACGACCGACCGCGGGCCCGGCTGCGGCGCCGCCGCCGTCGGATGCCGGCCCCGCCCCGGCGGGCCCGGAGCGGCGGACGCGCGGTGGCGGCGGTCCCGCGGCCCTCACAGGTTCCTCCCCGCCGTTCCCGGGGTCGCGCACAGCCGCCGCCTCTAGCGTCCCCGTGACGACGAACTGGTGGGACGTGCGCGTGCGGGAACAACGGACTGTGGCCGACGGCCTCCGCCTCGCCGTGCGCGCGCTGGTGTACGCCGTCCTCGGGGGCACCGCGCTCCTCGCCGTCGCGACCGTCGTGTCCGTCCTCGGGCCGACCCTCGCGCTCGACCTCTCCACCCCGCCCGTGGCCGCCTGGTGGACGGTCTTCACGGCCGTCGCCGTCCAGGGCGTCCCGTTCCTCCTGCTCGGCACGGTCGTCTCGGCGGCGATCGGCGCGTTCGTGCCGGAGCGGGTGCTCAGGCGGCTGCTGCCGCGCCGGCAGGCCCTCGCCGTGCCGGTGGCCGGGGTGGCCGGGGCCGTGCTGCCCGGCTGCGAGTGCGCGTCCGTGCCGGTGGCCGGGAGCCTGATGCGGCGCGGGGTGGCGCCGGCGGCGGCCCTCGCCTTCCTGCTCTCGGCGCCCGCGATCAACCCGGTGGTGCTCGTCGCGACCTCGATCGCCTTCCCGGGCCGGCCGGAGACGGTCCTGGCCCGGCTCCTCGCCTCGCTCGGCACCGCCGTGGTCATGGGCTGGCTGTGGGCGAGGTTCGGGAAGGACGAGTGGATCCGCCCGCCGCGCCGGCCGGCCCCGCACGCCACCGGCGCCCGCGCCTTCCTCACCGGCCTCCAGCACGACTTCCTGCACGCCGGCGGCTTCCTCGTCCTGGGCGCGGCCGCCGCGGCGACCTTCGACGTCGTCGTCCCGCGCTCGGTGCTCGACGTGTTCACCGGCTCCGCCTGGGTGGCGGTACCGCTGCTGGCCCTGCTGGCGGTCGTGCTGTGCGTGTGCAGCGAGGCCGACGCCTTCGTCGCCGCCTCGCTGAGCGCCTTCCCGGCGACCGCGCGGCTGGCGTTCATGGTGGTCGGACCGATGGTCGACCTGAAGCTGATCGCCCTCCAGACGGGCACGTTCGGCCGCGCCTTCGCGGTCCGGTTCGCGTCGGCGACCTGGGTGGTGGCCGTGACGGCCAGCGCGCTCGTGGGGTGGTGGCTGCTGTGAGGCGGTACGGACCGGCGGTGCTGCTCCTGCTGACGGGCGGGGCCGTCCTGCGCATCACGCTCTTCAGCGAGCTGTACCTGCGGTACGTGCAGACGGGGCTCCGGCCGTACCTGATCGTCTCCGGTGCGGTGCTGGTGCTGCTGGGCGTGGTGACGGCGGTCCTGCGGACCCGCACACCGGACGAGGACGGGCCAGACGGGGAGGCGCACGGGCCCGACGGGGTCGGGCACGGGCACGACGGGGACGCGCACGGGCACGCCCACCACTCCCCCGGCCCCCGCCTCGCCTGGCTCCTCGCCCTGCCCGCCCTCGCCCTGCTCCTCTTCCCGCCGCCCGCCCTCGGCTCCTACAGCGCCGACCGGGAGGCCGCGCGGCGGGCCGCGCAGGGCGTGGGGACCTTCCCGGCGCTCCCGGCGGGCGACCCGGTGCCGCTCACCCTCTCGGAGTTCAGCTCACGGGCGATCTACGACAGCGGCCGTTCCCTGGCGGGCCGGACCGTCCGGCTGACCGGCTTCGTCACCCACGGCGACGACGGCGTCTGGTACGTCACCCGTCTCGCCGTCGCCTGCTGCGCCGCCGACGCCACCACCGGCAAGGCGGAGGTCCGTGGCGCGGACGCGCTGCCCGTCGACACCTGGGTCACGGTCACCGGCACCTGGCACCCGGAGGGCGCCCCGGGCTCCGACGAGGCCTGGCCGCCGGTCCTCGACGCGGTGACGGTCACCCGGGTGGAGCAGCCCGCGGATCCGTACGAGAAGGCGTAGGCGGGCGCGGGCCGGCGCGGGGGCAGGAGGGCCGGGGCCGCCGGTTTCCCCTGCGGGCGGGGGGTACCCGACCCGGGCAAGCGAAGGTCTGTGCGACGGGCGTGCGCGGAGGTGGTCGGCGTGCGCGAACAGGACCGGGAGCGGATCGCCGACGTGATCGCCCAGGAGGTCCGGGACGCCGAGCCGGGTGAGGTGCCGGAGCGGCTGTGCGCGGCGGCGGTGCGGCTGCTGCCGGTGAGCGGTGCGAGCGTGTCGCTGCGGGGCGAGGGGATGCCCGTACCGCTGAGCGCGAGCGGTGCGCGGGCCGCGTACCTGATGGAGGTGCAGGCCACCCTGGGGGACGGGCCCTGTCTGCGGGCCGCGGAGACCGGCGCGCCCGTCTTCGCCTCCGACCTGACGACCGGCCGGGACGCCTCGCTCTGGCCGGTGTACGCGCAACAGGCGGCGGCGGCCGGGGTGCGGGCGGTGTACGCGCTTCCGCTCGGCGACCGTTCGGTGTGCGTGGGCACCCTCGACCTCTACCGGGACGCCCCCGGCGAGCTGGCCGACGACGACATCAGCACCGCCCGCTTCGTCGCCGACGTGCTGACGGTGGCCCTGATGGCCCTCCCGCGCGGCGAGGAGGCCGGCCGGCTGGGCGACGGCCTCTGGCTCAGCCCCCTGGCCACCGACCACGACGAGGTCTACCAGGCCGTCGGCATGGTCATGGCCCAGTGCGGCGTCACCGCCGACGAGGCCCTGGCCCTCCTCCGCGCCCACGCCTTCGCGGAAGGCCGCACGGTCCTGCACTTGGCCCACGACGTCATCACCCACACCACCCGCTTCGACCCCGACTGACGAACACCCGCACCCCGGCTGGGCACAGCCCACCCCAGGCACCCCCGCCTAGCTGGGCGCAGGCCGTCGCAGGCGGCCCAGGGGCGCGGGGAACGGCGTGCCCAGCCACGCCCCACCCGCACTCGCCGTCCGGCAGGCACCCCTGCCCGGCTGGGCGCAGGCCGTCGCAGGCGCCCCAGGGGCGCGGGGAACGGCGCGCCCAGTCACACCCCACCCGCACTCGCCGTCCGGCAGGCACCCCTGCCCGGCTGGGCGCAGGCCGTCGCAGGCGGCCCAGGGGCGCGGGGAACGGCGCGTCCAGCCACACCGCATCCGCACGCGCCGTCCGGCAGGCACCCCGCCTAGCTGGGCGCAGGCCGTCGCAGGCGGCCCAGGGGCGCGGGGAACGGCGCGCCCAGCCACACCCCACCCGCACCCGCCCGCCGCGCGGACACCCCACCCCGGTGGGCACGCCCCGCCGCGGGCGGCCCAGCGCACAGGAACACGGCACAGCCCGCCGCAGGCACCCCTCACACCTGCGCCCGCCCCTGCCTCCGCACCTCCGTCAGCCGCCGTACCCCCAACTGCACCGCCACCTGCGTCGCCTCGTTCGGGACGTCGTCGAGGCTGCCGTTGGTGAGGGCGAACGTGTCCTGGCCGGTCCGGACGGCGGCCACGTCGACCCCCAGGGTGAGCGGATCGCCCTCGGCGCTCCAGTCGGTCAGCGTCACCCGCAGCCCCTGACGGGCGTCCCCCACCTCCGGCAGGGCCAGATCGGTGACCGTCACGTCCAGCACCGTGGCGTCGGGGGCCTCGGCCGTGAACCGCGCGCACTTCTGCGGCAGCGTCCGCAGCCAGGCGAGCGCCCGGTCGGCCTCGGCGGGGCGGCGGTCGGTGAGCTGGTAGCGCAGCTGGGCCCCGGCGTCCGGGTCGTCGAGGGCGACGACCGCGCGGGCGGTGCCGCCGAGCAGCTCGTCGGTGTAGAGGCCGTCGAGCAGCTTCTGGCACTCCGCGGTCGGGGTGGTGGCCTTGAGCAGGCCGTCCCGCCAGGTCGCGGCGCCGCGCGTCGGCGTCCAGGGCGCGCCCAGGTCGGTGGCGCTGATCAGGGCGTCGTGCGCCTGGGCTTCCGTGAGGGCGGAGGTGGTGGTCGGGGAGGCCGACCCGGACGGTGACTTCCGCACGGTGGGCAGCGCGGGCCGCGCGGTCGGCGGGTGTTCCAGGCCGAGGGTGGCGCAGGCACTGGAGGCGAGGAGCAGCCCGGTGACGCAGAGCGCGGCGGCGAGGAGGGTGCGGCGGGTCATCGTAGGTGCCTCCCGGGGTGGGCGGTGTCCGGCGCGGACCGCGGACTGCCTCCTCTCACGGCACCATCGCGGCGGGGCCCCGACCAGCGTGGTGGGCCGTCCGGGTGATGTGGCGTGTCGGCACGGCCGGGCGCCCGCCGGAAGCCCCCGCACCCGCCCCGACCAGCGCGGACCGGTACCGTACGCGGCTCCACCGGCCGTCCCCGGCGGACCCGTCCGCCGGAAAACCGGTCGCCGTCCTCCCGCCGCCCCGGCTACGGTCTGCCCATGCAGCGCGCCCACGTGTCCCCCACGACGACGCCGGAGAGTGTCCCGGCGCGCTGACCACTGGATGTCCGAAGCCCCGGGGCGAGTGCCCCGGGGCTTCGTCGTGGGTGCTCGTCCGTGTCCCTGGAGGAGCAGCCATGCACGACCACCGCCGACTCGGCCGTGAACTCGGCCTGTTCGACACCGATCCGCTGATGGGCGCGGGCCTGCCGTACTGGCTGCCCGACGGCGCCGTCGTCCGCCACGCCCTGGAGGAGTACGTCCGGGAGGCGGAGCGGGCCGCCGGCTACCGGCACGTGTACTCGCCGGTCCTCGGCAAGCGCGACCTGTACGAGCTCTCGGGCCACTGGGACCACTACCGCGACGACATGTTCCCGCCCATGGAGCTGGGCGCGGAGCAGGTCGTCCTGCGCCCCAGCCTCTGCCCCCACCACGCCCTGATCTACCGCTCCCGCTCCCGCAGCCACCGCGAACTGCCGTTGCGCATGGCCGAGGTGGGCGGCATGTACCGCTCGGAGCTGTCGGGCGTGCTCGGCGGCCTGACCCGCGTCCGGGCCATCACCCTCAACGACGCGCACGTCTTCTGCACCCTGGAGCAGGTGGTGGAGGAGGCCCGCGCCGCCCTCGCCCTGATCGCCCGCGCCTACGCCGACCTCGGCATCCGCGCCTCCCGCCACCGCCTCTCGCTCCCCGGCGAGGGCGGCAAGTACGTCGCCGACCCGCGGCTGTGGCGCCGGGCGACCGCGCTGCTGCGGGAGGTCCTGGACGGCTCGGGCGTCGCCTACGAGGAGGCCGAGGGCGAGGCCGCCTTCTACGGCCCGAAGATCGACGTGCAGATCACCGATCCCGCGGGCCGCGAGGCGACCCTGTCCACCGTGCAGATCGACTTCCACCAGCCCGAGCGCTTCGGTCTGCGCTACGTCGGCGCCGACGGCGCGAAACACCGGCCCGTCATGGTCCACCGCAGTGTCATCGGCAGTGTCGAGCGGGCCGTCGCCCACCTCCTGGAGGAGCACGGCGGCGCCTTCCCGGTGTGGCTCGCGCCGGTGCAGCTGGTGGTGCTGCCGGTGGCGGGGGCGCAGGAGGAGCGGGCGCACGAGGTCGTGCGGCAGGCGGTGGCGCGGGGGCTGCGGGCGGAGGTGCGCGGTCCGGGGGAGGGCACCCTCGGCGCCCGGATCCGGGCGGCGCGCCTCGTGCCGTACCAGGCGGTGATCGGGGAGCGGGAGGCCGACGGCGGCCTGCTGGCCGTACGGCTGCGGGACGGGCGGCGGCCGGGGGCGGTGCCGGCGGACGAGGTGCTGCACCGGATCGCCGGCCGGGTCGCGGACCGCGGCGCCGGACTGTGGACCGCCGCGTAGGGCGCTCGCGGACGGAGGGGAGCCGGGGAGGGGTGGGGGGACCGAGCCCCCCGCGCCGCCGCCGTCGGCCCGGGTGGGCGGGCGGCCGCCGGGGCCTGATCGGGTCAGGGCCCGGCGGCCTTTGCCGCCCGCGGCGAACGACGCCGGCCGGTTTCCCACGGCCCGGCCGGCGCCGCGTCACAGGCCGACCGCGAGGTCGGCGGCGCCCCGCAGGGATGCGGGGCCGTGCCGGTGGGCGGCTCCACCGCGTGGGCGCGAGCGGCCATGACGGACCGTCAGGCGATCGGCGGCCCGTCACCGCCCTCCGCGCGGAACGCGTGCGCGTTCGCCCGGCGGCCCACTCGGCTGGTCGCCCGGCGACCCGCTCGGCGGATCTCTCGGCGGGTCGTCCAGCGGATCGTTCAGCGCGTCGCCCTGCGGCGTCGCGTCGCGACGACGATGGCCGCGCCGCCCGCGAGGAGGGCCGCCGCGCCGGCCGCGATCAGGCCGGTGTTGCCGTCGGCGCCGGTCTCCGCGAGGTCGCCGCCACCGCCGTCGGGGGTGGGCGCCGCCGCGGGGGTGGACTCCGAGGCGCCGGGCGCCGGGGCGGAGGCGGACGGGGACCCGGAGGGGGTCTGCGACGGAGTGTCCGACGGCGTGTCCGAGGGGGTCTCGGACGGCGTCTCGGAGGCCGGCGCCGACGGGGACCCGGGGGCGCTCGGCGGCTGCGAGGACGGCGGAGCGGACGGGGGCTGCTCGACGGCCGTGCAGTCCTTGGTGCCGCCGTTCCAGGCGGCGATCAGCTTGTCCTTGATGACCGTGCGGTCCGGTCCCTCGGGCAGCTGGCCGTGCTCGAAGCCGTCCTCGGCGTCGAGCAGGCCGTCGAACTTCACCGCGCCCCGGTAGAGGTCGACCTGCGCGTAGCAGCCGGCGTCGGGCACGGCGATGTCGAGGGTGTCGGTCCGTCCCGGCTTCACCGTCACGGTGTCGAAGTCGACGAAGACCTGCTCGCCGGAGGTCTTGAAGTCCGGTCCGTGGGCCAGGTAGGAGGCCAGGGAAGCGGTGCAGGTGGTGGCGTCGCCGGCGGCCCGGACCGTGAGGTGGACCTTGCCGTCGCCGGTCGGCCTCAGGTTCTGGTCGTCGACCTTCACCGAGTCGAAGAAGTGCGTGCCGTCGAGCGAGAACTGGCAGCGGTCGGTCCCCGTCTCGGTGCCCGCGCCGGTCCCCGGCTGGTACTGGCCGCCGGACTTCCAGCCGTCGCCGCCGGGCGTCCCGGTGGAGGCCCAGGCGCCGGAGGCGGCGGCGACGGACGCGGTGCACAGGGCGAGTGAGGCGGCGCCCGTCCCCAGCAGGCGGCGCACGGAAACACGTCTCGCTATGGACATGCGGATCCCATCTTGGCGAGTGACCGTCACGGGCGGCGCGGGCCGGTCGGCGGCGGGCCGGGGCGACGGGTCGGTCCGGAAGAAACACTGGGCTCATCGGTCACATGCGCCACAGCGTGGGCACATCGTGGAGCGACCGGCGGACGGCTGTCAACCTGGGCCTGTGGAAGGGGAGTTCGCACGTCCGTCACACATCCCCCACGTGGGGAATGATCGGATCCGGATGGTGCGGACGTTGGCTTTCCCGGCAAAGTGGACAGGCTTTCCTGCGTGACCGACCACGAGACCGCTCTCCCGGCCGACCTGTCCTCCCGCAACCCCGACTGGTGGCGCCAGGCCGTCGTCTACCAGGTGTACCCGCGCAGCTTCGCCGACGCGGACGGCGACGGGCTCGGCGACCTCAGGGGCGTCGCCGAACGGCTGCCGCACCTCGCCGCCCTCGGCGTCGACGCGCTCTGGCTGAGCCCGTTCTACCCCTCCGAGCTGGCCGACGGCGGCTACGACGTCATCGACCACCGGGACGTCGACCCGCGCCTGGGCACGCTGGACGACTTCGACGCGCTGGCCGCCGAGGCCCACCGCCTCGGCCTGAAGGTGATCGTCGACCTCGTCCCCAACCACACCTCCGACCGCCACGTGTGGTTCCAGGAGGCCCTCGCCGCCGGCCCCGGCTCGCCCGCCCGCGACCGCTACGTCTTCCGCGACGGACGCGGCGCGCACGGCGAACTCCCGCCCACCGACTGGCAGTCCGTGTTCGGCGGCAGCGCCTGGCAGCGCGTCGCGGACGGCCAGTGGTACCTCCACCTGTTCGCCCGCGAGCAGCCCGACCTGAACTGGGGCCACGAGGAGGTCCGCGAGGACTTCCGCACCACCCTGCGCTTCTGGTCCGACCGCGGGGTCGACGGCTTCCGGGTCGACGTGGCCCACGCCCTCGCCAAGGACCTGGACGAACCGCTGCGCGACCTGGGCGCTCCCGGGTCGATCGGCGAGGAGACGCTGGCGTCGTTCCCCCCGGGCACCCACCCCTACTACGACCGCGACGAGGTGCACGCGATCTACCGCGACTGGCGCCGCGTCCTCGACGGTTACGCACCGCCCCGCACGGCGGTCGCCGAGGCCTGGGTGCCGGGCGCCCGCCGCGCCCTGTACGCCCGCCCCGACGAACTGAACCAGGCCTTCAACTTCGAGTACCTCCAGGCGCCGTGGGACGCGGAGGCGATCCGCGCGGTCATCGCGCACTCCCTGGCCACCGCCCGCGCCGTCGGCGCCTCCGCGACCTGGGTGCTCTCCAACCACGACGTCGTCCGCCACGCCTCCCGCCTGTCGCTGCCGCCCGGCACCGACGAGAACGCCTGGCTGCTGTCCGGCGGCCACGCCCCGCCCGTCGACGAGGAGGCCGGCCTGCGCCGCGCCCGCGCGGCGACCCTGCTGATGCTGGCGCTGCCGGGGTCGTCGTACGTCTACCAGGGCGAGGAGCTCGGGCTGCCCGAGGTCGCCGACCTGCCGTTCGAGGTCCTCCAGGACCCCCTGTGGGAGCAGACGGGACGGGTCCGCAAGGGCCGCGACGGCTGCCGGGTGCCGCTGCCGTGGACGACGACGGGCCCGTCGTACGGCTTCGGCGCGGGCGGCGCGTGGCTGCCGCAGCCGGAGTCCTTCGCGCGGTACGCCGTCGAGGCGCAGGACGGTGCGGACGGCTCCACCCTGGAGCTCTACCGCACGGCCCTGCGCCTGCGCCGCAAGCTGCTGGAGGGCGAGGAACTGCGGTGGGCGGACGGCACCCCGCCCGGTGTCCTGGCCTTCGCCCGCTCCGACGGCTGGCGGTGCGTGGCGAACCTGTCGGAGCGCCCGGTGCCGTTGCCGCCCGGGGAGGTGCTGCTGAGCAGCGTGCCCCTGGACGGCGACGGACGGCTCGGGCCGGACACGACGGTCTGGCTGGCGTGACACGGAAGCCGGGCGGAACGCCTAGCCGGCCGTGGGGGTGGGGGCCGGGGCGACCCCGCCCACCACGGACGCGGCGTCGATGTCCACCGGGACGGCCGTGGCGGTGGGCGGCGGCGTGAGCACGACCATGGGCTGGCCGGCGGCCGGGGGCGGCGGGGTCAGGTCCGCGTCGGGCAGCTTCGGCGGGGTGGTCTGCTGGAAGAGCGTCTGGTCGAAGTCGACCATCCCCGTCTTCTCCATCACCGTGATGTGGTCGAGGACGGTGTCGTTGGCCTGGTCGGCCAGGGCGCGGATCAGGCTGTTCTTGGTGGTGGAACGGACCTTCGCGATGGTGTTGAAGATGGAACCGTGCGTCATGCGCAGGATGTTGGCGAAGTCGTAGTCGAAGTCCTTGCCCGTCTTCGCGTTGATCTGGTTGACGAAGCCCACCTGCTGCGGGCTGGCCACGTTGGGCAGGGTGATGTTCAGCATCGGCGCGATCTTGCGGCAGGTGGTGTCCAGGGCCGCGTGGCCGTCGATCAGGTGCTCGCTGGCGGTCTTGACCGCCGGGCTCGATCCCTTCTGCAGCCCGATCACGCCGAGCGGGTACTCCCACAGCCCGGCGGCGCGGACCTTGACCACGAAGTCCCGGTCGCCCTCCGTCAGCGGACCCCACTGGGTGTTGGCGATGATCCGGTCGTTCGATGTGGAGACCGTCTGGAGCCCCAGCATCGACGGATAGGCCAGAGCCACCAGAGTCAAGCTCAGGGCGCCGCCCACGAAGGCGGTTCCCATCACGTTCCGCGACAAGCGCACCGTTCCTCCTGCCCGGTAGGGGATGACCGCCTGGGCTCGTGCTCGGCGGGGTCGGACGCACAGGAGTACGGACGCGGAGCCGCGGGAATTCACCGGTTTCCGTAAAAACTTGCTCGACGTGTCGGCGGGGGCGCAGTAAGTTCCCACAGGGAACTCTGTCGGGGGAGAGGAGAGCCGGTGCCGAAGGACACCTGGACGGCTGTCGACGCGTACTTCAACGGTCTGCTGGTCGAGGAGGACGAGGCCCTGAGGGCCGCCGGGAGGGGAAGTGAGGCGGCCGGCCTGCCACCGCACCAGGTGGCGCCCAACCAGGGCAAGCTGCTCCACCTCATCGCCCGCCTCCGGGGCGCCCGCACGATCCTGGAGATCGGCACCCTCGGCGGCTACAGCACCCTGTGGCTCGCGCGGGCCCTGCCGGAGGGCGGCCGGCTGGTGACGCTGGAGGCGGACCCGCGGCACGCGGAGGTGGCGGCGGCGAACATCGCCCGGGCGGGCCTGGAGCACGTGGTCGACCTGCGGGTGGGCAAGGCCCTGGACACGCTGCCGGAACTGGCGGACGGCCCGGCCGCCCCCTTCGACCTGGTCTTCATCGACGCCGACAAGCCCTCCAACCCGGACTACCTGGACTGGGCCCTGCGCCTGACCCGCCCCGGCAGCGTCATCGTCGGTGACAACGTCGTCCGCGACGGCGCGGTCACGGACGCCGGCAGCGAGGACCCGCGCGTGCGGGGCGTCCGCCGCTTCACCGAACTCGTCGCCGCCCACCCGAGGCTGACGGCGACGGCGGTGCAGACGGTGGGCGAGAAGGGCTACGACGGCTTCGTGCTCGCGCTGGTCACGGACTGAGGAGGGTGCCGCACATGTCGGCGAGGATCACGGACATCACGTACTACCCAGTGAAGGGCTGCGCGGGCGTCACCGTCACGGAAGCGGAGGTGCTGCCGACCGGCCTGCGGGACGACCGCGCCTACGCGATCGTCGACGAGAAGGGCGACACCCGCTGGCAGGGGGGCGACCCGACGCTGGCCCTGATCGCTCCCGAACCCGTCGACGGGGGACTGCTGCTGCGCGCACCCGGCATGGAGACGCTCCGCGTGCCGCCGGACGGCGGCGGGACGGCGGACGCCTGGCTGACCGAGTTCCTCGGCAGCCCCAGCCGCCTGGTCCGCCCGCCCGACGGCAACGGCGCCCGCCTGCACGTCGTCTCCCGCGCCACCCTCGACCTGCTGAACGCCAAGCTGGTGGAGCGCGGCGAGCAGCCGCTTCCCATGGACCGCTTCCGCCCCAACGTGGTGATCGGCGGCTGGCCGGACCCGCACACCGAGGACACCGCCGGCCGGCTCGCCCTCGGCGGCACCGAGCTCACCTTCACCGAGCGCACGATCCGCTGCGCCGTCACCATGGTCGACCAGAGCACGGGCACCCGCTCCGGCCCCGAACCCCTGCGCACCCTCGCCGACTACCGACGGGAGCCGGAGGGCGTCGCCCTCGGCGCGTACTACACGGTGGTGCGGGCGGGGAGGGTGGCCGTGGGGGACCCGGCCTCGCTCACAGGGTCCCCCGACGCACCGCGTCGAGAAGGTGCGCCAGGGGCGTAGGGGCGGTCGTGATGACGGTGGCGGGGGCGTCGGACTCGCGGAGGTGGAGGGTGGTGGGGGTGGAGGCGAGTTCGAGGCAGTCGTTGCCGTCGCCCTCGCCGGAGAAGGACGACTTCTGCCAGTTGCGGGGGGTGGTCATGGGGGTCCTCACAGCTCCTTGGCCAGCCTGTGGATGAAGTCACGCGACTGCTCCGGTTCGAGTGACACAGCTTGCACTTTACGGAAGCGCGTTCGATAGGCCTTGAGCTGAGCTTCGGAATCGACGAGGACTGTGCCGCTGGGCGCGTCAAGGACTACCGTGTCGAGTTTGGGCAGGGGGCCGCCCACGTACGTCATGGTGCTCGAGGCCCTGGAGAAGCCGTCCAGGTCGAAAGGGACGACGCGCAGGGTGATGTGGTCCGCTTCGGAAAGCTCGACCAGACGACCGAGTTGAGCTTGCGAATCGGCTCGGTCGCCCACCCTCATGCGTAGGGCGGCCTCGTGGATCACCACCTCGTACGGGATGGTGGACTGCTGCCGTGACATGCGGTGGCGTACGCGCAAGTCCACTTCCTCGGAGGGGAGTTCAGGAACCCGGGAGGAGAAGACGGCTCGGGCGTAGCGTTCCGTTTGGAGCAGGCCCGGCACGAAGAGGATGGCCACGCCCAGCCGGAAGGAGGCGTGGTGGTCCAGCTCCGCCAGGTCCAGGAACGACGTCGGCAGCAGCCCCCGGTACTCCTCCCACCAGCCGCGCGTCCGTTCGGTGGCCATCGCGACCAGCGCGTCGACGAACTCGCCGTCCGTACAGGCGTAGTGGGAGGCGAGGCGGCGAAGCCGTCGCTCGCTCACGCCCGCCAGTCCTGACTCGATGTGCGTGATCTGGGCGGGGCTCACTCCGAGAAGGGCTGCCGCCTGGCGGGAGGTGAGGTCCGCCGCCTCGCGGAGTCTGCGCAGTTCCGTCGCAAGACGCATCTGGCGTGCCGTTGGTTCGCGCCTCAATGCTCTCGACCGCTCCTAGGTTCAACGCGCCCACGAGGACGACTCGTTCGGTGTCAGATTACGCGATCCGCTTGCTGTGTCTCTAGATATAGATCTACTGTCGGTGACGCGACGTTCACGCTGCGGAAGCGCACCGCTCCGTCCTGCCACGACGGCTGCGGCACTGCCACCGCGCCCTCGACCACCCCTCCACCGACCGGAGTTCCGCCATGTCCGAAACCTGGGAGTACTCCCTCCACATCCCCAACGACCCCAGAGCCGTCCCCGTTGCGCGCCGGACCCTGCGGCTGATCCTCACGCTGCACGGGCTGATCCACCTCGTCGACACCGCCGAGCTGATCGCCGCGGAGCTGGTCGCGAACGCCGTGCGGCACACGGACGGCCCCGCGATGCTGCGCGTCCGCCACTCCGGTGGAGTGCTGCGGGTCGGGGCCTGGGACTCCGACCCCGAACCCCCCGACCCGCCCGCGAAGTTCGACGAGCTGACCGACGCGGAGGACGGCCGGGGTCTCGCGCTGGTGCGGGCCTGCGCCGACGTGTGGGGCTGGCAGCCGCTCTCCCGGTTCGGCCGGCGGGGCAAGTACGTGTGGGGCGAACTGGCCGCCGTGTGAGGCCGTGCTCCACGTGCACGACGGGGCGTGCGGGACCAGAATGGAAGCCGTGGGACTCCTCTGACCTGCGTCGTCGCACCCACGACGCGGCTCCCCTTTCCTACGGGTCCCCACCCCGAGGTCCAGGTCTGGAGCACTTCCATGAACCACGTACCTTCCGCAGAGGCCGACCCGACCACCGGGACCACCGAAGAAGCGCTGGACCGCGCACAGGCCGCCAGGGCGGCGGTCGCGGGAGGGAGCGGGGTGAGCGTCAGCGAGGCGCGCCCCACCTCCGGACTGAACGCCGAGGCGCAGTCCAACGGCACCAAGCCCGCAGTTCGCAAGCAAGCCCCCTCCGTGTGACGGGTGAGGAGACGGGCCATGTCACTGACATTCAGGAACGACTACCACGCGACGGTCTTCGCGATGTTCGAGCGGTACTTCCCCAACTGCCCGGACGGCGGGGACTGGCTGAAGAAGGGCTGGTGGCGCATCGAGCCCGGCCAGGAAGCCGTCGTCTACTCCGCCGACGCGGACGCCGTGAACCGCTTCTGGTACGCCTACGCGCACACCAGCGACGGCGTCGAGTGGGCGGGCACCTTCCCGGAACTCGTGCCGGTGCGCCGCTTCGAGTGGTGCGAGAAGATCTCCGACACCCAGTCGCGGACGATCCAGATGCACCAGTTCGAGGTCACGAGTCCGAACCACGTCCACACGTTCCGCGGGGCCTGATGACCATGACCGGTACCGACGGCACGGGGGCGGGGCGCCGCGTGTGCGGCATCCTGCCGCCCTACATCCTCGAGAAACTCGCCGAAGCCGACGAGACGGCCGTGCGCGAGGCCGCACAGGAGACCCTGGCGGTCGACGCCGAGTTCCGGGAGGCCCGGGCGATCACGCCCAGCCGGGTGGGGCCGGAGGCGCTGCCCGAGCGGTTCGTCCTGAAGCGGACGGTCTTCGACACCCACCACAGCCTGTTCCTGCCCGGTGACGTCGTCAGACGCGAGGGGGAGCCGCCCGGGACGGACGGCACGGCCACCCGCGCCTACGAGAGCCTCGGCCTCACCTTCGACTTCTACCGGGAGGCGTACGGCCGCCACTCGATCGACGACGGCAACCTGGGGCTGGACGCCACGGTGCACTACCGGCGCCGGTTCAACAACGCGTTCTGGGACGGCGAACGCATGGTCTTCGGGGACGGTGACGGTCGCGTCTTCAACGACTTCACCATCAGCGTCGACGTCGTGGCCCACGAACTCACGCACGGTGTCACGGAGTACACCGCGGGCTTCGAGTACCAGGACCAGTCCGGCGCCCTGAACGAGTCCATGTCCGACGTCTTCGGCTCGCTGGTCAAGCAGTTCGCGCGACGGCAGACCGCCGAGGAGGCGGACTGGCTGATCGGCGCGGGACTGTTCACCCCGGCCGTCCGCGGCCAGGCCCTGCGCTCGATGAGGGCTCCGGGCACGGCCTACGACTCCCCGTTGCTGGGCGGCAGGGACCCGCAGCCCGACCACATGACCCACTACGTGCACGGCCCGGAGGACAACGGCGGCGTGCACATCAACTCCGGCATCCCCAACCACGCCTTCTACCTGACCGCCGTCGCCATCGGCGGCTTCGCCTGGGAGCGGGCCGGCCGGATCTGGTACGACACGCTCACCTCCGGGCGGCTGTCACGGACCGCCGACTTCCAGGAGTTCGCGCGGGCCACGGTGGCCACGGCGGAACGGCTGTACGGGACGCGGACCGAGTTCGAGGCGGTCGTCAAGGCCTGGTCGGACGTGGGGCTGAACGGCCATGGACCGTGATCCCGGCCGTCCGGACGCGGGGGTGACATGCGCGTCAGGGTGACCCGGAGCGGGGGCCTGCTCGGCGCGAGCCGCCGGGGCGAACTGGACACGTCCGGTCGCCCCGACGCGGCCGAGCTGGAACACCTCGCCCACGAGGTCCTCGCCACGGCACGCCCCCCGCGCACGCCCGCCGCGGCCGTGCCCGACGCCTACCGCTACACGGTCACGGTCGAGGGCGACGACCGCACGGCCGAGTTCACCGACCCGGGCCTGTCCGAATCCCAACGGGAACTGATCGAACGGGTCCTCGGGGAGGGGGCGTGAGGGCCGGGGTCGGCAGGCGCTGCCTCGGCCCGGACACCGGGCCGAGCACGCGTGGGGTGACCGGCCACGACCTCACTCGTTGATCATGTCGGACAGGAAGGAGAGCTGATGGTCGGCTCGACGCACGAGGCGCTGCACCGCATCTTCCAGAAGGACCCGGCGCTGCTGACTCGTGCCCTGCAAGGGGTGCTGCAGGTTCCCTTCCCGGATCCGTACGACTTCGCGGCCATGAACGTCGACCTCACCGAGGTCGAACCGGTCGAGCGGCGCGTGGACACCCTGCTGCGGGCAGAGACCGGCCAGGGTGCGTACCTGCTGGTCGTGGAGTCACAGGGCGAGCCGGACGAGCGGAAACGCGGCAGCTGGCCGTACTACCTCAGCTTCCTGTACGAGAAGTACCGCTGTGAGCCGGTGCTGATCGTCGTCACGCAGAACCGTGCCACCGCCCGCTGGGCGGCGCAGCCCATCCACCTGGGCGTGCGGGGGTGTCCCTCACTGACCGTACGTCCGTTCGTGCTGGGTCCGGACAATGTGCCGGTGATCGCGGACGAGGGGGCGGCGGGACGAGATGTCCCTCTCGCGGTGCTCTCGGCCATGACACATGGCCGGGGTCGGCAGGCCCCCGCCATACTGGAATCCCTGGCAGCCGCCCTGCGGACCATCGATCGCGACACCGCCGCGGTCTTCGTGCAGTTCGTCGACTCGTGCCTGGCAGATCCCCGGGCCCGGCAGATGTGGAGGGACCTGATGACGACCATGCAGTACTTCTGGCGGCACCCGCTCGCCGAGCAGGTACGCGAGGAAGGCCGGGAGGAAGGCATCGGGTTGGGCGTCGCCAAGGAGCGGGCTGCGACGGTGATCCGGCTTCTGCGCCTGCGGGGCGTGCCGGTCTCCGACTCCGTGCGGGAGCGGGTGGAGACCTGTTCCGACCTCGATGTTCTTGCCTTGTGGGTCGAGCGGGCGCTTCATGCGGAGAGGGCGGAGGACCTCTTCGAGAGGTGACCGGAGCGGTCCCGGTCACCCGGATGCCGTGCTTCCCGCCGTCGGCGTCACGGGCGGCCGTGACACTCCGCTGCACGCCGCCGTCGCGGTGCGCAGCGGAGGAGGTGGGGGAAGGCGGACACCGGCTCGGCGCGCGGGCGCGCTCAGAGGCCGTAGCGTCCCTTCAGGTGGCGCCAGAAGTCGCGGAGCATCCACTTGTCGAAGTCGGTGATCTGCGTGGCGCTGCCCGCCTTCATGAGGAAGCAGCACTGGCCGGTGGGCGACCAGTCGTAGAAGTCGTCCAGGCCGAAGGTGTGACCGACCTCGTGCAGGTAGATGTGGATGTTCTGCTGGTCGAGGGCGGAGACGAAGTACTCCTGGCCGACCCGCTGGCCCCAGTCGCCGCCGGCGCCGCCCTGGAAGCCCTTGGTCAGCCACAGGGACTGGTCGTAGTGGCGGGCGGTGCCGCCGGGGCACGTGGAGTAGTCGCCGTCCTGGTGGAAGAAGCGGCCGCAGTCGGGGGCGCACTGCGGGGCGCCGCCGCCGTCCAGGACGCCCGCGTAGACGTCGACGGAGTCGTCCGTCCACTGGAGGGTGGAGCGGTTCTTGACGGCCCAGCCGACGATGTTGACCGGGACGGTGGTGTACGGCCAGTCGTCGTAGCCGCGGCCGTTCTCGACCTGGGCCGACATCCACAGGGCGAACTGCCGTTTGAGCGACGCGTGGATCCGGTCGCGCAGGGCCGCGCTGACCGGGGCGTCGGACTCCCAGCGGACGCAGTAGTTGATGCTGCCCTTGTTGGCCATGACCTGGTCCCAGCCGTAGTTGCGGAACCCGTAGAGGTCGGGGTAGGTCGTCGAGACGTGGTTCCAGACCTCGTCGAGCGGCTGGACGAGGTTCGACGGCGGGTTCCACTCGGCGGCGGCCTCGGCGCGGGGGGCGGCCGTCCCGGTCGCGTGCAGTAACGCGGCCAGGGCCGCGAGCACGGTGAACAACCGTGCGAGATGCCTGCGCATGGGTGAACTCCTCGTGGGGGGGAACGAGTGGCGATGACGCCGGTGGGTCGTCGCCGCCGCCCGCGAGGTTGCCGTCCGCCGGGACCGGTTCCGGCCGGTTCGGTGCCGGGGCCCCCTCCGCCGTTCCGCCCGGTGGGGTTCGCCGGTCCGGGTGGTCCCTTCGCGAGTCCGGCCCGCGCGGGGGACGGGGGTGGTCATCATGAGCCGGTGCGACAGCCGCTTCGATTCCTTCTCCTCGCCCTCGTCGGCCTGACCCTGCTCACCGGCGTGGCCTGTCTTCCGCGCGCGGACGGCTCCCGCGCGGACGGGGCGGGGGGAGCCGCTCCGCCGCCGGGTGTGCCGCCCGCGTTCGGCGCCTACCTCGGGCACGACTCCGACGCCGTGCGGCAGCTCGCGGGGCTCGACGGATGGGTGGGGCCGGCGACGCCGCGGGTCGGGCGGGCGTTCCTGCCGGGCGACCGGTGGAGCCGCATCGAGGGCGAACCCGGGCACCTGGACCACTGGGCCGCGTGGCGCAGGGCGCGTGCGGACCGGATGTTCGTCCTCAACGTGCCGATGCTGGACCGCAACGAGGCGCACCTGCCGGACGCCTACGTACGGGCGGAGCTGGCCAGGGGCGCGAGCGGGGAGCACGACGGGCATTTCCGCACGCTCGGCCGGCGGCTCGTCGCCCTCGGGCTCGCCGACACCGTGCTCGTCCTCGGGTGGGAGATGAACGGCATCACCTACACCCACCGCTGCGGTCCGGACCCGGTCGCCTGGAAGCGGTACTGGACGCGCATCGTCCGGACCATGCGGGCCGTGCCGGGACAGCGGTTCCGGTTCGACTTCGCGCCCAACCGGGGACGGGACGCCATCCACTGGACCGCGTGCTACCCCGGTGACCGGTACGTCGACGTCATCGGCATGGACGCCTACGACCAGCCGGAGGGCATGCCCTTCGCGGAACAGGTGCGTGAGCCGTACGGGCTCGCGGCACACGTGCGGTTCGCCAGGGAGCACAAGAAGCCGGTCTCGTACCCCGAGTGGGGACTGTTCCGCAACGGGGACAACCCGGAGTACGTGCGCGGGATGCTCACCTGGTTCGCCCGGCACCGGCCCCTCTACCAGACCATCAGCGACTACTGCCCGCACGGCGTGTGGCAGTGCCCGTGGAACCCGCGGTCGGCGTCCGTGTACCGGAGCCTGGTGGCGAGGCCGTCCGGGTGATGTGCGGCGGGGCCGCCGTACGGGTGAGCGCGCGGCGCGTCCGCCAGGTGGCCGCCCAGGACGGCCAGATGATCACACAATGCGACGAGAACTTCCTGTGTGCCGCCGTCCCGCTGCCACCGCGCTGCTGGCGGCCCTCCCGGCCGCCCTGCTGGTCACGCTCGCCGCGGTGCCCGCGGGCGCCGGGAGCGACGGGCACGGCGGCAGCGGTGGCAGCGGCGGCGTCCGTGAGCGGGCCGCCCGGGTCGTCCAGGCGCACGAACGGGCCCGCGAACGCGTCGACCGGCTCCGGGAGGCGGACGCCGACGACGCGGAGGTCGAGGCCGCCGAACGCCGCCGCCAGGACCTGCGCAAGGAACTCTGGGGCCTGCTGCGGGCGTCGGCGCGGAGCGCGGGCGATCCCGTCGCCGTCGACCCGGCCGGGAGGACCGGCCACTGCCCGGTCGCCGGCACCGGGGACGAC
This sequence comes from Streptomyces sp. NPDC017936, assembly GCF_044328485.1. Classification (NCBI taxonomy): domain Bacteria; kingdom Bacillati; phylum Actinomycetota; class Actinomycetes; order Kitasatosporales; family Streptomycetaceae; genus Streptomyces; species Streptomyces sp. NPDC017936. The sequence goes on along the minus strand of NZ_JBIRHK010000010.1, from coordinate 215,851 downwards.
CGGCGCGCCGACGGCGGCAACCGGGCGGACGACGACGGCCGCGCAGGGGACGGAACCCGCGCCGAGGCCGCCGACACCCGCGCCGAGGCCGCCGACACCCGCCCCGAGGCCGCCGGCACCGACGACCGCCCTCCCCGGGAGCGGGCCGACGACGAGGAGACCTGGACCGTGCCCACCCGCGGCTACTGGCTCTCCGCCGGTTACGCCGAACAGGGCTCCCGCTGGGCCCACCGCCACACCGGCCAGGACTTCGCCGTGCCCGCCGCCACCCCCGTGTACGCCGTCGGACCGGGCGTCGTCCATGCCACGACCTGCGGCGACGGCTTCGGCAACCAGGTCCTGGTCCGCCACCCCGACGGCTACTTCACGCAGTACGCCCACCTCTCCCGCATCGACGTCCGCAAGGGCCGCCGGGTCGAGGCGGGCCGGCCCCTCGGCCTGTCCGGCGCCACCGGCAACGTCACCGGCCCCCACCTCCACTTCGAGGTCCGCGTCACGCCCTACCTGGGCTCCTCGGTGCCGCCGCTGCCGTGGCTGCGGAGGAAGGCGGTCGACGTGACGCCCCCCGGCTCCGCCGACCGGGAAACCACGCGCGGGAAGTGAGGGCGGCCGGGCACAGTGGGGGCGACGACGACGTGAGGGGAGGGCGCACGGTGAGCAAGCGGCGCTGCGTCGCCCGGGGCGTGCCCGGCGGCTACCGCATAGGGGACAACCGCGGCCACCGCTACTGGGGCGACTTCTGCGAACTGTGCCCGGACGAGCTGCCGGCCGAGCTGAACGGGCCCGCGGACCAGGCGCGCGTCGTCGAACTGATGCGGAAGTACAAGAAGGCGAAACGCTGAGGACCGGCCCCGGCGCCCGGCGGACGGCTCAGCCCCGCCGCCCCGCCCGCGCCGTGCGCCGTCACCGCCCCGCCCGCGCCGTCGCCGTCCCGGCCGGCCGGTACACGGTCAGCGCCCAGATCACGAACACGTCGATCGCGATCAGGACGACCGACCAGACCGGCGCGTACGGCAGGAACAGGAACTGGAGCACGACGCCCAGCGAGGCCAGCGCGATGCCGACGGCACGGGCCCAGGCCGCCGTCCGCAGCAGCCCCCAGCCGGTGGCGACCGCCACGACACCGAGGACCAGCAGCACCCAGCCCCACCCGGTGAGGCCGATCTCGAAGACGTAGTCGCCGAGCCGGGCGTACACGTCGTCCTCGGCGATCGCGGCGATGCCCTGGAAGACGGCGAGGACGCCGTTCACCACCAGCATGACCCCGGCGAAGACGACACCGCCGGCGGCCCATCCGCTCCGGGCCGCCGGAGCGGGGGGCCGTCCGGAGACGGGCGGTCCGGTGCCCTGGTGGGACGGGTCCCAGACGGGCGAATCCTCGGGGGAGGGAGGACGGGGCCGCGACGGATGCTCACTCATGACTTCTCCCCTTCTGCCTCTCTCCCTGCTCCCACGACCATCCGTGCGGCCGGGCGCCGTCACCACGAGGGTGGCCCGTCCGGGTGAGCCGGCATGCGGACGCCGGCGGCCGGCCTTTCACTGGAGGCGACCACCGCCCAGGACGCACCGCACGCTGGAGACCCCCATGACCCCTCACCGCACGCGTGGGACCGGGCGAACAGCCCTGACGGCGACGGCGTGCGCCGTCCTGCTCTCCGGCTGCTCGGACGACGGCGGCGCGTCGTCCGTCCCGAGCCGTGCCGCCTCCGCCGTCCAGTCCGTCGGCAGCCGCGCCGGGGACGCCTTCGCCTCGGCGACCGCGTCGGCGGGTGAAAAGCTGAACGACATCAAGGGCGGCGTCGACGCGACGGACGACGTGAAGCTCGGCACCCCGTCCACCTCGGACGACCGCACCACGGTCCAGGTCACCGTCACCAACTCCGCCGGCTCCACCAAGTCCTTCGCCGTCCAGGTCGACTTCAAGGACAGCAAGGGGGACTGGAAGGACACCGTCGTCGTCACCGTCCCGGACGTCCCCGCCGGCAAGCAGAAGACGGCGACCGCCCGCAGCACCCACCGACTGCCGAGCGGCACCCGCGCGACGGTCCCCCGGGCGGTGCGCTACTGACCCCCGCGCCGGACCGTCCCACGCCGGCCGCGGGGCCGCTCACGTCCGCCACGGTCAGGGCCGCACGCTTCGGCGGGGACCGAAACGTCGGCCCCCTGGCGTTCCCGGCATGAGCGCACCGACCGACAGCACCGTGACGGCCCGTCCCGAGGACGGCGGGCGGCACATCGCCCTCTCCCCCGGCGTCCTCTGCTTCGGCACCCCGGTGGCCCTGCTGGCCACCGAGAACGCCGACGGCAGCCCCAACCTCGCCCCCGTCTCCTCGGCGTGGGCGCTGGGGTACACCGTCGTCCTCGGCATCGGCGGCGAGAGCCGCACCGCCGAGAACCTGGCCGCGCGGCCGGAGCTCGTCGTCAACCTGCCCGGGCCCGGTCCGTGGCGGCAGGTCGAGGCGCTCGCCCCGCTCACCGGCGCGGACCCGGTGCCCGAGGCCAAGCGGGCGGCCTACCGCCACGAGCCGGACAAGTTCGCGGCCGCCGGGCTCACCCCGCAGCCCGCCGAGACGGTACGGCCGCCCAGGGTCGCCGAGTGCCCCCTCCAACTGGAGGCGGCGGTACGGCGGACGATCCCGGGCGGTCCCGACGGGCACTTCCGGATCGTCGAGTGCGAGGTGCTGCGCGTGCACGCCGACGCCTCCGTCGTCGTGCCCGGCACGCAGCACGTCGACCCGTCGGCGTGGAGCCCGCTGATCTACAACTTCCGGCACCACCACGGCCTCGCCCCGCGGCTCGGCCACTCCTTCCGCTCCGAGACCCCGCGCGCCGGCCGGGAGAGGTGAGTCCCCCCCCGGCAGGCGACGCCCGCGACGGGACCCGGCGCCGTCCGGTCCGGCCCTCCGGCATCACCGGCCTGCGCCTCCGGCACGGGCCGGGCCTGCCGGACGACGGCCACCGCCGCCCCGGAAGCCCGGCCGCCGCGCCCCCCCGCGGCCCGTCCGTTCCGGTGGCCCGTCCCGGGAACGCCCGGGGCCGATGAGACGTCTGAGTTTTCAGGACGTATGACAACCTGCGTGTAAGGTGCCGTCGTTCGGCGGTGAACCATGCAGGCCGCACGATCCGAGCACGGTGTACGGGGTGAAACGGCCGAGGCGGAGGGGCGAGCGCCGGTGAGCGGTACAGGAAGGCGTCGGCGTTCCCAGTCGGGGCGGGACGAGCGGCCCGGGAAGACCAGGCTGACGCGGCGGGGGCGGATACTCGCGTGGAGCGCGGGCGTGACGGCGGTCGTCGTCCTCGCGGTCGGCGGGGTCGGGGCGTGGATCTACCAGGACCTCAACGACAACATCAACTCCGCCGACGTGGACGACAAACTGGGCGGCGACCGGCCCGAGAACCTCAGCCCGGGGTCGAAGAACATCCTGGTCGTCGGCTCCGACAGCCGGGACGGCGCGAACGCCAAGTACGGCAAGGACCTGACCACCATGCAGTCGGACACGCTGATGGTGCTGCACATCCCCGCCGACCGGAAGTGGGCGGCGGTCGTGTCGTTCCCGCGTGACTCCTGGGTGGAGATACCGGCCTGCGAGATGGGGGACGGCAAGACGTCCTCCCCGCACAAGGCCAAGATCAACGAGGCCTTCGCGATAGGCGGCACCAGCGGCGAGGTCGCCGAGGCGGCCGCGTGCAGCATCAAGACCGTCGAGGCCCACACGGGCCTGCGGATCGACCACTTCATGTCCGTCGACTTCTCCGGCTTCAAGGGCATGGTCGACGCCCTGGACGGCATAGAGGTCTGCCCCGAGCAGGCCATCAAGTCGGACAAGGCCCGCCTGAACATGGAGGCCGGCTGCCAGACCGTCGACGGCGAGACGGCCCTCGGCTACGTCCGGGTCCGCTACGGCGTCGGCGACGGCTCCGACATCGGCCGCATCGGCCGCCAGCAGGAGTTCATGAACGCCCTGGTCAAGAAGGCCAAGGGCAAGCTGACCAGCCCCAGCTCCCTCTACGGCTTCCTCCAGTCGGCGACCAAGTCCCTGACGACCGACCCGGACCTGGCCGGCATCCAGCCGATCTACGGCCTCGCCGACGAACTCAAGGGCATCCCCAGCGACCGGCTGGCCTTCCTCACCGTGCCCAACTACCCGCGCGAGGCGGACGTCCCCACCGACAAGGCCAACGTCGTCTGGCAGTACCCGCAGGCCGCGAACCTGTTCACCTCCCTGGCCAAAGACAAGGAGATGACCAAGGCGCAGTTGCAGGCGGCCGTGAAGGACCTCGTGTACGCCTCCCAGGTGCGGGTGCAGGTCCTCAACGGCACCGGGGTCTCCGGGCGCGCCGGGGAGGTCGCCGAGAAGCTGCGCAAGGCCGGCTTCACCGTCACCGGGACGGGCAACGCGCCGCAGACGGTGGCCAAGACGGCCGTCACCTTCCCGACGGGTCTGGAGAAGCAGGCCGCGGTCCTGTCCTCGCGGCTGCCCGAGGCGCGGTCCGCCGCGTCCGCGGACGCCGCCGCGGGGGTGGTCACCCTCGTCGTCGGCCCCGACCTGGACGTGAAGGAACTCGACTGACGGAGGGGCTTGATCACCCCCCGGAATGCGGTAAGCTTGATCTTGAGCCGGTCGCCAGAACAAAGGCAAAACGGTTCTGCGTTGGTGGTCCAAGGAAAGACGCCCCGCTTCCTGCGGGGAAATGCAGGTGCAAGGCCTGCCCGGCGCTCTTCTCGACGAGGCCCGTCCCGTGTTCTGCGGGGCGGGCCTCGCGCGTTGTGCCCGCGAGCACGGTCGCCGCCCGGAGCGGTGGGTGCGGTGCGCGGCGGCCTAGGGTGGCGGGATGACCGACAACGCCCCCGCAGCCGTCCACGTCCCCGGTGGTGTCGTTCGCCGCTGGGCGGGGGCACTGCTGGTCAACCTGGTGATCGGGATACCGGCGGTCGTCGCCGCGGCGTGCGCGCGGTGGTACGCCGAGCACGGCCACTGCGGGGACGAGGACCTCCGGCGGCGCGACCTGGACGGCTGCACGTACGACCAGATCGAGAACAGCGGGTTCGTCCTGTTCGGGCTGGTCCTGTTCGGCGCGCTGGTGCTGTGGCTGGTCCTGCTCCTCGACGTCCGGCGCCCCCTGGCCGAGGGCCGCCCCCTCGCGCCACGCCTGTGGACCCTCCCGGCGGTCCTCCTGCCGTACGCGCTCCTCACGGCGGCCGCGGCGGCCGGATGATCGGGCCATGATCTACCACGTCGTGCCGAGGTCCGAGTGGGACGCCCGTCCCGACCGGCCGTACGCGCCCGCCTCCCTCGCGGAGGAGGGCTTCGTCCACTGCTCGCCGGACGAGGAGACCACGCTCGCCGTCGTCAACGCCTTCTACCGCGCCGCGCCCCGGCCCCTGCTGGCGCTGCTCGTCGACGAGGACCGGCTCACCGCGCGCTGCGCGTGGGAGGCGGCGGCGCCGGCCCCGCCCCCCGGCGTCCCGGCGGCCACCCTGTTCCCGCACGTCTTCGGCCCCCTGGAGCGCGACGCCGTCACCCGCGTCCTGGAGGTGCGCTGGGACGAGGAGGGAAGGGCCACCGGCCTGGCGGAGCCGACGGTCTGACGGGACGGCACACGCTTGCGCCGTCGCCGCGGCCCGACACCCCCCCCGCCGACGGCCGCCGCGCCCCGGCCGGGGGTCCCGGCAGGGCCAAGGGGCGCCGGGGTTCAGCGTTCGTCGGGTTCGTCGCGCGGCACCAGCGTCACGCGGTGGAGGTTGCAGGAGACGGGGGACGGTCCGGTGGCCGGCCCCTCCGTCAGGTGCGCCTTGAGGGCCATGCTGACCAGGCTCATCAGCAGGTCGACGTCCGTCTCGCAGTCGAGGTGGACGGTGACCCAGCGGGAGCCCGGCACCAGCCGCACCGCCGTCGACCCCCGCAGGTCGGCGTGGATGCGCTGGATGGCCGGAACGGTGAGGTGCAGGTCCACGTCCCGGGCGGAGTGGAAGTGGAGTATCTCGCTGTGGACGGAGCGCAGTGCCCGTCCTGCGCCGCAACTGGCCTGGCCCGCCGTGAGGTCGGGCCAGCCCTGGAGTCGTTCCATGGCGCGATCGGCCGGAGTCATGCGCACATGGTCACCCGCTCACCGCGCGTCCACCAGGGGTTGAGCGAAATGTAACCGGGGCGTGAAGTGGTGCAGTTGGCCGTGGCCCGGTCACGGCCCCGGCCGCGGGCCGGTTCCGGCCCGGCAGACCCGGGCCCCGCGGCACGCCGCTCACCGGACCGGAGACACCGCCGTGGCCGGCCCCGGGACCGCTCCGGTCGGTACCGGGGCCGTTCCGGTCGGTCCCGGGGCCGTTCTGGTCGGTCCTGGGTTCGTTCTGGTCGGTCCTGGGTTCGTTCCGGTCGGTCCCGGGGCCGTTCTGGTCGGTCCTGGGTTCGTTCCGGTCGGTCCCGGGGCCGTCCCGCCCGCCGCGGGTCCGTTCCGGCCGCCGCAGGTCCGCCCGAGCCGCCACATCGGCGTGCGGGCGTCAGCGGTGTGGCGGGCGTCCGCCCGGTGTGCGTGACGCCCGGCGGGGGAGGGGAGTCACCGGTGTGGCGGGCGTCCGTCCGGCGTGCGGGGCGTCCCGGCGGGAGGGACGTCGACGGCGGGACGGGGGCGGCCCGGTGGCGCCGGCGGTGGGACGCCCGCCGGCCCGGTGGCGCCGGCGGCGGACGGGCGCCGGCCCGGTGTGCGGGCCGTCAGTCCTGCTTCGGCGCCGCCTGCTGGACCACCTCGAAGGACCACAGCGTCGCGTCCGTCGCGGCGGGCCTCGGCCGCTCGCCGCCGCCCTCGGCGGACCCGCCGCCGCCGTGCGCCGCCTGGCCCCGCCCGGACATCCAGTTCTGGAAGTCCTCCTCGGTCCGCCAGCGCGTGTAGACGAGGTACTGGTCGGTGCCCTCCACCGGGCGCAGCAGCTCGAACCACTCGAACCCGCCCGAGCCCTCGACCGCGCCCGCCCGGGAGGCGAACCGCTTCTCCAGCGTCTCGCGCTGCTCCTCGGGAACCGTGAGTACGTTGATCTTGACGATGCTCATGGCCCCATTGTCCTGCAAGCGTCCCGTCCGGCAGGTGTCCCGCGGGACTCGTGATGTCGGTGCCGGAGCCGGAGCCGACGCCTGCCACGGCGGGGAAGCACGCTTCTCGCGTCCATCCATGTGAACAGAAATCAAGGACGCGTCTATTGACGTGTACAGGCTAGCCCGGCAAAGCTTCGCGAGAAAGCGCTTTCTCCAACAGACGACCCGCACCGTCCTGGAGAGGAAGATCCCACGATGCGTCTGAGATCCGTCATCGCGTCCGCCGGCCTGGTGGCAGGCGCGCTCGCCGCGCTGTCCGGCCCGACCGCGCAGGCCGCCACCACCCGCTACGAGGCCGAGACCTCCCCCGCGGTGTGCCAGGGCACCGTCGACTCCGACTGGGCGGGCTACTCCGGCAGCGGCTTCTGCAACGGCACCAACGCGTCCGGCGCCTACGCCCAGTTCACCGTGAACGCGGCCACCGCCGGCACGGCGACGCTCAATGTCCGCTTCGCCAACGGCACCACCACCGCCCGCCCTGCCTCCCTCGTGGTCAACGGCTCCACCGTGCAGACCCCGTCCTTCGAGGGCACCGGCGCCTGGTCGACCTGGGTCACCAAGACCTTGACGGTCACGCTGAACGCGGGCAGCAACACCGTCCGGCTCAGCCCGACCACCTCCGCGGGCCTCGCCAACCTCGACTACCTCGAGGCGGTGACCACCGACGGCACCCCGCCCGCGAGCGGCGCGCTGTACGTGGCGCCGAACGGCACCGACGGCGCGGCCGGCACCCAGTCCGCGCCCACCACCCTCACCTCGGCGATCAGCCGGATCGGCGCCGGCGGCACGATCTACCTGCGCGGCGGGACGTACGCGTACGCGTCCACGGTCACGATCCCGCAGACCAACAACGGCACCGCCGCCGCCCGCACCACCCTGGCCGCCTACCCGGGCGAGACCCCGGTGCTGAACTTCGCGGCCCAGAGCGAGAGTTCCTCCAACCGCGGGCTCCAGCTGTTCGGCTCGTACTGGCACGTCAAGGGCATCGTCGTGGAGCGCGCCGGCGACAACGGCATCTACGTCGGCGGCAGCGACAACATCATCGAGCGCACGGTGACCCGCCACAACCGCGACACCGGCCTCCAGCTCGGCCGGATCGCCTCCTCCACCCCGAGCAGCGACTGGCCGTCGGACAACCTGATCCTGAGCGCCGAGTCGCACGACAACGCCGACTCCGACGGCGAGGACGCCGACGGGTTCGCCGCGAAGCTCACCACCGGCACCGGGAACGTCTTCCGCTACGCCGTGTCCCACCACAACATCGACGACGGCTGGGACCTCTACACCAAGACGGACACGGGCGCGATCGGCCCGGTGACCATCGAGGACTCCCTCGCCTACGACAACGGCACCCTCAGCGACGGCTCCCAGGCCGGCAACGGCGACCGCAACGGCTACAAGCTCGGCGGCGACGACATCGCGGTCGACCACGTGGTGCGGCGCAGCATCGCCTTCCACAACGGCAAGCACGGGTTCACCTGGAACAGCAACCCGGGCACGATGACGGTGTCGAACAACCTGAGCATCGACAACACCGAGCGCAACTTCACCTTCGACGGCGGCACGTCGGTCTTCCGCAACAACACCTCCTGCCGCAGCGGCAGCGGCACCAACGACCGGATCATCGGCAACTCCGACAGCTCGAACCAGTTCTGGTCCGGCTCGAACGGGTCCCGCTGCTCCTCGTACAGCGGCGCCCTGGGCTGGTCGTTCGCCTCGGACGGCAAGCTCGTCGTGACCCTCGGCGGCAAGCAGGTCACCCTCTAGCGGGGCACACGCCCCGGCCGACGCTCCGGCCCCGCACCCCGTCCTCCGGGGTGCGGGGCCGGCGCCGTGCGGGAGGGCCCACCGCGACCTGGGGCCGATACGCGGTCGTCCCCGGGGCGGACCGGCGGGCCGCCGCGTACTGCGTTCCGAGTAGCGGGGATTGTCGGCAGGCGCACGACGACAGGGCGGGGCCGCGCCGGGGAGCCTGGACGGACCGTCGCACCAGATGTGGAGACCCCCTGCCGTGGCTGCTTTTCTTTACCGAGTGGGCCGTCTGGCCTTCCGGCGACGCTGGTACGTCGCCCTGGTCTGGGCGGCCGTCCTGGCCGCCGTCGGGCTGGGCGCCCTGAAGGCCCCGGGGGCCTCCGACGAGGAGTTCGGCATGCCGGGCATCGAGTCCCAGAGGGCGTTCGACCTGATGGAGGAGCGCTTCCCCGGCGCCACGGCCGACGGCGCGACCGCGCGGGTCGTGTTCGTCGCGCCCGGCGGCGAGAAGGTGACCGCGGCCGGGAACCGGCGGGCCGTCGAGAAGGCCGTGGCCGAGCTCGCCGACGGCACCCAGGTGGCGAGCGCCGCCGACCCGTTCCGGGCGCGCGCCGTCAGCGAGGACGGGACGACGGCGTACGCGACCGTCACCTACGAGGTGGGGGCGGCCGACCTCACCGACGCCAGCAGGGACCAGCTCGAGCGGGCCGTCGACGGGGCCCGGGACGCCGGACTGACCGTCGAGACCGGCGGCGACGCGACGGACGGCGGCGCCGGGGCCGGCGGCCCCGCCGAGGTGATCGGCATCGCCGTCGCCGCCGTCGTCCTGCTGATCACCTTCGGTTCCCTGGCCGCGGCCGGACTGCCCCTGCTCACCGCGGTCATCGGCGTCGGCGTCAGCATGGCCACGATCCTCGCCCTGTCCGACGCCCTCGGCCTGTCCGCCACGACCGGCACCCTGGCGATGATGCTGGGCCTCGCCGTCGGCATCGACTACGCCCTGTTCGTCGTCTCCCGCTACCGCGAGGAGCGCACCGGGGGCCGCACCCCGCGGGAGGCGGTCGGGCTGGCGGTGGGCACCGCCGGATCGGCGGTCGTCTTCGCCGGGCTCACCGTGGTCATCGCGCTCGCCGGACTCTCGGTGGTCGGCATCCCGATGCTCACCCGGATGGGTCTGGCCGCGGCGGGCGCCGTCGTCGTCGCCGTCCTCGTCGCGCTGACGCTGGTCCCGGCGTTCCTCGGCTTCTGGCCGGAGGCCGTGCTGCCGCGGCGGGCCCGCAGGAGCGGCCGCGCCGGGGAGAGCACCGAGAACAACATGGGCACCCGCTGGGCCCGGTTCGTGCTGCGCCGCCCCCTGCCCGTGCTGCTCCTCGGCGTCGTCGGCCTCGGCGCCCTCGCCGTGCCGGTGACCGGCCTCCAGCTGGGCATGCCCGGCGACGAGGCCAAGCCGGTCTCCAGCACCGAGCGCCGGGCCTACGACGCGCTCGCCGAAGGCTTCGGGCCGGGCTTCAACGGGCCGCTGACCGTCGTCGTGGACGCCCGGGGCGCCGACGACGCGCAGGGCGCCACGGAGACGGTCTCCCGGCGGATCGCCGCCACCGAGGGCGTCGTGTCCGTCTCCCCGGCCCGGTTCAACGAGGCCGGCGACACCGCCGTCTTCCAGGTCGTGCCGGCCACCGCGCCGACCGACGGGAAGACCGAGGAGCTGGTGGGGACCATCCGCGGCGAGCGGCCCGGGACCGAGTCCGCGACCGGGGCGACCTTCGAGGTCACCGGCACCACCGCCGTGAACATCGACATCTCCGGCAAGGTGCAGGACGCGCTGGTGCCGTACCTGGTCGTCGTGGTCGGCCTGGCGATCGTGCTGCTGCTGGTGGTCTTCCGGTCCCTGCTCGTCCCGCTCAAGGCGGCGCTCGGCTTCCTGCTGTCGGTGCTGGCGTCCCTCGGCGCGGTCGTCGTGGTCTTCCAGCAGGGCCACGGCGCCGGGGTCCTGGGCGTGGAGCAGACCGGCCCGATCATGAGCCTGATGCCGATCTTCCTGGTGGGCATCGTCTTCGGACTCGCGATGGACTACGAGGTCTTCCTCGTCTCCCGGATGCGGGAGGCGTACGTCCACGGCGAGCGGCCCGGCCGGGCGGTCACCTCAGGCTTCCGGCACAGCGCCCGGGTCGTGGTCGCCGCCGCCCTCATCATGATCGCCGTCTTCGCCGGGTTCGTCGGCGAGAGCGAATCCATGATCAAGATGATCGGTTTCGGCCTGGCCACCGCCGTCCTGCTCGACGCGTTCGTCGTCCGGATGGCGATCGTGCCCGCCGTGCTCGCCCTGCTCGGCGACAAGGCCTGGTGGCTGCCGGCGTGGCTGGACCGGATCCTGCCCCGCGTCGACGTCGAGGGCGAGGCGCTCACCCGCCGCTCCGGCCCGGACACCGCCCCGGCCGGGGCGGCCGGACTGGAGACGGCGCGCACCTGACCCCCCCCACCGGGGCCGTCCGTGGCGAAGGACACGGGCGGCCCCGCTCGCCGTCCGCACGCGGGGGAGTCCACGATGGTGCCAGCAACCGACCGGAGACCCAGATGAGCATCACCCAGGAGCGGCGCTACGCGGACCGCCTCGAGGAGTTCTCGGCCCGCCACCCCTTCGTCGTCGACCTGGTGCTGGTGCTGTCGCTGGCGGGCTGCGCGACGCTCGGCAGGTCGCTCACCATGCCCGGCGCGGCCCCGCCCGGCTCGGACGGGGCCGCCACCGCGCTCATGGGCGTGTCCTGCCTCGCCCTGCTGAAGCACCGCACCCACCCGCGCACCGCCGTCACCGTGACCGCGCTCTGCACGGTGGCGGCGGTCGCCCTGGGCTACCTGCTCACCCCGCTCCTGCTGGCGCCCGTCATGGGGGCGCTGTACTGGCTGGCCGCCCTCACCGACGGCAGGACCACCCGCGTCTACGGCGTCACCACCCTGGTGGCGGTGACGCTCGCGGCGGTGTTCGCCGACTCCATGGACCACCTGTCGCTGCTGCTCAGGACGATCGGCCCGGTCTTCTGGCTGATGCTGCCCCTCGCGGCCGGCAAGACGACCCAGCTGCGCCGCGCCTACCTGGCCGCGGTGCAGGCCCGCGCCGAACACGCCGAACGCACCCGTGAGGAGGAGGCGCGGCTGCGGGTCACCGAGGAGCGGATGCGCATCGCCCGCGAGCTGCACGACGTCGTCGCCCACCACCTGGCCCTGGCGAACGCCCAGGCCGGCACCGCCGCCCACCTCGCGCGCACCCGTCCCGCGCAGACGCAGAGGATCCTCGACGACCTGACCGGCACCACCTCCTCGGCGCTGCGCGAGCTCAAGGCCACCGTCGGCGTGCTGCGCCGGCCGAACGACCCGGACGGCGAGTCCCTGGAACCGTCCCCCGGGCTCGACCGCCTGCCCGAGCTGGTCTCGGCGTGCGCGTCGGCGGGGCTCACGGTCACGGTCACCACCGAGGGGGAGCCGCGGCCCCTCTCCCCGGGCGTGGACCTGACGGCCTTCCGGATCGTGCAGGAGGCCCTCACCAACGTCACCAAGCACTCCGCCGCCCGGGCGGCGCACATCCGCCTCGCCTACGCCGGAGGACGGCTGACGCTCACCGTCACCGACGACGGAACGGCGGCCGGCGCGGTCCCGTCCGCCGAGCGGGGCCGTGGCTTCGGCCTGATGGGCATGCGGGAACGCGCCCAGTCCGTCGGCGGCGACCTCCGCGCCGGCCACCGCCCCGAGGGCGGCTTCGAGGTCTCCACGGCGCTCCCCCTGCACCCGCACGTCCCGGAAGAAGCACGCACCCCATGACGATCCGTGTCCTGCTCGCCGACGACCAGGCCCTGCTGCGGGCCACGTTCCGGATCCTGATCGACTCCTGCGAGGACATGGAGGTGGTCGGCGAGGCCTCCGACGGCGCGGAGGCGCTGGACCTCAGCCGCGCCCACCGCCCCGACATCGTCCTCATGGACATCCGGATGCCCGGCACGGACGGCCTCGCCGCCACCTCGGCCATCTGCGCCGACCCGGAGCTGGCCGCCACCCGCGTGCTGATCCTGACCACCTTCGAGACCGAGGACTACGTCGCGCAGGCGCTGCGTGCCGGCGCCAGCGGCTTCCTCGGCAAGGACGTCACCGCCGACACGCTGCTGGCGGGCCTGCGCACGGTGGCCTCCGGCGAGGCGCTCCTGTCGCCCGCCGCCACCCGCACCCTCATCACCCGTTTCCTCGCGTCCCCCGCTCCCGGCGCCCGGCCGGCGCCGCCGGAACGCCTGGCCGAGCTCACCGGCCGGGAGCGCGAGGTGATGGCGCTGGCGGCACAGGGCCGGTCGAACACCGAGATCGCCGAGGTCCTCGTGCTCAGCCCGCTGACCGTGCGCACCCACATCCACCGGGCCATGACCAAGCTGGACGTCCGCGACCGCGCCCAGCTGGTCGTCGTCGCCTACCAGACGGGCCTGGTCCAGGCCGGCCCGCCGGCCCCCTGAGCCGGGAGCCCCGCTCCCGGGCCGGGGTCCGCGTCCTCAGCTCCGCGACGCGGTGATGTCGACCATCCAGGGGACGCCGAACCGGTCCGTGCACATGCCGAACACGTCGCCCCACATCTGCTTCTCGAGCGGCACGGTCACCGTGCCGCCGGCCGACAGCTTCTCCCAGTAGCCGCGCAGCTCGGCTTCGTCGTCGCCGCTCAGGCTCACGGAGAAGCCGTCGCCGGTGCCGGGCTCCGTGTCGGACGGGCTGTCGGAGCCCATCAGGGTGAAGCCGCCCGGGGTCTCCAGCATGCCGTGCATGATCCTGTCGGCCACCGGGCTGTCCGGCTGTCCGAAATCGCCGTAGGTGTTGAGCTTCAGGTCGCCGCCGAAGACGTCCCGGTAGAACTCCATCGCCTGCCGGGCGTCGCCGCCGAAGTGGAGGTACGGGTTGAGGCGCGAAGCCATGGAAAACTCCTGAAGGTGGAGGGAAGGGTGGGCTGGGCGGAGGTCAGCGCGCGGCGCCGGACTCCGCGAGCGTGTGCGCGACGAGCGCGTTGGCGTGGCCGTGCCCCAGCCCGTGTTCGGTCTTGAGCCAGTTCACGAGGTCCATGTGCCGGGTCAGGGGCGAGGAGCGGATGAGTTCCTTCCACTCCGCGACCGGGCGGCCGTACTTCTTCTCGATGGAGGGGAAGTAGCTCGCGGGGCCCTTCGCGGTGGCGGTCATGTCAGGTCGTCCCGTCTGTCCTGGTGGACGTGGTGGCGTCGGCCGTCGCGGGCCGTCTCGCTCTGATGACCGGCGGGCGGGCGCGATCTCATCTGCCGTCAGAAGTGATCTGCGTCACACGGCTGTGCTCCGGTCGGATCACCACCCGGTGAGCAGCAGGTGGTTGAGGAGCAGCGCCAGGGCCGCCTGGGCGGCCAGCCAGGCGCGGGGGCGGGTGAGGAAGGCGCAGGCCGGGAGCAGCCACAGGGCGAAGGGGAGCCAGATGCGTTCCGTCTCGGCCTTGCTCATCCCGGACAGGTCGGCGACGAGGAGGGCGAGGAGGGCGGCGGTCACGAGGACGGCGGTGGCGGCCTCCCCGGCCGGGCGGTGCCGCCGCCCCCCGGCGTCCGGGCGGAGCAGCAGCACCGCGCCCGTCCGCCGCAGCCCCGCCGCCGTGGCGAATCCCGTGATCAGCACCGTGCACGCGAGGTTCGCCCACACCCAGTAGCCGTACGGGCGGACGCCGCCCGCGCCCTGGTGGTAGCGCGTGACCAGCAGCCGGTACGCCTCCCACCAGTCGAACCCGGCGAGGGTGAACGCCGTCGGCACGACCGCCAGCCCGGCGAGCAGCCACACGAGCGGCGCGGGGCGTTCCCGGACGCGCCGGCGGCGCAGCAGCAGCACGGCCGCGCCGAGGAACGCCAGCAGCGTCAGCCCGTAGGAGAGGTAGCAGGCCAGACCGAAGAGCAGCCCGGAGCCGGCCGCCCACGCCGCCGGCCGGCCGGTGACCGCGAGGGCCAGCAGCGCCACGGCCCAGGCGGCGACGGCGGCGAAGTACGCGTCGGCCGACGTGCCCATCCACACGGCGGCCGGGGCCAGCACCAGGAACGGCGCCGCCCGCCGGGCGAGCCGCTCGCCGGCCAGCGCCCGCAGCGCGACCAGCACGGCCACGCCCGCCGTCGCGCCGACGACGACGCACCACGTCCCGGCCCAGCCGCCGCCCCGCAGGCCGAGCCGGTCGAGCAGGACGAAGGTGAGGGTGGCCGCCGGCGGATGGCCCGCGACGTGGGCGGGCCAGTTGTCGGGGGAGCCGATCAGGATGTGGTGTGCGAAGTCGTGCAGCGCGGCCGGGACGTCGGGGAAGCGGTCGACGGCCCGGAGGTACTCGTGGGGCGTGGTGAGCCGGCCCGCGACGCCCCGCTGCCAGCCGTCGACCAGGGCGAGGGAGAGGACCCAGGCCGTGCTGGTCCCCCAGACCGCCGCGAGCAGGGCCCGCCAGGGCAGACGGGCGGCGAGGGCGGGCCCGTGGATCGCCACGGCCGCCGCCACGAGCAGCGCGGCCGGCGTGCCGGGACCGGCGTGGGGGTGCCAGGTCGCCAGCAACGGGGGCCAGTTCACCCGCAGTGTGTGGTGGGCGTGCTGGATGCGGTGGCCGACCAGGACGGCCGCAGTGACGAGCAGGGCGGCGGCCAGGACGGCGTACGGATCGCGCGGGGCGGGGCGGGTCACAGCGGCACGCTAGGCCGCCGGACGGCGGACGGGACGGCGCACACGACGGACGTCAGCGTTTCGTCATGGGTCACGGCCCCCTCCGGGGCGTGGTCCCGGCCTACCGTCGGCACATGCCCGCCCTCGACTCCCCACGGCTCCCCACCTCGCCCGGCTTCTGGCGCAGCCCCCTGCGCGGCCCCTGGTTCACCTCGGTGCTCGGCCTCGTCCTGCTCGTCGGCGTCACCGTGCTCTTCGTGACGGGTCTCCTCTCGTACGCCGCGTACAACCCGGACCTGTCCCCGGTGAACGACAAGACCCCGGACAAGGGGATCCTCGGCTTCTACCTCTTCGCGTGGCCGACCCGTCCGTACTGGCTGTACCGGCTCACCCAGGGGGTGCACGTCACCCTCGGCATCACCCTCGTCCCGGTGCTGCTGGCCAAGCTGTGGTCGGTGGTGCCCCGGCTGTTCGCGCTGCCCCCGGCCCGCTCGCTCGCCCACGCGCTGGAGCGGATCTCCCTGCTGCTCCTGGTCGGCGGCGTGCTCTTCGAGTTCGTGACGGGCGTGCTCAACATCCAGCTCGACTACGTCTTCCCCGGCTCGTTCTACCCGCTGCACTTCTACGGCGCGTGGGTGTTCGTCTCCGCGTTCGTGGTGCATGTGGCCCTGAGGGCGCCGATGGCCGTGCGGACGGTCCGGCGGAGGCGGTCCGAGGGTGAGTCCGGCACCTCGGGCGGCCCGTCCGGCGCCCCCGGCGGTCCCGGTGCCTCCGGTGCGTCCGACGCGTCCGGCGCCCCCTCGGTGCTCCCGGCGCCGGACGTCCTGGTCTCTCCTGCCCCCGATCCGCCCACCGTCTCCCGGCGCGGGGCGCTGTGGCTGGTCGGCGGCGGGTCGCTGCTGCTGTTCGCCACCAGCGCCGGCCGCGGCTTCGACGGGCCGCTGCGGGAGACCGCCCTGCTCGCGCCGCACGGAGGACCCGATCCGGGCAGCGGCCCGAACGGCTTCCAGATCAACAAGACGGCCGCCTACGCGGGCATCACCCCCGCGGTGACCGGCGAGGACGCGTGGCGGCTCGTGCTCACCGGCCGCACCGGAACCGTCCGCCTCAGCCGCGCCCGGCTGCTGGGGCTGCCCCTGCGCAGCTCGGCGCTGCCCATCGCCTGCGTCGAGGGCTGGTCCACCTCGGACCAGTGGTGGCGGGGGGTCCCGCTCCGGGACCTCGCGGCGCTCGTCGGTCACGACGACGACCCGCCGGACCTGCTCGTCGAGTCCCTCCAGCAGCACGGCGCCTTCCGCCGCGCGGCCCTGCGCGCCAACCAGGTCGCCGACCCGCGCTCCCTGCTCGCCCTGTACGTCAACGGCGAGGACCTGTCCCCCGACCACGGATACCCGGCGCGGGTCATCGTGCCCGCCGCGCCCGGTGTGCTCAACACCAAGTGGGTGGCCCGGATGACGTTCGGGGACCTGTGATGCGCCGTGCGCGATGGCGGACCGCGGTCGGCAGCCCCCCGCAACTCCTCCTGCTGGTCTGTTCGTTCGCGCTCGCCGCCTACGCCGGCGTACGGCTGCTCGCCGACGACCCGGTCGGTGTGGCGCTGTGGTTCGTGGGGGCGGCGCTGCTGCACGACCTGGTGCTGCTGCCGCTGTACGCGGCGGCCGACCGGGCGGTCGCGCGGGGACTCGGCGCGGCCGGACACCGCCGGTGGGTCCCGTACGCGCGCGTGCCGGCGGTGCTCTCCGGCCTGCTGCTGCTCGTGTGGTTCCCGCTGATCAGCGGCCGGGTGGAGCGGCGTTACCGGTGGGGTGCGGGGCTCTCGACGGACGGGTTCCTCGCCCGCTGGCTGCTGATCACGGCCGCCCTCTTCGGCGTCTCGGCAGCGCTGCTGGTGCTGCGGCTGCGGAGGGCGACGAAGCGGCGGCCGCCCGCCGTCCACTGATCGGCGGCCCGCCAGCCCGCGCGGCGCGCGTGCCCCAGCAGGGCCGGTGTGCCGAGCCGCGCCCAGGGGAACGGGCGGCTCCCCGCCCGCGCGTCGGTGACGCCGACGACCTGCACCTGTGCGCGTTCGTCGACGTCCACCGGCGCGGTCTCGGCGATCAGCAGGCCACCGGGGGCGAGGAGCGCGGCGACGCGGTCCAGCAGGGCGCGGGGCTCGCCGCCGATGCCGACGTTGCCGTCCATGAGCAGGACGGTGCCCCAGCGGCTCTCGCCGGGCAGCGGGTCGAAGACGGAGCGCCGCAGCGCCTGCCCGCCGACCCGCACGGCACGGGCGACGGCGGCCTCGCTGACGTCGATGCCGAGGACGGTACGGCCCCGGGCGGCGAGTTCCGCGACCAGCCGGCCGGGCCCGCAGCCCACGTCCAGCACGGCGCCCTCGCACCGGTCCAGCACCGCCCGGTCGGTCGCGTCGGCCCGCGCGCACCAGCGCTCCACGTCCAGCGGCAGCAGCCAGCCGTCGCTGCGGCGCAGGAACAGCGGACCGCGGCCGGCCCGCAGGGCGGCGGCGTAGGGGTCGCAGAGCGCCCAGGGGGACGGGACCGCCGTGCTCACCGGCCCGCCGCCGCGGTGAACCGGGCCAGCCGCGCGGCGAACCGGCCGTGCGGGGCCAGCGCGGCGACGGCCGCCGCGTCCGGGGCGGTGTCGACGTCGCGCAGGCGCGGCAGGTCCCGCACCCGCAGCCCGGCCGCGACGAGCCGGCCCCGCTGGACGGCGCCCGTCGCCGGTGTCGACATGGGCACGCCCCGCAGCAGACCGGGGTCGGGCTCGGCCAGCCCCAGGGCCCAGAAGCCGCCGTCCTCGGCCGGCCCGAAGTACGCGTCGCAGCCGGCGAAGTCCACCGTGAGCAGCTCCGGCGTCACCTGCGGGGTGTCCATGCCGATGAGCAGGGCGGGCCCGGCGCAGTGGGCGAAGGCGTCCGCGAGCCGTGCGTCGAGCCCGCCCGCGCACTGCGGCACGACGTCGAAGCCGGGCGGCAGCCAGGGGCCCGGCGCCCCGTCGAGCACCAGCACCCGGCGGCCGGCCGGGGCCGCGGACACGGCGAGCAGGGTGTCCGTGAGGGCGGCCTCGGCGAGGGCCGCCGCCTCCCGCGGGGTGAACGGCGGGGTGAGCCGGGTCTTGACCCGGCCGGGCAGCGGCTCCTTGGCGATGACGAGGAGCGTGGTCACCGGGCGGTTCCCCCTTCCTGCGCGGCGGCCTCGTTCAGGACGCGGCTCATGTCCCGCACCGCCTGCCACGTGCCGCGCCAGGTGCCCGTCACCTTCGAGGCGCCGGTGCGGGGCAGGTACGGCACGTCGTGCTCGGTGATCCGCCAGCCCGCGTCGGCGGCGCGCACGACCATCTGCAGGGGGTAGCCGCTGCGCCGGTCGGTCAGGCCGAGGGCGAGCAGCGGCTCACGGCGGGCGGCGCGCAGCGGGCCGAGGTCGTGCAGGCGCAGCCCGGTGCGGCGGCGCAGCAGCCGGGCGAGCGCGAGGTTCCCGGCCCGGGCGTGCGCGGGCCAGGCGTGCCGGCCGATCGGCCGTCTGCGGCCGAGCACCAGATCGGCGGTTCCGGCGCGGACCTCGCGCACGAACGGCACGAGCAGCGCGGGGTCCAGGGAGGCGTCGCAGTCGCAGAAGCAGACGACGTCGGCGGTGGCCGCGCCCAGCCCGGCGTGACAGGCGGCGCCGAACCCCCGGCGCGGCTCGCGGACGACGGTCGCGCCCAGCGCACGGGCGATCCCCGCCGAACCGTCGGTGGAGCCGTTGTCCACGACGAGCGCACGCCAGCCGGGCGGGATCCGGTCCAGGACCCAGGGGAGTGCCTCGGCCTCGTTCAGGCAGGGGAGGACGACGTCGACGTCCCGCGGTGTGGTGGTCACGGCTCTCACCCTACGAACGCGAACCGGACATACCGGTCTTCCGCTCCTTACGAAACGCGGACGTCCGGACGCCCGTGGCGCTCGCCGGCGGCGCGGGCCCAGGGAGCGGTGCGAGGCTGGACGCATGCAGCAGCCGTACGACACCCGGCCCGCGCGCACGGGGCCGGCCCGGGTCCTGGTCGTCGACGACGACCCCACCGTCGCCGAGGTCGTCGCCGGATACCTGGACCGGGCCGGGTACGTCGTCGACCGGGCCGACGACGGCCCCTCGGCCCTCACCCGGGCCGCCGAGCACCGCCCGGACCTGGTCGTGCTGGACCTGATGCTGCCGGGCATGGACGGTCTGGAGGTGTGCCGCCGGATGCGCGGCCACGGTCCCGTGCCGGTCATCATGCTGACCGCCCGGGGCGACGAGGACGACCGCATCCTCGGCCTGGAGGTGGGCGCCGACGACTACGTCACCAAGCCGTTCAGCCCCCGTGAACTCGTCCTGCGCGTGGAGTCGGTGCTGCGCCGCACCCGGCCCGCCGCCACGGCGCACCCGCTGGGCGCGGCCGGCCTGACCGTCGACCCCGCCGCCCGCCGGGCCACCAAGAACGGGACCGAACTCTCCCTCACCCTCCGCGAGTTCGACCTCCTCGCCTTCTTCCTGCGGCACCCGGGGCGGGCGTACGGTCGCGAGGACCTGATGCGCGAGGTGTGGGGCTGGGACTTCGGCGACCTGTCCACCGTCACCGTCCACGTCCGCCGGCTGCGCGGCAAGGTCGAGGACGACCCGGCCCGGCCCCGTCTGATCCGGACGGTGTGGGGCGTGGGCTACCGCTTCGATCCCCGGGGACAGGAGGCGGACTGACCGTGCGGGACACCTTGCTCATCGCCCTGTACGCCGGCGCCGGCGCCGGCGCCACCGGTCTCGCGGGCGCGGGCGCGCTGCGCCTGGTCCGGCGCCGCTCGCTCACCGCGTCGCTCGCCGTGGTCGCGGCGGTCGGGGTGGTCGCGATGCTGGCGGGCACGCTCGCCGTCGCGTGGGCCATGTTCCTGTCACCGCACGACCTGACCGTCGTCACGACCGTCGTCGCCATGGCGGCGGTCGTCTCCCTGGCCGCCGCGCTGCTGCTCGGCCGCCGGGTCGTCGCCCGCAGCCGGGAACTCGCCGTCGCGGCCCGCTCGTTCGGCGACGGCGGCGACTTCGCCGTGCCCGACGGTCCCGCGACGGCCGAACTGGCCGCGCTCAGCCGGGAACTGGCCGCCACCAGCGCCCGGCTCGCCGCCTCCCGCGAGCGGGAACGCGCCCTGGAGACCTCCCGGCGCGAACTCGTCGCGTGGATCTCGCACGACCTGCGCACGCCCCTGGCCGGCTTGCGCGCCATGTCCGAGGCGCTGGAGGACGGGGTCGCCGCCGACCCCGAGCGCTATCTGCGGCAGATCCGCACCGAGGTCGAACGCCTCAACGACATGGTCGGCGACCTCTTCGAACTCTCCCGCATCCATGCCGGCACGCTCCCCCTCGCTCCCACCCGGATCTCCCTGTACGACCTGATCGGTGACGCCCTCGCGGGCGCGGACCCGCTCGCCCGCGCGCACGGCGTCCGGCTGGTCGGCGGCCGGGTGGAGGCGGTCCCGGTGGAGGTCGACGGCAGGGAGATGAGCCGGGTCCTGGGCAATCTGCTGGTCAACGCGATCCGCCGCACCCCGGCCGACGGCACGGTGGCGGTCGCCGCCACGCGCTCGCCCGAAGGGGTCGTGGTCTCCGTGACGGACGGCTGCGGCGGCATCCCCGAGGAGGACCTGCCCCGCGTCTTCGACACGGGCTGGCGCGGCAGCCACGCCCGGACGCCCCCGGCGGGCGCGGGCCTGGGCCTCGCCATCGTGCGCGGGATCGTGGAGGCCCACCAGGGGCGGGCCTCCGTGCGCAACATCCCCGGCGGCTGCCGTTTCGAGGTGGTGCTGCCCGCCGCGGCTTCATGAACGCGGGCAGCGCCACCGGTCCACAGGGTCCTACGCGCCGCGCATGCCGGCCCGCGCGAACTCCGCCATGCCCTCCTCGAACCCGACCCGCGGCCGCCAGCCCAGCGCGGTCCGCAGCCGGGACGAGTCCGCCGTGATGTGCCGTACGTCCCCCAGCCGGTACCCGCCCGTGACGACGGGCTCCGGGCCGCCGTACGCGGCGGCCAGGGCGCGGGCCATCTCCCCGACGGTGTGCGGCTCGCCGCTGCCGGTGTTGTAGGCCGTGAGCAGTCCCGGGGGCGCGCCGGCCTCCAGCGCGGACGCGTTCGCGGCGGCCACGTCCCGCACGTGGACGAAGTCCCGCCGCTGCCGCCCGTCCTCGAAGACCCGGGGGGCCTCGCCGCGGGCGAGGGCGGAGCGGAAGAAGGAGGCGACGCCGGCGTACGGGGTGTCGCGGGGCATCCGGGGCCCGTACACGTTGTGGTAGCGCAGCGACACCGCCGAGCCGCCCGTCGACCGGGCCCAGGCGGCGGCCAGGTGCTCCTGGGCCAGCTTGGTCGTGGCGTACACGTTGCGCGGGTCCACCGGGGCGTCCTCGGCGACCAGCCCCGGGACGAGGTCCTCCCCGCACACCGGGCACGCGGGCTCGAACCGGCCGGCGTCCAGGTCGGCGGGCGTGCGCGGGCCGGGCCGTACGACCCCGTGCCGCGGGCACTCGTACCGCCCCTCCCCGTAGACGACCATCGACCCGGCGAGCACCAGGTGCCGCACGCCCCGCTCGGCCATGGCGGCGAGCAGGACGGCCGTGCCCAGGTCGTTGCGCGACACGTACTCCGCCGCGTCGGCGACCCCGTCGCCGAGGCCGACCATCGCCGCCTGGTGGCAGACGGCGTCGACGCCGGCCAGCGCGCGGCCGACCGCCACCGGGTCGCGCACGTCGGCGCCCGGGTCCACGCCGACGTCGTACACGAGCGCCTCGTGCCCGCGCGCCCGCAGCGCCTCCACGACATGGGACCCGATGAACCCGGCACCGCCGGTGACCAGTACCCGCATGCGGGCCACGCTAGGGCCGTGAGCGCGCCGTGCCCGGCGACCCGCCCGGCACGTCACCGGTCCGTAAGCAGGGAAGCGCGCCGGGCGCGGTCAGTGGTGGGCGTGCACGACGGCGTGGCCCTTGCCGCGGCCGATCATCCACTTGTTGACCGGCGTGGTGATCAGGAAGGCGACGGCGAACCCGCCGAGCAGGGCCGACCAGAACAGCCCGTCGGAGAGGGTGGCGTCCATCGCACCCGGGGTCACGGCGATGATCGCGTTGTCGACGAGCTCCATCACCGCGATCGAGACGGTGTCGGCGGCCAGCGCCACCTTGACCGCGGACCTGAGGCTCAGGCCGGCCCGGCGCACCGCGAACAGGGTGAACGAGTAGCCGAAGAGGAACGCCAGCGCGATCGCCAGGATCATGGTGGGCGCGTTGCCCCACGCCAGGGCGGTGCCCACGACCATGCCGAGGATCTCGCCGAGGGCGCAGCCGGTGAGGCAGTGGAGCGTCGCCTTGGCCGCCATCGGCCAGGACGCTCCCGTGGCGGAGGCGTGGCCGTGGGCGTCGTGGCCGGGGTGGCCCTCATGGCCGGGGTGGCCGGCGTGTCCGGCGTGGTCGTGCGTGGTGCCGGTGTGATGAGCGCTGTGGTCCATGGCTCGCATCCCCATTCCCGTCCAGTGTGACCCGTGGTGGGGTCCTCACGCACTGCACAATATACCCCCGGGGGGTATGAGGGAAGTGGTCGTGCGGGAGGCGCGGACCTCGGGGTCCCCGCAGGGGCGGAGCGCGCGTCCTCGGGGCCGGCGGAGCGGGGCGCACCTGCGCCGACGCGCTCGTCCGACGGTCGCCCGGCGGCCGGCCGGCGGCTGTCGGCCCGGCCGGTCCGGTCGAGGCGGCGCGCTGGGCGGAGGTCGATGGGGTCCACCGGGCGGGGTACCCGCCGGGGGTATCCGGTGTAGTTGCGCGGGCGGAGCCGGCCGCTGCCGGACGGCGGTCGGCGCCGACGCCGCTTCGGTCGAGTCCGGGATGCGTGACCAGGTGCGCGCGCCTACCGTCGACGGTGCGTACCGGTGAGGTAACGGTGCGTGGGTGTCGTCTGAGCGTGTCCGTCCCGGTACGGGAGGCCGGTCGGGTGCGACGCCGGCCTGCCAGGCCGCCGTCCAGCGCTCGCCCCGGCCCCGTGTGCCGCTTCGGGGTGCCGCCGGGCCCGCCGCCTTTCGGCCCGTCCACGCGGCCGGCACATGCCGCGCCCCACGGGCCGCCACGTCAAGCCCGCTCCATCGGCAGGTGAGGAGACCGGCATGGGCCGCTCTGAAAGCGCTCGCGGTGTGAACACCGGCAGGCAGCTGCGAGGTTCGGGAGGGTCGCGCCTTCAGCGAGGCGAGAAGACCGGGCCCCGTGACGGCGGACCGTACCCGGGGGCGGACGACGCCGGACTCGACGCGCCCGCCTTCCGCACCGTCGACGCGACGCAGACCCCGGCCCCCGAACCGGCCGGCCCGGTCGATCCACCGCCCTCCCGGCACGGGCCGCAGCCGCCCGACCACCCGGTCCGGTCCGCCCGGGCCGCGGGCATACCGGTCGCCGAGCCCGGTGCGCCCGGCTGGACGACACCGACCCCCGGCGCGCGGCCCCCCGCGAACGGGAGGCGGGCGCGGCTGGCGCGGATCGACCTGTGGTCCGTGGCGACGACCAGCGCCCTGGTGTCGCTCGGGCTGGGCCTGTGCGTGGTCGTGGCCCTGACCACCATGTGGGTCGTGGACGACCTGATGAGTTCGACGCCCGAGGCGGGCCCCTCACCCCTCTGGGCGATGATCCTCATCAGCGTCACGGTGATGGTGGAGGTGGTGCTGGGCACGGCGCTGGTGACCCTCACCGCCTTCTTCTACAACCTGGCGGCCCAGCACACCGGAGGGATCCAGCTGACGCTGGACCACCCGGTCACCACCCCGGGCCGGCTGCGGATCAAGGCCTTCCTGGACAGCGGACGCCTGCGCCCCCGTCTCCCCGCGCGGCGCGGCACCCGCCTCGGCCCGGCGGCCTCCGACCACGTCGGCGCACGCCACGTCCCGCTCGATCCGGTGCGGGCGGACGTCCCCCGGTGACCGCCCGGGGTCAGAGGCCGAACTCCTGGGCGGACAGTCCGAGCACCGAGCACGCCTCGCGCAGGACCTGCTCCTCGGCCGGCGCGACGAATCCGTCCGCGCCCGCCACGACGAAGCCGGTCTGCACGACCGCCCGGGCCTCCGTCGGCTTCTTCGCGGTCTTGGCGATCTCCTGGAGAGCCTCGGCCTTGCCCTGCTGGAAGTCGAACGCGAGCTGGTCGACGTGCTTGTTGAAGCGCTGCCGCAGCTGCTCGGGCGGGAAGTTCTGCAGGACGTCGTTGTGCAGGATCAGGGACTCCACGTGCTGCCGCTCGGCGGGGTCGACGTGTCCGTCGGCGGCGGCGACCAGGGCGCACATCGCCATGCTGGCGTCCCGGTAGGCGCCGCTCTTCAGCTCCGTCTTGAGGGAGGTGAGCTGGGACTTGAGGGTGCTCACCAGCTGGGCGCGGGACACCCCCGAGGACCGCGAACCCGGCCGCCCGTGCCCGCCGGCGCCCCGGGCTCCCTGCGCCTGCTGCTGCAGACCCTTGGCCTGGTCCTTGATCCGATCCCACATCGCCATCCGTGCCACCTCGGCTTCAGCGTCGTTCCGGTCGTCCGCACGCGTCGCGCACGTCCCCCTGTCAACGCCCGCGGACTCCCGTGAAGTTCCGGCACCCGCCCGCGCCCCTGACGGCAGGGGACACGGCCGCACCCCGCTCCGGACGACAGGCCCTAGCTGCCCGGCGCGCGGAAGGCGACCTGCCGGCGGGCGGCCTCGTCGATCTCGTCGGGGGTGAGGAGGGGGGTGGCCCGGGTCCGGAGGGCGCCGCTGGCCTTGACGGTGAGGCTGACCGCGGCCATGGAGACCGGGTCGGGGAAGTCCAGGAGGAGGACGATGTCGTCCTCCCCGAAGGCGAAGTACATGGCCTCGACCGTGCCGCCGAGGTCGCCGACGACCTGTTCGACGGCGGCGCGGCGGCCACTCGCGCCCTCCCTGAGCAGGCCCTTGGTGCCCTCGGGCGTGTAGCTCGCCTGGATGAGGAACTTCGGCATCGGGACCCTTCCTGAGCCTCGCACGTCCGGTACGCAGAGGGCCTTCCCGCTGTCCCGCCGGCCGCCATCCACCGCGCGGCCGGATTCACCTGTTCGCACGGCGGCCCGGCCCCCGGCCCGGAGGCGCGCCCCTCCGCTCCGCCCGCACGCGCGCCCCTGCGCTCCGCCCGGGCGCGACCGGCACGCGCGGACGATAATCGGGGCATGGGCCGTCGCATCGCCGACGTGAGCGCCCCCGCCCGGCTGGCCGGACCGGGCGAGGGACTGGGGCAGGACGAGCTGGCCCTGGCCGCCCGGAACCACGCCCTGCCGCTGGAGGCCATGCGCCACGACGTCACCCCGCCCGGCCTGCACTACGTCCTGACGCACTACGACATCCCCTACGTGCCGGACGCGGCCGCCTGGCGGCTGACGGTGGGCGGGCACGTGCGGCGCCCGCTCGGCCTGTCGCCGGCGCGGCTGCGCGCCTACCCCGCGGTCACCACGCGCGTGACCCTGGAGTGCGCGGGCAACGGCAGGGCCCTGCTGACGCCCAGGCCGGTGAGCCAGCCCTGGCTGGTCGGAGCCGTCGGCACCGCGGACTGGACGGGGGTGCCGCTGCGCGTGCTCCTCGACGAGGCGGGGGTGCGGGCCGGCGCGGTCGACGTCGTGTTCACCGGGGCGGACCACGGCGTGGAGCGCGGTGTCGAGCAGGACTACCAGCGGAGCCTTCCGCTCTCCACCGCCACCGGCGACGACCCCGAGGTGCTGGTGGCCTACGCGATGAACGGCGCGCCCCTGCCGCCCCAGCACGGCAGCCCGTTGCGCCTGGTGGTGCCCGGCTGGTACGGGATGGCCCAGGTGAAGTGGCTGCGCGCCGTCACCGTCCTCGACGGGCCGTTCACCGGCTTCCAGCAGTCCGTGGCCTACCGGATCAGGAAGGCGCCCGGGGACACGGGGGAACCGGTCACCCGCATCGCCCCCCGGGCGCTCCTGATCCCGCCCGGCTTCCCGGACTTCATGTCCCGGACCCGGGTGGTCGCGCCCGGCACGGTCGCCCTGGAGGGGCGGGCCTGGTCGGGGAGCGCCCCGGTGACGGCGGTGGAGGTCAGCACGGACGCCGGCGCGACGTGGCGGCCGGCCGAGCTGGAACCCGACCACGGACACCGGTGGGCCTGGCGCCGGTGGTCCGGCGTGTGGTCGGCGGTCCCCGGCCACCACGTCCTGAGCGCCCGCGCCCACGACGCGGCGGGACACACCCAGCCCTCCGAACAGCCCTGGAACCTGGGCGGATTCGCCAACAACCTCGTGCAGCGGGTCCCGGTGTTCTGCTCCGGGACGGCATGACGGCTTTCCGCACCGGGACGGCGTGACCGCCTTCCGCGCCGGGACGGTGTGCCGCGTGCCGCGCCGGGACGGCGTGACCGCCCGGACGCGTCCCCGCCCGTGAGGTGACGAACTCCCCACGCCGTCGCGCGAGTTCGCCGCGGAGCGCCGGCCGGGCGCGGCCCCGTCCAGGTCCGGCGCCGAGCCCCCTCCGATCGCCTGACCGCCCGCCGCCGGCCGCGCCGGGCGGCGGCCGCGGGAACCCCGGACGCCTGTTCTACATCAAGGAAGGGGAAGGGCACGGGCGTTCGGGCGACATGGGGGCCACACGATGGACAGGCGGATCAGGGGAGCGGCGCTGGCCTGCGCCCTTCTCGCGACGGGGTGGGCGACGGGCTGCACGGCCGAGCCCGCGCCGGACTCCCGTGCCGCCGCTCCGTCCCGTTCCGCGTCGCCCACACCGTCCTCCGGCGCCGAGGCGGACCCGCGGGCGGCTGTCGAGGCCGCCTACCGCAAGTGGGGCCTCGAACCGCTGGCCGCCCCGCCGGCCCCGCCGGCCGTCAAGCCGGTGGACCTGCGGGCGGACGGGGGCCGGGTCCCGGTGATCAGCGAGATACCCACCGAGGAGAAGATCGTCTTCCTCACGTTCGACGACGGGGCGGAGAAGGACCCGGAGTTCGTGACGATGATGCGCGAGCTGAGGATCCCGTTCACGATGTTCCTGACGGACTCCGCCGTGAAGTCCGACTACGGCTACTTCGAGCGGCTCCAGGCCCTCGGCAACGGCGTCCAGAACCACACGCTGACCCATCCGAACCTCCGCACCCTGGGCGCGTCCGCCCAGAAGGAGGAGATCTGCGGCCAGCAGAGCACGCTGAAGGACCGGTACGGCACCACCCCGCGGCTGTTCCGCCCGCCCTACGGCAACTGGAACGAGGACACCCGAGCCGCCGCGGCGTCCTGCGGCGTCGAGGCGATCGTCCTGTGGCGCGAGTCCATGCAGATCAAGAACATGCAGTACCAGTCGCCCGGCAAGAAGCTCCGGCCGGGCGACATCGTCCTCGCCCACTTCCGCGGGCCCTCCGAGCTCAAGGGCGCGACGATGACCGAGATGACGGCGAACCTGCTGCGCCGCATCCAGGAGCAGGGCTTCACGGTCGCGCGCCTGGAGGACTACCTGTGACCGCGCGGAGGGACGCCCGTCCCCCGGCGGCCGCCGGAGGACGCGCGGGCTAGGATCCGGGCCATGGCACTGACCGTGCACGACGTCGACCGGTTCGAGGCGTCCAGATCCCGTCTGGAGGCCATCGCCTACCGTCTCCTCGGCTCCGCGAGCGAGGCGGAGGACGCCGTGCAGGAGACGTTCCTGCGCTGGCAGGCCGCCGACGTCGACCGCGTCGAGGTCCCCGAGGCCTGGCTGACGAAGGTCCTCACCAACCTGTGCCTCAACCAGCTCACCTCGGCCCGCGCGCGGCGCGAGACCTACGTGGGCCAGTGGCTCCCCGAGCCGCTGCTCGCCGGCGACCCGATGCTCGGCCCCGCCGACACCGCCGAACAGCGCGAGTCGGTCTCGTACGCGGTCCTCGCCCTCCTGGAGCGGCTGTCGCCCAACGAGCGGGCCGTGTACGTGCTGCGGGAGGCCTTCGACTACCCGCACCGGGAGATCGCCGCGATCCTCGGCCTGACCGAGGCCGCCAGCCAGCAGATCCTCCACCGCGCCAAGAAGCACGTCGCGGAGGGCAGGGCCCGCACCGAGATCGACGAGGCCGCCGCCCGGAGGATCATCGACGAGTTCCTCGCGGCCGCGACCAGCGGCAGGACGGAGCCGCTCGTGCGGCTGCTCACCCAGGACGCCGTCGCGATCGGCGACGGCGGCGGGAAGGTCCCGGCCCGCGCCAGGGCGTTCGAGGGCGCCCTCGCGGTCGCGACGTTCCTGCGCGGCCTGTTCAAGCCGAGCAAGGCCAAGCGCGACCTGGTCGGCGGCTCGCCCGAGGTGTACGCCACGACCGCCAACGGCGAGCCGGCCGTCGTGGCGGTCCTCGACGGCCGGGTCATCGGCGTCATGTGCCTGGAGATCACGCCCGAGGGCATCGCCGCGTTCCGCAACCAGGTCAACCCCGACAAGCTCGACCGCGCGACCCGGCGGTGGGCGGCCGCCGACCACGGCGCACCCCTGCTCGACGCCGCCTTCTGACCCGCGTGTGACGCGCCTCACGCCCTGTTGCTGTCAGCGATCGGCGGGCTGCCCGGTTCAAGGGGCGAACCCGCTGACGACAGGAGGCAGGAAATGCAGCACCGCATCATCGTCCTCGGAGCCGGATACACCGGGGCCGTCGCCGCCGGACGCCTCGCCAGGCGGCTGCGCCGCGACGACGTCGCCATCACCCTCGTCAACGCGGAGCCCGACTTCGTCGAGCGCGTCCGGATGCACCAGCTCGCGGTCGGCCAGGACCTCGAGCCCCGGCCCTTCCGCGAGATGTTCGCGGGCACGGGCGTCACCCTGAGGGTCGCGAAGGTCACCGGCGTGGACGTCGACCGCAGGACGGTCACCGTCACCGAAGCGGGCGGCGACGGGGAGCCGCGGACCGAGGAGCTGGCGTACGACACCCTCGTCTACGCCCTCGGCAGCGGCTGGGACGACCAGGGGGTCCCCGGCACCGCCGAGCACGCCCACGAGATCGCCGGCCGCCCGGGAGCGCTGCGGCTGCGGGAGCGTCTGGCCCGCCTGGAGGCCGGCCGGTCCGTGGTCGTGGTCGGCGGCGGCCTCACCGGCCTGGAGGCGGCGGCCGAGATCGCCGAGGCCCGCCCGGACCTCGACGTCGCCCTCACCGCCCGCGGCGGCCTGGGCGACTGGCTCTCCGCCAAGGGCCGCCGGCACCTGCGCGGGGTCTTCGGCAAGCTCGGCGTCACCGTGCACGAGCACGCCGCCGTCACCGCCGTCGGGGCCGACCACGTGACCACCGCCGACGGCACGAGGATCCCCGCCGCGGTCACCGTGTGGACCACCGGCTTCGCCGTCCATCCGATCGCGCGGGCCACCACCCTGGAGGTCACCGACCGGGGGCAGATCGTGGTCGACCGCACCATGCGCTCGGTCTCCCACCCGGACGTCTACGCCGTCGGCGACGCGGCCCTGGCGATGGGCCCCGGGGACAAGCCGCTGCGCATGTCGTGCGCGACGGGCACCCCCATGGCCTGGCAGGCCGCCGACGCCATCGCGGCCCGCCTGACCGGCGGAAAGCTCCCGAACGTGCCGCTGCGCTACTTCAACCAGTGCATCTCGCTGGGCCGCAGGGAAGGCCTCATCCAGTACGTCACCGCCGACGACCGCGCCGTCCGCGCGGCCCTGACCGGACGCCTCGCCGCCCTCTACAAGGAAGTGATCTGCAAGGGCGCCGCCTGGGGGGTGGCCAACCCCGTGCTCCTGCCGGCCCGCCGCCGCCCCGTGCTCCGGCAGCCGGTCCCCGCGCCCGCGGCGGCCGACGCGGCGGCCTGAACCGCCCGGCACGACGGGCGCCCCGACCCGGGGCGCCCGCCCGCGCGACGGCGCGGCGGTCCCCGCCCCGGCCGCGGCCGCGCTCGGCGCGGGCGATCCGGCGCCGGACGAGGGGACGTGGGCGTGAGCGGGACCGGCGGGTGCGTCGCGGTGATCGTCCATGCCGCTCACGATCGGCCCTCGGGGCGGGGCGGGTCCCCCCCCCCCGTGCGGCCGGCGGGCGGTGTCCTGCCCGTGACACGGGTGGGCACCGGCCCTCGGACCGGTGCCCACCCGCGTGTCGTACGTCCGTGCCGTCGGCTGTCAGCCGCCCACGTACCAGCTGAATCCGCCGTTGCTGGCGGCGACGGCCAGGAGCACGAGCCAGAGGACGACGTCGATGACGCCGAGGATGATGCCGGCCTTCGCCATTCCGGCGCCGTTCCCGGCCGCCGTCTGCCGGCGGGCGACGGCGCCGAAGACGATGGCCAAGGGGCCCAGGACGATGTTCAGGATGAACAGTCCGACGATGCCGCAGCAGAGGCTCGCGATCGCCATGCCGTTGGTGCGCGAGCCGGAGGACGCGGCAGAGGGGCTGCCGTAACTCGTCATTGGATACTCCCGGTTGTCGGTTGCACGGACCGAGCGGGCCGCACGCTCCTGCACTGGTGACTCGCTTCTCCGAATGCCCCTTCGAGGCGTTGCCATGTCAAGGGTGTCGGTGATAAAGCGTTTCCGGGACTTCCCGTATGTGCATTTCGACGGAACCGATCCGCACCGCTCCGTTAGCATGTTCGAACTCGCGACGAACGCCCCTATCGCTCGTCTACGCCGGGAAATCATGCCATCGAGCGCGATGGGTAACGCATTTAGTCGGAATCTCACAAAACGGGCAAACAATTGATATCGGTAGCGTCGCGGGTGATTTCGCGAATAAAGGACAGATCCGCGTTCTCCGCGTGGTGCCGGCCCCGGGTGATCCTCTGGGGCGCGGCGGGTGCGGTGACCCTCGGGTTCCTCGTCGCGCTGGAGATCGCCGCGCGACGCTTCGGCGTACCGGGGCCGATCACCAACCAGACGCGGGAGCTGGTCTTCGCCCCCAAGTCGGGCGGGCTGCTGTACGCCGCCATGGCGTTGACGATGGTGGTCCTCACCTGGCGGCAGCGGTTCGTCGCGATCGGCGCCGCGATCGGCATCGACGTCGCCTTCCTGGTGGTCCGGTGGGCGTTCGACGTCGAGGTGACCGACGGTCACCCCTTCGGCAACGGCGCGTTGTGGGTGATCGTGGGCTGTGCGGTCGTCGCCGTCACGCGCCGCACCGGCCCGGAACGCGTCCTGCTGCTGAAGGGCGTCGGGCTGGGGCTGCTGCTGATGGCCGGCCGCAAGACCGGCGACACCTGGCTGCTCATCACCTCGAAGACCCGCCCGGAGGTGCTCGACCAGTACGTGGCGACCGCCGACCACGCGCTGGGCGACCCGTCGTGGCTGGTGGGCCGGCTGGTGACGGCCACCGGCCCGGTCGGCTTCAACTTCCTCGACACCGTCTACGGCCAGCTCGCGGTGGCCGCGGTCGTCGCCGCGCTGTACCAGCTGCGCAACGTGGCGGTCGAGCGCCGCTTCCCGCGCCACCACCTGGTGCGCACCTTCCTGGTGATCGGCCTCCTCGGCCCGGCCTTCTACATGATCTACCCGGTGGTCGGCCCGCTCTTCGCCTACGGCACCGGCACCGAGCACTGGGCGGCGATCAGCCTGTGGGCGCCGGAGGCGCCGCCGACCGAGGCGTGGGCGGTGGCCGACCTGTGGCCGCGGACGCCGCCGCCGCTCGGTGCCCCGCACCCGATGCCGTTCGACGGGATCACCCCGCGCAACTGCATGCCCAGCCTGCACACGGCGTGGGCCACCGCGATCTTCGTCCACACCCGCCGGGGGCCGCGCGTGCTGCGCTTCGCGGGCACGTTCTGGCTGATCGCCACGCTCGCCGCGACGCTGGGATTCGGCTACCACTACGGCGCGGACCTCCTCGCCGGCGTGGTCTTCACGCTCACGATCGAGGCGGCCCTGCGCACGTTCGACCGCAACGGGGACCCGTCGGGGATCAAGCTGGTCGCGTACGGCGCGACGGTCTTCACCGCGCTCCTGGTGTCCTACCGCTGGCTGCCGCTGGAGATGGCCGAGCACCGGTGGGTGGCCGGCCCGCTCCTCGTCCTGGTGACGGCCTCGGTGGTCTACGGCTACGTACGGACCACCGCGCGGTGGGAGCCGAAGGCCGTGCCGGCGCAGCGGACCACGCCCCAGGTCGAGCTCATCTGAGGTCCGGCCCCGGCCCGGCGGTGCCGCCCGGGGCCGTCTCCGCCTTCGTGTGGAGGATGTCGCGGGCCTGCTCCGCGGCGCGGATGATGCTCTCGGTGACGAAGTCGACGAAGCGGGCGATGTTCTCCAGGCGGACGGCGGCCGGGGTGCCGGGGCCGAGGACGCCGACGCCCTGCCGCGCGGTCTCGGCGAGGTGGGCGGTGCCGCGGGCGCTGGCCATCATGGACTCGTACATGACGTCGTCGTCGACGACGTAGCGTTCGCGGCGGCGTTCGTCGCGTTCCCGGCGGACGAGGCCCTGGTTCTCGAGGAACGCGATCGCCTTGGAGACGGACGCCGGACTGACCTGGAGGCGCCGGGCCAGTTCGGGCGCGGTGAGGCTGCCCTCGTCGGTGGTGAAGAGGCAGCCCAGCACCCGGGACATCATCTTGGGCGCGCCCGACTGCATGAAGACGGTCGTGAGCGTCTCCTCGTACGCGCGCACCGCCTCGGCGTCGCGTCCGTGGGCCTGCGGGGGCGCCTTCGGGTCCCGGGGCGCGGCCTGCCTGCGGCGGTGGGCGCGCTGTTCGGTGGCGCGGTGGGCGAGGTCGGCACGGTAGGCGGTGGGGCCGCCGTTGCGCATGACCTCGCGGGTGACGGTCGAGGTCGGGCGGTCGAGGCGCCTGGCGATCTCCGCGTAGGCGAGGCCGTCGGCCAGTCCCAGCGCGATCTGCTGGCGCTCCTGCTGGGTGAGTCTGCCTCCCGGCATCGCGGCCTCCTTCGCGGTCGTTCGTCGTGCTTCACGGTCCCGATGCCCCCAGCGTAGCCTTCGCTCCAGTCCATTGCAACAAACGAGCGAGGCAATGTTGCGTTGACTTCCTATCGATTGCAACGATTGAAGAGCTCTTACCTGCACTGATGATGATTCCATGCAACAGAGTCGTTGCCGGATCAGGAAAGGCAACGTAGCTTTTCCATCGTCAGAAACGACGGGCCGAAGGGGTCCGCGAGGCAGACGAAGGAGCGCACGATGCAGACGTTCGACACCCCCGCGCCGGTGACCGCCGTCCTGGACATCCCCGCCGGACGCATTCAGTTCATCGCCGCCGACCGCGCCGACACCAGGATCGAGGTCCTGCCCGCCGACGCGTCCCGGAGCCGCGACGTGAAGGCGGCCGAGGAGATCGTGGTCGCCTACGGCGACGGTGTCCTGCGGATCGAGGCCCCGGAGCCGAAGAACCGGATCCTCGGGCACTCCGGATCCGTCGAGGTGACCGTCCAGCTCCCCGCCGGCTCGCACGTCCGGGCGAAGGCCGGCGCCGCCGAACTCCGCGGCGTCGGACGGCTCGGCGACGTCACCTTCGAGGGCGGCCACCGCTCGGTGAAGATCGACGAGGCCGCGAGCGCCCGCCTCACCGCCCACGACGGCGACGTCTCGGTCGGCCGGCTGGCCGGCCCCGCCGAGATCAGGACCCAGAGGGGCGACATCCGGATCACCGAGGCCGCGCACGGCACGGTGACCCTGCGCACCGAGCGGGGCGACATCGCGGTCGCCGCCGCCCGAGGCGTCTCCGCCTCCCTGGACGCCGGCACCTCCTACGGCCGGGTCCGCGACGCGCTCACCCGCACCGACGGCTCCGCCGCCGGCCTGGCCATCCACGCGACCACCGCCTACGGCGACATCACCGCCCACAGCCTGTAGATCCTCAGCCGGAAAAAAAGGGGGCACCACTCATGACCGACCTGGCCATCGCGGTGAACGGGCTGCGCAAGTCCTACGGCGACAAGACCGTCCTCGACGGCGTCGACCTGGCCGTACCGGAAGGCACGATCTTCTCCCTGCTCGGCCCGAACGGCGCCGGCAAGACCACCATCGTCAAGATCCTCTCCACGCTCGTGTCGCCCGGCCCCGCCTCCGGCGGCATCCGCGTCGGCGGCCACGACCTCGCCGCCGACCCGCAGGCCGTACGCGCCGCGATCGGCGTCACCGGGCAGTTCTCCGCCGTCGACGGCCTGATCACCGGCGAGGAGAACATGCTCCTCATGGCGGACCTGCACCACCTGTCCCGGCGCGAGGGACGGCGGGTCGCCGCGGAACTGCTGGAGCGCTTCGACCTCACCGACGCCGCGCGGAAGCCCGCCTCCACCTACTCCGGCGGCATGAAGCGCCGGCTCGACATCGCCATGACCCTGGTCGGCGGCCCGCGCA
The DNA here is from genome assembly GCF_044328485.1 of Streptomyces sp. NPDC017936. Taxonomy (NCBI): domain Bacteria; kingdom Bacillati; phylum Actinomycetota; class Actinomycetes; order Kitasatosporales; family Streptomycetaceae; genus Streptomyces; species Streptomyces sp. NPDC017936. Next base: position 181,088 of record NZ_JBIRHK010000010.1, on the reverse strand, counting down.
TCATCTTCCTCGACGAGCCGACCACCGGCCTCGACCCGCGCTCCCGCCACACCATGTGGCAGGTCATCCGCGAACTCGTCACGGGCGGGGTGACCGTCTTCCTCACCACCCAGTACCTGGAGGAGGCCGACGAGCTCGCCGACCGCATCGCCGTGCTGAACGACGGCGGGATCGTCGCCGAGGGCACCGCCGGGGAACTGAAGCGGATCGTCCCCGGCGGACACGTCCGGCTCCGCTTCACCGACCCGGCCGCGTACCGCGCCGCCGCCTCCGCCCTGCGCGAGGCTGGCCAGGACGACGAGGCGCTCACCCTGCAGCTGCCCAGCGGCGGCAGCCAGCGCGAGCTGCGCTCCGTCCTCGACCGGCTGGACTCCGCCGGCATCGAGGCCGACGAGCTGACCGTGCACACCCCCGACCTCGACGACGTCTTCTTCGCCCTGACCGGCGGCACCGGCACACCCGGCCGGCCGACCCGGCCGAACCAGCCCGAGGAGGCTGCCCGATGAGCTCCCCCCTGGCCCCCGCCCGCCCCACCCGGTTCTCCCTCGCCGTGCGCGACTCCGCCACGATGCTGCGCCGCAACCTCCTGCACGCCCGGCGCTACCCGTCCCTCACCCTCAACCTGCTGCTCACGCCGATCATGCTGCTGCTGCTCTTCGTCTACATATTCGGCGACACCATGAGCGCGGGCATCGGCGGCGGCCGTCCGGACCGCTCCGAGTACATCGCCTACCTCGTCCCGGGCCTGCTGCTGATGACCATCGGCAGCACCACCGTCGGCACCGCGGTCTCCGTCGCCAACGACATGACCGAGGGCATCATCGCCCGCTTCCGCACCATGGCGATCCACCGCGGCTCCGTCCTCGTCGGACACGTCGTCGGCAGCGTGCTCCAGTCGATCGTCAGCGTGGTCCTCGTCGGCGCCGTCGGCGTGGCCATCGGCTTCCGCTCCACCGACGCCACCGTGCTGGAGTGGCTCGCGGCGTTCGGACTGCTCGTGCTCTTCGCCACGGCGCTCACCTGGATCGCGGTCGGCATGGGCCTGATCAGCCCGAACGCCGAGGCCGCCAGCAACACCGCCATGCCCCTGATCCTGCTGCCGCTCCTGTCCAGCGCCTTCGTCCCCCTCGACGCGATGCCGGGCTGGTTCCGGCCGGTCGCCGAGTACCAGCCGTTCACGCCCGCCATCGAGACCCTGCGCGGCCTGCTGCTCGGCACCGGGATCGGCGACAACGGATGGCTCGCCGTCGTCTGGTGCCTGGGCCTCGCGGTGCTCGGCTACTTCTGGTCGGCCGCCAGGTTCAACGACGACTCGAAGTAATCGGCATGACGACGCGGGCCACGCCCCGCACCCGTCCCACCCGAGGGCGGCGCACACCGACACCCCGTCGGAGTGCGCCGCCCCGTTCCGTTCCCGGAGCGGAGGACGGCCCGCGGGGCGGGGGCGTCACCGGCGGCGGTCATCGTCCGGCCTGCTCCTCGCCCTCTTCCTCCCTCTCCGGGAGAGGGGCGGGGACGCCCCGACCGTCAAAAGACCCATGGAGGCGGAGACAGCGGGTAGACGGAAGTCACAGAAGAGGACAAACCATCAGCAAAGGGAACATCACGTACTTCCGGAGACGCTTCCATGGTCACCCCACTCAGGCAACAGACGACGGACGAGCCCCGTTCGGCGCCGCTGCGTTACAGCGCCGCATGGGACCTGGCCGGCATCCCCGTCACCGACGCCCGCGACGCCGTACGCGCCCTGCTGGCCCGCGTCGGCCACGGCGTCGGTCACCGGTCGGCCCAGGACGCCCAGCTGGTGGTGAGCGAGCTGATCACCAACGCGGTCCGCCACGCACCCGGCCCGGGCGCGCTCCTGCTGGAGCTCTCGCCCGGGACCGACCACCTCAAGATCGTCGTCCGCGACAGCTCCCCGCACCCGCCCGTCCTGCGGGCGCGGGACCCGCGCCGCGTCGGCGGCCACGGTCTGCACCTCGTCACCCTGCTCTGCGAACAGCTGCGCACCGTCCGCCTGCGGACCGGCAAGCAGGTCGTGGCCCACCTGAGTCTGCGCGCGGCCGAGTAGCTCGGCCACCGGCGCGCGTCGCCCCGCCCCCGCCGTCCGAGCGGCACCCCGGCGGCGGGCGGCGCGGGTCTCAGCTGCTGGTGAGCATGCCCTCGCGGAGCCGGGCCAGGCAGCGGGAGAGCAGCCGGGAGACGTGCATCTGGGACACGCCCAGGCGCTCGCCGATCTGGGCCTGCGTGAGCTCCTCCACGAACCGCATGTGGATGATCTGCCGGTCCCGCTCGTCCAGCTCGGCGATCATGGGGGCGAGGGCGTGGAAGTCCTCCACCAGTTCCAGCGCGGTGTCCTCGGTGCCGATGAAGTCCTGCAGCGCGGCTTCGCCGTCCTCGCTGCCGTTGATCGTGGCGTCCAGCGAGGAGGAGTTGTAGCCGTTGGCGGCCAGGCGCGCCTCGCGGACCTCGTCCTCGGGCAGGCTCATCAGCTCCGACAGCTCCTTCACCGTCGGGGTGCGGCCGAGCCGGCTGCGCAGTTCCTCCGTGGCGCGGGCGAGCTGCACGCGGGCCTCCTGCAGGCGGCGCGGCACGTGCACGGCCCAGGTGGTGTCACGGAAGAAACGCTTGATCTCACCGACGATGTAGGGGATGGCGAAGGAGGTGAACTCCGCCTCCCGGGACAGCTCGAACCGGTCGATCGCCTTGATCAGGCCGATCATGCCGACCTGGACGATGTCCTCCATCTCCTCCGGTCCGCGGCTGCGGAACCGCCCGGCCGCGTAGCGGACCAGGGTCATGTTCATCTCGATCAGCGTGTTGCGGGCGTACTGGTACTCGGCCGTGCCCTCCTCCAGCACCGCGAGCTGCTCGAAGAACAGCTTCGACAGCTCGCGGGCGTCCTTCGGGGCCACCTGCGAGGGGTCGGCGACCTCGGGCAGCTCGTTGGTCTGCGTACCACATGCCGTCGTGCTCACGAGTGCCATGCTGTTCCCCTCCCGAGTAGGTCTCCCGCCCCTGTCCACGGAGGACAGGTGACGCCGACGCCCGTCTACCCCCTCATCGTGCACCTACACACACGATCACACGAATGGGATCGGGAGTCGTTCGTCGCGTCCGCGGCCGGTGGCCGGCGTTCACGCGGGGCCGTCCCGCGGCCGCCGCCCCTCCGGGGCGGTCCGGCGGTCCCGGAGGGGCGGCGGCGCCGGGGCGCTCGCGGAGTTCCCCCTCACCGGCCGGCCTCCCCGAGGGGAGGCCGCGTCACCCGTTCGGGCGGAGAACCCGCCGGGCGCCGGCCACGGGCCTTGGACCCGGCGATCCGGGGCACCCGGGACGAGCACTCGGCAGGTCGGTGAAGGAGCGGGCCGGTGGAGGAGGAGACAGTGACAGGGAGTTCGTCGCTGAGGGCGGTGGGCTGGGCGCGCTCGCTGCCGGTGAACCGTGGGGTGAAGGAGGCCAGGGACTGGACCCGCGAGCACCTGGAGAGGCTCGCCTGGACGCGGACGGCACCGGATCTGGTCGACTCGGTGCTGCTGACCGTGTCCGAGCTGGTCACCAACGCCCACAAGCACGCCCACAGCACGGCGCAGCTGATCCTCACCTGGGACGAGTCGTGCCTGCACGTGACCGTGCACGACGCCTCCCGGCAGCTGCCCGAACAGCGCCATCCGGAGGACGGCGCCACGGGGGGCCGCGGGCTGCTGCTGGTCGACGCCCTCGCCGACGACTGGCAGGCGCACCCCTGCCCGCACGGCAAGGACGTCGTCGCCTGCTTCAAGCCACCGCTGCCCCCGGCCACCGCGTAGCCGGACGCCGCCGGTAGCAGTTCTCGCCGGCCCTGGCCGGCCCGCCGGCCCTGGCCGATCCGCCGGCCCTGGCCGATCCGCCGGCCCTGGCCGGCCCGCCGGCCCTGCCGGTCCTGTGGGCCGGTCGGTCCTGTCGGTTCAGTGGACGGGCCGGTTCATCGGTCCCCTGGACGGTCGGTCGCGTCGGCCCGCCGGTCGGTCCTGTAGGCCGGTCGGTCTGTCGGTCCCCGGACGACCGGTTGCGCCGGTCCGTCTGTCGGTCCCGTGGCCCGTCGGTCCCGTGGCCCGTCGGCCCCGTAGGCCCGTCGGCCCCGTAGGCCCGTCGGCCGGTCGGCTCGTCGGTCGCGTGGGTTGGTCGGTCCGTCGGCCCTATGGGCGGTCCGCCGCGTCGGCCCGCCCGTCCGCCCGTCCGTGGCGTCGGTCCGTCCGGCGGTCCCGTAGGCCCGTCGGCCCCGCCGGTTCAGCGGGCCGCCCGACCGCATCGGCCCGCCCGTTCACCGGTTCGTCCGCCCGTCGGTTCGTCCGCCCGTCGGTCCCGTAGGCCGTCGGGGCGACCGGCCCCACGGGTTGCGCCGGCCCGCCGGCCCCGCTCAGCGGCCGAGCCCCCCCCCCCGCAATCGACGACCTGCGCACGGAGCCCGGCCACCGAGGTGGCCGGGCTCCGGTGAGTCCGTGGGTCGCGTCAGGGACGCGTCACCATCGATACCAGCGGCTGCGGCCACCGCCGGCCGACGTGGAGCGCATGACGAAGCCGAGCAGCCACAGCACCAGCACCACCACGGCGACCCACCACAGGATCTTCAGGGCGAAGCCGGCGCCGAAGAGGATCAGCGCGAGAAGCAGAACGAGCAGCAAGGGACCCATAGTTATCGACCTCCTGAACCGCCGACTGCCCCTGGTTTTCCACCTCATTCCCCGATGCCGCCTTGTTTGTGAAGGGAATGTGGGGGCACGCGTCCTTCACCGTGACAGCGGCACACAAGCTACGAGGAGGCGTGTTCCATGACTGCCGGTGAGAAGGCCAAGGCGAAGACCGAGCAGGCCGAGGGCAAGGCCAAGGAAGCTCTGGGCCGCGCCGTGGGGAACGACCGCATGGCCGCCGAGGGGCAGGCGAAGAAGAGCACGGGAGACGCCCGTGAGGCCAAGGAGAAGGCCAAGGACGCCTTCAAGCACTGACGTCGCCGCTCCGGCTGCGGGAAAGAGGCCGTCCCGGGTGACCGGGACGGCCTCTTTCCCGTGCGCCCGCGCGGCCCCGGGCCACTTCCGCTCGCCACCGACAGCACCGTTCGGCTGCGCCGGACCGCAGGCCGCGGACCGCAGACCGCTGATCAGGCACTCGCCGGGAGGCGGTGGACCCGGAGCCACCGGACACATCCGACCCCTCCGGGAACCGGGGAGTACGCAGGGGGACGGTCGGCTGGGGGAGCACGGGCGCGAGACGCGCGAGCGGCGCGAGGCTGCCGGACCGTCAGTGCGGTCGGTGCAGGAGAAGCAGGCGGTCATGAACGGGCTGACCGCGGAAGCGCATGCCCGCAAGCCCACGGAGGCCGGGGTGGGCGAACGCTGGCCCAAGGCCGGGCCGCCGCGTCGACGGGGGTCCCGGCGACTTCGCGGGCCGTACTCTCCGCCGGCCGGTGAACGCCGTACGGCCCCTGTCCGCGTGTTCAGCCGACGCCGGAGCCGGAACCGCCCGCCGGTCCACCGGCGGCACGGCGGTACTCGGCGTTGATGCGCTGCGCTTCCTCGAGCTGGTCCTCGAGGATGACGATGCGGCACGCGGCCTCGATCGGGGTTCCCTTGTCGACGAGTTCGCGGGCGCGCGCGGCGATCCGCAGCTGGTAGCGGGAGTACCGGCGATGTCCGCCCTCCGAGCGGAGAGGAGTGATCAGGCGAGCCTCACCGATGGCCCGGAGGAAGGCCGGGGTGGTGCCGAGCATTTCGGCCGCCCGGCCCATCGTGTACGCGGGATAGTCGTCGTCCTCCAGACGATCGTTCAGGAAATTGTCCGATGTCATGTCACCTCGCTGTGCAACGCGTCGAGGGGCCCTGGTGCCGTACGGCACCAGGGCCCCGAAGGAAATTCAACACCATCTGTCGGCCTTGCTGCTGTGCCGACCTTCTGTTTCCGCTACCCGGCCCGGCAGGGCGGAGCGGAGGATCGCAGCTGAGTGACCGGGGACCACCATCCCTTCCGGGGTCTTGCGGTACCCGGCCGAGTCTCTCGGCCGGGCGATCCTGATGGCGTCTGCTCCTCCGTTTCTCTCGGGACCGACCACTGAAGCGGGTGGCAGCTCCTCGACGTGCGAGCCGCCCGGTGCGGCTCCCCGTCCCGTCACCTTGCTGGGAACACTGTGGCTTCGAGGCTCAAGAGCCGCACCGACCTGCGTACTTCGTGTTCAGCTACCCGCCAGTTCGTGTCTGGCGGGTCTCCATCGACCGTCTTTGCGTCAAGAAGCATACCTGTGGAGCACGTGAAAATCTACTGCGACGAGAGCAGGTTTCACTCTTCCGGCGGATGAGGAATCCTGCGTGACCGGTCCTCGCCGGACGCGGAGGCCCTCCTGCCGCGCACGGTCGTTTCGGCCCTGCGGGCGGCCCGGGTGGGGGTGGCCGCATAAGCTCTGTGGCCATGTCGAACACCGATGAGCTGCTCGTCGCCCTCTCCGCCGCGGTGGAGTCCGAGCGAAGCAATCAGATGTCGCTGACGGTGGTCGTCGGCGGCGCCGTCGTCACCGGTCGGCTGGCTCCCGAGGCCGTGTGGCGGGAGCGGGTGGCGGAGGTCCTGAAGGACTCGGACAGTCTCGGTCCGTTCTCGGACGTCTTCACCCGGGGCCCGCGAGGGAACCGGCCCGGTCGCGGCGAGGCGCCCACGCATCTGCACTTCCATCTCGCCCGGATCCTGCAGGGAAGCCTGGGCATCCCGGAGACGGGCGGCATGTACCGAGTCGCGATCAAGGACGTCAGCGCATGGACCGTGGGTGATCTCAGCTACGTCGACCGGTGAGACGCTCTCCCGGTCCCCCGGCCCGGTCGGCGGTCTCCGAGGGGACGGCGACACGGCGCTGGGCTCCGCCGACGCGCGTCGGCGGAGCCCACCGGATCCTGCGGGAGGTCTCCCGCCCGTCCTCGTCCTTCCACGGGTCCGGTGCCGCCGGGCCGAAGGCGAGTCCGAAGCGGTCGCACGGGTCATCGGGGCGTGCGCGAAGGGTGCGTGGGCGGTTCATGCGGAACCTTCCTCGACGCGGGCACGCGTCAAGAAATTTCCGCAGCAGAACGCAGCAGAACGCAGCAGAACGCAGCGGAACAAGCGGTGCAGCGAATCGCGAGGACGGGTCGAACATGACAGGGTGAATCGCCCCGGAAATGAAGCGAGCCGGGGCCCGCACCTCAAGGTGCGGGCCCCGGCCGAAAAATGTGCGTCAGTGCCGCTGCGTCACGCGGGAACGATGTTCTCGGCCGTCGGACCCTTCTGGCCCTGCGCGATGTCGAACGACACCTTCTGGCCTTCCAGCAGCTCACGGAAGCCCTGGGTGGCGATGTTCGAGTAGTGGGCGAAGACGTCGGGACCGCCGCCGTCCTGCTCGATGAAGCCGAAGCCCTTTTCCGCGTTGAACCACTTCACAGTGCCGGTAGCCATTTCGTTTCTCCTTCGGGACGGTGTCGGGAAGGCGCCCTGTGCGCATTCCGTGTCGCCGTGATGATCAGCCGTCGGAAAAACCTTCTGGCAACCACACCTGCAACTGATGACGACAGTAGCACGTCGATGTCGGTCCGGTGTGGTGAGTAATTCCGCATCGCCGGCCGCCTCAGGAATGTTTATCGGGCGCCGCATCGAATTCTTACGCCGCGACCACAGATATTGACTTCCGGGGGCGGAAAGGGTGCCCCCTTCCTCCCGGCGCCTGCCGCCCCCGGCCGGCGGCTGCGAGCGTGCCGGTCGCTTCGCTCGTGCGGCCGGCTGCCCGAACCCACGGCCGGGTGACAGATCCCCCACAGACCGTTCCCAGGGTCGCGGGACAGAGTCCGTGGCATGCCTGCCGTTCGTGAGACCCGCCGGGGCGCGGTGCGTGTGCTGATCGTCGACGACGAGCCCGAGCTCACCGAGCTGCTGTCGTGGGCCGTCACCGAGACGGGCTGGCAGCCCTTCCTGGCGGGCGACGGACGAAGTGCCCTGACGCTCGCGCGCAGCTGTGCCCCGCACGCCGTCGTCCTGGACGGGATGCTGCCCGACCTGGACGGCGTGCAGGTACTGCGGCACCTGCGGTACGAGAACGCGCACCTGCCCGTGCTCATGCTCACCGCCCGCGCCGAGCTGGAACACCGCATCGACGGGCTGTCGGCGGGCGCGGACGACTACGTGACCAAGCCCTTCTCGCCGGAGGAGGTCATGCTGCGGCTGCGCGGACTGCTGCGCCGCGCCGGCACCGGACAGGAGGCGGCGGACGAGCCCGTGCGCGTGCTGGGCGATCTGGTGCTGGCCGAGAGGACCCGCCAGGTGCAGCGCGACGGGACGCCGATCGCACTCACGGCGAAGGAGTTCGACCTGCTCAGCTTCCTGATGAGGCATCCGCGCCAGGTGCTCAGCAAGGCGCAGATCCTCGGCGAGGTCTGGAACAGCGCGTTCGACAGCGAGGGCAACCTGGTCGAGGTCTACATCTACGGTCTGCGCGCGAAGATCGACAAGGGGCGGACGCCGATGATCCACACGGTGCGCGGCGTCGGCTACGTCATCAGGGCCGCGGCCGACGGGACATGACGTCCGGCCGGGGACGGGACGTGACGTCCCGCCGGAGAAGGAGACCGGGCCCTCTGCGGAGCCGTTCGCTACGGGTCCGGCTGGTGCTGCTCACCTCCGCGCTCCTGTGCGCGGTGTGCGCGGCGATGGCGCTCGCCACGGTCCTGGTCCAGCGGGCCCACCTGCTGGACGACCTGGACCAGCGCGTCCGCGACGCCGTCGAGCGGAGTCAGGGCGGGGTCCGCCACCGCACGGGGGGCGCCACGGACCTGAGCTTCCTCAGCGAGCGGGGACATCCCGCCGGCACGGTCGCGGCCCGCCTCGCCGACGGACGGGTCACCGCCGCCGAGGTGGTGGCCGCGGACGGCCACCGCACGCCCCTCACCGCCGCCCAGCGCGCGGCTCTGACCGGGATCGCCGCGGACGGCACGCCGCACACCCGTACGATTCCCGGCCTCGGCACCTACCGCGTCGCCGCGGTCAGCGGTGACGGCGCCCCCGTACTGGCCGGGCTTCCCACGGACGACGTACAGGACACGATCCACGAGCTGGTCGTGACCGAGGCGGTGATCGCCGCCGCCGGCCTCGCGGTCGCGGGCTGTGCGTGCGCGGTGCTCATCCGCCGCCAGCTGCGCCCGCTCGGCCGGGTGGCCGCCACCGCCGCCGAGGTCGCGCGTGCGCCGCTGGACCGCGGGGAGGTCACCGGCCTCACCCGCGTCCCCGCCCGGGACACCGACCCCGCCACCGAGACCGGCCAGGTGGGCGCCGCGCTCAACCACCTGATCGACCGCGTGGAGGCCGCGCTGACCGGGCGCCAGCGCAGCGAGGACCGCGTGCGCCGCTTCCTCGCCGACGCCGGCCACGAACTGCGCACCCCGCTCGCGTCCATCGCCGGGTACGCCGAGCTGATGGGCCGGGGCGCGGCGGAGGTCGAGCCCCGGCTGGCGTGGCGCCGGGTCTCCGTGCAGTCGGCCCGCATGACCGGGATCGTCGAGGACCTGCTGCTGCTCGCCCACCTCGACGAGGGACGGCCGCTGCAAGAGGTGGAGATCGACCTCGCGACCCTGGTGGCGGAGGCGGTGTGGGACGCGCAGGCGGCGAGCGACGGCCACGGCTGGCAGCTCGCGCTGCGCCTCGACGAACCGGCCACGGTGACCGGTGACCCGGACCGGCTGACCCAGGTCCTGGCCAACCTGCTGGCCAACGCCCGCGTCCACACGCCGTCCGGCACGCGGATCACCGTCGCCGTGGAGGTCACGCGCGCGTGCTGCGTGATCCGCGTACAGGACGACGGTCCGGGCATCCCGCCCGACCTCCTCCCGTCCGTCTTCGAACGCTTCACCCGCGCCGACACCTCCCGCTCCCGCACCCCCGGCAAGGGCGGCGGCTCGGGCCTGGGCCTGGCCATCGCCGCGGCGATCACCCAGGCGCACGGCGGACACATCGGCGTCGAGAGCGAGCCCGGACGCACGGAGGTCACGGTCACGCTGCCGCGCACCGCCGCCGGCGGCCGGGCCGCACCGCGCCCCGACCCGGCCCGCACCGGACCCTGATCCGGCCCGCACCGGACCCTGATCCGGCCCGTACCGGACCCTGATCCGGCTCGCACCGGACCCTGATCCGGCTCGCACCGGACCCTGATCCGGCCCGCACCGGACCCTGATCCGGCTCGCACCGGACCCTGATCCGGCTCGCACCGCACCCTGACCTGGCACGCACCCCGCCGGGCCGTCGCCCCGTGCGTCCCGTCGCCCCGTGCGTCCCGTCGCTCCGCCACCACCGCCGCGCCCGGGGACCCGCGGTCACCTCCCGCTTCCGCGGTCACCTCCCGCTTCCGCGTGCGCCCGCCGCCCCCCGTACGGCTGCCGGGCGCCGGCGCCCCGGCGTCCTGGTCCACGAATCCTCAGCACATTCAAAGACACGCAGGTCGGCCATGCCGCGCACGGCGATGTGCGCGCCGTCCTCGGCCGTCGTACGGAAGCCGGTTCAGCTCAGCCTCAGTTCGGTCGCCCAGGGTTGCCGTCAGGTGGCCGACCACGGGTGGTGGGCCTTGACGAAGGGAGTCAGCGACGATGACCGAGCCCGACACCGGCGGGACCGCGGCGCGGGAGCCCGAGCAGGAGACCGGCCGCCGCGCCCACGCGAGCCGCCGCACCTTCATGCGCAAGGTCTTCTTCGCTTCCGGCGCCACCGCCGTCGCCACGATGGGCGGTGCCGGTGCCTGGGCCGCGCTGGCCGACGACACCACCGGCACGGCCGACGCCTCCGCCTCCGCCACCCCGAGCGGCGCCCCCAGCGGAGGCCCCGGCGGCCCCGGCGGTGCCGGAGGCCCGGGCAACCAGTCGATCACCGAGGACTTCTTCGGCCTGACCACCGACGGCAAGCGCGTCGACGACCTGTTCACGGTCCACTCCACCAAGGTCGCCACCGCCCCCGTCATCGCGGCGGCGAACGCGTTCCTGGCCGGTCTCAGCGACGACCAGAAGAGCTCGACGCAGTTCACCGTCCACTCCACCGAGTGGCGCCTGTGGAGCAACGTCGACTCCTACGACCGTCAGGGCGTCTCCCTCGCCGACCTGAGCGACGACCAGAAGGCTCTCGGAACCGCCCTGCTGAAGGCGGCGCTCAGCGCCGACGGCCTGGAGACGACGGAGAAGATCCGCAAGATCAACCAGGCGGCCGGCGAGGCGATCGGCAACACGAACTCCTTCAACGAGGAGGCCTATTACTGGACGGTGATGGGCACCCCGTCCGACACCGAGCCCTGGGGTTTCCAGTTCGACGGCCACCACCTGGTCATCAACTACTTCGTCCTGGGCGACCAGGTGGTGATGAGCCCCTGCTTCTGGGGTTCGGAGCCGACCTCCATGGACATCGACGGCGAGACGGTCACGGTCTGCCACGAGGAGGTCGCGGCGAGCCTGGCCTTCGTCAACTCCCTCACCCAGGCCCAGCAGAAGGTCGCCATCGCCTCCTCGACCAAGTCGAACGAGTCCATGAAGGCGGGCGCGTTCTCCGACAACACGGTCCAGGCGTACGAGGGCCTGCGCGGCGACACCCTCACCGCCGCGCAGAAGAAGAAGCTCCTCGGCATCGTCGAGGCCTTCGTGGGCCGCGCCAAGGCCGACGCCGCCGAGGTGAAGATGGCCGAAGTCGGCAAGCACCTCGCCGACACCTACGTCACCTGGGCCGGAGGCATCGAGGACGACTCGGCCTTCTACGTCCGTGTGCACAGCCCCGTCGTGTGGATCGAGGTCGACTGCCAGGGCCCCGGCCCCCTCGCCGGCGCCTACGGAGCCTCCCAGGGCGACGGACCGACCCAGAAGCACGTCCACTCCGTCATCCGCACCCCCAACGGCAACGACTACGGAAAGGAGCTCATCAGGCAGCACTATCTGACCTCACCCCACCACCGGTGAGGCGCACAGGTGCTTTCCGTCACGGCGGGGGCCGCACCCGGACGGGTGCGGCCCCCGCCGGCTGCTGAATACGGTGGGCGGGGCCCGGTCGAGCGGGAGGACGCGAAGGCATGGACGTGTACGAGGCCGTGGACAGCCGCCGGGCCGTGCGGGCGTTCAGCGACGAGCCCGTGCCGAAGGAGACGCTCGAACGAGTGCTGACCGCGGCGGCACGGGCCCCGTCGAGCGGGAACCTCCAGCCGTGGCGCGTGTATGTCGTGACCGGCGAGCCCTTGGCCGCACTGAAGAGGCGCGCGACGGCCAGGGCACGGGCGGGGGACCCGGGCGACGAGCGGGAGTACCCGATGTACCCGGCGGGACTGACCCCGCCGTACCTGGACCGCTTCTCCGCCGCGGCCGCCCAGCGGTACGAAGCGCTGGGGATCGAGCGCGACGACCCCGACAGGCCCAGGAAGATCGCCGCCTTGAACGCGGAGGCGTTCGGGGCGCCGGTCGTCCTCTTCTGCTACCTCGACCGGACGATGGGGCCCGGCCAGTGGGGGGACGCGGGGATGTACCTGCAGACGGTCATGCTGCTGCTGAGGGCGGAAGGACTGCACAGCTGCCCCCAGGTGATGTGGACCACGTACCGCGAGACCGTCAGCCGGACGGTCGGGGCCGATGACGGGCTCGTGCTCTTCTGCGGCGTCTCGGTGGGATTCGAGAGGGAGGGCGTGCCGCGGCTGCGTACCGGGCGGGCGGACCTGGCGGAGACGGTGAGCTTCATCGGAGCGTGACCGCCGAGCGGTCACGCTCCGCAGGACACCCCCCGAACCACCGCTCACCCAGGTCGACTTCGAAGAGGTCGCCACCGGCCTCGACGCCACCGTACGGAAGACGCGGGCGGCCGCTGATCACCTGCACAGCAAAAAGGCCCGGGTCTGTGACCTGGGCCTTCTTCGTGGAGCGGGTGACGAGAATCGAACTCGCGCTCTCAGCTTGGGAAGCTGATGTTCTACCATTAAACTACACCCGCGTAAGACACCCGGTGGAAGATCCGGTGTCCGATCGCCCCGTCACTCTACCGCATGCCAGGCCCCCGGTGCTGAAGCCGTGGGGCCTGAGTCCGTTTCAGGGGTGGGATCCCTCTGCGGCGGCGGAAGTTGAGGCGTACGGTTCGGGGGTACAAGGGTGCGGGAGGGGTCCGGCGGGACGGAGTGCCGCCTGGAGGGCCTTCCCGATCGTCCCGTAATGTGGCGTTTGTCGTCACGGCATCCCAGCCATACGTGACGCGGCTCTTGGGGAAGGGACTCTAGGACTTGATGGAGCGCACCGTCGTCCGTTGTGCCGATGGGCACGTGTTCAGCACCACTTCGTTCCCGATGCAGCAGGCCGGGCGGCTCGGTCCCGGGCGGCTCGTCCGGTGTCCTCGCTGTGCGCGGCTGCGCAGCGCGGTACCGGTGATCCTCGAAAAGCGGTAGCGAAGCGGTGAGCGGCCGCCGACCGCGGCGGAGGCGCGGCGGTCGGCGGCAGCGGCTGGCGCGCGGAGACGTCCTGATGGTGGCGGGTCCGCGCGCCTTGCGTATCCTCGGGGCGTGCTTCTCTCAGACAAGGACATCCGGGCCGAGATCGACGCCGGTCGGGTGCGGATCGATCCCTACGACGAATCCATGGTGCAGCCGTCGAGCATCGACGTGCGCCTCGACCGCTACTTCCGGGTGTTCGAGAATCACCGCTACCCCCACATCGACCCGTCGATCGAGCAGGCCGACCTCACGCGCCTCGTCGAGCCCGAGGGCGACGAGCCGTTCATCCTGCATCCCGGGGAGTTCGTCCTCGCGTCGACGTACGAGGTCATCACGCTTCCCGACGATCTCGCCTCGCGGCTGGAGGGGAAGAGCTCCCTCGGCCGGCTCGGGCTCGTCACCCACTCCACGGCCGGGTTCATCGACCCCGGCTTCTCGGGACACGTCACCCTCGAGCTGTCCAACCTCGCCACCCTGCCCATCAAGCTGTGGCCGGGCATGAAGATCGGGCAGCTGTGCATGTTCCGGCTCAGCTCGCCCGCCGAGTACCCGTACGGCAGCGAGCGCTACGGCTCCCGGTACCAGGGGCAGCGCGGGCCGACCGCCTCCCGGTCCTACCTCAACTTCCACCGGACGCAGGTGTGAGCGTGGGCGCCGTACGGGAGAACCTCAGCTACGAGCAGTTCGGCGTCGCCGTCCGCGAGCTCGCGCAGACCATCGCCGACGACGGCTACGAGCCCGACATGGTGCTCTCCATCGCCCGCGGGGGCGTCTTCGTCGCCGGCGGGCTCGCCTACGCCCTCGACTGCAAGAACCTGCACCTGGTGAACGTCGAGTTCTACACGGGCGTCGGGACCACCCTCGAGATGCCCGTCATGCTCGCTCCCGTCCCCAACCTCATCGACTTCTCCGACAAGAAGGTCCTGATCACCGACGACGTCGCCGACACCGGCAAGACGCTCAAGCTGGTGCGCGACTTCTGCCTCGGCGCGGTCGCCGAGGTGCGCAGCGCCGTGATCTACGAGAAGTCCCACTCGCTCGTGAAGTGCGAGTACGTGTGGAAGCGGACCGACGACTGGATCAACTTCCCGTGGAGCGTCCTGCCTCCGGTGCACCGGTCGGGTGAAGCGGCCAAGCCGAACAGGGAGGCGCTGTAGACCGGTCGGTCGTCGGCGCTCCACAGCGGCCCCGTGTTCCTCGTCCGGGTGCTCGTGCAGTTCCTGTAGAGGCGGCCGCCGAGTGTCGGCTCCAGAGCGGCCGGCCCTCACTCGGCCAGGTACAGCTTCCGGGGGACGTCTGTCGTGTGGACCTGCGACGTCATGCCGACGACAGCCTGGTAGGGCACCGTGAGTTTTTCGGGGACCCCGGACGAGCTCGGCCCGCTCACGACGATTTCCCCGTGTTTCTCCTCGCGGTACCAGTGAACCGCGATCTCGACTTGCGAGCTCGGGGCGACCATGACCTCGATCTTCTCCGCTGAGAGGCAACGCTCCGAGACCTCGGAGGTGCGCTGGAGCTCAAGGGCTGCTTGCAGTTTGGCTTCGATCAGGCGCTTCACATCGACGCCGGCTGTGCCTTCGATCCTGCCTCCCAGATTCCATGTGACGGAGCGGCTCCACTCGCGCGAGACCATACGTTCGATCTTGACCGTGGCCCGGGAACTGTTGGCGAAGACACCGTGCCGCTCCACGGCATCGAAGACGTACTCCGTTCGCTGCGGTCGCACGACGTCCACGGACCACGCGGGTGAGTCGGTCCCGCTGCTCGGCTGCTGCGCCTCCAGCGAGCGCTCCAGGACTTTCTCCACGGCGCGGGCAACTACCGAGACTCCCAGGAACACGGCTGCGACTTGGAACATGACTGGCCCCCCACGCTCTGCTGGCCCGCTGGTGCCTTCCCGTGGAGGTAGGCGCCCTGCGCGGCCTTCCTGATCCTGTGTCCTTCCCCCGAACCGGCGAGCGAAGGGAGCGCCTTGTGGCAGGGAGGGGGCGCACTGGTCGCACTACGCGCCATGGGAACGGGAAAACTCGGACGCCGGCGCTGAGTGGGTCGGCGCCTGCTGCGGCAGCGGGTGCCTGGCGCTTTGCACCGTTACCTGCCGGGTGACGACGCCGGTCTGTCGGCGCCGGCAAGAATGCCGATCTCCCTGTGTCGGGCGGACCCGGATGTCGGATCGGAATGATGAGTCATGTCCACAGCCACACCTGAGACCACTCGCGCGGTCGTGGACGAGCTGTTGTGCCGGATCGGTGAGGGCGATCCGGCGCGTAGCGCCGAGATGTACGCCGAGCAGGGTGACTGGAAGCTGGACTGGCCGGAGACCGAGCACGGCCGGACCTCCCCCCCGTGGGTCCGTCACCGGTCCATCCGTGCCGATGCCGTCGCCCAGGCATTCGATACGGAGTGAGTGAGCACGTGCATTTCGTGGCCACGGCCCGATGGCGCCAGGGGCGCGGGCGCCCGGCGGCGGAGGGCGGGCACAGCGGAGCACCGAGAAGGGCTCCCGGCGGTCGCCGGGAGCCCTTCTCGTACGGGTGCGTGCGCCCGCGGTGCGGGACCGCGCCCGCGCTCGTCAGAACGTGCCCAGCTTCACGATGGACAGCAGGGCGATCAGCTGGATGGCGGAGGCGCCGAGGGCCTTGGGCCAGGGGAGGTCGTGGGAGCGGCTGACCATCAGGGTCAGGAGGGCTCCGGCGGCCACCCAGGTCGCCCAGCCCAGGATCTGGACGAAGGACGCGTCGCCGCCGAGGAACATGGCGACGACCAGGCGGGGGGCGTCCGTGAGGGACATGATCAGCATGGAGAGGCCGACCGTGGGCTGCCAGGCGCCGTCGCCGCCGAGCTGGCGGGCCAGGGTGTGGGTGACCACGCCGAGGACGAAGGAGCTCAGCACCATCGCGACGGCCGTCGTCAGCACGATCGGGATCGCGTTGGAGAGCGTGGCGTTGATCGCGTCCGCACGCGCGCCGTCGAAGCCGAAGACCGCGAGCAGGCCGTAGAGGAAGGTGACGACGAGGGCGGGGCCCCACATCGTGTAGTCCCGCATCCGCAGGAAGGTCTGGTCGGGGGAGAGGACGACGCCCTTCAGCAGTTCCTTCCAGTGCAGGCGCGGGCCGGTCGGTCCCGGCGGGGCCGTGGAGCCGGCGTGGTAGGTCTCGCCCTGGCTGTACTGCTGGTGGTCGTCGATCGAGAACGCCTGGGTGTGGCCCGGGTTGTTGGCGGCGTACGGGTCGTGCGCGCCCGGCCCGGGGGCGTAGTGGTCGTCGCCGCCGAAGTACTCCGGCTCGCCGTGGTGTCCGCCGTGGCCACCGCCGTGCGCGGGGGGCCACGGGCCGCCGTTCCCGCCGGGGGAGCCGTGGCCGCCGCGGTGGTGAGGCCGCTGCTGCGGGTGGGGCGGCGACGCCGGCGGGTAGCCGTACGACGGCCCCTGGGGCGCCTGCTGCCCGTACGGAGGGTTTTGGGGTCGCGCTTGCGGGGCGCGGCCGTCCCGGCCGCCACGTCCGATCCTGAATCCAGCCACGTCATCGAACGTACCTGGTCCGGGGAAGTGACGTGCGGGGAGCAGGCGTTCACGCACGGCTTTGCGGCCGAGCTGTGACATCCCCTAAGGGGTTCCCCGGGGAATCCCCGTACGTCCCCGTACGCCCTCGTACGTCCCCGGACGGCACGGCGAAGCCCCCCGGTCCGCGGGGCGGATTCCAGGGGGCTTCGCGACGGGCGGCGCCTCGGAGGGGGCCGTCACCTCACCGGATCTGTCTCACCGGTCACCGGATCTACTTCGCCGGCTCCGGCTCCGGCTCGTTCTCCGTCTCGGACGCGCCCGCCGGGGGCTCGTCGTCGGCCGGGGTCTTGACCGACTCCAGGAGCAGCTGGGCGACGTCGACGACCTGGACGGACTCCTTGGCCTTGCCCTCGTTCTTCTTGCCGTTGACCGAGTCGGTCAGCATGACGAGGCAGAACGGGCAGGCGGTGGAGACGATGTCCGGGTTCAGGGACAGGGCCTCGTCGACGCGCTCGTTGTTGATGCGCTTGCCGATCCGCTCCTCCATCCACATCCGCGCGCCGCCGGCGCCGCAGCAGAAGCCGCGCTCCTTGTGGCGGTGCATCTCCTCGTTCCGCAGGCCGGGGACGTTGGCGATGATCTCGCGCGGGGGCGTGTAGATCTTGTTGTGGCGGCCCAGGTAGCAGGGGTCGTGGTAGGTGATGATGCCCTCGACCGGGGTCACCGGGATCAGCTTGCCCTCGTCGACGAGGTGCTGGAGCAGCTGGGTGTGGTGGATGACCTCGTAGTCGCCGCCGAGCTGCGGGTACTCGTTGCCGAGCGTGTTGAGGCAGTGCGGGCAGGTGGCGACGATCTTCTTGGCCGACCTGGGCTTCTTCGACTCGGGCGTGACCTTGCCCTCGTCGTCCGTCTCCTCGCCGAACGCCATGTTCAGCGCCATGACGTTCTCCATGCCGAGCTCCTGGAAGAGGGGCTCGTTGCCGAGGCGGCGGGCGGAGTCACCGGTGCACTTCTCGTCGCCGCCCATGATCGCGAACTTCACGCCCGCGATGTGCAGCAGCTCGGCGAAGGCCTTCGTGGTCTTCTTCGCGCGGTCCTCGAGGGCGCCGGCGCAGCCCACCCAGTACAGGTACTCGACCTCGGAGAGGTCCTCGACGTCCTTGCCGACGACCGGCACCTCGAAGTCGACTTCCTTCGTCCACTCCAGGCGCTGCTTCTTGGCCAGGCCCCAGGGGTTGCCCTTCTTCTCCAGGTTCTTGAGCATCGTGCCCGCCTCGGACGGGAACGAGGACTCGATCATGACCTGGTAGCGGCGCATGTCGACGATGTGGTCGACGTGCTCGATGTCCACCGGGCACTGCTCGACGCAGGCGCCGCAGGTGGTGCAGGACCACAGGACGTCGGGGTCGATGACGCCGTTCTCCTCGGCGGTGCCGATCAGCGGGCGCTCGGCCTCGGCCAGGGCCGCCGCCGGGACGTCCTTCAGCTGCTCCTCGGACGCCTTCTCCTCGCCCTCCATGGTCTTGCCGCCACCCGCGAGCAGGTACGGCGCCTTGGCGTGGGCGTGGTCGCGCAGGGACATGATCAGCAGCTTGGGGGAGAGCGGCTTGCCGGTGTTCCAGGCGGGGCACTGCGACTGGCAGCGGCCGCACTCGGTGCAGGTGGAGAAGTCCAGCAGGCCCTTCCAGGAGAACTGCTCGACCTGGGAGACGCCGAAGACGTCGTCGTCACCGGGGTCGGTGAAGTCGATCGGCTTGCCGCCGGAGGTCATCGGCTGCAGGGCGCCCAGCGCCGTGCCACCGGTGGCCTCGCGCTTGAACCAGATGTTCGGGAAGGCGAGGAAGCGGTGCCAGGCCACACCCATGTTGGTGTTCAGGCTGACGGTGATCATCCAGATCATGGTCGTGCCCAGCTTGACCATGGCGAAGAAGTAGACCAGGTTCTGCAGCGTCGCGACGCTCAGGCCCTTGAAGGCCAGGACCAGCGGGTACGAGGCGAAGTAGGCGGCCTCGTAGTGGTCCACGTGGTGCAGGGCGCCCTCGAGGCCGCGCAGCACGTAGATGGCCAGGCCGATGGTGAGGATGACGTACTCGACGAAGTACGCCTGGCCCATCTTCGAGCCCGCGAACCGCGACTTGCGGCCCGGCCGCGAGGGCAGGTTCAGCAGGCGGATGACGATCAGCGCGAGGATGCCGAGGGTCGTCATCGCGCTGATGAACTCGATGTACAGCTCGTACGGCAGGAAGCCGCCGATGACGGGCAGCGTCCAGTCGGCCTGGAAGAGCTGGCCGTAGGCGGTGATGATCGTCGGCGGCAGCGTCAGGAAGCCGATCGCCACGAACCAGTGGGCGAAGCCGACGATGCCCCAGCGGTTCATGCGCGTGTGGCCGAGGAACTCGCGGACCAGTGTCACGCTGCGCTGGTAGGGGTTGTCGGTCCGGGCTCCGGCCGGGACCGGCTGGCCCAGCTTGAAGTACCGGACGAACTGGCCGATGGCGCGGGCGAGCAGGGCGACGCCGACCACGGTGAGGGCCAGCGACACGATGATCGCGGCGAGTTGCATGGGGGCTCCTCGGGCCTGCGAGGGGTTTCGGTTTCGGGGGTGTCCTCGGGGCTCCGAGACGGGTTCCCCGAAATTACTAAGCGGTAACTTATGCAGTCCGTCTGAGACTACCCCTATCTTCCGCCGCACTGTAGCCGGGCGTGCGGTGATCTGCGTCGCTGAGGGTTGCCTCAGAAGGTCCCCGGGGGCCGGCGCCCCGGGGCGGGGCGGAGGGGCGCCCCGAGCGGCGACGGGGCCGCCCCGGGGCGGGTCGCTCACGGCGCGGCGGACGGGTGCCGCGCGACGCCGCCGGGGGTGCCGCGGTGCGGCGTCGGGAGTGCCGCGGTGCGGCGCCGGGTGTCACCGGCGGCCGCCGGAATCCACCGCCGATCGATCGTGTTATTCATATCGAATGGGTACATTCCTGGCTAATTTATATCCGTGCTCTACGGGATCGCCGCCGCCACCACCGCCCTGCTCCTCACCGCCGTCCTCGCCGCGCTGCTGCGCGCGCCCGCGCTGCGCGCCGGGCTGGTGGACCGGCGGCAGCGGCAGCGGCGGGTGGCCCTGTCGGGCGGAGTGGCCGTGGTGCCGGCCACCTGCCTGGTCGCGGCCTTCGGGGACTGGACGGGGCTCGCTCCGCTCGGGGAGGGCGTGGGGTCGCTGCTCGCCGCCGGTGCCGCCGTCGCCGCGCTCGGGCTGGTCACGGACCTGTGGCGGCTCAAGGCGCGGTTCCCGGTGGTCGGTACGGCGGTCGCGGCGGCCTTCGTCGTGCCGTACGGCGACACCGGGGTCGTCGCGGGAGCCGTGGCCGTCGGCTGGGTCACCGTCGTGGCGCTCGCCTTCCGGGCCCTGGACCACGCCGACGGGGTGGCCGGCACCGTGGGGGTCGTCACCTCCTTCGGGGTGGGGGCGTGCGCGGCCGCCGAGGTGATGGACGGGCTCGCGGTGCTGCTGAGCGTGCTCGCCGCCGCGCTGACCGGGTTCCTGATGCACAACTGGCCCCCCGCGCGCGTGGCGCTCGGCGGCTGCGGCGCGCTGTTCGCCGGGTTCCTGCTGGCGTCGGCGGCGGTGACCGCGCGCGCGGGGCAGGACCCGGTGGCCGGCGCGGCCGTGCTGTTCGCGCTCACCGCGGTCGCCGCCGCCGACGCCGCCCTGGTGGTGCTGGCCCGGCGGACGGCCGGGCGTCCGTTGCTGCGGCGCGGGCCCGACCACCTCGCCCACCGGTTGCGGCGGCTCGGGCTCACCGCTCAGGGCGCGACGGTCGTCATCGGTGTCGCGGCGTTCGCCGGGGTACTCGTCGGGACCCTGGTGCACGCGGGCTGGACGGACGCGCGGGCCGCGCTGTGGGTGGCGGGCGGCGCCCTGGCCGTCGTCCTCGGGCTGTGGCGGGTGCCGGTGCACGCGCGCCCGGGGGAGGGTCCCGGGCGGCCCCGCGGTCGCGTCCGGCGTCAACCCGTCTCCTCGGTGAGGCCCCCTCGGCGGCCGGTGGAATCACCCTTGCGGGCACCGGGCCGTGCGCCGTCCTCGCAGGTCAGCGGCTCCTTGCGTGTAAGGAACGGATAAGAGTTGAGTCACTGCGGCTCAGGTCTGTTGACCCAGCGGGAAGCCTCGTGCACACTTGAGTCCGTTCCACTCAAGTCAGCTGGAGGAAGATCACCATGGCACGTGCGGTCGGCATCGACCTGGGCACGACTAACTCCGTCGTCAGCGTTCTGGAGGGCGGCGAGCCCACCGTCATCACCAACGCCGAGGGTGCCAGGACCACGCCGTCCGTCGTCGCCTTCGCCAAGAACGGCGAGGTGCTGGTCGGCGAGGTCGCCAAGCGCCAGGCGGTCACCAACGTGGACCGGACCATCCGGTCCGTGAAGCGCCACATGGGCACCGACTGGAAGATCCAGCTGGACGGGAAGGACTTCAACCCGCAGCAGATCTCCGCGTTCATCCTGCAGAAGCTGAAGCGGGACGCCGAGGCCTACCTGGGCGAGAAGGTGACCGACGCGGTCATCACCGTCCCGGCCTACTTCAACGACTCCGAGCGCCAGGCGACCAAGGAAGCCGGCGAGATCGCCGGCCTCAACGTCCTGCGCATCGTCAACGAGCCCACCGCGGCCGCGCTCGCCTACGGCCTCGACAAGGACGACCAGACGATCCTCGTCTTCGACCTCGGTGGCGGCACCTTCGACGTGTCCCTCCTGGAGATCGGCGACGGCGTCGTCGAGGTGAAGGCCACCAACGGCGACAACCACCTCGGTGGTGACGACTGGGACCAGCGCGTCGTCGACTACCTGGTCAAGCAGTTCCAGTCCGGCCACGGCGTGGACCTGTCCAAGGACAAGATGGCCCTCCAGCGCCTCCGCGAGGCCGCCGAGAAGGCCAAGATCGAGCTGTCCTCGTCCACCGAGACCTCGATCAACCTGCCCTACATCACCGCGTCCGCCGAGGGCCCGCTGCACCTGGACGAGAAGCTCACCCGCGCCCAGTTCCAGCAGCTGACCGCGGACCTGCTCGAGCGCTGCAAGACCCCGTTCTTCAACGTCATGAAGGACGCCGGCGTCTCCATCAACGAGATCGACCACGTCGTCCTCGTCGGCGGCTCCACCCGCATGCCCGCCGTCGCCGAGCTCGTCAAGGAGCTGACCGGCGGCAAGGAGGCCAACAAGGGCGTGAACCCGGACGAGGTCGTCGCCATCGGCGCCTCGCTCCAGGCCGGTGTCCTCAAGGGTGAGGTCAAGGACGTCCTGCTCCTCGACGTGACCCCGCTGTCCCTCGGCATCGAGACCAAGGGCGGCATCATGACCAAGCTCATCGAGCGCAACACCACGATCCCGACCAAGCGCTCCGAGATCTTCACGACGGCCGAGGACAACCAGCCGTCCGTGCAGATCCAGGTCTACCAGGGCGAGCGCGAGATCGCGGCGTACAACAAGAAGCTCGGCATGTTCGAGCTGACCGGTCTGCCGCCGGCGCCCCGCGGCGTCCCGCAGATCGAGGTCTCCTTCGACATCGACGCCAACGGCATCATGCACGTGACCGCGAAGGACCTGGGCACGGGCAAGGAGCAGAAGATGACCGTCACCGGCGGCTCCTCGCTGCCGAAGGACGAGGTCGACCGCATGCGCCAGGAGGCCGAGCAGTACGCGGAGGAGGACCACCGCCGCCGCGAGGCCGCCGAGGCCCGCAACCAGGGCGAGCAGCTCGTCTACCAGACCGAGAAGTTCCTCCAGGACAACGAGGACAAGGTCCCCGGTGAGATCAAGACCGAGGTCGAGGCCGCCGTCGCCGAGCTGAAGGAGAAGCTCAAGGGCGAGGACACCGCCGAGATCCGCACGGCCACCGAGAAGGTCGCCGCCGTCTCGCAGAAGCTGGGCCAGGCCCTGTACGCCGACGCCCAGGCCGCGCAGGCCGCGGGCGGCCCCGAGGGCGCCGCCGCCGGTGGTGCCAAGGCCGACGACGACGTCGTGGACGCCGAGATCGTGGACGACGAGCGCAAGGACGGTGCCGCGTGACGGAGGAGACCCCGGGCTTCGAGGAGAAGCCCGACGTCCCCTCCGGCGCCACCCCCGACGACGCCGAGCCGAAGGCCGACTCCTCCGCCGCGGCGGAGGAGCCGGCCCCGGCCGGGGACGCGAACCAGACGGCCGGACTGGTCGCCCAGCTGGACCAGGTGCGCACCGCGCTCGGTGAGCGCACCGCGGACCTCCAGCGGCTCCAGGCCGAGTACCAGAACTACCGCCGCCGCGTCGAACGCGACCGGATCGCGGTCAAGGAGATCGCCATCGCGAACCTCCTGACCGAGCTCCTGCCCGTGCTCGACGACATCGGCCGCGCGCGGGAGCACGGCGAACTCGTCGGCGGCTTCAAGTCCGTCGCCGAGTCGCTGGAGACCGTCGCGGCGAAGATGGGCCTGCAGCAGTTCGGCAAGGAGGGCGAGCCCTTCGACCCGACGATCCACGAGGCCCTGATGCACAGCTACGCGCCGGACGTCACCGAGACGACGTGCGTGGCGATTCTCCAGCCCGGGTACCGGATCGGCGAACGCACCATCCGCCCCGCGCGGGTGGCGGTGGCCGAACCCCAGCCGGGGGCCCAGACGGTCAAGCCGGCCGAGGAGAACGACACGGCGGCCGACGACAAGGAGAGCGGTGGCCCGGACGAGGGCTGAGCTTGAACCGATGAGAGAGGAGGGACGTCGAGGATGAGCACCAAGGACTTCATCGAGAAGGACTACTACAAGGTCCTCGGCGTCCCCAAGGACGCCACCGAGGCCGAGATCAAGAAGGCGTACCGGAAGCTCGCCCGCGAGTTCCACCCGGACGCCAACAAGGGCAACGCCAAGGCCGAGGAGCGCTTCAAGGAGATCTCCGAGGCCAACGACGTGCTCGGCGACCCCAAGAAGCGCAAGGAGTACGACGAGGCACGCGCCCTCTTCGGCAACGGCGGCTTCCGCCCGGGGCCGGGCGCGGGCGGCGGCTCCTTCAACTTCGACCTGGGCGACCTCTTCGGAGGCGCCCAGGGCGGGAGCGCCGGCGGCTTCGGCGGCGGACTCGGTGACGTCTTCGGGGGCCTGTTCAACCGCGGCGGCACCACGGGCGCCCGCACCCAGCCCCGGCGGGGCCAGGACATCGACACCGAGGTCACCCTCAGCTTCACCGAGGCGATCGAGGGCGCGACGGTCCCGCTGCGCATGACCTCCCAGTCCCCCTGCAAGGCCTGCTCCGGCACCGGCGACAAGAACGGCACACCGCGCGTGTGCCCGACCTGCGTCGGCACCGGCCAGGTCGCGCGGGGCTCGGGCGGCGGCTTCTCCCTGACGGACCCCTGCCCGGACTGCAAGGGCCGCGGCCTGATCGCCGAGCACCCCTGCCCGGACTGCAAGGGCAGCGGCCGGGCCAAGTCGTCCCGCACGATGCAGGTCCGCATCCCCGCGGGCGTCACCGACGGGCAGCGCATCCGGCTGCGCGGCAAGGGCGCCCCCGGCGAACGCGGCGGCCCGGCCGGCGACCTGTACGTCGTCGTCCACGTCGACGCGCACCCGGTCTTCGGCCGCAAGGACGACAACCTCACGGTGACCGTGCCGGTGACGTTCACGGAGGCGGCGCTCGGCGGGGAGATCAGGGTTCCCACCCTGGGCGGCCCGTCGCTCACCCTCAAGCTGCCGCCCGGCACGCCCAACGGGCGCACCATGCGTGCGCGCGGCAAGGGCGCGGTCCGCAAGGACGGCACCCGCGGCGACCTCCTGGTCACCGTCGAGGTGAGTGTCCCGAAGGACCTGTCGGGGAAGGCTCGTGACGCACTGGAGGCGTATCGCGAGGCGACCGCGGGTGACGAGGACCCGCGGGCGGAGCTGTTCGAGGCCGCGAAGGGAGCTTGAGAGTGATGGACGGCCGTCGGCGCAGTGACAATTTTCGTGGGCCGTACGAACTGACCGAGGAGACCCCGGTCTACGTCATCTCGGTGGCGGCCCAGCTCTCCGGCCTGCACCCGCAGACGCTGCGCCAGTACGACCGCCTGGGTCTGGTGTCCCCGGACCGCACCGCGGGCCGGGGCCGGCGCTACTCCGCCCGTGACATCGAACTGCTGCGCACCGTCCAGCAGTTGTCGCAGGACGAGGGCATCAACCTGGCCGGCATCAAGCGGATCATCGAACTGGAGAACCAGGTCGCCGCGCTCCAGTCCCGCGTCGTGGAGCTGGAGGCGGCCCTGGACGGCGCGGCGGCGGCCATGCAGCAGCGCGAGGCCGCGGTCCACGCGTCCTACCGCCGTGACCTGGTGCCGTACCAGGAGGTGCAGCAGACCAGCGCACTGGTGGTGTGGCGGCCCAAGCGGCAGCAGTCGCCGGACTGACGCCGCCGGCATCGTGAAGGGGCCCGGAGGATCCTCCGGGCCCCTTCACGTGCGTGCGGCCGGGCCGCCGGCCCCCGTGCCGGCGGCACCGGCCGGCGGCCCGGAGCCGGTCAGAGCCAGCCGGCCCAGATGCCGTACGCCGTCGACCGGGTCGCGGCCGGTGCGCCCGAGGCGTCCAGCCAGACGACGCGGTAGTAGTACAGACCGAGCCGGTCCTCGTGCACGGACGTGTCCATGTACGCGTGGGCGTCGCCCAGCGCGCCCTCGGTGAGGGTGGTGTAGGCGGCCGCGGCCGGGTCCCAGCGCTCCACGCGGTAGCGGGCCAGCCGGGCGCAGTC
The DNA here is from genome assembly GCF_044328485.1 of Streptomyces sp. NPDC017936. Classification (NCBI taxonomy): domain Bacteria; kingdom Bacillati; phylum Actinomycetota; class Actinomycetes; order Kitasatosporales; family Streptomycetaceae; genus Streptomyces; species Streptomyces sp. NPDC017936. The sequence goes on along the minus strand of NZ_JBIRHK010000010.1, from coordinate 155,394 downwards.
CCCGAGGCCGGAGCTCTCGGAGCAGCCGACGGACAGGTCGGGGTACTGGCCCTCGCGCACCTCGGTCCCGGTCCAGCCGGGCGGCCGGGTGTCGGGCAGGGTGACCGAGAGGTCCGCGGTGTTGAAGAAGTCCGGCCCCTCGTCGTACACGCGCTCCTGGGCGGCCACCCGGTAGACGTGGGTGGCGCCGTCCGGGACGGTCGGGCAGATGATCTCCGTCTCGGCGAGGGAGTCGCCCCGCCAGCAGTTCTCGCGCCACACCGTCTCCCCGGTGTCCGGGTCGGTCGTGCCCTGCCACACGTGGTAGCCGAGGACGTCGTCGTCGGGGTGCGGCGTCCAGGTCAGCCGCACGCCGAGCGGGAGGACCTCGGCGGTCAGGCCCTCGACCGGGGAGGGACGCTCGGTGTCCGGTGTGGTCGCGGTGGCGGCCGGGCCGGGCTGCGATGCGTGCCCGTACGGGTCGACGGTCACGACCCGGTACTCGTACGTCGTCTCCGACGCGCCCGACACGTCGCGGCAGACGCCGTTGACGACCTTGCGCCCGCCGTACGCGGGCACGTCGTCGCCCGCCCACGTCCAGTACGTCGACGGGGGCTCCAGCGGCTCGTCCCGGCCGGAGTTCGGCTCGCACAGCTCCACGACGGTGCTCTCGCCGGTGGCCGGGTCCGTCCGCAGGAGCCGGTACGTGAGGAGCGGCCCCTCGTCGAAGGCCCACGGGTCGGTGCTGCTCCACGCCACCACCACCCCGTCGCCGTACGGCGTCGCCGTGGTCCGGTACGCCGGGATCGCCTCGGGCCGGTCGGCCATGGCCAGCGCGATCTCCACGGGGGCGGCGGCGTTGCCCTTCGCGTCCACCGAGCGCACCGCGTACCGGTAGCCGTCGGCGACCGCGAGCAGCTGCCGCGGCACGACGTCGGTCGCCGTGGTGGCGCCGCCGCCGGGCAGGGCGTCCAGGTGGCCGCCGGTCGCCGGGTCGTACTGGAGCACCTGGTACGAGGCGGCCCCGGCGACCGGTGACCACACCAGGTGGGGCACGCCCGACCGGTACGCGACGCGGGCGTCGGTCACGGGCGGCGGGGGCGTCAGGTCGGAGGTGGTGAACGTGGTGGCGGCGGAGTACGCGGACCAGTTGCCGGCCGCGTCGCGGGCCCGGGTCCGGTAGGTGACCCGGCCGCCGTCGGCGGGGCGCCCGGTGTCGCAGGCCGCGCCCTTGGCGGCGGAGTGGACGGTGGTCCACGTCCCGGTGGCGGGGAGGAACCGCTGGATCTCGTACCAGGCGATGTCGGCGGCGTTCGCGGGGGTGGTGACGGCTTCCGGCGCCGCGTAGGGCATGCCCTGCGGGCACGCGTCCATCTCCAGGAAGGGTGCCGCGGGCGGGGTCCGGTCCACGGTGACGACGGGCTTGTCGGCGGTCCCCGCGGAGACGTTGCCGGCCCTGTCGCGGGCGCGGACCTCGTAGTAGTAGGTCCTGCCGGTCGGCGGCACCGTCGCGTCCGTGTAGGAGACGGAGGCGGTCGTGGTGAGCGGCTCGGTGCCGAAGGCGGTGCCCTGTTGACGGCGGAAGACCTGGTAGCCGGAGAGGTCCATCTCCTTGTTCCGCGCCCAGGTCAGCCGGGCCTTTCCGGTCGCCTTGTCGTACGTCACGGCGACGCCCGTCGGCGTGAGCGGCCTGACCTTGTCGACGGTCGCCGACGTCCGGGGCGCGTAGGTGAACTTGACGCCGGCCGCGCCCGTCCAGTTCACGTAGTCGACCCGCAGGGTGTGCTTCCCGGCGGGGACGGTGAGGTTGAGCGTCTTGGTGACCGTGGAGGAGACGTTCCGCCACAGGTCGATCCTGCGGACGCCGTCGACGTACACCCGGATGCCGTCCTGGGCGGACGCGGTGAGGGCGAAGGGTCCGCCCGAGCCGAAGTCGCGCGTCACCGTCCAGCGGACGCCGAAGTTGTTGGACGGCAGGCCCGAGGCGGGGGCGCCCGTGCCCCAGTTCTCGCTGACCGCGGCGTCGCAGTCGGTCCGCTTCGGCGTGCCCGAGAAGGAGGTGTTCGCGAAGAGCTGCCTGGTGTAGACGGGCGAGGTGCAGGTGGCCGCCGCGGAGGCGGGGGCGGTGGCCGCGGTGAGCAGGCCGCCCGCGGTGGCGAGCACGACCCCGGTCGCCGCCGCGGCGGTCGTGCGTCTGACTCGGTTCATTCGGTCCTTCGGTCCTGTCCGGCGACGGCGGTGATCAGCCGTCGCCGGACAGGACCGGTCAGGACGCCGATTGGTTGTACGGATTCCGCTCCGGACGGGGTCGGCCGGGTCCCGTGGTGCGGATCCGGTGGCGCGGGCCCGGTGACGCGGCCCGGTCCGGCGCGGTGACGGGTGCTCAGCCACGCGCGGAACGGCGGCGGAGGCCCAGCCGGGTCGCGGTGGCGCCGAGGGCCCCGAGGACGGCGGCGAGTCCCGCGTACGGGCCCGCCGGGGCGGAGGCGGACGGGGACCCGGACGGCTGCGTCGACGGGGAGGCCGAGGGGGAGCCCGGGGCGGTCGTGGCCGGGAAGAACGGGCCCTGGAAGAAGCCGTCCTGCCGGCCGACGAGGGACTTCGTCGCGGGCGCGTTCACCGCGGTCACGTCGAAGACGACGGAGTCGGCCGGGAGCGGGTTCGGGCCGTCCGGCTCACCGGACGGCCACGCCGAGAACTCCCGTTCCGTGTCGGAGGAGTTGGCGACCGTGAGGATCACCGGTTCCGTCGCCCCGCCCGCTTGAGCGGGGCGTTCGGGGCGGGCGCGCCCGGCGTCGTCGTGAGCGGCGCGTCGCCCGCCTCGCCGGCGGCCGGGGCGGTCGCCGGGACGAGGGCGGTCCCGGCGACGGCGGCGACGACGGTGGTCGCGGCCAGGGTGCGCGAGCGACGGGCGGTGACGGGACGGGGCGGACGCGGACATGGCGGATTCCGCCCAGGGATCGCCGGGGCGCGCTGCGGTGACGGTGACCGGGACCGTGACGGCAGCGCGCCGGGTGAGTCGGAAGAGGAACGGCGACGGCGCGCGTGGAGCGCGGAGTGCGGCACGGCGGGGCCGGCGCCCGGAGGCACGGTGAGAAGAGAGGGAGCACCGCATGCCGCCCGGTTCCGCGTTCCCCTCGGCGGCCCGCGGCGCACCCGTCGTGCCCCGGCTCCGGTGCCTGATCGAGTGTCGCTGCGTCACCCCTTCGCCGCAGCGCCGGAAGTGGCGATTCCGCAGGTCACGGCCGCATTGCGACGGCGGTGGGGCTGTGGTGCGACGGACGCGGCCCCGCTCGCCGCGGGGGCGACGGGGGCGTGTCGCCCCCGCGCCGCCCGTGCGGTTCCTCCGTCTCCTCGTGAACTCCGGTGGAGTGGAGGGCCCGTAAAGAGTGTTTGGAGGAGTTTCCGCCCGGTCTCCATGCGTCTTCACGCGCTAAGCGGAGGGTGATGTTGTTACTTCGTTAAGTAGTTCGGCTTGACGGCGGCGGCGGCTGACGCGTTGGCTTTTCAGACACCTGGGTCACCAAGTCGCACCCATGTCCGAAACGCACCTGAAGTGAGCCCCCGAATGCGTCGTCGTATCGCCATGGCCGTGGCCGCCTCCACGCTGTCCGTCTCCCTCGCCGGGTGCGGGGTGCTAGGCGCGACGGAGGACGCCGGTGACGCGACGCCGACCAAGGGCAACGAGATGACCATCGGCGTGCTGATGCCGGAGAAGGCGAACACCCGGTACGACGAGTTCGACTACCCCATCATCAAGGCCAAGGTCGCCTCCCTCACCGCCAACAAGGGCAAGACGGAGTACGCCAACGCGGACGCCGACGCGGACACCCAGGTGACCCAGATGCAGCGGATGATCGACGAGAAGGTCGACCTGATCCTGCTGGACGCCGTCGACGCCAAGGCCATCGCGGACACGGTGCAGAAGGCCAAGGACGCGGGCATCCCGGTCATCGCCTACGACCGCCTCGCCGAGGGCCCGATCGACGCGTACATCTCCTTCGACAACGAGCTGGTCGGCGAGGTGCAGGGCCGCACCCTGGTGGAGGCGATCGGCTCCGCCGACACCTCCGACAAGATCGTCATGATCAACGGCTCGACCACCGACCCGAACGCCAAGCAGTTCAAGGACGGCGCGCTCTCGGAGCTCAACGACCGGGTGACGATCGCCGCCTCCTACGACACCCCGGGGTGGAAGCCCGAGATCGCCCAGGAGGAGATGACCGAGGCGATCGAGAAGATCGGCAAGAACAACATCGCGGCCGTCTACGCCGCCAACGACGGCATGGCCGGCGCCGTCATCAAGGCCCTGGAGGCCGCGGGCGTCAGCGGCGACGACCTGCCCCCCATCACCGGCCAGGACGCGGAGCTGGTGGCGGTGCAGCGGATCATCAGCGGCGAGCAGTACATGAGCGTGTACAAGTCCTACCCGCAGATGGCCGAGGCCGCGGCGGAGATGGCCGTCGCCAAGGTCCAGGGCCGCGACATCCAGTTCGACGCCCTCACCCGCGACACGGTCGACAGCCCCACGAACAAGGGCATCCCGGCCCAGCTGATCACCGTGGTCGCGCTGACGAAGAGCAACATCGAGAGCACCGTGGTCGCGGACGGCATCTACGAGGTGTCCGACATCTGCACCGCCAAGTACCAGGCCGCCTGCCAGGCCATCAAGCTGAACTGACGCCGACGGCGACGGGAGGGGGACACGCGGCGCGTGTCCCCTTCTTCGTGCCCGCCGCGCCGTGCGGCCGACCCCCAGCTTGTTGCAGCGCGGCGGGCGGAGGCCGGGAGAAAGCCGTACGTACGGGCGGTTTTCCACGGCACCGGAGTGGGGAGCCGTGTTGCGGAGCCGGTCGGGGGCCGCGCATAGTGGCGCTGCGAAGCGGCGGACGGCGGGGGTGGGATGGGCGATGGCCGGGCACGGGACGGAGGAGCATCCTCACGGTGCCGACCGACTGTGCGAGGCCGGGGATCGCGTGTATTCCCGGGCCGTACGGCGGGGCCGGGTGCCGCGCCGGGACGCCGAGCCGGTGCCCTGTCTGCTGGAGCTGGCCCTGCTCCACCCCGACCCCGACGACATGGAGTGGCTGGTGCCGACCTCCCCGCAGGAGGTCATGACCCGGCTGCTGCGCGGACTGTACGACGAGGTCAGCGCGAGCCAGCGGCGGATGGGCTCGGCGGTGGCCGCCTTCGAGTGGTACGCGGGCCTGGGCGGGCCGGCGCCGGCCGCGGCGGCCGGTGAGGGCGCGGCGATCCGCGTCCTGGACGGCGCGTCCCGCATCCAGGCGGCGCTGGACCAGGCGACGGAGGCGTGCCGGACCGAGGTGCTGACGGTCCAGCCCGGCGGCATCCGGCGCGAGCACGAACTGTCCGAGGGACTGCACCGGGCGCTGGCGCTGCGCGGCCGGGGCGTGCGCATGCGGGACCTGTACAACCACGTGGCCCGGCACGGTCAGGGCCTGCTCAACTACCTGGAGCTGATGGGCGACACGGTCGAGGCGCGCACCCTGGACGAGGTCGTCGACCGGCTGATGCTCTTCGACCGCACGGTCGCCTTCATCCCCGCGAACGCCGACCGCACGATGGCGCTGGAGCTGCGGCACCCGGCCCTGATCGCCTACCTGGTCACCGTCTTCGAGCGCCTGTGGCGGCTGGCGATCCCGCTGACCGCGCCGCTGCCCGACACCCGGATCGAGGGCATCTCGCACCGGGAGCAGTCCATCGCGGCGCTGCTGGCGGAGGGGCACCAGGACGCGGTGATCGCGGAGCGGCTGGGCATCAGCGTCCGCACCTGCCGGGCCCACATCGCCCGCCTGTCGGAGACGCTGGGCGCGGCCAGCCGTACGCAGTTGGGCGTGCGGATCGCCCAGGTGGGGCTGGACGGTCCGGTGCCGGGGCCGGCCGCTCCCGTCATCGTTCCCGGTCCAGGATCCCGGACCGCCCGATGAGGTAACCGAGTTGGGCGCGGCTCTCGCTGCCGAGGGTGGCGGCCAGTTTGGCGATGTGGACGCGGGCGGTGCGCACGTTCATGCCGAGCCGGTCGGCGATGACGGTGTCGGTGTGGCCCTCCACGAGGAGCGCGGCGATCGCGCGCTGGCGGGGGGTGACGCCGTTGAGGCTGGGGGTGCGGACGGACTCGGGGTACATCGGGGTCGCCAGCCGCCAGAGGCGGTCGAAGGCGGTGGCGAAGTAGTCGATCAGGGCCGGGTGGCGGACCTCCAGGGCCAGGGTGCGGTCCTTGCTGGCGGGGATGAAGGCGACCGCGCGGTCGACGACGACGAGGCGCTCGGTGATCTCGTCCAGGGTGCGGGCCTCCACGTCCCCGTGCAGCCGTTCGTAGCGGGCCTGGACGGTGGGGATGTGGCGGGTGGTGTGCTGGTAGAGGGTGCGGATGCGGCCGCCGCGGTCGAGGAAGGCCTGGTCGCGTTCGAGGGCCTCGGCGTGCACCTCCGGGGGCGGGCCCACGTGGCTCGCGTGCGGCTGGACGGTGAGGACCTCGCCGGAGGCCCGGGTCATCGTCCGGGTGATGACCTGGTTGATCCGGCCCAGTCCGCTGATCAGGCGGAGTTCGCCGCCGTCCGCCGGCTCGGCGCCCGGGACGGCGAGCGCGAGCAGCGGTTCGAACGCCTCCGTCAGCCGGGTCTCCTGCCGGCGCCGGCGGGCGATGTCGTCGGCGATGGAGCGCAGCAGCCGGGGCAGGGCGAGGGCCGGGGCCAGGGGGCGCAGCCGGCGGGGGTCGTCGCGGTCCGGCCGCAGCAGCCCGGTGTCGACCAGGCAGGGGTGGGACTCCGCCTCCTGCGCCGGGACGTGGCCCGACCGCAGGGCGCGCGCATAGAGCTCCAGGGCGGCCTCGCAGGGCTCCTCCGGTCCATGGTCGTGCGCTGCCGCAGTCACGCGTGGTTCTCCTCGGGTGTGGGGGTCCCTGGTTCGGTGGGGGGCGGTGCGGGGGGTGCGGTGCGGGGGCGGGCGGGGAGCGCGCCGCCTCCGGCACGGGACGGCGGCGGCCCGCCGGGTGCGGCCCTGACGGCCCGTCGGGGGTGCCGGCGCCCCGGGACGGCGAGCGGGCGCCGCGGGGCCGTCCAGGTGGCGCCGGCGGCCTGTGCGGGGCGGTTCCGCCGGGCCGGCCGGGCGGGTCAGTGCTCGCGGTCCAGGAGTCCGGACTGGGCGATGAGGTAGCCGAGCTGGGCGCGGCTGCCGCTGCCCAGGGCGGTGGCGAGCTTGGCGATGTGGGCGCGGCAGGTGCGCACGTTCATCCCCAGGCGGCGGGCGATGGCCTCGTCGACGTGTCCCTCGACGAGGAGCTTGGCGATGGAGTGCTGGATGTCGGTGATGCCGTCGGGGTCGGTCTCGTAGGGGGTGCCCGCGCGCAGCGGCACCGCGCGGCCCCACATGAACTCGAAGACCTTGGTCAGGTAGCGGACGAGGCCCGGGTGCCGCAGCTCGAGGGCGACCTGCCGGTCGTCGCGGATGGGGATGAACGCCACGCTCTCGTCGCAGATGATCAGGCGCTCGACGAGCTCGTCGATGGTGCGGTACTCGACCTTGCCGTCGGTGAACTGGTCCACGTAGGCCAGCCGGTCGGGGCTGTAGCGGGCCGTGTGCTGGTAGAGGGTGCGGATGCGCACCCCGCGCTCGATCAGCGGCTTGTCGCGCTCCAGCGCCTCCAGGAGGCGGTTCTCGGGGCTGCGGCGGCCGCTGGGCTGGACGGTGAGCATCTCCGTCCGGCACTGGGCGGTGGCGAGGTCGAGCGCGGCGTTGATGCGGTCGAGGCCCTCCAGCACGGTGATCGAGTGGGTGGGGGCGGTCTCCTGGGCGCTGAGGGCCATGAAGGGTTCGAAGACCTCGGTGAGCGCGATGGACCGCCGCCGGCTCTCGGTGATCTCGCGTTCGATGGGGTGCAGGCGCTGGGCCAGGGCGACGGACGGGGGCACCGGGCGCAGCCAGGTCGCGTCGTCGGGGTCGGGGTGGAGCAGGGCGAACTCCATCAGGCAGGGAGCGGGCTCGACGTCGGCCCGCTGGATGCGGCCGTTGCGCAGGGCGTTCGCGTAGAGGCGGCGTCCCTCCTCACACAACTCGGTCACCGCATGGGGATGTGCCGCCTTAGTCCCATTTGTTGCCAAATCTCCACCCCCCAGGGTCCTGAACATGCAGGAACATGATGCACCGATCGTGTGGCCATGACGTGCCTGAATGAGCCATCGTCTTACTCGACGGGGGAAGAGGGGACCTTCAAGTGAGGACGAAGCCGACTATGCGTAAGAGAATGCTTCGCTCGGTGCTTGTCGCCGCCTTCTCCGCCGTTGTGGCCGTCGGAACCCTGGTCGGCCTCTCCGAAGCGAAGAGCGACGCGCACGAGACGAGTGGTGCTCGGGCCGTGACCGTGGCGGCCGCCGTCGAGGACACGCAGGCCGTCCCCTTTGACAGCAGGTGGGACTGATCGGGATGACCACACCACCTGACGACCGTTCGTTCCGCCGCGAGATGGCCACCGCCTACCGCTCCGGCTGGCACTTCATCGACCTGGTCACCGCCATCCCCCACAGCGGCGACTCGTTGATGGTGACCGTGTTCGGGGAGCCGGTGGTCGTGACGCGGGACGAGGACGACGACGTAAGGGCCTACCGGTGCCTGCGGCGGCCTCGCGGGGCGCCGCAGCCCGTACGGTGTGCCATCCGGTACGGAATGATCTTCGTGAACCTCGATCAGCGCGACCACCAGCTGGCGGAGTCGGCGAGCCCGCCGGCCCCCAGGACCATTTCAGCCACCCCCCGCAGTGCCTGACGCGATTCCCCCGTCGTAACAGATCGCCTCAGGTGCTTCCCCCCGCAGCGGCGTCACCGTGACCTGAACACGGTGACGCCGCTGCATTTCGTGCGGACATGTCGGGTACGGGTGGCTCGCCCGGTGGCCGGAAGAGGCCGGTGTGGATCCGGTCACCCGGGATATGCCGGGCCGCGTCGCCTCCCGGGGCTCCGGCCCGCCGTCCGGGTCGGCCCCGGTTCATCGGCCCGCCGTCCGGGTCAGCCCCGGTTCATCGGCCCGTCGTCCGGGTCAGCCCCGGCCCATCGCCCGGGTCAGTTCGATCTCGATCACCACGCGCGAGGGGTTCGGGCGCGGGGCCCGGCCGTAGCGCTCCTCGTAGCGGCGCTCCGCCTCCGCGACGCGGTCCGGTTCCGTGCGCACGAAGGCGCGGCCCTCCAGGGTGGCCCAGCGGCGGCCGTCCACCTGGCAGACCGCCGTCCGGGCGCCCTCGGCGCCCGCCGCCCGCACGTTCCTCACCTTCGCGCTGGCCTTGTCGGCGATCACCCGGGCCAGCCGGGCCCCCGGGTCGTAGGTGACGCCGACGGGCACCACGTGCGGAGAACCGTCCGGGCGGGGCGTGGTCAGCGTGCACAGGTGCCGTTCGCGCCAGAAGGCGAGGTACGGCGCGTCGGGAGCGCCCGGGTCCTGGGGGTATGCGGCCATGGTCGGAACCTAACCGCTCGGCGGCTTCCGTGCGCCACCTTGAGCGGAATAGACTCAACTTTGTGTACGCTGACGGAGTCAGTAGTGGAGACGGCTGACGCAAGGAGGAGACAGCGAACGTGGACGCCGAGCTGACCAACCGGAGCCGGGAAGCGATCCAGGCCGCCGGCAACCGGGCCGTGTCCGAGGGACACCCCGATCTCACCCCAGGCCATCTGCTCCTCGCGCTGCTCCAGGGGCAGGACAACGAGAACATCGTCGATCTGCTCGCCGCCGTCGACGCCGACCAGGCCGCCGTGCGGGCCGGCGCCGAGAAGGTGCTCGGCTCGCTGCCCAGCGTGACCGGGTCCACCGTCGCGCCCCCGCAGCCCAACCGCGAGCTGCTGGCCGTGATCGCCGACGCGCAGGCGCGCGCGAAGGAGCTGGGCGACGAGTACCTGTCGACGGAGCACCTGCTCATCGGCATCGCCGCCAAGGGCGGTCAGGCCGGTGAGGTGCTCACCCGCCAGGGAGCCACCCCGAAGAAGCTGGCCGACGCCTTCCACGAGGCGCGCGGCGGGCGCCGGGTGACCACCGCCGACCCCGAGGGGCAGTACAAGGCGCTGGAGAAGTTCGGCACCGACTTCACCGCCGCCGCCCGGGAGGGCAAGCTCGACCCGGTCATCGGGCGGGACCAGGAGATCCGGCGGGTCGTGCAGGTGCTGAGCCGCCGCACGAAGAACAACCCCGTGCTCATCGGCGAGCCCGGCGTCGGCAAGACCGCCGTCGTGGAGGGGCTCGCCCAGCGGATCGTGAAGGGCGACGTGCCCGAGTCGCTCCGGGACAAGCGGCTGGTCGCGCTGGACCTGGGCGCGATGGTCGCGGGCGCCAAGTACCGGGGCGAGTTCGAGGAGCGGCTGAAGACCGTCCTCGCCGAGATCAAGGACTCCGACGGCCAGATCATCACCTTCATCGACGAGCTGCACACGGTGGTGGGCGCCGGCGCCGGCGGCGACTCCGCCATGGACGCCGGCAACATGCTCAAGCCCATGCTCGCCCGGGGCGAGCTGCGCATGGTCGGCGCGACGACGCTCGACGAGTACCGCGAGCGGATCGAGAAGGACCCGGCCCTGGAGCGGCGTTTCCAGCAGGTGCTGGTCGCCGAGCCGACCGTCGAGGACACCATCGCGATCCTGCGCGGCCTCAAGGGCCGGTACGAGGCCCACCACAAGGTGCAGATCGCGGACAGCGCGCTCGTCGCGGCCGCGACCCTGTCCGACCGGTACATCACCTCCCGCTTCCTGCCGGACAAGGCCATCGACCTCGTCGACGAGTCCGCCTCCCGGCTGCGCATGGAGATCGACTCGTCCCCCGTCGAGATCGACGAGCTCCAGCGCGCCGTCGACCGGCTGAAGATGGAGGAGCTGGCGCTCGACAAGGAGACCGACGCCGCGTCCCGGGAGCGGCTGGAGAAGCTGCGCCGCGACCTCGCCGACAAGGAGGAGGAGCTGCGCGGCCTCAACGCCCGCTGGGAGAAGGAGAAGCAGTCCCTCAACCGGGTCGGCGAGCTGAAGGAGAAGCTCGACGAACTGCGCGGCCAGGCCGAACGCGCCCAGCGCGACGGCGACTTCGACACCGCCAGCAAGCTGCTGTACGGCGAGATCCCGGCGCTGGAGCGGGACCTCGAGGCGGCGTCCGAGGCCGAGGAGGAGGTGGCCCGGGACACCATGGTCAAGGAGGAGGTCGGACCCGACGACATCGCCGACGTCGTCGCCTCCTGGACCGGGATCCCGGCGGGCCGCCTGATGGAGGGCGAGACGCAGAAGCTGCTGCGGATGGAGGAGGAGCTGGGCAAGCGGCTCATCGGGCAGGGCGAGGCCGTCCGCGCGGTGAGCGACGCCGTACGGCGCTCGCGCGCCGGGATCGCCGACCCCGACCGCCCGACCGGGTCCTTCCTGTTCCTCGGGCCGACCGGTGTCGGCAAGACCGAACTGGCCAAGGCGCTCGCCGACTTCCTCTTCGACGACGAGCGGGCGATGGTCCGCATCGACATGTCGGAGTACGGCGAGAAGCACAGCGTGGCCCGGCTGGTCGGCGCGCCGCCCGGCTACGTCGGCTACGAGGAGGGCGGCCAGCTGACGGAGGCGGTGCGGCGGCGGCCGTACAGCGTCGTGCTCCTCGACGAGGTGGAGAAGGCGCACCCGGAGGTCTTCGACATCCTGCTCCAGGTGCTGGACGACGGACGGCTGACGGACGGACAGGGCCGCACGGTCGACTTCCGCAACACGATCCTGGTGCTGACGTCGAACCTGGGCAGCCAGTTCCTGGTGGACCCGCTCTCGACGGAGGAGGAGAAGAGGGAGCAGGTGCTGGAGGTGGTGCGGGCCTCCTTCAAGCCGGAGTTCCTCAACCGCCTCGACGACCTGGTCGTCTTCTCGGCCCTGACGAAGGACGAGCTGAGCCGGATCGCCCGGCTCCAGATCGACCGGCTCGCCAGGCGGCTGGCCGAGCGGCGGCTGACCCTCGACGTCACCGACGAGGCGCTGCTCTGGCTCGCGGACGAGGGCAACGACCCGGCGTACGGCGCGCGTCCGCTGCGCCGGCTGGTCCAGACGGCCATCGGCGACCGGCTCGCCAAGGAGATCCTGGCCGGCGAGGTCAAGGACGGGGACACGGTCCGGGTGGCCGTGTTCGGGGACGGGCTGATCGTGGGGCCGGCGGCGGGAGCCGGGAAGACGCTCTGACGGCCGCGAACGGATCCGGAGGCGGGCGGCGGCGGGAACGGACACCCCGCCGCCGCCCGCCTTTCCCGTGCCCCGGGTCGGTGCGGGCTCCGGTTCCGTGCCCTGGGGCCCGGCTTCGGGGCGGTGCGGGCTCCGGTTCCGTGTCCTGGGGCCCGGCTTCGGGGCGGTGCGGGCTCCGGTTCCGTGTCCTGGGGCCCGGCTTCGGGGCGGTGCGGGCTCCGGTTCCGTGCCCTGGGGCCCGGCTTCGGGGCGGTGCGGGCTCCGGTTCCGTGC
>NZ_JBIRHK010000010.1:0-142856 GCF_044328485.1 Streptomyces sp. NPDC017936 | reverse complement strand
CGGTGCGGGCTCCGGTTCCGTGCCCTGGGGCCCGGCTTCGGGGCGGTGCGGGCTCCGGTTCCGTGCCCTGGGGCCCGGCTTCGGGGCGGTGCGGGCTCCGGTTCCGTGCCCTGGGGCCCGGCTTCGGGGCGGTGCGGGCCCCGGTTGCGTGCCCCGGGGGCGCCGGTCCCCGTTCCGTCTTCCGCGGGGCCCCACCGGCCCCGGGTGAGTCCCGGTCGGTCGGCGGGACCGGGGTGCGGGCGGGGCGGGGTGGGGCGCGGGCGTCTCAGGGGCAGGTGGGGACCGCCCAGCCGGGTCGCGGGCGGGCCGGGCCCGGGAGCCGGGCAGCGGATGCGGACGGGTCGTCCGCGGGGCGTGGGCTCAGGGTCCGTCCCCGGGGCCGTCCAGGAGGTCGCGGGCCGCCGCCAGGTAGCCCGCCTGGAAGCGGCTCTCGGCGCCCAGGTCCTGGAAGAGGTCCGCGATGTGCTTGCGGCAGGTGCGCAGGGAGATGCCCAGCCGGCGGGCGATCACCTCGTCCTTGAGCCCCTTGCTGAGCAGGCGCAGGATGCCCTGGCGGAGGTCGTCCACGGCGACCGGGGCGTGCTCCGGTTCGCCGAACGGGACGGCGAGGTCCCAGGCCCGGTCGAAGGCGTCGACCAGGAACGCCACGGCGGCCGGTGAGCGCACCACCGCGGCTCCGCCCCGGCGCTGGTGGTGGGGGACGAAGGCGATCCGGCGGTCGAAGACGATCATCCGGCCGAACAGCTCGGTCATCGTCCGCACCTCCGCCCCGACCGTCGCGACCCGCTCCACGTAGGCCTGGGTGGGCGCGTGCCGACGGGCCGAGTGCTGGTAGAGCGTGCGCATCCGCACGCCCCGGGCGAGCAGCGCGGTGTCCCGGGCGACCGCCTGCTCCAGTTCCTCGGTCGGCCGCCCCCCGCCGGGCTGGCAGGTGATCATCTCGGTCTCGCACTCGGCGCTGGCCTGCTCGATGAGGGTGATCACGTCGCTCAGCCGGTCGACCACCTCGACGCCCTCGGCGGCCCCGGCCCCGGCCCCGTCGTCCGGTCGACTCGCGTAGACCGAGGCGAGCGCGTCCAGGGAGTCGCGGCGCGCGGTCAGTTCGAAGAGGCGTCGGCGCAGGTGGGATTCGGCACTGGCCATACGGGCGGCGGCCAGATGCGGATGGACGACGCGCCACGACGGGCCATAATTTCCGAAACCTTGAAGGTTCGCGGAGCCGTGGGCCTGATCGACGAGGTGGTATTCCTCCAGCGCTTCGATCGCGGTGTTCGCCACCGCCTCGTCGACGCCCAGTGCCGTCGCGGCTTCTTTCACCGTGAAAAAGGCCTGAGCAGCTCCCCAGCGATAAAGCCGTATGTGATCCGGCGCCAGTCGCTGAAGGAGCTGTGAAGGGTCGTTTTCCAGGATTTTGTCCAATTCTTCCCCCCTGCAGTTTCCTGTTCGCATCATCATGCGCGCCGGGGTCCCTGGACGGCCATGCGTGGCCGATTACAACATCGTGAAACAGGTCTGCCGTGCGGTGGGCCGGTCACGCAGCGTTCACAAATCGGGGGTCAGGTCCATGATGAAGTCCAGGTTTGCCGTTTTTCTCCTTCTTGTCGCCGCCGTGCTCACCGGCGGCGCGCACGCCGTCGCCGCGGATCCGGCGGGCGGCACGTCGAGCGTCGCGGTGTCCGGTCCGGGGGGATTCGACCTCCCGGCCGCGGTGACCCTCGGCGACAGCGGCTGGAGCTAGGAACCGGATCTCCCGGCACGGCCGGCGGAACAACGGAGAAATCGACATGAAACAGCTCGACGCCGTCCCGGCAATCGACGCAGAAAGCATCCGCCTGATCTTCGCCGACATCCTGGGCGGCGAAATAGACGACGACTCCTCTTTCCTCGCGCAGGGCGGCGACTCCTTCCACGCGGTACTCGTCGTCGAACGCATCGAAGAGCTCTGGGAAATCGAGGCCGACTTCACCGCCGTGCTCCGGTCGAGCCCCGCGGAGCTCGCGGAGGCGCTCCGCGCGGCGCGGCGTCCGTCATGACCCCTGCGCGCGCCTCGGTCGCCGTCGGCCCGGGGCGTCCCGTCCCGGCCGGCGCCACCGCCCACGAGGCGGTGCTGCGGCAGGCCGCCCGGTCCCCGCGGGCCACCGCCCTGCGCGGACCGGGCGGTGCCCGGCTGACCTACGCCGAACTGGTCGAGCGGGCCCGCGCCGTGCGGGACCTGCTGGTGGAGGCGGGGGTCACCCCCCGCACGCTCGTGCCGGTGCCGGCCACGGCCGGCGCGGAGTTCGTCGTCGCCGCGCTCGGCACGCTGCTGGCCGGCGCCGCCTACGCGGCCGTGGACCCCGCCTGGCCCGAGGAGCGGCTGCGCGGTGTCGTCGAGGACCTCGGCGCGCGGGTCGCGCTCGACGCGACCGGGCACCCGGGGGCCCCGCTCGCCGGCCGGCTCCCGGCCTCGGTGCGGATCCTGCGGCTGCCCGCCCCCGGCGTGCGGCCGGTCCGGTCCGCGGACGGCGACCGTGCGGGCACCGGTGCCGACGATCCCGCCTGCGTCTTCTTCACCTCCGGCTCGACCGGCCGCCCCAAGGGCGTGGTGCTGCCGCACCGGGCCTTCGTCCGCACCTTCGTCGACGGCGGGTACGCCGGCTTCGGCCCCGGCACCGTCATGCCGCTGCTCGCCGCGCCCTACTGGGACGCGGGCGCGCTGGAGACGTTCGGGCCCCTGATGAACGGCGGCGCCTGCGTCGTACCGGACGAGCCGCTGATCACCCCGGACGGGCTGCGCGCCCTCGTCGGCGAGCACGGCGTGAACACGCTGTGGCTGACCAGCTCCCTCGTCAACCTCGTCGTCGACGAGGACCCCGACGCCTTCGCCGGGGTCCGTCACCTGATGTGCGGCGGCGAGCGGCTGTCCCCGGCGCACATCGCGGTCCTCCTCGAGCGCCACCCCGGCCTGCGCGTCACCAACGGCTACGGCCCCGTCGAGTCCATGGTCTTCGTCAGCACGCACGACGTCCGTGCCGCCGACACCGCCGACCCGGCCGGCATCCCCGTCGGCCGCCCGGTGCGCGGCACCGTCCTCGCCGTCCTCGACCCCGCCACCCGGCGGCCCGTCGACCGCGGCACCGAGGGCGAGCTGTGGGTGGCCGGCGACGGGCTCGCCCTCGGCTACCTCGACCGGCCCGAGGAGGACGCCCGCCGCTTCGCCCGCGTCCAGCTGCCCGGAACCGGCACCGCACGGGCGTACGCCACCGGCGACCGGGTCCGCATGGACGACGAGGGCCGGCTGTCCTACGTCGGCCGCGCCGACCGCCAGTTCAAGATCCGCGGCCACCGGGTGGAACCCGGCGAGGTGGAGCGCCGCGTCGCCGCCCTCCCGGGCGTCCGGCACGCCTTCCTCGTACCGCTGCGCGACGCGCACGCCACGGTCACCGGGACGGTGTGCGCCTACGCGAGCGAGGACGGCACGCCGCTGCCCGAGGACACCCTGCGGCGGGCCGCGGCGGCCGCCCTGCCGGCGTACCTGCGGCCCGAGCGCTTCCTGCACCTGCACCCCGTGCCGCTGGGGCCGACCGGGAAGGCGGACCTGCGGGCCGTGGAGGCCTGGGTGGAGGAGCGGACCGCGGACGCCGAGCCGTCCGCCGGCCACGACGACCCGCCCGCCACCCCCGCCCTGCGCGAGGTCCGCGCCGTCCTCGACCGCCCCGCACTGGGCGCGGGGACGGACCTGCTGACGGCCGGGGCCGGCTCGCTGCACGTGCTGCGGATCGCCGCCCGGCTCTCCCGGCTGCTCGGCGCGCGGCTGTCGGCCCGCGACGTCTACGACCACCCGACCGTGTCCGCGCTCGAGGCACTCGCGACGCGGCGGCGGGCCGCGCGGACCCCGGATCCCGGGGCCGACGCCCCCGCGGACCCCCCGTCCGACGAGCTCTCCCCGGGCGAACGCCGCTTCTGGCTGGCCTCACGGCTCGCCCCCGGCGCCCCCGGCCACATCGCGGTCAGCCGGATCTCGCTGACCGGCGGCCTGGACACCGGCCGGCTCCGGCACGCCCTGACGGCGGTCGCCGCCGCACACCCGGCGCTGCGGACCGCCTTCCCCCGGCGGGACGGCCGGCCGCGCCGGACGGTGGCGGCCGTCCCGGCCCCGCCGCCGCTGCTCACCGCCGCCGCCCCCGCGCCGGACTGGGACCGCACCCCGGTCCCCGCCCCGGCCGAGAGCGCCCTGACCCGCGAACTCACCGCCCTCGTGCAGGACCTGGACACGGGCCCGCTGCTCGCCGCGGGCGTCCTGACCGCCGGCCCCGACCGGCACCTGCTCCTCCTCGCCGTGCACCACATCGTCTACGACGGCCGCTCCGAGGAGGTCCTGGTCGCCGACCTCGCCGCCGCCTACGACGGCCGCGCCCCGGCCCCGGCCCCCGCCCCGCCCGCGGGCGGGGAACGCCCCGGCGCCGAGGAGGCGCGCGCGTTCTGGCGCGGCCGGCTCGACGGGCTGACCGCGCCCGGCTGGCCCGGCGGGGCCGTGCTCGCGATGCGGGAGCTGTGGACCCGGCCCCTCGTCGCGCACCACCTCGACCTGGGCGCCCGGACCACGTCCGCCCTGCGCGCGTCGGCCGCGCGGGCACGGCACCCGGTGCTCGTGCCGCTGCTCGCCGCCTGGTGGCGGGCGCTGGCCAAGGTCACCGGACAGGGCGACCTCGCGATCGGCACGATCGTCGAGGACCGCGCACCCGCCCACGAGCGCACCGTCGGCTACTTCGCCAACGGCCTGCCCGTGCGCGTCGCCGCCGACCCCGCCCTGCCCGCCCCGGAACTGCTCGCGCTGGTCCGGGAACGGCTCCTGGAGGTCCTCGCGCACACCGCGCTCGGCACCGACGAGGTCGCCGCGCTCGCCCCCCGCCCGCCGGCCGGCCGCGCCCCGCTCTACCAGAACCTGCTGGTGCTGCAACGCGTGGCCGCTCCCGCCGGGGCCGGCGCCCTGCGCCTCACCCCCCTGCCCGCCCCCGCCCTCGGCCCCCAGGCCGAGCTGTGCTGCGAACTGTGGGACGACGGCCACACGTTCACCGGCGCCCTCACCGCCCCCGAGGGCCTCCTGGACCCGGCGTCCCTCGCGGAGACGGCGGCCCTGTTCACGACGGGGCTGACCGATCTCCTCGACCAGCCCGCGGTCCCCGCCCGGCCCCTCAGACGCGTACCCGAGGATCACACATGACCGACCACGCCACGCCGCTCTCCTGGACCCAGGAGCGGATCTGGTTCGAGGAGCAGCTGCGTCCGGGCGACACGGCCTACCACATGCCGGTGACCCTGCGCGTGCGCGGACCGCTCGACACGGCCGCGCTGGAACGCGCCGTGGCCGCCCTCGTGGCCCGGCACGACGCCCTGCGCACGGTGTTCACCACCGTCGACGGCGAGCCCCGCCAGCACGTCCTCGCCGAGGCGTCCGTCCCCGTCCGCACCCAGGACGTGCGGGCGCTCGCCGACCCGCGGGAGGCGGCCCTGGCGGCCGTGCGGCGGGCCGGGCGCGAGCCCTTCGACCTGGCGCACGGGCCGCTGCTGCGGGTGCTGGCCGTGCGGTACGCCGACGACGCCCACCTGGTGACGGTGACGGCCCACCACCTCGTCGCGGACGGCCACTCGTTCGCGATCCTCTTCGACGAGCTGTCCCGGCTGTACGCCGACCCGGACGCCGCGCTGAAGCCGTTGCGCCGGGGCTTCGCCGAGGCGGTGCGCGCCGAGCGCGCGGAACTCGGCGAGGAGACCGCGGACGAGCTGGTGGCCTGGTGGCGCCGGCACCTCGACGGGGTGCCGCGGGTGCTGGAGCTGCCCGCCGACCGGCCCCGGCCCGCCGTCCGCGGCCACCGCGGCGAGAGCCGCCGGCTGGAGCTGGACGCGCGGTCCGGGCGGGCCGTGCGCGAACTGGCCCGCGCCCACGAGGCGACGCCGTTCATGGCGCTGCTCGCGGCGTTCGCGGTGGTGCTCGCGCGGCACACCGGGCAGGAGCGGATGATCGTCGGCACCCCGGCGTCCACCCGGGGCGCGGGCAGCCGCGACCTCGTGGGCTGCTTCCTCACCACCCTGCCCGTGAAGGTGGACGCGGCCGGCGACCCGGCCTTCGCCGAGCTCCTGGGCCGGGTCCGCCGGGACGCCCTGGAGGCCTTCGCCCGGCAGCGGGTGCCGTTCGGCCGGCTCGTCGCCGACCTCGCCCCGGAGCGGGACCTGTCCCGGGGCCGGCTCGTGCAGGTCTTCTTCAACATGCTGCCGCCCGCCGTGACGCCGGAACTGAGCGGCTGCACGGTGGAGCAGCTGCCGTTCGGGGACATCGACAACAAGTTCGACCTCACGCTGTACGCCGGCGGCGGCGCCGACGGCGGCTTCACGCTGGAGGCCGTGTACGACGCCGGGCTGTACGACGGCGTCCGCGTCGACGACCTGCTGCACCAGCTGCGCGCCGTCCTCGCCCAGGCGGCCGCCGACCCCGCCCGCCCGGTCTCCGCCTTCGACCTGGCGACCGACCGCACGGCGGCCCTGCGCCCCGACCCCACCGCGGTCCTGGAGCCCGTCGCGTCCGAGTCGCTCGCCGACCGTCTCGCCCGGCACGCCGCGGCCGCCCCGGACGCGCCCGCGCTGGTCTCCGGCACGCGCGTGTGGACGTACGCCGACGTCGACCGCGTCACCGGCCGGCTGGCCCGGCTGCTGCACGCGCGCGGCGTCCGGCCCGGCGACGTGCTCGCGCTGCACGCCGAGCGCCACCCGGCCGTCGTCCTCGGCGTCCTCGCCGCCGTCAAGGCGGGCGCGGTCTTCTCGGTGCTGGACGCGCAGTACCCCGAGGACGCCCTGCGGGAGCGCGCCGAGTCCCTCGCGCCCCGGGCCTGGGTCAGCTGTGCCCCCGGCCGCCCGCTGCCCGGCTTCGTCACCGGCCCGGCCCTGCGCATCGAGCCCGGCGAGGCCCTGGACCGCGCCCTGGCCGGCCTGCCCGACGGCGCCCCCGCGTCCCCGGGCCCCGACGACCCCGCCTACGTGGCCTTCACCTCCGGCACCACCGGCCGGCCCCGCCGGGTCGTCGGCACCCACCGTCCGCTCACCCACTTCCTCGACTGGTACACCCGCCGCTTCGGCCTCGGCCCCGCCGACCGCTTCGCCGCCCTGTCGGGCCTCGGCCACGACCCGTTCCTGCGGGACGTCCTCGCCCCGCTGTGGGCGGGCGGCGCGGCGGTCTTCCCCGGCGCGGACGTCCGGGACACCGCGGCCGTCGCCGCCTGGCTCACCGCCGCCGCCCCGACGGTCGCCCACCTGACCCCGGCGCTGGCCCGCGCCCTGGCCGACCGGGCGGGCGCCGGACGGGCGGGGGAGGCCCCGTTCCCGGCCCTGCGCCTGATCGGCTTCGGCGGGGACGTCCTCACCGGCCGCACCCTGCGCACCTGGGCCCGGCTCGCCCCGCACGCCGACCTGCTCAACCTCTACGGCGCCACCGAGACCCCGCAGGCGGTCTCCGTGCACCTCGCCCACCGGGCCGGCGCGTCCGCCGACGCGATCCCCGCCGGGCCGGTCCCGCTCGGGCCCGGCATCGACGGGGTCCAGCTCCTCGTCCTGGCGGGCGACCGGCCGGCCGGCGTCGGGGAGATCGGGGAACTGGTCGTGCGCACGCCGTACCTGGCGGCCTACGCGGAGGACGGCGAGGGCGGCGGCTACCGGCCGGACCCGTTCTCCGGACGGCCCGGCGACCGGGTCTACCGGACCGGGGACCGGGCCCGGCCGCGGCCCGACGGGCTCGTGGAGTACCTCGGCCGGGGCGACCGGCAGATCAAGGTGCGCGGCTTCCGCGTGGAGCCCGCCGAGACCGAGGCCGTGCTCGACACGCTGGACGGGGTTGCGCAGAGCGCCGTCCTCGCCGTGCCGGACGGGGACGGCGGCCACCGGCTCGTCGCGTACCTCGCCACCGGCCACGGCCGGCCCGACCTCTCCCGGGTCCGCGCCGCGCTGGCCCGGCGGCTGCCCGACCACCTGGTGCCCTCCTCCTACGTCGTCCTCGACGCGCTGCCGCTGACCGCGAACCGCAAGGTGGACCGGGCCGCGCTGCTCGCCCTGGAGCACCGGGCGGAGGTCGCGACCGGCGCGTACGTCGCGCCGCGCGGCCCCGTGCAGGAGCGGCTCGCACAGCAGTGGCGCGAGCTGCTGCGGCGCGACCGCGTGGGCGCCACCGACGACTTCTTCGCGCTCGGCGGCCACTCGCTGCTGCTGACCCGGCTCCTGGCCCGGGTGCGGCGGGAGTTCCCCGGCCCGGCGGCCGAACGGCTCACCCTGCAGGACCTGTTCGCCCGCCCGACTGTCGCCGCGCTCGCCGCGCTGCTGACCGACCCGGCGTCCGCCGCCGGGGCGCGCCCGGACGCCCCGCCGGCGGACGCCCCGCGCACCGGCATCCCGCGCACGGACCCCGCCGAGCCCGCCCCGCTGTCCTGGACGCAGGAACGGCTCTGGCTGGAGGAGCAGTTGCGGCCCGGCGACGCGGCCTACAACATGCCCGTCGTGCTGCGGCTGCGCGGCCCGCTGGACGCGGCCGCGCTGCAACGGGCCGTGGACACCGTGCTGGACCGGCACTCCGTCCTGCGGACCGTCTTCGAGACCGCCGGGGACGGCACCCCGCGCCAGCGGGCCGTCGACCTCGCCGACGCCCGGGTCCTCGTGCGCGTCACCGACCTGTCGGACCGGCCGGACCCGCGGGCGGCGGCCGTCGCCGCCGCCATGGACAGCGTCAAGGAGCCCTTCGACCCGGCCCGCGGACCGCTGCTGCGCGTCGCGCTGCTGCGGATCGCCGACGGCGACCACGTCCTCGCGCTCACCGTGCACCACATCGTCTTCGACGGCTGGTCGTTCGGGGTGCTGCTGCGCGAACTGTCCGCCGCCTACACGGGCGGGGAACTCCCGCGGCCGGAACTCCAGTTCGCCGACGTCGCCCGCTGGGAGCGGGCCGAGCTGGACGGGCCCGCGCTCGACCGGCTCGTCGACTGGTGGCGCGGCCACCTCGACGGCGTGCCCCGGGTGCTGGAACTGCCCACGGACCGGCCCCGCCCGGCGGTGAGCGCCCACCGGGGCGCCCGGCGCCGGCTGACCGTGGACGCCGCCACCGCCGCCGCCCTGCGCGAGCTGGCCCGCGAGCACGGCTCCACCCTGTTCATGGTCCTGCTGGCGGCCTACGGCGTCGTCCTGTCCCGCTGGAGCGGCCAGGAGCGGCTGCTCGTCGGCACGCCGGTGGCCAACCGGCCGCGCGCCGAGTTCGAGGACCTGCCCGGCTGCTTCCTCAACACCCTGCCGCTCCGCGTCGACCTGCACGGCGACCCGGACTTCGGCACGCTGCTGGGCCGGGTGCGGGACACCGCGCTGGAGGCGTTCGCGCACCAGCGCGTGCCGTTCGGCCGGCTGGTGACGGGGCTCGCCCCGGAACGCGACCTGTCCCGCAGCCCGCTGGTGCAGGTGCTGTTCGCCCTGCAGAACGTCGAGCTGGGCACGCTCGACGTGCCGGGCGTGACCGGCGAGTACGTCGACGTGTCCGCCGCCAACAGCCAGTTCGACCTGAACCTGCGGATGATCGACACCGGGCGCGAGCTGGTCGGCTGGCTCGACCACGACGTGGAGCTGTTCGACGAGGCCACCGTCGAGCGGTTCGTCGAGCACTTCACCAACGTGCTGACCGCCGTCGCCGCCGACCCCGCGGCCGTCGTCCCGCTCGTCGACCCGCTCGGGGCCGACGAGCGCGCCCGGCTCCTGGACGTCTGGAACGACACCCGCGTCGACTGGCCCGACGGCGACACCCTCACCGGCCTGCTCGCCGAGGCGGCCGGCCGGCACGCCGACGCGGTCGCCGTCCGGTTCGCCGGCCGCGAGCTGACGTACGCCGAGCTGCACCGGCGCGCCAACCGGCTCGCGCACCGGCTGCGGGAGCTGGGCGTCGGCCCGGACACCGTCGTCGGCGTCCACCTGGAGCGCTCCGCGGAGCTGATGGTGGCCCTGCTCGCCGTGCTGAAGGCGGGCGGCGCCTATCTGCCGCTGGACACCGGGTATCCGCACGAGCGGCTGGCGTTCATGCTCGCCGACGCCGGTGCGCCGGTGCTCCTCACGCACCCCGGGGGCGGTGCGGAGCTCGCCGCCGACGGGCTGACGGTCGTGGCCGTCGACGAGCACGCCGGGGACGGCCGGCCCGACACCGCGCCCGAACCGGCCGCGGGCCCCGGCCACCTGGCGTACGTCATCTACACCTCCGGCTCCACCGGCCGCCCCAAGGGCGTGCAGGTGCCGCACCGGGGCATCGTCAACCGGCTGCGGTGGATGCAGGACGCGTACGGGCTGACCGGCGCGGACACCGTGCTCCAGAAGACACCGATCAGCTTCGACGTGTCGGTGTGGGAGCTGTTCTGGCCGCTGCTGACCGGCGCCCGCATGGTGCTGGCCGCCCCCGGCGGGCACCGCGATCCCGGGCACATCGCCGACCTGGTGCGCGACGAGCGGGTGACCGTCTGCCACTTCGTGCCGCCGATGCTGGACACGTTCCTCGGCGCGGGCCGCGCCGGCGACTGCGGCGCGCTGCGCCTGGTGGTGTGCAGCGGCGAGGCGCTCCCCGCCGACCTGGCGCGCCGCTTCCACCGCGCGCTGCCCCAGGCCGCCCTGGAGAACCTGTACGGCCCCACGGAGGCGTCCGTCGACGTCACCCGCTGGTCGTGCCGCCCCGACCGGACCGGCCCGGCGCTGCCCATCGGCGCCCCCATCGCCAACACCCGCACCTACGTCCTCGACGCCCGCCTCCAGCCCGCCCCCATCGGCGTGCCGGGCGAGCTGTACCTGGGCGGCGTGCAGCTGGCCCGCGGCTACGGCGGCCGGCCCGGACTGACCGCCGACCGCTTCGTGCCCGACCCGTTCGGCCCGCCCGGCGCCCGTCTGTACCGCACCGGGGACGTGGCCCGCTGGAACGCCGAGGGCCACATCGAGTACCTCGGCCGGTCCGACCACCAGGTCAAGGTGCGGGGCTTCCGCATCGAGCTCGGCGAGATCGAGGCCGCGCTGCTCGCCCTGGACGGTGTCGGCCAGGCGGTGACCGTCGTCCGCGAGGACCGGCCGGGGGACCGGCGGCTCGTCGCCTACCTGACGGCGGACCCGGCGGCGGGTTCCGCGCCGCCCGTGGGCGCCCTGCGGTCCGCCCTCGCCGAGCGGCTCCCCGAACACATGGTGCCCGGCGCCTTCGTCGTCCTGGACGCGCTGCCGCTGAGCCCGAACGGCAAGGTCGACCGCAAGGCCCTGCCCGTCCCCGACCGCACCGGCGGCACCACGGTGCCCTTCACGGCCCCGGCGACCGCCGGGGAGGAACTGCTGGCCGGGCTGTGGACGCAGGTGCTCGGGCTGGAGCGGGTCGGGACGCGGGACGACTTCTTCGAGATCGGCGGCGACTCGATGCACGCCGTGCGGATCGTGGGCCTCGCCCGCGACGCCGGACACGAGATCCCGCTCCAGCAGCTGTTCACCAGCCGGACCGTCGAGGCCCTCGCCCGGTGGCTGGCCGACCGCACCGACAGCGGGCCCGCGCGGCAGGAGGTCGCCGCCTTCGGCCTGCTGTCACCGGAGGACCTGGCCCGCCTCAGGTCCTGACCGACTCCCGGACCGAGTCCGCGCCCGCCCCCCCTCGACGCCCCACGCACCCGGAGGACACCCCGTGCCGTCCCACGACGACATCATCGACGCCTATCCGCTGACCCTGCTCCAGTCCGGCATGCTCTTCCACAGCCACGCCGACGGCGACACCCCCACCTACCATGACATCTCCGCCATCCGCCTGTCCGGCCGCTTCGACGAGGACGCGCTGCGCGCCACGCTCGCCGGGGTGGTCGAGCGCTCCGACATCCTGCGCAGCTCCTTCGACCTGACCCGCTTCAGCAAGCCCATGCAGCTGGTGCACGCGTCGGTGGAGACCCCGCTGACCGTCGAGGACCTGCGCGGCCTGGACGAGGACGAGCAGCGGCGGCGGGTGGCGGAGTGGACGGAGCGGGAGAAGGCCACGCCGTTCGTGCTGACCCGGGCCCCGCTGCTCACCCTGCACGTGCACGTCTTCGCCGACGACGACTTCCAGCTCAACCTGAGCTTCCACCACGCGGTCCTGGACGGCTGGAGCCTGTCCCTGGTCACCTCCCAGCTGATCACCGGCTACGACGCCCGGCTCGCCGGCCGTCCCGAACCGGCGACCGCCCCGGTGACCCGGTTCCGCGACTACCTGGCCCTGGAACAGGAGGCGCTGGCGAGCGAGGAGTCCCGCGCCTACTGGGCGGACGTCCTGGAGGACACCTCCTTCACCGGCCTGCCCCGCCGCGAGGACCCGGCGCTCGCCCCCGTCCGCGAGGCCCGGGTGCACGAGGTGCCGCTGCCCGCGGGGCTCGGGGAGAAGCTGCGGGCGGTCGCCGCCGAGGCGCGGGTGCCGGTGAAGTCGGTCATGTTCGCCTCCCACGCGCGCGTGCTGTCGCTGCTGTCCGGCCGCCGCCGCGTGGTCACCGGCCTGGTCGCCAACGGCCGCCCGGAGACCGCCGACGGCGACCAGGTCGTCGGCCTGTTCCTGAACACCCTCCCGCTCGTCGTCGACGTCACCGCCACCAGCTGGCTGGAGCTGGCCCGCCGGGTGCACGCGGCCGAGAGCGGCGCCCTGCCGCACCGCCGCTACCCGATGGCGCAGATGCTCCAGGACCTGCGCCGCCCGCAGTTCTTCGAGACGGTCGTCGACCACCGCAGCTTCCGCAGCTACGACATGACGCTCGACCACCTCGCCGTCACCGGCGGCGAGTTCTTCGAGCAGACCAACTTCCCCTTCACCGCCAACTTCGGCACCGACCCGGTCACCGGCGAGGTCCGGCTGCGCGTCAACTACGACGCCGCCCGATTCACCGACGCCTGGATCACCGCCGTCGGCGGCCACTACGCGGACGCGCTCGCCGCGCTCGTCACCGACCCGCACGCCGCCGTGCACGCCACCCCGCTGCTCGCCGCCGCCGACCTCGACCGGCTGTTCACCGAGTGGAACGACACCCGGGCCGGCTGGGACCTCGACCGCACCCTGCCCGAGCTGCTCGCCGAACGCGCCGCGAAGCACCCCGACCGCACCGCCGTCCGCTTCGGCGACACCGCGCTCACCTACGGCGAGTTCAACGCCTGGGCCAACCGCCTCGCCCACGAGCTGCGCGACCTCGGCGTCGGCCCCGACACCCTGGTCGGCGTCCACCTGGAGCGCTCCGCGGAACTGATCGTCGCCCTGGCCGCCGTGCTCAAGGCGGGCGGCGCCTACGTGCCGCTGGACCCCGGCTACCCGCGCGAGCGCCTGGAGTACATGCTCGACGACGCGCGCGTGCCGGTGCTGCTGAACGGCGCCGGGCTCACCGCGCCCGCCACCCCCGAGGGCACGACCGTCATCGAGGTCGACCGCTCGGCCGCCGCCGGCCGGCCCGGGACCGACCCGCTGCCGACGGCGGGCCCCGGGCACCTGGCGTACACGATCTACACCTCGGGCTCCACCGGCCGCCCCAAGGGCGTGCAGATCCCGCACCGGGCCCTGCTCAACCTGCTGTACTCCTTCGGCCGCGACCTCCGGCTCACCGAGGACGACCGGCTGCTGGCGGTCACCTCGCTGTCGTTCGACATCGCCGGCCTGGAGGTGTACCTGCCGCTGCTGACCGGCGCCGAGCTGATCGTGGCGCCCGACATCGCGGTCGACGGGCCCCGGCTGAAGGAGGCCGTGGAGCGGTCCGGCGCGACCGTCGTCCAGGCCACGCCGTCCAGCTGGCGGCTGCTGGTCGAGGCCGGGCTCGGCGCGGACGAGCGGCTGCGGGTGGTCTCCGGCGGCGAGGCGCTGCCCGAGGACCTCGCCCGGGAGCTCACCGCCCGCTTCCCCGTCGTGTGGAACGCCTACGGCCCCACCGAGACCACCATCTGGTCCTGCCTGGACCGGGTGCTGCCCGAGGAGCCCGTCACCCTCGGCCGTCCCATCGCCAACACCCGCGTGTACGTCCTCGACGAGGCCTTCGCGCCCGTCCCCGAGGGCGTCCCCGGCGACCTCTACCTCGCCGGCGACGGCCTGGCCCGCGGCTACTCGCGCCGCGGCGACCTGACCGCCGACCGCTTCGTGCCCGACCCGTACGCGGGGGAGGCGGGCGCCCGCATGTACCGCACCGGTGACGTGGCGCGGTGGCTGCCCGACGGGCGGCTGGAGTTCCTGGGGCGCTCCGACCACCAGGTGAAGGTGCGCGGCTTCCGCATCGAACTCGGCGAGATCGAGAACGTGCTGGCACGCCACCCCGACGTGGGCCGGGTCGTCGTGACGGCCCGCAACGACCAGCCCGGCGACGCCCGCCTCGCCGCCTACCTCACGCCGGAGGGGGACACCGCGCCGAGCGCCGCCGACCTGCGGGCCCTGGCCGCCGGGGCGCTGCCCGAGTACATGGTGCCCAGCGCCTTCGTCGTCCTCGACGCCTTCCCGCTCACCCCGAACGGCAAGGTCGACCGGCTCGCCCTGCCCGCCCCCGGCCGCGAGGAGACCACCGCCGGCGCGTTCGTCGCCCCGCGCACCCCCATCGAGGAGGCGCTCGCCGCGATCTGGCAGGACGTCCTCGGCGTCGAGAAGGTCGGCGTCACCGACGCCTTCCTGGCGCTGGGCGGCAACTCCATCTCCGCGCTGCGGGTCGTCATGCGGCTGCCCGAGATCACCGACGTCGAGGTGCCCGTCGCCGCGCTGTTCGAGGGCGGCACCGTCGAGAAGCTCGCCGCGATCGTCAGCGGCGAACGGGAGCAGGCCGCCTCCACGCTCGTGCCGCTGCGCTCCACCGGCACCGAGGCGCCCTTCTTCCTGGTGCACCCGCTGGGCGGCAGCGTCTTCTGCTACAGCGAACTCGTCGACGTCCTCGACCCCGAACGCCCGCTGTACGCCTTCCAGGCCCCCGAGTACGCGGGCCCCGACGTGCCCCGCCCGGACAGCGTCGAGGAGATCGCCCGGCTGTACCTGTCCGAGGTGCGCGCCGTCCAGCCCGAGGGCCCGTACCACCTGGGCGGCTGGTGCATGGGCGGCATGGTCTCCTACGAGATGGCCCGTCAGCTGGAGGCCGCCGGCGAGGAGGTCGCCATGCTGACGATCATCAGCGCCAGCATCGACGACCCGGTCCCGCCGCGCTACGCCACCAGCGAGTCCGCCGCGATCCTCGGCGCCTTCGCCGGCCGGCTCGACGTCACCGAGGCCGAGCTGGAGGCCCTCGACCCCGAGGCCCGCCTGGAACACGTCGTGCGGCTCACCCAGGGCACCGGGCACGAGCGCGCCGACGCCCGCTCGGTGGAGGACCTGCGCCGCCTGGTGCAGCTCTACACCCGGCACGCCCGCGCCCTGCTCGCCTACCGGGACGCCCCGCGCGAACCGCTGCGCGGCGACGCGGTGCTGATCCGCGCCGAGACCGAGCTGTTCGAGGGCTGGCACATGGGCTGGCAGCCGCGCGTCGGCGGCACCCTCCTGGTCGACGAGTCGCCCGGCAACCACTTCAGCATGCTCGAACAGCCCCACGTCCCCGAGGTCGCGCGCCGCCTGCAGGACGCGGCCGCCGGGCGTCCCCGCGGCGTCCCCGCCCACTGATGACCCCCGATCCCCCTTCTCGTAGGAGCACTTCATGACGGACGCCACGACGGGCACCGCCACCGTCGGGGAGGACGACGCGCCGCCCGTCCCCAGCGTGTGGCGCAACGCCGACTTCACCCGGCTGTGGACGGGGCAGACCGCCTCCCTGTTCGCCGCGCAGGTCAGCGAACTCGCCCTGCCGCTGGTCGCGGTGCTGGCCCTGGCCGCCACCTCCGAGCAGGTCGGCCTGCTCACCTCGGTGGTCAAACTGCCGTACCTGCTCGTCTCGCTGTTCGCGGGCGTGCTCGTGGACCGGGTCCGGCGCAAGAACATCCTCATCGCCACCGACCTGGGCCGGGCGCTCGTGCTGTCCGTCGTGCCCGTCCTGTACTGGACGGACCGGCTCGGCATCAGCTGGCTGTACGTCCTCGGGTTCTTCGCCGGCTGCGGCAGCGTGCTCTTCGACGTGGCCGGGCAGGCCTACCTGCCGCGGATCGTGGAGCGCGACCAGCTCACCCGCGGCAACTCGGCGCTGGGCGCCAGCCAGTCCGCCGCCACCATCGGCGGCCCCGCGCTCGGCGGTGTGCTGGTGCAGTGGCTGACCGCGCCGGTCGCGGTGCTGGCCGGCGCCGTGTCCTACCTGGTGTCCGCGGTGACCATCGCCGGCATCCGGCACAAGGAGGACCGGCTCGAGCAGGCGGCCGGGGCCACGCCCGCGGGGACGCTGCGCGAGGTGTGGGCGGGCCTGAGGTTCGTCTTCGGCAACGAGCCGCTGCGCGCCATGACCGTCATGGCGTCGATCTTCAACCTGTCGTTCACCGCGCTGGAGGTCGCCTTCCTCCAGTTCATGCCGCGCACCCTGGGCCTGTCGGCGGGCGAGATCGGCCTGGTGATGGCGGCCCTGGGCCCCGGCTTCCTGGTGGGCGCCGCCTTCGCGGGCCGGCTGCCGCAGCGGTTCGGCTACGGGCGCACCATGCTGGCCACGGCCTCGGTCGCCAACCTGGTGATGCTGGGACTCTCCGCCGTGCACGGCTCCGGCCCGCTCGCCGTCGGCACGCTGATGCTGATCAACTTCCTGTTCGCGTCGTTCGGCGTCGCCAACAACGTCACCGTGCTCAGCATCCGGCAGACCCTGACCCCCGACACCCTCCAGGGCCGGGTCGCCGCCACCAACCGCTTCGTCGCCATGGGCATCGCCCCGCTCGGCGCCCTCGCCGGCGGCTTCCTCGGCGGCGCCCTCGGACTGCGCACCACGGTCCTCGTCACCGCGATCGGCCTGTCCTCGGCGCTGGTCCCGCTCGGCCTGTCCTCGCTGGCCCGGATCAGGTACGAGCTCCCGCCCCGGATCGAGGAACCGCGGGAGGACGAGCGGCCGGGCCCGGTGCCGCCGGTGCCCCCCACGCCGACGGCGCAGAGCCCGGCGACCGACGAGCCGGCCACCGAGAGGCCGGCCGCCCCGAACAACGAGAGCGAGGACCTCTGATGTCCCAGCCGCACGGCACCCACGAGAGCACCGGCACCGACCCGCTGCACACCGTCGTCGTCAACCACGAGGAGCAGTACTCGGTGTGGCCGTCCCTCCTCCCGCTCCCGGACGGCTGGCGCGCCACCGGCTTCGAGGGCACCCGGGCCGCCTGCCTGGAGCACATCGAGACCGTCTGGACCGACCTGCGCCCGCTCAGCCTGCGCTGACCGACACCGACGACCGCCAGAGAGGCCCGCGATGGACTTCAGTCTCTTCTACTTCGCCGACGGCAGCGGCGGCGGCAGCGGTGCCGGCCGCTACGACCTGCTGCTCGACGGCGCCCGCTACGCCGACACGCACGGCTTCTCGGCCGTGTGGACGCCGGAACGCCACTTCCACTCCTTCGGGGGGCTCTACCCCAACCCGTCGGTGACCGGCGCCGCCGTCGCCACCGTCACCGAGCGGATCGGCATCCGGGCGGGCAGCGTGGTCGCCCCGCTGCACCACCCGGTGCGCATCGCCGAGGAGTGGTCGGTCGTCGACAACCTCTCCGGCGGCCGGGTCGGCCTGTCGCTGGCGTCCGGCTGGAACGCGGTCGACTTCGCGCTGCGCCCCGAGGGGTACGCGGGCCGCAAGACCGCCGTCATCGAGGCCGTGGAGCAGGTGCGCGCCCTGTGGCGGGGCGAGCCGCTCACCGTCACCGACGGCGCCGGCAACCCGGCCGAGGTGCGGGTCTTCCCGCAGCCCGTCCAGCCCGAGCTGCCGGTCTGGGTGACCAGCGCGGGAGGCCCGGAGACCTTCCGGGCGGCGGGCGCGGCCGGCGCCGGCGTGCTGACCCACCTGCTGGGCCAGGACGTCGACCAGCTCGCCGAGAAGATCGCCCTGTACCGCAAGGCGCTCGCCGACCGTCCCGGCAACGACGGATGGCCCGGTCATGTCGCGCTGATGCTGCACACCTACCTGGGCGAGGACCCGGATCGGGTGAAGGAGACGGTCCGCGAACCCTTCACCGCGTACCTCAAGAGCTCCTTCGGCCTCATCGCCCGCTCCGCCGGGAGCATCCTGTCCGGGTTCGACCCCGACAAGCTGCGCGAGTCCGACATCGACTTCCTGGTGCGCCGCTCCTTCGACGCGTACTACACCACCAGCGGCCTGTTCGGGACGGTGGAGCAGGCGGCGGCCGTCGTGGACCGGGCCCGTGCCGCGGGCGTCGACGAGCTGGCCTGCCTGATCGACTTCGGGGTGCGCAACGACCGGGTCCTCGCCGGCCTGGAGCACCTGAACGCGCTGCGCGAGGCCTCGGCCGGGGCCGCCCGGTGACAGCCGGCACGGCGACGGCGCAACGCGCGGCGCTCTTCCGGCGGGCGGCGGGCCGCTTCCCGACCGGGGTGACCGTGCTGACCACCCTGGCCGACGGCGAGCCGTACGGCATGACGGCCAACGCCTTCATGACGGTCTCCCTCGACCCGCTGCTGGTCGCCGTCGGCATCGGGCACCGCGCCCGGGCGCACGAACACGTCCTGCGCTCGGGCCGGTTCGCGGTGACGGTGCTCGCCGGCCACCAGGAGCCGGCCGCCCGCCGCTTCGCCGACCCGGCCCGCCCCGTGGGCGAGGCGGCGTTCGCCGCCGACGCCTGGACACGGGCCCCGGCCACCGGCTGCCCCGTCCTCACGGAGGGCGCCGCCTGGTTCGACTGCACGGTCCACGCCACCCACCCCACCGGCGACCACACCCTCGTCGTGGGCCGGGTCGAGGCCTTCGCCCCGCTGGACGCCGACCACCCCCTGATCTTCCTGAACAGCGACTTCACGGCCCCGGGCCCCGCCCTCACCGGCCCCGCACCCCTCGGAGCACGCCCATGACCACGACGACGTCCATCGCCTGGGACCCGCGCGACAGCCAGGGCCCGGCCCGGCCGGTCCCGGGGGCGGTGCGCGGCGGCACGCTGCGCATCCTGCGGGACGGCGACCACGACCACCTGGACCCGCAGCGCATCCAGACCCTCCAGGGCACCGCGCTCGGCCACCTCCTCTTCCGGACGCTGACGATGTTCGCCGAGGACGGCCGGGGCGGCTGGCGGCTGGTCGGCGACCTCGCCGACAACCCCGGGCGGGACGTCGACGGCGACGGCCGCACCTGGGAGTTCACCCTCAAGCCGGGCCTGCGCTTCGAGGACGGCCGCGAGATCAGCGCCGCGGACGTCGCCCACGGCATCGCCCGCTCCTTCGAGGAGGGCCTCGCCGGCGGCCCCCACCACCTCCAGGACTGGCTGCACGGCAACGGCCCGTACGCCGGCCCCTTCACGGACGGCACCGAGGAGGTCCCCGGCCTGGAGGTCCGCGACGCCCGCACCCTGGTGTTCCGCTTCCCCGAGCCGCGCCCCGACCTGCCGTTCGCCGCCGCCCTGGTGACGACCGTGCCGGTGCCGGCGGACGCCGACACCGGCGAGAGCTACGGCAAGGCGCCGCTCGCCTCCGGCCCGTACCGCATCGCCGGTCACGCCCCCGGCGACCGGCTGGTCCTGGAGCGCAACCCGCACTGGGACCCGGCCACGGACGCCGTGCGGCACGACCACCCGGACCGCGTCGAGATCGAACTCGGCGTCCCGTCCGGCGAGCAGAACCTGCGCGCCCGCGCCTCCGAGGGCGCCGACGCCTCCGCCGTCGCGGAGAACAACGCGCCGGAGGACGTGGCGCGGGTGCTCCTGGCGGACCCCGCCCTCGCGTCCCGGCTGCGCCGCGACCGCACCCCGCTCGTCTGGTACCTGGCGATCAACACGGAGCGGGTGACGGACGTCGAGGTCCGGCGGGAGATCGCCCGCGCGCTGGACGCGGAGGCCAAGGAGGCGGTCCGCGACGCGATGGCGGGCCGTACGCAGGGCGAGATCACCCACACGATCCTCTCCCCGGCCACCATCGGCCACCGCCCCTACCCCGACCCGCACGCGGGCGGCCCGCGCGGTCTGCCCGAGAGCTGGGACGGGCGCACGCTGCGCCTGCTCAGCCGGGACGGCGACTACTTCACCGCCGGGGCCCGGGTGATCAAGCGCTCGCTGGAGAAGGCGGGCTTCGCGGTGGAGCTGGTGGAGACCGAACGGTCGCGGCACAACGCCACGGTCCTCACCCGCGGCCACGGCTTCGACCTGTACCTGATGTGCCAGGCCGCCGACTGGCCCGGCGCCTCCACCCTGCTCACCGGCTTCGACGGCCGCTGCCTGCGCGCGACGGGCAACGCCGACTACACCTACCTCGACGACCCCGGGGTCAACGCCGAGATCGCCCGGATCTCCGCGCTCCCCGCCGACCGGGCGGCCGGCGAGTGGGCGGCCCTCGACGAGCGGCTGACGACCGACCACGTCCCGCTGGTGCCGGTGTTCTCCTACGTCTACCTGGGGGTCGCCGGGACCCGGGTGGGCGGCGTGTTCACCTCGTCCTTCCTCGGCACGCCCGTCTACTACGACGCCCACGTCGTCCCGGACCCGGAGGGCCCCGGCCGTGGCTGACCTGTCGACCCTCCACGAGCGGTTCGCCGCCTCGGCCGACGCGCACCCGGACCGGCCCGCGCTGGAGACCGGCGGCCGCGTCCTCACCTACGCGGCCCTGCGCCGCCTCGCCGACCGCACCGCGGCCCGCCTGTTCACCGCGCTCGACGGGCGGCGCCCCGCGCGGGTCGGCGTCCTCGCCAACCGCAGCGTCGCCGCGTACGCCTCCTACCTGGCCGCGCAGCGCCTGGGCGCGGCCGTCGTACCGCTCGGCCCGGAGGTCGCCCCGGCCCGGCTCGCCGCCGTCGGCCGCGCGGCGGCGCTGGACGCGGTGCTGGCGGAGCCGGAGGCGGTGGACCACGGGCGCTCGGCGGGCTTCGGGTGCCCCGTCCTGCCCTTCACCGAACCGGCCGACGGGGCCCCCGACGGCGCCCGCGCGGACGCCGGCGCCCCGGCCGCCCCGGAGCTCCCGCCGTACGAGGCCCGCCCGGACTCCGTCGCGTACATCGTCTTCACCTCGGGCTCCACCGGCACCCCCAAGGGCGTCCCGGTCCTCCAGCGCAACGCGGCCGCGATGCTGGACTACGCCGTCGACCGCTACGGCATCGGCCCCGACAGCCGCGTCTCGCAGACCTTCGACCTGACCTTCGACCCGACCGCGTGGGACATGTTCACCGCGTGGAGCGCCGGCGCCGCCCTCGTCGTCCCGGCCCGCGCCGAGCTGGTCCGTCCGGCCCGCTTCATCCGCCGCACCCGGATCACCCACTGGTTCTCGGTCCCGTCGGTGATCACCTACGCCCAGCGGCTGCGCGACCTCGTCCCCGACTCGCTGCCGGACCTGCGCTGGACCCTGTTCGGCGGCGAGCCGCTCACCCTGGCCCAGGCCGCCGCCTGGCGGGCCGCGGCCCCCGGCAGCGTGCTGGAGAACCTCTACGGGCCCACCGAGGTCACCGTCTCCTGCACCCAGCACCGCCTGCCCGCCGACCCCGCCGACTGGCCCGCCACCGCCAACGGCACGGTCCCCATCGGCACGCCCTACCCGCACCTGGACTTCCTGGTCCTGGACGCGGACGGCCGCCCCGCCGACGAGGGCGAACTGTGCGTGCGCGGCCCGCAGCGCTTCCCCGGCTACCTCGACCCCGCCGAGAACCCCGGCCGTTTCCTGCGCTTCGACGGCCGCCGGGCCACGGTGTACGAGGACCGCGAGCCGCCCGCCCCCGACCTCTACTACCGCACCGGGGACCGCGTCCGCCGCGGCCCCGACGGCGCGCTCCTGCACCTGGGCCGCCTCGACGACCAGGTCAAGATCCGCGGCCACCGCATCGAGCTCGGCGACGTGGAGGCCGCCCTGCGCACGGCCGACGGCGTCGAGGAGGCGGTGGTGGTGACGGTCCGGGCCGCCGAGGGCGCCGAGCCCACCCTGGAGGCCGCCTACACCGGCGCCCCGCGGGACCCCCTGGCCCTGCGCGCCCACCTCGCGGACCGCCTGCCGGCGTACATGCTGCCGCGCACGTTCACCCGCTTCGACGCCTTCCCCCTCAACCCCAACCGCAAGACCGACCGGCGCGCGGTCGCGGCACGCCTGGCCGCGCCCGGGGACTGAACGGCCGGATCCTGTCAGCCGAGGGCATACACACCGGGTCGGGGTTGCCATCCCCCGCCCCCTCTGAGGGAGGATGGCGGGATCCGTACGAAGGGAAAATCACGGTGAGCATCGACCCGTCCTCGATTCCGAACTTCGGGGGCCAGCCCGAGCCGCAGCCCCAGGGACCGGCGGGCCCCGTCGTTCCGGATCAGGACCTCGTGAAGCAGCTCCTCGACCAGATGGAGCTGAAGTACGTCGTCGACGACGAGGGCGACCTCGCGGCGCCGTGGGAGGAGTTCCGCACGTACTTCATGTTCCGCGGCGAGGGCGACCAGGCGGTCTACTCGGTGCGGACGTTCTACGACCGGCCCCACCAGATCGACGACAAGGCGCAGCTGCTGGAGTCCGTCGACGACTGGAACCGCCGCACCCTGTGGCCCAAGGTCTACACCCACACCCACGACGACGGCACCGTCCGCCTCATCGGCGAGGCGCA
This sequence comes from Streptomyces sp. NPDC017936, assembly GCF_044328485.1. Taxonomy (NCBI): domain Bacteria; kingdom Bacillati; phylum Actinomycetota; class Actinomycetes; order Kitasatosporales; family Streptomycetaceae; genus Streptomyces; species Streptomyces sp. NPDC017936. The sequence continues at coordinate 120,219 of NZ_JBIRHK010000010.1, read as the reverse complement.
GATGCTGATCGGCGCCGGGGTGAACATCGAGCTCTTCGTCTCCTCGACGGTGAGCTGGGTCCGTGCCGCCATCGAGTTCGACAAGTGGCTCGTGGAGCAGCTGGGCCTCGAGAAGGAGGTCGACGACGCGGACCGGCCCGACGAGGGCGACGAAGCGTAACGCCCCGCCCCGCGGCGTGCCGGCGGGCACGGCCGGACACGCGCCGACCGCGTATCGGAGCCCGACCGGGCCGCGACCCCACGGTCGCCCGCCCCGGCCGGGCTCTCCCCGTCCCCGGCCCGTGGAGAACGCCGCCGGACGGGAGGCGACGGCGCGTCCGCCGGGTCCCGGGCGCCTTCGGCAGGACAGCCGTCGCGACGATCACTGGCGTGACGCGAGCGCGGTGCACGTCCACAGCCTGTGGAAAATCCGGCCGCACTCCCGCCCCACGCGCCGGCCCGCCCCCTTCCGGCCGCGACGGCCCGCGGGCACGGCCGGGGCTCCCACCGGGAGCAGCCCTCGACGCCGCTTCCCGGGCCGCCTCCACAGGCGAGCTGAAGGCGGGGGAACACCGCCTCCGAGCCGACCGGACCCCGGCCGCCGTCCGCGTCCCGGGCTCACCGGGACCCTTGTCCGCGAGGGTCCGCCGCACGGCTCGACGCCCACCGCGAGCCGATCCACCGGGCCGTGGGCGGGGGCGGACCCGCGGCCCGCGCGGTACGACGCGACCGCGTCGAACGCACCTGGCCGTGACGTGCGTGACGGCCAGGACCTGGTCCAGGACCGTGGTGGGGTGGACCACGTGGCCGTCACGCCCGGCGGCTCCTACGCCCTGAGCGCCTTCAGCCGTCCGACGGCCTCCTCCAGCACGTCCGTCCGCTTGCAGAACGCGAACCGCACGAACGGGGCACCCGCCTCGCGGTGGTCGTAGAACACGGCGTTCGGGATGGCGACCACGCCCGCGCGTTCCGGCAGGGAGCGGCAGAAGGCGAAGCCGTCGCTCTCGCCGAGGGGCCGGATGTCCGTGGTGACGAAGTACGTGCCGGCCGGCCGGAAGACGCCGAAGCCCGCCTCCGCCAGGCCCGCCGCCAGCAGGTCCCGCTTGGCCCGCAGGTCCGCGCGGAAGGCGTCGAAGTGGGCGTCGGGCAGGGCGAGCGCCTCGGCGACCGCGTACTGGAACGGGCCGGACGCGACGTACGTCAGGTACTGCTTCGCCGACCGCACCGCCGTGACCAGCGCGGGCGCCGCCGTCACCCAGCCGACCTTCCAGCCGGTGAAGGAGAACGTCTTGCCGGCGCTGCCGATCGTGACCGTCCGCTCCCGCATGCCGGGAAGGGTCGCCAGCGGCACGTGCTCGGCCCCGTCGAAGACCAGGTGCTCGTACACCTCGTCGGTCACGACCAGCAGGTCCCGCTCCACCGCCAGTTCGGCGATCGCGGTCAGCTCGGCACGGGTGAGGACCGCGCCGGTCGGGTTGTGCGGGGTGTTGATCAGCAGCAGCCGGGTGCGGTCGGTGACCGCGTCCCGCAGCTCGTCCAGGTCGAGCCGGAACCGGCCCTGCTCGAGGTCCGGGCGCAGGGTCACCGGCACGCGGGTGCCGCCCGCCATCGCGATGCAGGCCGCGTACGAGTCGTAGTACGGCTCCAGCGCGACCACCTCGTCACCGGGCTCCAGCAGCGCCAGCAGCGACGCCGCGATGGCCTCCGTGGCGCCCGCGGTGACCAGGACCTCCGTGTCCGGGTCGAACGACAGGCCGTAGCGGCGGCGCTGGTGCTCCGCGACCGCCGTGCGCAGCTCGGGGACGCCCGGCCCCGGCGGGTACTGGTTGCCGCGTCCGTCCCGCAGCGCCCGCACGGCCGCCTCCCGGATCTCCTCGGGCCCGTCCGTGTCGGGGAAGCCCTGCCCGAGGTTGATGGCTCCGGTCCGCACCGCCAGGGCGGACATCTCGGCGAAGATCGTCGTCCCGAACGCGGCGAGACGGCGGTTGAGGAAGGGGCGCGCGGTGGAGGTCATGCCGGCCATCCTGCGCCGAAGCTCTGGAGTTCCTCAACTCTGCTTTGGCCCGTGCGGCGGGCGGGCATCCCCCGGTCACGCGCCGGCCGTCCGGTGCGCGAGGCGCCCACGGGGGGCCGCTTCGGGGGATTCGGAAGGAGGGTGACGCCATGGTCTTCGGCATCATCCTGGCGGTGCTCGCGATCCTGTTCGTGGGGGTGCTCGTCAAGGCCGCCGCGCGCGAGAACGGGACCTCGTCCCGCCGGCGGACCCACGGCGCCGGCCGGTCGGGCGGTTCGAGCAGGCGGCACGGCGACAGCGGCGGAGGCAGCAGCGGGGGCAGCTGGTGGGCCGGCGGCGGGGACACCGGCTCGTCGTCCTGCGGCTCGTCCTCGGGCGGACACTCCTGCGGGGGCGGCGGCTCGTCGTGCGGCGGCGGCTCGTCCTGCGGGGGAGGAGGCGGCGGATGCGGCGGAGGCAGCTGACACGGGGCAGCTGAGCTCCCCCAGGGGAAGCCGCATCCGGACCGCGGGGCCCGCCCCTGACCAGGGCGCCCCGCGGTCGCACCCCCGCACGGGCACCGGGGCGCGCCGGGGTGCGCGGGGGCGCGCCGGAACCACACGGTGCACGCCGCGGTTGAACAGTTGAACTGTGCAGCCCTCTGAGGGATGGAAACCCCACGAAGTTGGGTAAAAACGCTGTGGCGGTACCACCGTTCATGATTCCCTCTAAACCAGCCAACGCAGCCCCTCGGACCCCCCGGGACGTCCCGCGCGGACGTCCTCCCCAGACCGGGCCGGCCGGGGCCGACCCCCCGGTGTCGGCCGGGGTGCGCCGGACCTTTCCTCTTTTTGCGTTCTAGCGGAGCCGAGTCATGCTCACGACCCTGACCACCTCCTACACCGACACGCGTGCGGCCGACCTCGCCTGGGCCCTGGGGCGCGAGCCGCTGCCCGCCCTGGCCACGCTCGACCTCGAACTGTCCGGTGCGAAGCTCCAGTTGCGACTTCTCGGCGCGTCGCACCAGGTCCTGCTGGAGGAGGACCGGGGGTCCTGTTCGGAGACGGTCGCGTGCATCCCCGGCAGCAGCACCCCGCTCCCGCTCGGCGTGGCCAAGCGGATCGGCGACTGGGAGTACGAGTTCGCCGCCCACGTCGAGGTCCTGACGCCCGGTCAGTTCGCGGGCCGGGCCCAGGAGCTGCTGGCCCTGGTCTCGGAACACCCCCACGGTCTCGCCGGCGTCTTCCCCGGCAGTCCGCATGCCTTCACCGCCCTCCTCGCCCAGCGCCACGAGGGCCACGTGCACTGGCGGACCTGGCACGCGTACCCGCAGGACGGGCAGCTGGTGGCGACGCGGACCAGGGTGGGGACGCGGGGCCCGGCGAAGTGACCCGGCCGAGGGGCCCCGGGTGGCGCCCGCGTAAACCCGCGGCACCCGGCAGAACCGGTGTTCCACACGTGTGGGTGACAGGGCGTGCCGCACTCGTGACGTAACGTCGCAGTCGTGATCGAGTCGCACGCCCCCGCCCCGCCCGGTGTCCCACCCCTCGGGCGCGGCCCCGCGCGGCTCCCCGTCCGGCCGGGCACCGGGCGACTGCTCGTCCTCGCGTGCGTGTTCGTCTGCGCGGCCTGCGGTCTGGTGTACGAACTCGAACTGGTCGCGCTGGCCTCGTACTTGATGGGCGACTCGGTCACCCAGGCCTCCGTCGTGCTGTCCGTCATGGTCTTCGCGATGGGCATCGGCTCGCTCGCCGCCAAACGGCTGCGCCGCCTCGCCGCGGCCGGCTTCGCCGCGGTCGAGGTGACCCTCGCCCTGGTCGGCGGGTGCAGCGCACCGGCGCTGTACGCGGCGTTCGCCTGGACGGGCGACTGGGGCGGCCTGTGGGCGGACGGCCCCCGCATCCTGCTGGTCGCCTTCTCCCTCGCCATCGGCCTGCTCATCGGAGCCGAGGTCCCCCTGCTGATGGAGCTGATCCAGCGCGTGCGCCGCCAGGACGCGGGCGGAGCCGTCGCCGACCTGTTCGCCGCGGACTACGTCGGCGCACTCGTCGGCGGCCTGGCCTTCCCCTTCCTCCTGCTGCCCTTCCTCGGCCAGCTGACCAGCTCCCTGCTGACCGGCGCGGTCAACGTGCTCGCCGGAGGCGCCCTGGTCCTCGGCCTGTTCCGCCGCGACCTCACCCGCCGCGCCCGCCGGCTCCTGCCCGCCGCCACCGTCACCGCGCTCGCCCTCCTCGCCACCGCCGCCACCCTCGTCGACGACTTCGAGCAGTCCGCCCGCCACGCCCTGTACGGCGCCGACGTCCGGGTCGCCCTGCACACCGGCGTCCAGGAGGTCGTCCTCACCGGCGGCACCCACGGCCGCCCCCTCGGCCTCTACCTCGACGGCCGGCTGCGCGCCGGCGGCCAGGACGAGCGCCGCTACCACGAGGCGCTGGTGCGGCCCGCGATGACGGGCCCCCACGCCCGGGTGCTGATCCTCGGCGGCGGTGACGGACTGGCCGCGCGCGAGGTCCTCCGGCACCCCGACGCCCGCCGGGTGGACGTCGTCGACCCCGACCCGGGCCTGATCCGCCTGGCCCGCACCGACCCGCCCCTCTCCCGGCTCAACGGCCACGCCTACGACGACCCCCGCGTCCACGCCACCGCCGCCGACGCCTTCCGCCTCCTGCGCGGCACCCGGCCCGGCACCTACGACGTGGTGATCGGCGACCTCCCCGACCCCGGCATCACGGCGAGCACCAAGCTGTACTCCCAGGAGTTCTACGGCCTGGCCCGCCGCGCCCTGCGCCCCGGCGGCCGGCTCGTCGTCCACGCCGGACCGGTCGCCTCCCGGCCCCGCGTCTTCTGGACGGTCGAGACGACCATGCGCGCGGCGGGCCTGCGGACGACCCCGTACCGGGTCGGAGGCCGGCACACCGGCGTCACCGCGAGCCCCGCCCGCGCCGAGGACACCGCCCACGCCCTCGGCGACTGGGGCTTCGTCCTCGCCGGGGCGGCGACCCGGCCGCCCCCGCCCCGGGGCCACGGCGAACGGCCGCCGGGGGCGCCCGCGCCGGGGGTGCGGGCGTCCACGCTGGTGCATCCGCGCTACTGAGGGCGCGCGGGCGGGGCAGGGTACGCCCGGGGGGCGCCGGGGCGGTGCGAATCACGGTTTCGACGGGTGCTTTCCGGCACGCCGTGGGTAGGCTCCGCTGCTATGGAGCATGAGGTGTGCGTTCCGGTTCCCGTCGAGCGGTTGCGGGCGGCCCTCGCCGATCCCGCGCAGGTGGCCCGGGCGGTCCCGGGACTCCAGCAGGACGCCGGCAGCGAGCCCGTCGCGGGCCGGCTGCGGGTGCGCGCCGGCGGCCACACCATCACCTACCGGGGCGCCCTGAAGGTCACCGCCCGCGAGGACGGCACGTACGCCGTTGAGGGCGAGGCGACCGAGGCCCGCGGGACGGGCGCGGTCAAGCTCGCGCTCACCGTCCGGCTCGAGGAGGCCGACGGCGGCACGACGCTCCGCTTCGAGGGCACGGCGTCGGCGGACGGCCGGATCACGGACCTCCCGGCGGAGGCGGTGACCGGGGTGGCCGTACGCCTGCTGAACCGTTTCTCGGAGCGCCTGGGCACGGGGGCGGGCGCGGGGGCCGGAACGGCGGCGGGGACGGGAGCGGGAGCCGGAGCCGGCACTCCGGCCGGGGCGACTCCGGGGGAGACGGCCCCGGAGGAGAAGGACGCGGAGAAGGCGGCCGCGGACGAGGCTGCCCCGGACGCCGTACGACAGACGCCGGAGCCCGCCGGCGAGCCGTCGGCCGTCTCCGAGACCGAGGTCCCGCCGCCGGGCCTCGACGAACTCGGCGACTTCGACGAGATCGACGGCGTGGACGACCTGGACGACCTGGACGGCGTCGACGGCCCGGACGACGCGGAGGACCTGGACGACCTGGACGGCGTCGACGAGGGCGAGCCCCCCGCCGAGGCGGCGCACGCGCGCCGCACGATGATCGGGCGCAGCGCGGAGGAGGTCGACCACGCGCCGCCGCGCGGCCGGTACGCGCCGGTCCCGGCCCCGCAGACGGCCGTCCCGCACAGCACCCTGCGCTGGGCCGGCCCGGCGGCCGCGCTGGTGGTGGCGTCGGCGATCGTGGTGGGCCGGGCGCTGCGCCGCCGGCGATGAGCCGGGTGCCCTCTTGATCGCCTGGGTAGGGTCGTCCCGTGAGCGACGAAGACATCACGCTGACCGCGGGTGACGCGGAGGTGACCGTGCAGCCCGGCAACGGCGGCCGGATCGGAGGGCTGCGCGTCGGCGGTACGGAGCTGCTGCGACAGGGGGAACGGTTCGGCTGCTTCCCGATGGTCCCCTGGTGCGGGCGGATCCGCGACGGCCGCTTCCGGGACGGCGCGACCGTCCACCAGATGCCGCTGAACGCCGCGCCCCACGCCATCCACGGCACCGTCCGCGACGGCGCCTGGCGGGTCGCGCGCGTGACGGCGGACGAGGCCGTCCTGACGTACGACCTCGTCGAGCCCTGGCCCTACCCCGGCCGGGTCACCCAGATCGTCTCGCTGGCCGAGGACGCCCTCACGCTCACCATGGGCGTGGAGACGCACGGCTCGTCGTTCCCGGCCCAGATCGGCTGGCACCCCTGGTTCAACCGCACCCTCGGCGGCGGCCGGGAGGTGGAGATCGCCTTCGACCCGGCCTGGCAGGAGGAGCGCGGCGAGGACCACCTGCCGACCGGCAACCGCGTCGAGCCGAGGCCCGGACCGTGGGACGACTGCTTCGGCATGCCCGGCGGGGTGTCCGTGGCGCTGACCTGGCCCGGGCAGCTGCGGGTCGAGGTGACCAGTCCGCAGGAGTGGGTCGTGGTCTACGACGAGCAGGAGGCCGCCGTGTGCGTGGAGCCGCAGACCGGCCCGCCCGACGGCCTGAACACCCTCCCGCGCCTGGTCACGCCGCTGGAGCCGCTGGAAGCCGGTACGACCTGGCGGTGGACCCGCCTCTAAGCTGAGGGGCATGACGGACACACGCGGCGCGCTGCTGCAGCAGATCAAGGACAAGGCCGTGGTGCACGGCAAGGTGACCCTGTCGTCGGGTCTGGAGGCGGACTACTACGTCGACCTCCGCCGGATCACCCTCGACGGCGAGGCCGCCCCGCTGGTCGGACAGGTGCTGCTGGACCTGACCGCCGAGCTGGACTTCGACGCGGTGGGCGGCCTGACCATGGGCGCCGACCCGGTCGCGGCCGCGATGCTGCACGCCGCCGCCGCGCGGGGCCGCAGGCTGGACGCCTTCGTCGTGCGGAAGGCGGCGAAGGCGCACGGGCTGCAGCGCCGCGTCGAGGGCCCGGAGATCAAGGGCCGGCGGGTGCTGGTGGTCGAGGACACCTCCACCACCGGCGGTTCGCCGCTGACCGCCGTGGAGGCGGTGCGGGAGGCGGGCGCCGAGGTCGTGGCCGTCGCGACGATCGTGGACCGGGCGACCGGCGCCGCGGAGAAGATCCAGGAGGGTGCGGGGGTGCCGTACCTGTTCGCCTTCTCGAAGGATGAACTGGGTCTGGACTGACGGCCCGCCGTGATCTGGACTTGTCCGGCGCGACGACCGTCCCCGTGCTGGGCGTCGACCATCCGCGCACCTCTGGAAAGATGGGGCCGACGATGACGTCGCACCCCAGGTCTAGGTCAGGGCCGTAATCACGCAGTACGCCAACCCGCACACTCAAGGAGCGGACGAATGCCCATCGCAACCCCCGAGGCCTACAACGAGATGCTCGACCGGGCGAAGGCAGGCAAGTTCGCCTACCCGGCCATCAACGTCACCTCGACCCAGACCCTGCACGCGGCTCTGCGCGGCTTCGCGGAGGCGGAGAGCGACGGCATCATCCAGATCTCGACCGGTGGTGCCGAGTTCCTGGGCGGCCAGTACAGCAAGGACATGGTGTCGGGCGCGGTCGCCCTCGCCGAGTTCGCGCACATCGTCGCCGAGAAGTACCCCGTCACGGTCGCCCTGCACACGGACCACTGCCCGAAGGACAAGCTCGACGGGTACGTCCGTCCGCTGCTCGCGGTCTCCGAGGAGCGCGTGAAGGCCGGCGGCAACCCGCTGTTCCAGTCGCACATGTGGGACGGCTCCGCCGAGACCCTCGCCGACAACCTGGAGATCGCGCAGGAGCTGCTCGCCCGCGCCGCCGCCGCGAAGATCGTCCTCGAGGTCGAGATCACCCCGACCGGCGGCGAGGAGGACGGCGTCTCCCACGAGATCAACGACTCCCTCTACACCACCGTCGAGGACGCCATCCGCACGGCCGAGGCCCTCGGTCTCGGCGAGAAGGGCCGCTACCTGCTGGCCGCCTCCTTCGGCAACGTCCACGGCGTGTACAAGCCGGGCAACGTGGTCCTGCGTCCCGACCTGCTCAAGGAGCTGAACGACGGCGTGGCCGCGAAGTACGGCAAGCCGGCGGGCTCGCAGCCGTTCGACTTCGTCTTCCACGGCGGCTCCGGCTCCACCGAGGAGGAGATCGCGACCGCGCTGGAGAACGGCGTCGTCAAGATGAACCTCGACACGGACACGCAGTACGCCTTCACGCGTCCCGTCGCCGACCACATGTTCAAGAACTACGACGGCGTCCTCAAGGTCGACGGCGAGGTCGGCTCCAAGAAGACCTACGACCCGCGGACCTGGGGCAAGCTGGCCGAGGCGGGCATGGCCGCGCGCGTCGTCGAGGCCACGCGGAACCTGCGGTCGGCCGGTACGAGGATCAAGTAGCCCCTTCGCGGAGGCCGCGGGCGCGGCCTCCGCACGGGACCGCTCCCGGCGGGCCCGGTGCCCCGGCACCGGGCCCGCCGTTCGCGCGGCACGCGCCGGACCGCCCCGCGGCCGCCGTACCCGCGCGCATCCTCCAGACTGGATCCATGTCCATTCACGAGAACCTCCTCGGGGGTCCGCCCCCGACCCACCTCCCCGACGACCCGGAGCCCCGGGAGCTCCTGGCGACGGGTACGGCGCCCGCCGACGTCGCCGCCAAGTACCCGACCTCCTCGCTCGCCTGGGCCCAGCTCGCCGACGACGCGTTCGAGCGCGGCAGCGTCGTGGAGTCCTACGCGTACGCCCGTACGGGCTACCACCGTGGTCTGGACGCCCTGCGCCGCAACGGCTGGAAGGGCCACGGCCCGGTCCCCTGGGAGCACGAGGCGAACCGCGGCTTCCTGCGCGCCCTGCACGCTCTCGCCCGCGCCGCGCGGTCCATCGGCGAGCAGGAGGAGTACGAGCGCTGCTCGCAGTTCCTCGAGGACTCCTCGCCGACGGCGGCCCGGACGCTGGGCTAGCGGCCGGCCGGTCGTGACGACGAGGCCCGCCCGGTGCGACCGGGCGGGCCTTGCACTTTCGGGCGACGATTGCGGAGGATGCCCGTGGGGACCGGGGCCCCCGTGTCGGTAACGGCAGGGGCGGACCGCTACCCGGAGTACACAACAGGAGACAGCGATGTCCCATGAGGCTCAGGACGCTCACGAGCCCGAGACCCCGCATCTCGACTTCGCCGGCACGACGCCGTACGAGGACTACGTCAAGGCGGACGTGCTCACCCACCTCCAGCAGACCCTGTCCGACGATCCCGGAGAGATGGTCTTCCTGGTCACGACCCAGGTGATGGAGCTGTGGTTCACGGTCGTCGTGCACGAGTGGGAGACGGCCGCGCAGGCCCTGCGCGAGGACCGGGTGCCGGTGGCGATCGCCGCGCTGAAGCGCTCGGTGCGGGAGCTGGAGGCGCTGAACGCCTCCTGGAAGCCGCTCGGCCAGCTCACCCCGGCCCAGTTCAACGCCTACCGCTCCGCCCTCGGTGAGGGCTCCGGCTTCCAGTCGGCGATGTACCGGCGGATGGAGTTCCTGCTCGGCGAGAAGTCCGCGTCCATGCTGGTCCCGCACCGGGGCGCGCCGCGGGTCCACGCCGAGCTGGAGAAGGCGCTGCACGAGCCGAGCCTGTACGACGAGGTGCTGCGGCTGCTGGCCCGGCGCGGGCACGCGGTCCCCGCGTCCGTCCTGCGGCGGGACGTCTCGCGGCGCTACGAGCCGTCGCCGGAGGTGGAGGCGGTGTGGACCGCGCTCTACTCGGGTGACGAGAGCGACGAACTCGCCCGTCTCGGCGAGGCGTTGACCGATGTCGCGGAGCTGGTGTGGCGCTGGCGCAACGACCACCTCGTCGCCACCCGCCGCGCGATGGGCGCGAAGACGGGCACGGGCGGCTCGGCCGGGGTGGCCTGGCTGGAGAAGCGCGCGCGCAACAACGTGTTCCCGGAGCTGTGGACGGCGAGGTCCCATGTCTGACCTCGCCTTCAAGGCCCGCGAGCTGGACCTCGGCGACCCGCTCGCACAGCGGCGCGCCGCGTTCGTCCTCGACGAGGCGGTCTACCTCGACGGCAACTCGCTGGGCGCGCTCCCGGCCGCCGTTCCCGGCCGGGTCGAGGACGTCGTCCGCCGCCAGTGGGGCGAGCTGCGCATCCGCTCCTGGGAGGAGAGCGGCTGGTGGACGGCGCCCGAGCGGATCGGCGACCGGATCGCCCCGCTGGTGGGCGCGGACGCCGGCCAGATCGTCGTCGGCGACTCCACCAGCGTCAACGTCTTCAAGGCGCTGGTGGGCGCGGTGCGGCTGGCGGGGGAGGGCCGGGACGAGATCCTCGTCGACGCGACCACCTTCCCGACGGACGGGTACATCGCCGAGTCGGCGGCCCGGCTGACCGGCCGCACCCTGCGGCCCGTGCCGCCGGACCGGGTGCCGGCGGCCCTGTCGGACCGTACGGCCGCGGTGCTGCTGAACCACGTCGACTACCGCACCGGGCGGCTGCACGACCTGCCGTCGCTCACGGCCGCCGTGCACGCGGCGGGCGCCGTCGCCGTCTGGGACCTGTGCCACAGCGCGGGCGCCCTGCCGGTGGGCCTCGACGAGCACGGCGTGGACCTCGCGGTCGGCTGCACCTACAAGTACCTGAACGGCGGCCCCGGTTCACCGGCGTACCTGTACGTGCGCCGCGGCCTCCAGGACCGTTTCGACTCCCCGCTGCCCGGCTGGAACTCGCACGCCGAGCCCTTCGGGATGCGGCCCGCCTACGAGCCGGCCCCGGGCGCCCTGCGGGGGCGCGTCGGCACCCCGGACATCCTGTCCATGCTCGCCCTGGAGGCGGCGCTCGACGTCTGGGAGGGCGTGCCGGTCGAGGCCGTCCGCGCCAAGTCCCTGGCCCTGACGGACTTCTTCCTGGAGTGCGTCGCGGAGTACGTCCCCGAGGGCCGGGTCGAGTCGCTCACCCCGGTGGCCCACGAGGAGCGCGGCAGCCAGGTGGCGCTGCGCTGTGACGACGCGGGGAAGGTCATGAGGCGCCTGATCGAGCGCGGTGTCGTCGGCGACTTCCGCCACCCGGACGTCCTGCGCTTCGGCTTCACCCCGCTGTACGTCGGGTTCGCGGACGTGGAACGGGCGGCTCGGGTCCTCGGGGAGGTGCTGCGGGGCACGGCGGCCTCCGGCTGACCGGGGCGGACGCCGCCGACCGGTGCGGCCGCCGGCGGCGGTGCGTGCGGCGGCGGTGCGTGCGGCGGTGGCGGTGCGTGCGGCGGCGGTGCGTGCGGCGGTGGGGTGCGTGCGGCGGTGGGGGAGCCGCCGCACGGGCCCGTCCCGTGCGTCCGACGGGACGCGGGGTGCCGGGCCGGGCCGGGCACGACGGCCTCCTCGGGACGGACCGGGGGGACGGCGGGCGGCCCCGGTGGCGCGTGCGGGGGCGTCCCGTCCGCACTCGGGGGCGCTCCCGACGGGCGCGTCGACGGCGTGACGGAACCACGGAACCGTCCCGCCCTCACCGAGCGTGAACATCCCCGTGTCGGCGCACGTCACGGGCCTGGTACCGTCCCCGCCAACGGCCGAGTCCCCATCCGGGCCCCCACACCCGTGCCGTCCCCAACGCGTTTCGTCGCTGAGAGGTTGGAGCATGCCGGACGACGTCGTCGCAGCCCGGGCCGCAGCCGAGGAGGAGTCGGCCTTCTCGCACCCGGCGGTCGACCCCGACGCCACCGCCGCGTACGGCGACCACCCCGACCAGGTGATCGACTTCTACGCGCCGCGCGGGCCCGGGGGAACGGCGGGGGCGGCCGGCCCGGGCGACCCGGCGCCGCTGGTCGTCGTCCTGCACGGAGGCGCCTGGCGGGCGCCGTACGACCGGCGGCACATCACGCCGTTCGCCGCCTTCCTGGCGCGGCGGGGGTTCGCCGTGGCCAACGTGGAGTACCGGCGGGGCGTCCGGGACGGGTCCTCGGGGCCGTCCCCGGCCGCGGGCCGCTGGCCCGACACCTTCGACGACGTCGCCGCCGCGCTGGACGCCCTCCCGGCCCTCGCCCGCGCGGCCCTGCCGCAGGCCGACCAGCGCCGCACGGTGCTCACCGGCCACTCGGCCGGCGGCCACCTCGCCCTGTGGGCCGCGGCCCGGCACGTGCTGCCCGCCGACGCGCCCTGGCGCACCGGCGGCCCCGCCGATCTGCGGGGCGTGGTCGCGCTCGCTCCGATCGCGGACTTCGAGGTCGCCGAGAAGCTGGACGTCTGCGGGGGCGCGGCCCGCCAGCTCCTCGGCGGCGAGGAGCACTTCACCGAGCGTCGGCCGTACGCCGACCCCGCGCTCCTGCTGCCGACCGGGATCGCCACGACCCTGGTCCAGGGCCGGACCGACCCGGTCGTCCCGCAGGCGGTGGCCGACGCGTACGCGGACGCGGCGGCGAGGGCGGGCGAGGTGGTGGGCCTGACGCTGCTGGAGGACGTCGGCCACTTCCCCCTGATCGACCCGGCGGCGGACGCGTGCGCGGTGGCGGCGGAGGAGATCGCGCAGCTGGCGTGGTGAGGGGTGCGGGGGCCGTGCCCGGTCATACCCGTAGTACCTGAGAGCCACGTGCGAGGACAGCTCTGCGGCGGGACGCGAGCGACGACCGCTGATCCGTAACTTCCTTGCCGACGACGCCCGAAGACCGGGCGGACCGGCAGGGGAGGGACGGGGCGATGGGGGTCGGCGCGGGGCAGGACCGTCGGGTACGGCGACGCCGTGGGGACGCGGACGGACGGGGCCGCGGGGGGTGCCGGCTCTCCCTCCGCCGAGCGGTCCGCGCCCTTCTCGCCGTCCTCCTCACCGCCGCCGTGGCCGTTCCGCTGACGGCCGCGGCCCGGCCCGCCGTCCCGGCCCCGCCGCCGGCCGAGATCCCGCCCGTGACGGCGACGACGCTGGAGCGGGCGTACGCGGCGAACCGGGCCAACGCCGAGCTGGCGTCCCGGATGGCCGCCGCCCATGGGGACGCCCACCGCGCGACGGCGGACCGCGCGCTCGCGGCGCCCTCCCGCGGACTCCTCACCTTCGACGGCCGCGGAGCCGGACGCGTGACGGAGGTCCTCGGCGACCTCGCGCACGCCGACCGCGTCGCGGTCCTCGTCCCCGGCTCCGACACCTCGCTGGACACCTACGAGCGCTTCCGCACGGACGCAGCGTCCCTGTACCGACGGGTCGACGGGCAGGCCCCCGCCGGCGGTTCCGGCGCGGTGGTCGCCTGGCTCGGCTACACCACCCCGGGCACGGTCAGCGCCACGGCCGTCACCACGGACCGCGCCGACGGAGCGGCCCCGGCCCTGCGGGAGTTCCTGCACGGGCTGCGCGCCCTCACCGGCCGTCCGGACGCCCGGATCACCGTGCTGTGCCACTCCTACGGCTCGGTGGTGTGCGGGCGCGCCGCGGCCGGCCTGGACGTGGACGACCTGGTCCTGCTCGGCAGCCCGGGCACGGGCGCGGACTCGGTCACGGACCTGCGCACCCGCGCGCGGGTCTGGGCGGCCCGGGGCGGCGACGACTGGGTCGCCGAGGTGCCGCACGTCGGCGTCGACCTGTTCGGCACGACGGTCGGCTTCGGCGCCGACCCGGTCTCCGCCTCCTTCGGCGCCCGGGTCTTCACCGCCGGCGACGCCGGCCACAGCGACTACTACCGCCCGGGTTCGGTCTCCCTGACCAACCTCAGCCGGATCGTCCTGGGCGAGACCGGGGAGGTCACCCGTGCGTAAGAGGTCCCTCGCCGCGGCCGGGGACCGGGCCGGCCGGCCGGTCCCGGAGCGGGCCGCCCGCCCCCGGGCAGCGGCCGCACCGGGCACCACGGCAGGCGTCGTACGCCGGACGGTCCGCGCCCTGGACGACGCGACCCCCGTCCACCGGGACCGGGCGGTGGACGCCCTCAGGGCCTGCGCGATCCTCGGCGTCGTCCTCGGCCACTGGCTGGTCACGGCCCTGGTCGCGGACGGGGGGACGCTCCGCACGGCGAGCCCCCTGGCGCACATGACCTGGCTCGCGCCCGTGTCCTGGGCGTTCCAGACGCTCGCGGTGTTCTTCATGGTGGGCGGGCACGTGGCGACGAGGAGCCACGCCTCGGCCCGCGCACGGGGCGACGGGTACACCACGTGGCTCCGGGGACGTCTGTCCCGGCTGTTCGGGCCCGTGGCGGCCCTCCTCGCCCTGTGGACGGCGGCCGCGCTCTGTCTCCTGCTCGGCGGCGCCTCGTTCGTCACCGTGCACACGCTGGTGAAGCTGGCGCTGTCCCCCCTGTGGTTCCTGCTGGTGTACGCGGCGCTGACGGCGGCGACGCCCTGGCTGGCCCGCGTCAACCCGCTGTGGCCGCTGGCCGTCGTCCTGCACGTGGACCTGGTCCGCTTCGGCCTGGGCGGCCCCTCCTGGCTGGGCTGGGTGAACCTGGCGGCCGGCTGGCTGGTGCCGTACGGCCTGGGCGCGGCCTGGACCCGGGGCGAGCTGGAGCGTCCGCGCGCGGGTGGGGTGCTGTTCACCGGCGGCGCGGTGGCGACGGCGGCGCTGGTGGCGTGGGCGGGTTACCCGGCGTCGATGGTGGGCGTGCCCGGCGAGACCGTCTCGAACCTCGACCCGCCGACGCTGGCGGCCGTCACCTTCGGCGTGGCCCAGTGCGGTGCGGCCCTGCTGCTGCGTGACCGTCTGCGCGCGGCGATGCGCCGTCCGCTCGCCTGGGCGGCGGTGGCGCTGGTGAACCTCTCCGCGATGACGGTCTTCCTCTGGCACCAGACGGCGCTGATGGCGACCACCGCGACGGGCCTGGTGGCGGGCCGCCTGCCGGGCCTGCACACGGTGCCCGACGGGCTGGACTGGGTCGCGGCCCGGCTGCTCTGGCTGCCGGTGTTCGCGGCGGTGCTGGCGGTGTGCTGGACGGCGTTCCACTCGTACGAGCGGGCGGCCGGCGGGTCCGGCGGCCGCGGGTCGCGGGTGGTCCGGGTCCACCACCGTTCCGGGCGGACGGAAGCCGAGGCGGCGCGCGATGCCTAGGGTGGGGCCCGTGAACGGCGAGGAGAGCAGCACACCGTCCGCGAGCGCCGCGCCCCCGCCGCGGGACGCCGCGCGGGACGCCTTACCGCCGGGTTCCGTACCGCGGGACGCCTTGCCGCGGGGTCCCGTACCGCCGGGTTCCGTACTGCGGGATGCCGCACCGCCGGATCCCGTGCCGCCGGGCCGGCCGTCGTCGGATCCCGCGCCTCCTCGTCCCGGCCCTCTGCAGCGGCTCCGCGCGGTCCTCGGCGGGGCCTCCCCCCGGAAGGCCCCGCGCCGGCGCGTTCTGCGCTGGCTGCGGGTGCCGGGCTACGCGGTCCTGTGCTGGATCGCTCTCGGGATCGCGTTGGCCGGCACGGAGCAGATGGGCCGTTACGACCTCGGCACCGAACTGGCCGTGCTGACGGGGTTCGCGCAGGGCGCGGCCGTCGTGCTCGCCCTGTGGCGGCCGGTCCCCGCGTGGACGTTGTCCCTGGCCGGGACCGTCGTCGCCGCGGTGGCCGCCCGACCGGCCCTGCAGGGCCACCCGCTTCCGGGGCCGAACTGGCCCTGGCCCACCGCCGCGGTCCTCGCGCACGCGCTCGTGCTGCTGACCGTCGCGCTCCGCGTGCGCGGCCGGCTGTCCCTGGCGGCGCTGGGCGGCACGGCGTTCACGACCTGGGTGGTCCAGGGCCTGATCGGCGGGGCGACCTACACCTCGACGGGGATGGCGGCGGTCGCGATCTTCGGGGCGGTCGTCCTGGTCGGCACGGCCTTCCGCGGCCTGGGCGAGGCCCGTACCCAACTCGTCGAGCAGGAGACCCTCACCGCCGAGGAGCGTGCCCGCCGCACGGTGCTGGAGGAACGCAACCGCATCGCGCGCGAGCTGCACGACGTGGTCGCCCACCACATGTCGGTGATCTCCATCCAGGCCCAGGTGGCGCCCCACCTGGTGGACGACCCGTCCGAGGAGCTCAAGGAGAACCTCGCCGGCATCCGGGAGAACGCGCTGGAGGCGCTCGCCGAACTGCGCCGGGTCCTCGGCGTGCTGCGCTCCGAGAACCCCGAGGACCCCTACGGCCTCGGCGCGGCCGGCAGCGGCACCGCCCCGGACACCCCCCAGCCCACCCTGGACCGCCTCGACGCCCTCATCGACAACACCCGTGCCGCCGGGCTGCACGTCGTCGCCGAGGTCCGCGGCGAGGCCCCCGGGTATCCGCCGGGCGTGCAGCTGTCGGCGTACCGGATCGTGCAGGAGGCCCTCAGCAACGCCCTGCGGCACGCGCCGGGTTCGCAGGTGCGCGTCGGCATCACCCACGCCGCGCACGGTGTGCACCTGGAGGTCGCCAACTCCCGTCCGCGGGGGCCCGTGAGGGCGTCCCCGGGCGCGGGTCACGGCCTGCTGGGCATGCGCGAGCGGGCCGCGATGCTGGGCGGGCACGTCACCGCGCACCCGACGCTGCACGGCGGCTTCATGGTCTCGGCGTTCCTGCCGAAGGACGGCGTCGCGGCCCCGCCCGACCAGGACCCCGGAACCCCCGAGGGACTCGAGCTGGTCTTCCCGGACGACCCGCCCCCGGCGGCGGGCACGGCCCCGGGAGCCGGACTCCCGGGGAGAGGGAGCGAGCCGCCGAGGACGAAGACGGGCGACGCCTCGCCCACGACCGACGAAGGAACCCGATGACGAGCGGCACCATCCGCGTACTGATCGCCGACGACCAGCAGATGGTCCGGCAGGGCTTCACCGTGCTGCTCAACGCCCACCCGGGCATCGAGGTGGTCGGGCAGGCCGTCGACGGCCTCGACGCCGTCGCCCGGGTCGCCGAGCTGTCCCCGGACGTCGTCCTGATGGACATCCGCATGCCCGAGCTCGGCGGCATCGAGGCCACCCGCCGCATCACCACCGCGACCCCGCACATCAAGGTCCTCGTCCTCACCACCTTCGACCTCGACGAGTACGTGTACGAGGCGCTGCGCGCCGGGGCGTCCGGGTTCCTGCTGAAGGACGCCTCCGCCGACCAGCTCGCGGAGGCGGTCCGGGTGGTGGCCGCCGGCGACGCCCTGCTCGCGCCCGGCATCACCCGCAAGCTGATCGCCGAGTTCTCCCGTCTGAACGGCACGCCCCGCGCCCCGCTGAAGGAACGCGTCGGCGACCTCACCGAACGCGAGACGGAGGTCCTCACGCTCATCGCGCAGGGCCTGTCGAACGCGGAGATCGCCCGGCACCTCGTGGTCGCCGAGCAGACCGTGAAGACGCACGTGGGCCGCATCCTGGTGAAGCTGGGCCTCAGGGACCGCACCCAGGCGGCGGTGTTCGCGTACGAGTCGGGACTGGTCAGACCGTCCGGGTACTGACCGGGGCCGGCCGGTCCCGTCCTGCCCCGGAGGGCGGCGTCCGGTGACCCGTAGTACTTGAGACGGACGCCGAGGAACCCCTCTCACTGGTGACGACCGCGACCCCCGCCGCCGCCTACCGTTTCGAACGTGACCGAGGAGACGACGCAGACGCACATGACGCCCCCGGACGACCCGCACGGCGCCTACCGGCCGCGCAGCCCGGAGTTCCGGGCGGCCATGGACGCCCTGCGCGGGCTGCGCGAGGACCTGTTCCACGACGCCTTCGCCTACCGCCCGCTGGCCCGCCGGGAGCCCGCCGGCCCCCTGACCCGCCGGCTGACGGGCCGCAAGCGGGAGTTCGCGGCCTGGCGGTCGCACGCGCTGGTCGGCGCGGCCGGCGTGATCGCGCTGGCGACCGCCTGGTCACGCGACGGCGGTGACGCCAGGGGCGTCGTCTGCGGCCTGCTCGCCCTCGCGCCGGTGCTGCTGACGCTGGTCCGCCCGGTCGGCGCGTTCTGGCTGTCGCTCGCGTCGACCACGGTCGTCGCCGCGGTAGGCCCGGAGGAGTGGGAGAACTGGCCGTGGCTGCCCGGCAGTTTCGTCTCCCACCTGACGGTGCTGGTGGTCGTCGCCGTGCGCACCCGGCCGCGGACGGCGGCCTGGATGTGGCTGCTGACCGCCGCCTACGGCTTCGTCGCGGAGAGCGCCTTCAGCTGGGGCCACTACAGCAACGACGTCGGCACGATGCTGGTCCTCTCCGCGCTGGCCCTGCTCGCCGTGACCGTCTGGCACATACGTCGGCAGGCCCAGCAGGAGGTGACGGCTCAGCAGACGGTGACCGAGCACGAGCGCTCCCGGCGCACCCTGCTGGAGGAGCGCACCACCATCGCCCGCGAGCTGCACGACGTGGTCGCCCACCACATGTCGGTGGTCGCCATCCAGGCCGAGGCCGCGCCCTACCGGGTGGAGAACCCGCCGCCGGAGCTGGAGAAGGCGTTCGTCACGATCCGGGAGAACGCGGTGGCGGCCCTGACGGAGCTGCGCCGGGTGCTGGGCGTGGTCCGCGCCGAGGACTACGAGGCCCCGGACACCCCGCAGCCCACCCTGGCCGAGCTGGACTCCCTGCTGGCCAATGTGCGGGAGGCCGGCCTGGAGGTGGAGAAGGCGGTGACCGGCGCGGTGCGCGAGCTCCCGCAGGGGGTGGAGCTGTCGGCGTACCGGATCGTGCAGGAGGCGCTGAGCAACACCCTGCGGCACGCCCCCGGGGCGAGCGCCCGTGTCGAGATCGGCTACGTCCTGGGAGGACTGGGCCTGCGCGTGGTCAACGGCCCGCCGCCCCACCCCGCCCTGCTGAAGCCCTCGCCCGGCGCCGGGCACGGCATCACCGGCATGCGGGAACGGGTGACCATGCTGAACGGCGAGATGACGGCGGACGCGACGCCGGACGGCGGTTACGAGGTGACGGTCTTCCTGCCGGTGGCGCCGTCCTCCGCGGGTGAGGGTGGAGCATGACGATCCGGGTACTGATCGCGGACGACCAGATGATGGTCCGCGAGGGCTTCTCCGTCCTGCTCAACGCGATGCCGGACATCGAGGTCGTCGGCGAGGCGGTCAACGGGCGGGAAGCGGTGCGGCGCGTCCGGGAGCTGTCCCCGGACGTCGTCCTGATGGACATCCGCATGCCCGAGCTGAACGGCATCGAGGCGACGCGGGAGATCGTCGCCTCGGACGGCACGGCCAAGGTGCTGGTGCTGACCACCTTCGACCTCGACGAGTACGTGTACCAGGCGCTGCGCGCGGGAGCGTCGGGCTTCCTGCTGAAGGACGCCTCGGCCCGCCGGCTGGCGGAGGGCGTCCGCGTGGTGGCCTCCGGCGAGGCCCTGCTCGCGCCCTCCGTCACCAAGCGCCTGATCACCGAGTTCTCGAAGCTGGCCGGGGCCCCGCGCCCCCTGCCCTCGGCGCAGGCGGCGTACGGCGGTCTGACCGAGCGGGAGACGGAGGTGCTGGTCCTCATCGCGCAGGGCCTGTCGAACGCGGAGATCGCCGAGCGCCTCGTGGTGGCCGAGTCGACGATCAAGACGCACGTCAGCCGCATCCTGGTGAAACTCGGCCTCCGGGACCGCACCCAGGCAGCGGTGTTCGCCTACGAGGCCCGCCTGGTGACGCCGGGTTAGGCCGCCTCCGCCGGACGGATCAGCACCGGCCCCTCGCGCTCGCGCGTCCGGTCGCCGACGGCCACGGTGCGGACGTCCCCCCTGGTCAGGACGGGGAGCGACGGTCTAACGTCCGTGCATGGCAGCCTTCGACCCGTGGGACGCGGCCTTCCTGGCCGACCCGTACCCCGCCTACGCCGACCTGCGCGCCCGGGGCCGCGTGCACTACTACGAGCCCACGAACCAGTGGCTCGTCCCGCACCACGCCGACGTGTCCGCGCTGCTGCGCGACCGGCGGCTGGGGCGGACGTACCGGCACCGGTTCACGCACGAGGAGTTCGGGCGCACGGCGCCACCGGCGGAGCACGAGCCGTTCCACACGCTCAACGACCACGGGATGCTCGACCTGGAGCCGCCGGACCACACCCGGATCCGGCGGCTGGTGTCGAAGGCGTTCACGCCGCGCACGGTCGAGCGGCTCAAGCCGTACGTGGCGAAGCTGGCGGGCGAGCTGGTGGACCGGCTCGTCGACGCGGGCGGCGGGGACCTGCTCACCGACGTCGCCGAGCCGCTTCCGGTGGCCGTCATCGCCGAGATGCTGGGGATCCCGGAACCGGACCGCGCGCCGCTGCGCCCCTGGTCGGCGGACATCTGCGGGATGTACGAGCTGAACCCGTCGCAGGAGACGGCGGCGAAGGCGGTCCGCGCGTCCGTCGAGTTCTCCGCGTACCTGCGGGAGCTGATCGCCGAGCGGCGCGAGACCCCCGGCGACGACCTGATCTCCGGGCTCATCGCGGCCCACGACGAGGGCGACCGGCTCACCGAACAGGAGATGATCTCGACGGCCGTGCTCCTGCTGAACGCGGGCCACGAGGCGACCGTCAACGCCACGGTCAACGGCTGGTACGCCCTCTTCCGCGACCCCGCGCAGCTCGACGCCCTGCGCGCCGACCACTCCCTCGTCCCCGCCGCCGTCGAGGAGCTCATGCGGTACGACACCCCGCTCCAGCTCTTCGAACGCTGGGTCCTGGACGAGATCGAGGTCGACGGGACCGTCATCCCCCGCGGCGCGGAGGTCGCCCTGCTCTTCGGCTCCGCCAACCACGACCCCGAGGTGTTCCGCCACCCCGAGCGCCTCGACCTGACCCGCACGGAGAACCCGCACATCTCCTTCAGCGCCGGCATCCACTACTGCATCGGCGCCCCGCTGGCCCGCATCGAGCTGGCGGCGTCCATGACGGCACTCCTGGAACGCGCCCCGGCCCTGAGCCTGGCGGCGGAGCCGCACCGCAAGCCGAACTTCGTGATCCGCGGCCTGGAGGGGCTCAGCGTCCGGACCTGATCCGCGTCACGAGGGCCCAGAGGGCGAGCGCGGCGGCGGTGCCGCCGAGGACGGCCAGGGGCAGTTCGGCGTAGAGGACGCTCCAGTCGGGGGCCTGCTCGAAGCGCCAGAGGCGGGCGCGCACGCCGGTGGCCCACACGGCCAGGCCCGCGCCCGCGCCGAGGGCCGCGGTCAGGCATCCGGCGGCGGCCTGCGTGCGTTGTCCCATGCCCGCGGGGACGCCGACGGGCGGGAGGCGGGTTCCCACCCGGTGTTCCGCCGCCGGCCGCTCGCCGCCCGCTCGCCCGTCGGCTCAGGGGAGCGCCCGCCCGAAGCGGGTGTCCCCCTTGAGCCGCTGCTCACGTCCCCCCGGCTCACCCGCCGGCCACGTCCCGCCGTCGCAGGCCCGCCAGCCCGGCCGTCACCAGCAGCGCCGCCAGCGCGGTCAGCGCGGCCACCGGGCCCCACCGCATCTCGCCGCCCGGCAGCTTCGGCAGATGGCCGTACGGGGAGAGGTCCAGCACCGCCTGGGGGACGTTCAGCGCCGGGCCGACCCAGCCCAGCAGGAGGACCGCGCCGGCCACGGCCCACGCGGCGGGGGCCAGGCGCGGGCTCAGGCCGTGGAGCAGGACCGCCGTTCCGCCGATCACCCAGATCGCCGGGAGCTGGACGGCCGCGGCGGCCAGCAGCGGGCCGAGGTCCCCGCCGTGGCCGGCGGCGAAGCCGAGGGCCGCGAGGAGCATGATCAGGGCGGCGCCGCCGAAGGCGACGGCCAGGTGTCCCGCGGCCCAGCGCAGCCGGCCGACGGCGTTCGCCAGCACCGGTTCGGCCCGGCCGGACGTCTCCTCGCCGTGCAGGCGCAGCACCGACGCGACGACGTAGAGGGCCGCGACCAGGCCGAGCATGCCGACCGTCGCCGCGAGGAAGGAGTCCGTGAGGGCGGCCCGGCCGCCCATCCGCTCGAAGATCTCGCGGGCCCTGTCGTTGCCCCCGACCAGTTCGGTCGCGCCCTCGGTCACCCCTCCGTAGACGACCCCGGCGAGGAAGAAGCCGAGGCCCCAGCCGAGCACGCCGCCGCGCTGCAGCCGCCAGGCCAGTGCCCCGGGCGTGCCGAGCCGGCCGGCGGCGGGTCCCGGGAGGGCGGGCAGGAAGCTCATGCCGACGTCCCGGCGGCCCGCCAGCGCGTACGCCACCAGGCCCTGCACGAGGATCGCGGCCGCGAACAGGCCGAGCACCCACCACCGTTCGCCGGCGAACGCCCGCAGGTTCTCCAGCCAGCCCAGCGGCGACAGCCACGTCAGCACCGACGCGCCCCCGTCCGTCGCGGAGTCGCCCGCCGCGCGCAGCACGAACGCGGCGCCGAGCACGGCGGCGGTCAGGCCCCGGGCGAGCCGCGCGCTCTGCGTGAACTGCGCGGCGATCGCCGCCGTCGTGGCGAAGAGCATCCCCACGGCCGCGAGGCCCAGCCCGAGGGCGAGCGCGCCGCCGACTCCGTGACCGGCCAGTCCGGCCGTCACCACCACCGCCAGGACCGCGTCGGCGACGGCCGCCGTCAGCAGGGCCGACGTCAGGGAGGCGCGCCGGCCCACCGTGCCGGAGGCGATGAGCTCCTGACGGCCGCTCTCCTCCTCGTCACGGGTGTGCCGCACGACGACCAGCAGGCTCGTCACCGCGGCGAGCGCGCCCGCGTAGACGCCGACGCGCCAGGCGGTGAGGGCGCCGAGGGAGTCGTCGAAGACGGGTCCGACCAGGGCGCGCAGCGAGGAATTGGTCGTCATCTGCCGCATGAGGTCGGCCCGTTCGGCGTCCGTGCCGTACAGGCTCTTCAACGTGTTCGGCATGGACAGGACCATGAGGGCGTTGACCGCGGTCCACAGGGGGATCGTCACCCGGTCGCGGCGCAGCGCGAAGCGCACCAGGGTGCCGGTGCCGGTCAGGTGGCCGGATCCGCGGGTGGCGAGGGCCGTCATCGCGCCCCCTCGGTGGTCTCGTCCTGGTAGTGGCGCAGGAACAGCTCCTCCAGGGTCGGCGGCGTCGAGGTCAGCGACCGCACGCCGGACTCGCTCAGGGACCGCAGCACGGCGTCGAGTTCGTCGGTGTCGACCTGGAGCCGGACCCGTCTGCCCCGGATGTCGACGTCGTGGACGCCGGGCAGCCGCGCCAGCCCGTTCGGGGCGGCCGCGAGTTCGGCGGTGACGCTGGTGCGGGTGAGGTGGCGCAGGTCGGCCAGGGAGCCCGTCTCCACCGTGCGGCCCTTGCGGACGATGCTGACCCGGTCGCAGAGCTCCTCGACCTCGCTCAGGAGGTGCGAGGACAGCAGGACCGTGCGCCCCCGGTCGCGCTCCTCCCGCACGCACCGCTGGAAGACCTCCTCCATCAGCGGGTCCAGGCCCGAGGTCGGCTCGTCCAGGACGATCAGGTCGACGTCCGAGGCGAACGCGGCGACCAGGGCGACCTTCTGCCGGTTGCCCTTGGAGTAGGCGCGGCCCTTCTTGGTGGGGTCCAGCTCGAAGCGTTCCACCAGCTCGGCGCGGCGCCGGGCGTCCAGGCCTCCGCGCAGCCGGCCGAGCAGGTCGATGACCTCGCCGCCGGACAGGTTCCGCCACAGCGTCACGTCACCGGGGACGTAGGCGATCCGGCGGTGCACCTCCACCGCGTCCTTCCACGGGTCGCGGCCGAGGACCCGGGCGGTGCCGGAGTCGGCGCGCAGCAGGCCGAGCAGGACCCGGATGGCGGTGGACTTGCCGGCCCCGTTGGGGCCGAGGAAGCCGTGGACCTCGCCCGTCTCGACCTCCAGGTCGAGCCCGTCGAGCGCGTGCGTACGGCCGAAGGACTTGTGCAGTCCCGAGACGCTGATGGCCTTGGTCATGCTCCAGAACCTACGCTTCTTTCAGAAATTTGTGAAGGTAAGGAAGCACGGGAAACGCCGATAGGATGAGGTCATGTCGCAAGCAGCCGGAGCCGAGCGTGACGCGGAGGCCGTGTCGAAGTTCGTCGAGTCCTTCGCGGCGCAGCTCGTCGAGGCCGGGATGCAGCGCATGGCGGCCCGGGTCTTCGCCGCGCTGCTCGCCTCCGACGAGGGCGTGATGACCTCCGCCGAGCTGGGTGAACAGCTGCGGATCAGTCCGGCCGCGGTCTCCGGCGCGGTCCGCTACCTGGCCCAGGCGCACATGGTCTCCCGCGAGCGCGAGCCCGGCTCGCGCCGGGAGCGCTACCGGGTGCACGGCGACCAGTGGTACGAGGCCCTGACCAACCGCGAGGCCGTCATCAGGCGCTGGGAGGGCGCCCTGCGCGAGGGCGTCGCCAGTCTCGGCCCCGACACCCCGGCCGGCCGCCGCATGGCCGAGACGCTGGCCTTCTTCGAGTTCGTCGAGGGGGAGCTGGCGGAGATGATGGAACGCTGGCGGGTGCACCGGGAGCGGGTGTTCGGAGGCCGGTAGCCCCCTGGTCCCCCCAGGGCCCGTTCGGCCGCACGCTCGGCACCAGGGGTTTCGGCGTCCCGGAGCCGGACCGGGCCCGACTCATCCCGTCGCCGGCAGCACCAGCCCCAACGCCCCCTCCCGCACCACCCACGTCCGCCTGCGCACCGGTCCCGCCACCGCCGCGTCCGCCCGGTAGCGGAAGTCGGCGCCCGACACGGTCACCGTGCGGCCCCGGGCCCGCAGCGGTGAGGCCTCCGCGCCCAGGGACAGCGGGCGCACCTCCACCGCGGCCGTGCCGGAGGCGTCCGGGGTCACCGAGACCGCCTCGACCGGCTGGTCGAGGTCGACCAGGGTCGCCCCGTCCACCTCGACCCGCAGGCGCGCCGGCCCCGGCGGGGGAGGCGCGGCGGCGGTCCGGGACGGCCGGGACGACGGCACCAGCGTCCGTATGACGGACTGGCAGGTGCGCAGCCAGGGCCGGGCCCCTCCCTCGAGCGCCGCGTCGGCCCGTGCGGCCAGCGGCAGCGGCGGTATCCGCAGCGCCCCCAGGACCACCCCGTCGCTGTCGTCGACCAGCAGGTCCAGCCGCCGTTCGGCGCCGTCGAGCACGGCCCGCGCCGCCGCCACGGTCCCCAGGGGCACCCCCAGGGCCTGCGCGACGCCCAGCGCGCTGCCGACCGGCACCACGGACAGGACGCATCCGGCCAGCGCGCGCTGCCGGTGCAGCAGGGACACCGCCCGTATCAGCGCGCGGTCGTCGCCGACCACCACCGGCCGCCGCGCCCCCCGCCGGGCCAGCACCCGGGCGAATTCCTCGGGTCCCTCCGGCAGACACACCTTCGCGGCCGCACCCGCGCTGAGCACGTCTTTCGCGATCCGCACGGACTCCCCGTCCGTCCTCCGGGCGACCGGATCGATGATCACCAGCAGCTGGTCCGGCGTCGCGGAAGTCGCCACCTCGGTCCTGCCTCGCTTCCTCGGGTAGCATCTTTGTGCAAGAGCCCCTTGCGCTATTGCGCCAGGGGCTTCGTCTATTCCGGGGCATCCGGGTCCGACGGTGTGCGGCCGAAACCGGTCGCGGTGCGACCAACGACGGTCGCGGTGCACGTGGTGGTGCAAAGCGCCCCCGCGTACGCCCCTGATCCTGGACATGCCCCACCCGGAAGGGGTGTACGCGCGTGCCCGCACTTGTGCTGCTCGGTGCTCAGTGGGGTGACGAGGGCAAAGGGAAGGCCACCGACCTGCTCGGCGGCTCCGTGGACTACGTAGTGCGCTATCAGGGCGGCAACAACGCCGGCCACACGGTCGTCGTGGGCGACCAGAAGTACGCACTCCACCTCCTCCCCTCCGGAATCCTCTCGCCCGGATGTACGCCCGTCATCGGCAACGGCGTCGTGGTCGACCCGTCGGTCCTGCTCTCCGAGCTGAGCGGTCTGAACGAGCGCGGCGTCGACACGTCGAAGCTGCTCATCAGCGGCAACGCGCACATCATCACCCCGTACAACGTCACTGTCGACAAGGTGACGGAACGCTTCCTCGGAAAGCGGAAGATCGGCACCACCGGCCGCGGCATCGGCCCGACCTACGCCGACAAGATCAACCGCGTCGGCATCCGCGTCCAGGACCTGTACGACGAGTCGATCCTCCAGCAGAAGGTCGAGGCGGCGCTCGACGTCAAGAACCAGCTGCTGACCAAGCTCTACAACCGTCGCGCGATCACCGCCGACCAGGTCGTGGAGGAGCTGCTCGGCTACGCCGAGAAGCTGCGGCCGTACGTCGCCGACACGGTCCTGATCCTCAACCAGGCCCTGGAGGACGACAAGGTCGTCCTCTTCGAGGGCGGCCAGGGCACGCTGCTGGACATCGACCACGGCACGTACCCCTTCGTCACCTCCTCGAACCCGACCGCGGGCGGCGCCTGCACCGGCGCCGGCGTCGGCCCGACGAAGATCAGCCGGGTCATCGGCATCCTCAAGGCCTACACGACCCGCGTCGGCGCCGGCCCGTTCCCGACCGAGCTGTTCGACGAGGACGGCGAGGCGCTGCGCCGCATCGGCGGCGAGCGGGGCGTCACCACCGGCCGTGACCGCCGCTGCGGCTGGTTCGACGCGGTCATCGCCCGCTACGCGACCCGCGTGAACGGCCTGACCGACTTCTTCCTCACCAAGCTCGACGTCCTGACCGGCTGGGAGCAGATCCCGGTCTGCGTGGCGTACGAGATCGACGGCAGGCGCGTCGAGGAACTCCCGTACTCGCAGTCCGACTTCCACCACGCGAAGCCGGTCTACGAGACCCTCCCGGGCTGGTCCGAGGACATCACGAAGGCCAAGACCTTCGAGGACCTGCCGAAGAACGCCCAGAACTACGTCAAGGCGCTGGAGGAGATGTCCGGCGCCCCGATCTCCGCGATCGGCGTGGGCCCGGGCCGGGACGAGACGATCGAGATCAACTCGTTCCTGTAGGCACGACGGCGGGGCGCGGGTGCGCGGCGGGTTCCTCGGCCGAGGGCCCGCGGGCGCACCCGCGCGTCGTCCGCCGGGAGGACGGCGCGGTCCGGTCCGGACCGCGCCGTCCGTTCCCGCCGTCAGCTGAACACGATCATCGACCCCTGGGCCAGGCTCCGCGTCGCCGCCGCGTGCAGCCCCAGCCAGACGTGCCGCTCGCGGGCGAAGGGGCTCGGGTCGTACGGCGCCGGGACCGCCGGCTCCTCCAGCTCCGTCGGCGCGACGGGGGGCCGGGGAGCCGCCGGGGGGTTCGCCGGGTCGATGCCGATCGACGGGGCGACGTGCTCGAGCTCGCGCAGCAGCGACTGCGAGGAGCCCAGCGGGCCGCCCCCGGCGAGGAGCTCGTCGTTGGCCAGCGGTTGCGGGAAGTCGACGGGGACGTACGCGCCCGCGTGGTCGTAGTGCCAGACCAGGTGGGACTGCTGGGCCGTCGCCTCGAACATCTCCAGCAGCTGCTCGTAGTCGCCGCCGAGCTCGTCGACCGGGGTGACGGGCAGACCGCACACCTGTAGCAGGTAGGCACGCCGCAGGAAGTGCAGCGCGTCGTAGTCGAAGCCGGCCACGGGGGCGACGTCACCGGACAGGCCGGGCATGTACTGGTACACGGGCACGGGCGGGAGTCCCGACTCGGCGAGCACCTTGTCGTACTGCGCGAGTTCCTCGGCGAACGGATTGTCCGGGGTGTGGCACAGGACGTCGACGAGCGGTACCAGCCACAGGTCACAGGCCAAAGAGAGCTCCTCACTCAGCGCGTTCGTCGGCTATTGCCCGGTCAGGGAAGGGTAGTCGGTGCGGCACCGCTCAGCTCCCCTCGTGCGTTCCCCGGTGCAGGTCCCATACCCACACGCCGCCCACCCACCTCCCGGGGCGGCCCACCAGCTCGTCCACGGTCCTGCGCAGCACCGCGTCCCGCGGCTGCGGGACGAGGACCAGCGCGCCCGCCCGCCAGTACGCGAGGTCCGCGCGCGCCGCGGCCCGCGCCCGCTCGTCGACCACCGGCGCGACGCCCGTGGCCCGCACGTCCTGGAGCAGGCTCGCCGTGAAGCGCAGCGGAACGCCGTAGACGCCGCTGCGGTCGCCGTCGCCGTAGGGGCCGTTGAAGTAGCCGCCGGGCATCGGGAAGCCGAGACCCGCGGCGGCCTGCCAGCGCAGGGCCTCGGCGGCGGCCGGCTCGGGCAGCGGCACCGGCACCAGGGACTCCCCTGGACGGACGTACGCCGTCCAGGCGCCGTCCGTGAAGAAGGCGGGCACCTCGGCGCGCGGCTCGGACCTCAGCGGGGCCGGGACGAGGGGCAGCAGGGCGAGGCCGACGGCCAGCAGGCCGGCGCACCGCACGCCCGGGGAGCGGGCCGCCGCGAGCCGGCCGACGGCCGGGGCGAGCAGCATGCCCAGGGCGGGGGCACAGATCATCGCGACGCGGCTCTCGACGACCGACTCGAACAGGGGCAGGCCGGCGAGCAGGGCCCAGGGGCCGGGGACCGTGACGCCGGTGAGGGGGACGTGGACGCGCGCGCCCAGGGAGAGGACGGCCGCCCCGGCCGCGGTGACGGCCAGCGCCCTGACGGCCGGCCGCCGCCACAGCCGTACGGCGACCGCGAGGGCGAGGAGGAGCAGGGGCCAGCCGTAGAAGGCGTTCTGCTCGGTGCGGTTGAGGGAGAGGGCGTCCGCGCGGTCGGCGTCGCCCGCGAGCAGGGAGCGTTCGGCGAAGGTGAACAGGGCGCGCACGGGGTTGGCGGCGCCCGGACCGTGGTCGATGTGCGTGTAGCTCTGCGGGCCGGAGAACTGCCAGGCCAGCGGGTAGACGACGAGCGGGAGGCAGACGGCCGCGGCGACCGCCAGGCCGCGCAGCAGGGGCCGTGCGGCCTCCCGGGCCGCCCGGGGGCGGACGGCCGCGTGGGCGGCGGCGAACAGCAGCAGGCCCAGCGCCGCCAGCAGCAGGGCCTCCTCGCCCAGGAAGAGCTGGTAGGCCGCCATCAGGCCCAGGACCACGGCATCCCGGGTGGGCCGGGTGTTCCGGGCACCCGTGCACAGGCGCAGGGTCCGGTCGACGATCGGCGGGATCATGAACAGGACGACGAGGTTCGGGTGCGCGTTGGCGTGGCTGACCATGGGCGGGGCGAAGGCGGCGAGCGCGGCCCCGGCGAAGGCCGCCCCGCGCCGCGGCTCGATCCACCGCACGATCAGCCGGTACCAGGCGGTGGCGGTGGCGGCCAGGCCGAGCGTCATGACCAGGCTGAGGGCGACGGCCGGGCCGGCCAGCAGGGTCACCGGGGTGAACGGGACGGACAGGCCGAGCATGGCCGTGTTCGCCATCAGGTTCACACCGCCGGGGACGCCCTGGAGGTCGCTGAAGAGCGGGTTGCGCAGGTGGGCGACGTTGTCCGCGGTCACCGCGAAGAACCACTCCCACTGGTTCTGGTCCTGGAGGGAGTCGGTGAGGCGGCGGCCGGCCGGGTCGAAGAAGCGGCCGGAGTACAGCGCGACGGCGAACACCAGGAACAGGGCGGCGGCGACGGCGTCGGCGGGCCGCGGGACCGGGACGCGCAGACGGACCAGGTCCCACAGGAAACGCGGGTGGTCCAGCGGCCGCAGCTTCGAGCCCCGCCGGTGCGACCAGTGCACGGGCACCTCGGCGACCGGCCAGCCGGCCCGCTGGAAGTGGCGCAGCACCTCCACGTCGATGGCCCAGCCGTCCAGCCGGGACGCGGCGAACGCGGCCCGGGCCCGCTCCCCGTCGAACAGCTTGAACCCGCACTGGGTGTCCCGTATCCCCCGGACGGCCGTCGCGCGGATGACCAGGCTGCCCGCGCGGCCGAGGAGTTCGCGCACCCGGTGCTGACGGTCGCCGACGGTCGCCCCCGGTACCGCGCGCGAGCCCACGGCCGCCGCGTGTCCCTCGGCGAGCGCCCGGTCCAGCCGGTCCAGCTCGCCGACGGGCGTGGCGAGATCGGCGTCGGTGACGAGGACGCGCCGTCCCCGGCTGGCGGCGACGCCCAGGCGCAGGGCGTGGCCCTTGCCGCGGTTGCGGGGACCGGTGACGAGCCGCAGCCGGGGGTCGCGGCGCCGGGTGACGACCTCGCGGGTGGCGTCGGTGGAGCCGTCGTCGGCGACCACGATCTCCCATGCGGCCCAGCGCGATCCGCTCTGTTCGAGGTGGCGGGTGACGGCGTCGAGGGTGGGGCCGAGACGGTCCTCCTCGTTGTAGGCGGGGATGACGACCGAGAGGTCGACGACCGTCCGCGAGGTGTCCGCCGTTCGCGTGCCGTCCGGGTCCGTCCGGGTCATTCCGCCGTCAGCCGCTCGATCAGCGCGATCGAGTGGGCGTTGTAGGCGTCGAGGAGGGAGCGGGCGGCGGTGGTGTCGTGCCGATGGAGGGCGTCGACCAGTTCGGTGTGCCCGGACCACAGGTGGCCGCGCAGCTCGCTCAGCCGCCGCAGATGCTGCACCAGGCACACCCAGGACTGCACGCGCAGCCGGTGCAGGAAGTCCACGAGGTAGGGGTTGCCGAACAGCGCGCTCAGCTCGCGCCAGAACCGCAGGTCGTAGCCGATGAGGACGGTGAGGTCGCCGGCGGCGGCGGCGCGCTGGGCCTCCTCCGCGCGCCGGCGCACGCCGGCCACGGCGGCGGCGAACCGGGGGTCCGCGGAGTTCTCGAACCCCTCGCGGCCCGCGTCCAGGGCGAGGAACATGCCCTCGACGACCAGGCTGCGCGCCTCGATCATGCCGCGGAAGTCCTGGACCGAGTACTCGTGGACGCGGAAGCCGCGGTGCTGGTCGGCCTCGAGGAGGCCCTGCGCCGACAGGTCCACGAGGGCCTCGCGGACCGGGGTCGCGGAGACGCCGTACTGCTCGGCGATCTCCTTCACCGTGAACTCCTGGCCCGGCTGGAGCCGTCCCGCCAGCACCTCGTCGCGAAGCGCGTCGGCGATCTGCTGCCGCAGGGTGCTGCGGGTCACGGCGCCGCTGCTGCCGGGCATGGTCGGGGCGTCTCCCTCGTCGCGGTGCGATGGCGTGCTCGTACGCCTCGCTCATACTCCTTTACGAGCACGCCACCTTACGCGTTCGACGATGCCGGGATTCGTCGCGCGGAGCGTCCGCGTCACGCGTCCGTCCGCCCCGGCGGGACGCTCACCCCTCGGTGTACTCGTCGGCCACCGACAGCGCCGCGTCCAGCGCCGCCAGACCCTCCTTCACCTCGGACTCGCTCGCGTTGCACGGCGGCACGAAGTGGGTGCGGTTCATGTTCACGAACGGCCAGACGCCGGCCTTCCTGGCGGCGGCGCCGAAGGCCGCCATCGGCGCGTTCGCCTCACCGGCCGCGTTGTACGGCACCAGCGGCTCGCGCGTCTCGCGGTTCTTCACCAGCTCGACGGCCCAGAACATGCCGACGCCGCGCACCTCGCCGACGCTCGGGTGGCGCTCCGCCAGTTCGCGCAGCCCCGGTCCGACGACGGACTCGCCGAGGTCCTTCGCGTTGTCGACGACGCCCTCCTCCGCCATCACGTTGATCGTGGCGACGGCCGCGGCGCAGGCCAGCGGGTGCCCCGAGTACGTCAGACCGCCGGGGTACGGCCGCTTGCCGAAGGTCTCCGCGATGGCCCCGGAGATCGCCACACCGCCCAGCGGCACGTATCCGCTGTTCACGCCCTTGGCGAAGGTCATCAGGTCCGGTACGACCCCGAACAGGTCGGCCGCGAACCACTCACCGGTGCGCCCGAACCCGGCCATGACCTCGTCCAGGACGAAGACGATCCCGTACCTGTCGCAGAGCTCCCGCACCCCGGCGAGGTAGCCGGGCGGCGGGACCATGATCCCGGCCGTGCCGGGGACGGTCTCCAGGACGATCGCGGCGATCGTCCCCGGCCCCTCGAAGGCGATGGTCGTCTCCAGGTGCTCCAGCGCCCGCGCGCACTCCTGCTCCTCGGTCTCGGAGTAGAAGCGGGAGCGGTACAGGAACGGCGCCCAGAAGTGCACGACGCCCGCCGCGGCGCCGTCGGAGGCCCAGCGGCGCGGGTCGCCGGTGATGTTCACGGCCTGCTGGGTGCCGCCGTGGTACGAGCGGTAGGCCGACAGGACCTTGGCGCGGCCGGTGTGCAGCCGGGCCATGCGCACCGCGTGCTCGACGGCGTCCGCGCCGCCGTTGGTGAAGAAGATCTTGTCGAGGTCGCCGGGGGTGCGCTCGGCGATCAGCCGGGCCGCCTCGGAGCGGGCCTCGATCGCGAAGGCGGGCGCGAACGTGGTCAGGTGCGCGGCCTGCTCCTGGATCGCGGCGACGACCTTCGGGTGCTGGTAGCCGATGTTGGTGTAGACGAGCCCGCTGGTGAGGTCGAGGTACCGCTTGCCGTCGTAGTCCCAGAAGTACGACCCCTCGGCGCCGGCCACGGCGAGCGGGTCGATGAGCTCCTGCGCTGACCAGGAGTGGAAGACGTGCGCGCGGTCCGCGGCCTTCACGGCGGCGCCGGCCTGGGGGTCGGTCTGAGGGGTCATGCCGGTGAGGGTAGAGGCCCGCCCCGCGGAACCGACATGGGCGTCCTGTCTGCGGACCGGGGGTTTCCGCGACAGGTTGTCGGGCGTGAGGGGCGGACGGGCGGCGGGTGCCGCGGCCCCGCCACGGAGTCGTACCGCCCGCCCTGCGGCAGCGGCCCCCGTTATGGAACCGTAGACACCACTCCGCTCGACTCCCCGAACGGCCGGATTATTCTCGGCCTGATCACACGTGTGGGGGAAGGGCGGAGCAGCCATGGAGAAGCTGGGCGCGGACGATCCGCAGCGCATCGGCGGCTACCGGCTGCTCGCGCGGCTGGGGGTCGGCGGGATGGGGCGGGTCTACCTCGCCCGCTCGGACCGCGGGCGGACCGTCGCCGTGAAGCTGGTCAGGCCGGAGCTGGCGGCGCGCGAGGAGTTCCGGGCGCGGTTCCGGCAGGAGGTGCGCAACGCCCAGCGGGTCGGCGGATTCTGGACCGCACCCGTCCTCGACGCCGACACCGAGGCCGCGGTGCCCTGGGTCGCCACCGGCTACGTCGCCGGACCGAGCCTCCAGCAGGTCGTGGGCCACGACCACGGCCCGCTGCCCGAGCGGTCGGTGCGCGTCCTCGCCGCCGGGCTCGCCCACGCGCTCACCAACATCCACGCCGCCGGGATCGTCCACCGCGACCTCAAGCCGTCCAACGTCATGGTCACCATCGAGGGCCCCCGCGTCATCGACTTCGGCGTCGCGCGGGCCCTGGAGACGCTGCCCGGCGACAGCGGTCCGACCCGGACCGGCGCGGTGATCGGCTCGCCCGGCTTCATGGCGCCCGAGCAGGTGCGCGGCGGCCGGATCACCCCCGCGTGCGACGTCTTCTGCCTCGGCTCCGTCCTCGCCTACGCCGCCACCGGCACCCTCCCCTTCGGGTCCCACGACAGCGGTGTGCACGCCCTGATGTACCGCATCGCCGAGGAGGAACCCGACCTGTCGGGCCTCTCCGAGGGCATCGCCGACCTGGTCCGCGCCTGCCTGCGCAAGGACCCGGCGGCCCGGCCGTCGCTGGAGTGGATCCTGGAGCGCACCGGGGTGCAGGAGAGCGTCGCCGAGGGACGCTCCCGCGACCCCTGGCTGCCGACCACCCTCGTGGCCCAGCTGGGTCGGCACGCGGTCCGGCTGCTGGAGACGGAGGACCCGGAAGGGGCCGGGGCCGGCGACGTCCTCCCCGAGCACTCCGGTCCGCGGGCCGGGGGCCCGCCGCCGGACCAGGCCGCCACGCTCGTCGCGGGCATCCCGCCGGTGGCGGCCCCCGCCCACCCCGCCTACGGCGGCCCCCAGCAGCACCCGCGGCCCGCGCCCGCCGCCCACGGCCACCCGCAGCCGCCGGGGCCGTACCCCCCGTACAACCCGTACGCGGCCGGCCCCGGCGCGGCCCCGGCGTACGGACCGCCCGAGCCCGCCCCCGGCGCGGCCCCGGCGTACGGACCGCCCGAGCCCGCCCCCGGCGGCCCGCACGCCCCCTACGGGAACGAGCCGCAGGAGCCGCCCCGCCGCGGCCGCCGCTCCACCGCGCTGCTCGTCGCGGTCGCCGCGGTCGTCGCGCTGGCGGCGGGCGGCTCGGTGTACGCGGTGATGAACGGCGGTGACGGCGACCAGGAGGCGCGGCCCGACCCGACGCCGACCGCCGCCGCCACCCGGGCCGCCGACCCCACCGCGTCCGCGGAGCCGTCGCCGTCCCCGTCCGCCGGCGAGGAGACGTCCGGCGCCGTACCCGAGGACTACCTCGGCACCTGGACCACGACCATCGACAACGCGAGCGGCACGAACAGCCGCCGGCTCACCCTCGCCCAGGGCGAGGTGGGCGACACGGTCCTCACGCTCGTCGCCGACGGCGACGGCTACCACTGCGAGTTCACGGCCACGCTCGCCCAGCGCCCCACCGGACAGGCGCCGTTGCGGATCGGTCCGTCCACGGTGACCACCGGCGAGCCCCTCAGCTCCTGCACCCCCGGGGCCGCCACCGAGGTCACCCTGCTCTCCGACGGCAGGCTGCAACGGGTCAACCCCTCCACCGGAGAGAAGCTCACCTACACCCGGCGGTGAACGTCCGGCGAACTTCCGTCCGCCGGTCCGCGATGTCCCCCCGGACGGACGTACGGTGACCCCACGATCAGGCCGGCGGGAGTGGCGGGGGCACCCACATGGACTGGCTGAACGCCGAGAACCTCGTGGCCGTGGGGACGGCCGTCCTGGGCATCGTCGCGTCCGGTGCCATGGTCTGGTACGAGCGCCGGGTGCCGCGCCGCTGGGGGCACCTCCCACGCCTTCAAGGCAGTGGGGGAGCATCGGCTACCGCGTGCAGATGGACAACCCGATCGGCGACGACGTCAGATCCGGCCGCCCCAACCGCCGCCTCGGCCTCTTCGACGAGGCCCCCGGCATGGCGGACGCCACCCTCGTCCTGCTGCGCATCGAGAACGACGGCTCGCTGGGCGTCGCCCGCGACGACTACACCGGTCCCGAACGCCACGGCCTGACCGCCGTGTTCACCGACCGCACCATCCGCGGGGTGTCGGTCACCCAGCCGACCGACACCGACCACCTCATGGACCACTTCACCGCGGACCGCGGCTTCGGCTACGAGGACAACACCCTGCGCATCCCGCGCGTCCCCCTCAACCCGCGCGAGCACTTCAAGCTGCTGGTCCTGCTGTCGGGCGGCGACGTCGGCCGCGGCATACGCCTCTACGGCGGCATCCGCGACGGCGAGGTCCACCCCAACCGCAGCGCCACCCCCGACGACACCCCGCCGCTGTTCAGCCGGGCCGCCCGGCTGATCTCCGTGCTCCTGACCGTCTGCGTGATCACCCTCGCGACGATGGTCGTCGTCGGCGACGACACCCCGCCCCCCATCGGCTGCGAGCGCGGCGCCCTGACCCTCACCGGGTCGACGGCCTTCGCCCCGGTGATCCGCGAGGTGGCCCGCAAGTACGAGAGCGACTGCGCGGGCGCCCGCCTCACCGTCGATCCGCACGGCTCGACGGCCGGCATCCGCGAACTCACCGCGGCGGGAGCCCGGGCCGAGCGGGGCTCCCCGCCCCTCGTGGCCCTCTCCGACGGCCCCAAGCCGTCCGGCCTGGAGGAGCTGCGCGAGAACCGGGTGGCGGTGTCGGTGTTCGCGCTGGTCGTCAACGACGACGTCCGGCTGACCGGCCTCGCCACGGCCGACGTCCGCCGCCTCTACCTCGGGCAGATCGCCAACTGGCGGGAGCTCGGCGGCCCGAACCTGCCGGTGATCCTGGTCAGCAGGGACGCCAACTCCGGGACCCGGCAGGTGTTCCAGCGCCGCGTGCTGGGCCGGGGCGAGATCGCCAACTCCTCCGTCGACTGCCGGAGCAAGGACGACCCGACGGCCTCCGTCGTGCGCTGCGAACTCGACTCCACCGAGCAGGTGCTGTCCACGGTCGCCGCCACCCCCGGCGCGATCGGCTACAGCGAGCTCAACGCCGCCGACCGCGCGAAGGGCCTGCACCCGCTGGACCTCGACGGCGCCCCCGCGTCCGTCGACGCCATCGAGAACGGCACGAGCGACTACCCGTACCGCGAGATCGAGTACGCCTACACCTACGGACGCCCTCCGGCCGACTCCCTGGCCTCGAGCTTCCTGACCTACCTCACCCGGGGCAACGGCCAGGACGTCATCCGCACCCACGGCCACCTGCCGTGCTGGACGTCGGAGGGGCTGAGGCTGTGCGCGCAGGAGAGCCGGTCGCGGGGCCCGGACTGACGCCCTCCGGCCGCGGGGGTGCCGGCCGCCCCGGGCGGCACCCCGCCGACGCCGGGCCGCGTCCGTCGGCACCGGGCGCCCGGCGGACGCCGTCGCGTCGTCACCGCGGCTCGGGCGGCCGCTGACGGGGCATGTTCGGCCGGCTCGCCGCCCCCGGAGGCGACGGGAACCGCCCCGACGGTCCCGCGCCCTCCCCCCGCCCCCCGCCGGAGGCCATCGCCCCCTGCATCCCCATCGGCGCGGACCCCGTCCGGAACTCCACCATCCAGTCCGCCGTCTCCGCCCGCACCAGCCCCGTCACGTCGTCGGAGAACCGCCGGAGCACCCCCAGGCACCGCTCCGCGGCCTCGCTCGCCGTGCCCTCCGCGGGGCCCAGCACCTCCCGCACGCTCTCCGACGCCCAGTCGAACTGCAGCACCTGCAACCGCCGCTGCACGGCCTGCGCGGTCGCCACGTCCCTCATCCACCCGGACGTCACCCCGAAGAACCGGTCGACGCCCACGCACGCCACCGCGAGCAGCAGCGCGAGGTACCCCCAGGGAGCCACCCCGCTCATCACCCCGGTGAGGTCCAGCAACGGCAGCGCGGCCCCCGACACCGCCCCCGCCGCCGCCCCGGCCCGCAACGCCCGCGCCCCCCGCCGCTTCCACACCCGGTCGGCGAGATACCACGCCGCCGTCTCCAGCGCCCCCCGTTCCACCCACCGGTACAGCTCGTCCAGCCGCTCCGCGGGCTCACCCCAGTCCCCGAGCGGGAACACCCGCCCGGTCAGATCGCCCGGCCGCAGCCCGGCCGCGCCCTCGCCCCGCCCGTCCTGGGGCGGACCCTCGGGCTGCATCTCCGGCTGCTGACCCACCCGGCACTCCCTACTGATCCGAACCGGCACCCGACCGACGACCCGGTCACGCTGCGTGACAGGTGATGACGCCTGACGCGCCGCACCTTTCCTACCTCCCCGGGAGTGGCGGAGAGGAAGGTTTCGTCGCCTTTACGCCCGGAAGTGGGCCTTGATCAGCCGCAGGCGTCGCGGGAGAGTCACTCGAAAGAGTGGCGGGGCGACACCCGCACGGACCACGTAGGCTCGTGCCGAGTGGAAAAACCCGTACCGACCGAGCCGACCCAGGCACGGAAGAGGAGCTGATCGTGATTCCCGGTGGTGGCCAGCCCAACATGCAGCAGCTGCTCCAGCAGGCCCAGAAGATGCAGCAGGACCTGGCCCGCGCCCAGGAGGAGCTGGCGAACACGGAGGTCGACGGCCAGGCGGGCGGCGGCCTGGTGCGGGCGACGGTCACCGGCTCCGGCGAACTGCGCGCGCTGAGGATCGACCCCAAGGCGGTGGACCCGGAGGACACCGAGACCCTCGCCGACCTGATCGTCGCGGCCGTCCAGGCGGCCAACGAGAACGCCCAGAGCCTCCAGCAGCAGAAGCTGGGCCCGCTGGCCCAGGGCCTGGGCGGCGGCATCCCGGGCCTGCCCTTCTGACCGTACTGATCGTTCTCACGTTCGTCGCCCGCGCGACGTCCGCACCGCCTTCCTAGGACGGGTGGCGGCCATCTACCGTACGTACTGCAAGGAACCCCGGGAAGGACGGCAGTCCGTTGTACGAAGGCGTGGTCCAGGACCTCATCGACGAGCTGGGGCGGCTGCCCGGCGTCGGTCCCAAGAGCGCGCAGCGGATCGCCTTCCACATCCTCCAGGCGGAACCGACCGACGTGCGGCGCCTCGCGCAGGCCCTGATGGAGGTCAAGGCGAAGGTCCGCTTCTGCGCGATCTGCGGCAACGTGGCGCAGGAGGAACACTGCGCCATCTGCCGCGACACCCGCCGCGACCCCTCGGTGATCTGCGTGGTGGAGGAGCCCAAGGACGTGGTGGCCATCGAGCGCACCCGTGAGTTCCGGGGCCGTTACCACGTCCTGGGCGGAGCGATCAGCCCGATCGAGGGGGTCGGCCCGGACGACCTGCGCATCCGCGAGCTGCTCGCACGCCTGGCGGACGGCGAGGTCACCGAACTGATCCTCGCCACGGACCCCAATCTCGAAGGCGAGGCGACGGCCACGTACCTCGCTCGCATGATCAAGCCCATGGGCCTGAAGGTCACCCGCCTGGCCAGCGGCCTCCCTGTGGGCGGCGACCTGGAATACGCGGACGAGGTCACCCTCGGCCGTGCCTTCGAGGGGAGACGACTCCTAGATGTCTGACGCCACGCTGCACGCGACCCACCGGAACCCGGACGACTTCGTGGTCCAGATCGCGGACCAGGTCGAGAGCTTCCTGGTCGCCGTCACCGAGGTCGCCAAGGGCGACGAGCCCGACTCGGCCGTCCCCTTCCTCCTCCTCGAGGTCTCCCAGCTCCTGCTGGCCGGCGGCCGCCTCGGCGCCCACGAGGACATCGTCCCCGACGAGCGCTACGAGCCCGACACGGGCCCGGACGCGGACGTGGACGAACTCCGCGAGAACCTCGCCCGCCTGCTGGACCCGGTGGACATCTACTCGGAGGTCTTCGACCCCTACGAGCCGCGCAAGGCGCCCGTCCCCGCCCGCATCTCCGACGACCTCGCCGACGTCATCACCGACCTCCGCCACGGCATGGCCCACTACCGCGCCGGCCGCACCTCGGAGGCCCTGTGGTGGTGGCAGTTCTCCTACTTCTCCAACTGGGGCTCCACCGCCTCCGCCACCCTGCGCGCCCTGCACTCGGTCCTCGCGCACGTCCGGCTGAACCAGCCCCTGGAGGAGCTCGACGGCCTGGACACCGACCAGGGCATGGGCGACGACACCCTGGAGTTCGAGGCGGGCAGGGTGATGGCGGACGAGATCGCCGACCAGCTGGGCCTGGGACGCCCGGCCGGATAGGCCGCCGGCCGCCCGTACGGCGGAACGCCGTCCCGCGGCCGGCCGCGCCACGGTGCTTGAAACTTCATACGCAGCTATCAGCCCGGCCGAAGTGGGCAGGGAGTCCCCTGTACGGGCGCCGCACCCGTTTCCGAGGCGGTCTCGCGGAGCGGTCCCCGAGGGATCTCACCATGCGATACCTCGGGGGCGGAATACGGACGCTCGATAGACTGAGCCGACCCGCAGTACAAGGGCGTATGTGCGGAAAGTGACAAACTGAGCGAGGAGCGCACGTGGGCCTTGTCGTGCAGAAGTACGGAGGCTCCTCCGTAGCCGATGCCGAGGGCATCAAGCGCGTCGCCAAGCGGATCGTGGAAGCCAAGAAGAACGGCCACCAGGTGGTCGCCGTGGTTTCCGCGATGGGCGACACGACGGACGAGCTGATCGATCTCGCCGAGCAGGTTTCCCCGATGCCTGCCGGGCGCGAGCTCGACATGCTGCTGACCGCCGGAGAGCGGATCTCCATGGCCCTGCTGGCGATGGCGATCAAGAACCTGGGCCACTCGGCCCAGAGCTTCACCGGCAGCCAGGCAGGTGTCATCACCGACTCGGTCCACAACAAAGCCCGGATCATCGACGTGTCGCCGGGCCGGATCCGTGACTCGCTCGACGAGGGCAACATCGCCATCGTCGCCGGGTTCCAGGGCGTGAGCCAGGACACCAAGGACATCACCACCCTCGGGCGCGGTGGTTCCGACACCACGGCGGTGGCCCTCGCGGCCGCCCTCGACGCCGAGGTGTGCGAGATCTACACCGACGTCGACGGCGTGTTCACCGCCGACCCGCGCGTGGTGAAGAAGGCCCGGAAGATCGACTGGATCGCGTTCGAGGACATGCTCGAACTGGCCGCGTCCGGATCCAAGGTGCTGCTCCACCGCTGTGTGGAGTACGCGCGCCGGTACAACATCCCGATCCACGTCCGCTCGTCCTTCAGCGGACTCCAGGGCACGTGGGTCAGCAGCGAGCCAGTCGTCCGCAAGACACAGCAGCAAGGGGACAAGCAGGTGGAGCAGGCCATCATCTCCGGTGTCGCGCACGACACCTCCGAGGCCAAGATCACGGTCGTCGGCGTGCCGGACAAGCCGGGCGAGGCGGCCGCGATCTTCCGCACGATCTCCGACGCCGAGATCAACATCGACATGATCGTGCAGAACGTGTCCGCGGCCTCCACCGGCCTGACGGACATCTCCTTCACGCTGCCGAAGGCCGAGGGCCGCAAGGCCATCGACGCCCTGGAGAAGAACAAGGGCGGCATCGGCTTCGATTCGCTGCGCTACGACGACCAGATCGGCAAGATCTCCCTGGTCGGCGCCGGCATGAAGACCAACCCCGGCGTCACGGCCGACTTCTTCAAGGCCCTCTCCGACGCGGGCGTCAACATCGAGCTGATCTCGACCTCCGAGATCCGCATCTCGGT
Organism: Streptomyces sp. NPDC017936; assembly: GCF_044328485.1. Taxonomy (NCBI): domain Bacteria; kingdom Bacillati; phylum Actinomycetota; class Actinomycetes; order Kitasatosporales; family Streptomycetaceae; genus Streptomyces; species Streptomyces sp. NPDC017936. Next base: position 79,642 of record NZ_JBIRHK010000010.1, on the reverse strand, counting down.
GGTCACCCGCGCCGACGACGTCCCGGAGGCCGTGCGCGCGGTGCACAGCGCCTTCGGCCTCGACTCCGACAGCGACGAGGCCGTCGTCTACGGAGGCACCGGGCGATGACCCGTCGACCGACGCTCGCGGTCGTGGGGGCGACCGGGGCGGTCGGCACGGTCATGCTGCAGATCCTGTCCCAGCGCGCCGACGTCTGGGGCGAGATCCGCCTGATCGCCTCGCCGCGCTCGGCCGGCCGCAAGCTGGCCGTGCGCGGCGAACAGGTCGAGGTGGTGGCGCTCACCGAGGAGGCCTTCGACGGCGTCGACATCGCGATGTTCGACGTGCCGGACGAGGTCGCCGGGCGGTGGGCGCCCGTCGCCGCGGCCAGGGGCGTGGTCGTGGTCGACAACTCCGGCGCCTTCCGGACGGACCCGGAGGTCCCCCTGGTCGTCCCCGAGGTCAATCCGCACACGGTGCGCAGCCGCCCGCGCGGGATCGTCGCCGTCCCCGGCTGCACGACCCTGACGTCGATCGTCGCCCTGGGCGCGCTGCACGCCGAGTTCGGGCTGCGCGAGCTGGTGGTGTCCTCGTACCAGGCCGTCAGCGGAGCGGGCCGGGCCGGCGTGGAGACGCTGCGGCAGCAGTTGTCCCTGGTGGCCGGCACGGAGCTGGGGACGGGCCCCGGTGACGTACGGCGGGCCGTGGGCGACGGCACCGGGCCGTTCCCGGAACCGGTCGCGCTGAACGTGGTGCCGTGGGCCGGGTCGCTGCGCGAGGACGGCTGGTCGTCGGAGGAGATGAAGGTGCGGGACGAGTCCCGCAAGATCCTCGGCCTGCCGAAGCTGCCCGTCGCGGTGACCTGCGTCCGGGTGCCGGTGATCACCGGGCACTCCCTCACCGTGCACGCCCGCTTCCAGGACGAGGTCACCGTGGACCGGGCCCGCGAGATCCTGGCCACCGCCCCCGGCGTCGTGCTGTGCGACGACCCGGCCGCCGGGGAGTTCCCCACGCCCGCCGACGTCGTCGGCACCGACCCGACCTGGGTGGGCCGGGTGCGCCGGGCCCTGGACGACCCCACCGCGCTGGAGCTCTTCGTGTGCGGGGACAACCTGCGCAAGGGAGCCGCCCTCAACGCCGCGCAGATCGCCGAGCTGGTCGCGGCCGAGCGGGTGTGACGCCGGCGGCCCGCGCGGCGCTGGAGGGGAAGAGGGCTCCCGGCCGGAAAAAACCCTGGCCGGGACGGGCACGGTTCGTAAGATCTGTGAAGTGGATGTGAGCCGGTCGACCGGTCTTACCACTTGTATCGGACACCTTTGACATTCGAAGATGATCCGAAGATTTCCTCCCCGCACCCCGCAACCACGCGGAGTGCGGGGAGCGTCTTTGCGGTCGCCCTCCGGGGGCGCGCGGAGAGGTGATCCCGGCGCACAGGGGACGCCGTGATCGGGGCGTGGGGGCGCCCGTTCATATGGGACATAGGGGAAGAGCGGAACACATGAGGGCATGTGAGACGCCGTCAGTGGTGGTGCCGGCCGGCGCGGGACGGGCGTCCGGGGAGCCGGCGGGACGGGCGTCGCACGGGAGACCGTCCGGCGTCCGGCGGGCGCGCCTTTCGCCGTACGGCGGGAATGCGATGCCCGGCGCGTACAACCCCCACGGGGGGACGTGTGTCCAACTGGCGTGGCAGAGGTACTCGACTTCCCCGCGGCGGCCCGCGGCACGGCCCTGCGGCCGCCCCGCAGCGCCCCTCGTCCCCGCCGTCCGGCCGGGGCGCCCGGCGGCATGCCGGTGATCGCGCCCATGCCCGCAGCGCGGCCGACCCGCATACCCAGCCAGCGTGACGGCGCCGACACCGCCGAGTACGCACAGGAAGCGGTGGCGGCCGGCACCACTGTCGACCACCTCACCGAGACCTACCGGGCCCACTACCGCTCGCTGCTCGGTCTCGCCGCCCTGCTCCTCGACGACACCGCCTCCTGCGAGGACGTCGTCCAGGAGGCCTTCATCCGCGTCCACTCCGCGCGCAAGCGCGTCCGCGACCCCGAGAAGACCCTCGCCTACCTGCGCCAGACGGTCGTCAACCTCTCCCGCTCCGCCCTGCGCCGCCGCATCCTCGGACTGAAGCTGCTGTCCAAGCCGATGCCGGACATGGCCAGCGCGGAGGAGGGCGCCTACGACCAGCTGGAGCGCGACTCCCTCATCAAGGCGATGAAGGGCCTGCAGCGCCGCCAGCGCGAGGTCCTCGTCCTGCGGTACTTCGCCGACATGACCGAGGCCCAGGTCGCCGAGACCCTCGGCGTCTCGCTCGGCTCGGTCAAGGCGTACGGCTCCCGCGGCATCGCCGCCCTGCGCGTCGCCATGGAGGCGCGGCAGTGAGCGGGCGGGCGGAGGGCGGAGACCCACGTGAAGGGCGGGAGCGCGGGCGGCGCGGCCCCGACGCGGAGCGCGGGCCGACGGGCGCACAGCCGCACGAGCAAGAGCCGAAGCAATCGCACGCTGGGAACGGAACCGTGAACCACCACCTCGACGACCAGGGCCCCGAGGGGCTCGACTCGGACGAGCTGGCACTGCGCCGGATGCTGCACAGCGCGGTCCAGGAGATGGAGCCGCGCGACGGGACGCTGGAGCACCTGCGGCGGGCCGTCCCGGCCCGCCGGGCCCGCAAGCGGCAGGCGGCCGTCGGCATGGCGGCCGCGGCGCTCTTCGTCGGCACCGCCGTCCCCGCCCTCCTGCACGTGTCGGGCGCCGGCGGCCCCGACGCCGACCCGGCCATCGCCGGCCAGGCCTCGCAGACCCAGGGCGGCGGGGAGGGCAAGGTCCCCGACGGCGGCGTCGGCGGCAGGACCGGCGACTCGGCGGACCGGACCGGTGAGCGGGGCGAGGACGGCACCCAGGGCACCGGTCCGGACAAGGACCCCGGCGCCGCCACCGGCTCCGCCGGCAGCGGCGACCCCTCCGCCGGCACCCCGTCGGACGCCCCCGCCTGCACGGCGTCCCAGCTCGGCGAGGCCACCGCGGGGGTCGAGGTCCCCGACGCGGCCGGCATCGTCTACGGCACCTTCCGTGTCGTCAACGTCTCCGCGAGCGCCTGCACCGTCGGCGGGAGCGTCTCGGTGACGCCCACCGCGCAGGGCGCCGCGGACGCCTCGAAGATCAGCGTGGTGGAGCACACCTCCGGCGACGCGGCGGCGGCCCTGTCCGACCCCTCCCTGTACGTCTCCCGGCTGTCCCTCGCCCCGGGCTCGGCCTACGACGTGAAGTTCGCCTGGGTGCCCTCGGAGACCTGTCCCACCGACAGCGGCAGCGGCAGCGGCGGCGGCGACGGCGGCAGCTCGGCTTCCCCCGACCCGTCCCCCAGCGAGCAGTCCGGCGCCCCCGGCTCCACGTCCGCCGGGACCGACGGCGCCGCCACCCAGCTGCTCGTCGAGGACGGCACGGCCGACGGCAGCGTCGTGGTGACGTACACCGCGGAGGGCGGTTCCCCCAGCGCGTCGGCGACGGTGCCGGACGCGTGCGCGGGCACGATCTACCGGACGGGCGTGCTGGCCTCGTCGTGAGCCCCGGCGTCCGTCGCGGGGGAGGGGACCGTGCCCTCCGGGGCGATCCCCAGCTCCGCGTCCCGCACGAACTCCACCTCGCGGCGCAGCAGCCGGAACCACATGAACACCACGAACCCGGCGAAGACGAACCACTCGCCGGTGTAGCCGAGGTTCTGGAACGCCTTCAGGTCCAGCCCGGTGCCGGTCGGCGCGCTCGCGGGCACCGCCGTCATCCCCGGGTCGGCGGTGTCGAGCGTGACCCAGGCGTCGTAGAGGTCGTAGGAGACCAGGTTCACCAGGGAGGCCGAGCTGATCGCGGCGGTCTGGCCGGCGGGCAGGCCGCCCTGCGCGCGCACGCCGTTGTCACCGGGCGTCTCGGAGGCCTGGAGCGCGCCGGTGACGGTGACCTCGCCGGCGGGCGGGGCCGGGGCCTTCGCCGCGTCGGCCGTGCCGGGCAGCCAGCCGCGGACGACGGGCAGGGCCTTGCCGGCGTCCGTGCGCAGCAGGGTCAGCACGTAGAAGCCGTTCCTGCCGTCGACCTCGCGGTCCGGGACCAGCAGCTGTTCGCCGTACCGGCCGGTCGCGGTGACGTGCCTGCCGGAGGTGGACTTGTCGACGGGCAGCATCTCGGAGAGCGGGCGCGCCGCCTCGGTCCGCGCCGACGAGGCCTGCTCCTGCGCGCTGTGGTGGTCGTCGACCCGCGCCTCGAACCGGCTCAGCTGCCAGGACCCCATGAACACGCAGAACGGGATGGCCAGCAGGACGAAGACGTTGATCCCCCACCAGCGGGGCGTCAGCAGAAACCGGTACACGCCTCCACGGTACGGGGCGCGGACGGGGGAGCGGTCCGCGGGGGAGGGTTCGGTGGCTCGCGGCTCGCGGCTCGCGAGGCCGGGGGCGCGGGGCCGCGGGACGGCGGTGGGGGTCGGCCGGGGGCCGGTCGGGGGCGGGGGCCGGCCGGGGGAGGCGGGGGTGAGGGGACGGGGCGGGGTGCGTGCAGAGTTATCCACAGGCTGGGGACCTCGGTGCTGTGTCGTCACTGTGGGCGGGCAGTATGGGGCCATGACTGAGAGCAACGGGTCCGCCGCACCGCAGCGGTACGAGGAGATGCCGGACTGGGAGAAGCGCTTCCGGGCACCCCGGGTGTCGCTGCCGGACTGGGCGGAGGACGCCCCGGACCACTCCCTGTTCGTCTCCAACGCGACGGGGACGTACGAGCTGTACGCCTGGGACCGGGCGACCGGCACCCAGCGCCAGGTGACGAACCGGGCGAACGGCACGACGGACGGCGTGCTCTCCCCGGACGGCGCGTGGATCTGGTGGTTCGACGACAAGGACGGCGACGAGTTCGGCGTCTGGCGCCGCCAGCCGTTCCGGGGCGGTGAGGACGAGCCGGCGACACCCGGCCTGGGCCCGTCCTACCCGGCGGGTCTCGCGCTGGGCCGCGACGGCCGCACGGCGGTGGTCGGCCGCTCCACCGACGAGGAGGGCACGACCATCCACGTGACCCGGGCCGGCGAACCCCCGTTCGAGCTGTACCGCCACCGCGAGTCGGCGGGCGTGGGCGACCTCTCCCACGACGGCACCCTCATCGCGATCGAGCACACCGAGCACGGCGACGCGATGCACTCCGCGCTGCGCGTCCTGCGCCCCGACGGCACCACGGTCGCCGAGCTCGACGACACCAAGGGCGGCACCGAGGAACTGGGCCTGGAGGTGCTCGGCTTCGCCCCCGTCGAGGGCGACAGCCGGCTGCTCGTCGGCCACCAGCGCCGCGGCCGCTGGGAGCCGCTGGTGTGGGACGTGGCGACCGGCGAGGAGACGGACCTGGCGCTGGACCTGCCGGGCGACGTCAGCGCCGAGTGGTACCCGGACGGCTCGGGCCTGCTGGTCGCGCACGGCTTCGAGGCCCGCAGCGAGCTGTTCCGCTACGACCTGGCGACCCGCGAGCTGGTGAGGGTGGCGACCCCGCCGGGCACGGTGTCCGGGGCGACGGCCCGCCCCGACGGCAGCGTGGAGTACCTGTGGTCCTCCGCCGCCCGGCCGCCGGTGGTCCGCTCGACGACGGGCGAGGTGGTCCTGGACCCGCCCGGCATGAAGTCCCCCGGCTCGGTCCCGGTGGAGGACGTGTGGGTGGAGGGCCCCGGCGGCCGCATCCACGCCCTGGTGCAGCGGCCGCGGGGCGCGAGCGGCCCCCTGCCCACCGTGTTCGACATCCACGGCGGTCCCACCTGGCACGACAGCGACTCCTTCGCGGCGGCCCCGGCGGCCTGGGTGGACCACGGCTACGCGGTCGTCCGCGTCAACTACCGCGGTTCGACGGGCTACGGCCGCGCCTGGACGGACGCCCTGAAGCACCGGGTGGGCCTGATCGAGCTGGAGGACATCGCCGCGGTCCGCGCGTGGGCGGTCGAGTCGGGCCTGGCCGACCCCGAGCGGCTGGTCCTCACCGGCGGCTCCTGGGGCGGCTACCTCACCCTCCTCGGCCTCGGCGTCCAGCCCGACGCGTGGACCGTGGGCATCGCGGCGGTGCCCGTCGCCGACTACGTCACGGCCTACCACGACGAGATGGAGGCTCTGAAGGCCATGGACCGCACCCTCCTGGGCGGCACCCCGGAGGAGGTCCCGGAGCGCTTCGAGGCGTCCTCGCCCCTGACCTACGTCGACCGGGTCAAGGCTCCCGTCTACATCTCCGCGGGGGTGAACGACCCCCGTTGCCCCATCCGCCAGATCGACAACTACGTCAAGCGCCTGGAGTCCCGCGGCGCCGTCCACGAGGTGTACCGCTACGACGCGGGACACGGCTCCCTGGTGGTCGACGAGCGGATCAAGCAGGTGAGACTGGAGCTGGAGTTCGCGGAGCGGTACGTGGGCTAGCCGACGAGGGTGCCGTCGCGCGGCGCGCTCGGCCGCGGGCGGTCGTGCCTCCCCCCCCCGGTGCCTCCAGGACCCGAGCGAGGGCCTGGGCAAGGGCCCGGGGGACCCCGGGCGGCACGGGCGGTCGCGGCGGCACCCCGTCGGCGCCGGGCCGGCGCCGGGGCGGGCCGGGTCGTGCGCCCGCCCCGCCCCGGCCCGCCCCGCACCACCGGGCCCCCGCACGACCGGACCCCTACGTCCCCGGGGCCCTGCGCCTGCGTCCCAGCAGCTCCGCCAGCCCCTTGCGGGTGGCCGCCAGCACCACCCGGTCCGAGTCCCGCAGGACGTACGTGTCGGGGAGGTCCCACACCAGTCCGGACCCGCCCTGCCCCTCCCGGCCCGTGTCCAGCGCCAGCACCCGCCAGTACCCCGCCCGGAACGCCTCCCCGACCGTCTTCCCGGCCAGCTGCGCGTGCCCCCCGACCTCCAGCGCGGCGAACAGCAGCACCCGCCGCTCCACCGGGATCGCCCCCAGGATCTGCCGGCCCATCATCGCCCCGGCGAAGGACGGCGCCGACAGGTGCGACACGCTCCGGCTCCGGGTGAGCGCGTGCGGGTGGGCGGCCCGCAGCGTGCGGTACACGGCGGTCGCGAAGTCGTCGTCGTACAGCCGCAGCACCACCCGGAGGTCGGGCCGCAGGGACCGCGCGTACAGCGCGGCCTCCAGATTCGTCGTGTCGGAGCTGGTCACCGCGAGCAGGGCGTGCGCCCGGCGGATCCTGGCGGCCTCGAGGACCCCCTCCTGGGTGACGTCCCCGAGCACCACCGGCACCCGCAGCCGCCGTGCCACCGCGACCCCCCGCGCCTCGGGCGCGGCCTCGACGCACACCACGGGGATGTCCAGCTCGCGCAGGCGCGTCAGCACCCGCGTCCCGATCTTCCCGAGCCCGAGCAGCACGACGTGCCCGCCCAGCCCGCGCGGCGGCCTGCGCAGGGTGCCCGCCCCGCGGAACGTCCCCAGCGCCTCGAGCACCGCCGCCAGCAGCACCGGCAGGAGCAGCAGCCCGACCAGGCCGGACAGGAGCTGCAGCACCTGCCGCTGGGTCGACGCCCCCACCGCCGGATCGTTGATCGCGAACAGGTCCAGCAGCGTCTGGTACACCGCGCCCAGCGGGTGGACGCCGGTCACCAGCCACAACGCCACCGCCAGGGCGATCACACACCCCACCAGGCCGGCCAGCGACCACCGCAGCCGCCGCGAGAACAGCGAGGCGAAGGGCGCCACGACCCCGACGCCCCGCCCCGACGGCAGCGCGGTCCCGGCCGCGTACGCCACCTGCTCCAGGACGACGCTGCCCCGCCCGGTCGCGGCGGCCACCGTCGCCGCGTCCGGCAGCAGCCGCGGTCCCTGCTCCCCGCTGGTGTCGGAACCGTCCGCGAAGGAGGGGTCGTTGCTCGTGGAGGACAGCAGGGCGAGGGTGGCCAGGCCGGGGTCGGCGGCCCGCCCGGACCCGGGCGGCGGACGCTCGACGGCCCGCAGCAGCAGCCCGTCCGTCTGGACGACCTTGGTGGTCCCGGCGACGGCGGTCGCGGCCAGCGCGGGCGCGGCGGTGTCGGCGTCGGACAGCACCGTCGTCGACGCGTCGCCCGGGGCCGCGTCCCCCGCCGCGCCGCCCACCGCCAGCGCGGCCGCCTGGTCGAGGAGTTCTTCGATGTGCTGCCCCAGCCTGCGGTTGTACAGGCGCAGGACGAGCCGCAGCCGGGGGTTGATCCGGCGGGCGGTGAGGGCGGCGCGGATGTTCGTCTCGTCGTCGTCGTACACGAGCGCCAGCGCGGCGGCCCGTTCCACCCCGGCCTCGGTGAGCACCGCCTCGGTGGGCTCGGCGGCCTCCGACGGCGGTACGGCCGGCGCGTGGTCGCCGTTCCCGGCGGCGGCCCCCGCCGGGCCGTTGCCGCCGCTGCCGGAGGCCCGGTTGACGGCCGCGCTCACCACCCGGTCCAGCAGCGCCGCCGACACCGCGCGGGCCCGCCCGACGACCGGCGGCCGTACCGTGCGCTCGGCGGGCGGCACGACGAGCGTGACCTGCTCCCCGTACACGTGCCGCAGCTCGGCCGCCAGCCGGTGCGCGAGCCCGTCGTCACCGCACACCACCATGTGCCCGGCGGTGTCACCCGCCGGCGCACTCTGATTCGGAACGCTCCCCACGAGGGGAAGGACTGCCCCACCGGGACGGGTGGTTCCACAAGTGCCGTGGGCGGGCCGGACCGTGCGGCCGGACGGCGCGGAGGCAGGACACGGGCGTCCCGGACGGGCCCGGGCGCCGAGGCCGGTGCCGGAGCGTCAGCCGTGGGCGCGTGCCCGGTACCACCGCTCGCCGACGACCATGTCGCGGACGCCCCGGGACTCGCAGTAGCGCACGAGGTCGGACATCCGGTTGATGAAGCCGTGCCCGTTGAAGTTGAGCGACGTGTTGCACAGCACGCCCACCCCGCGCTCGGCGGCGAACGCCGACAGCAGGGTGTGCAGCCGGGCGTTGGTGGAGGGGCTGACGGTCTGGACGCGGGCGGAACCGTCCACGTGGGTGACCGCCGCGATCCCCGCGGAGGGGAGCACCCGGCGGAAGTACAGCATGTACGGGTCCTCGAAGTCCTTGTCGAAGACCCGTGCGGTGTCCTCCAGGCGGCAGACCGGCGCGATGGGCCGGTAGCCCTCCCGCTGCTTGATGGTGTTGAGCAGGTCCCGGGTCTCCTCGCGGAACGGCTCGGCCAGCAGCGAGCGGTTGCCGAGGGCGCGCGGGCCGATCTCCCAGCGCCCCTGCACCCAGGCCACCACCCGGCCCTGCGCGAGGGCGCCGGCCAGGGCGGTGTCGTCCACCGGGGCGCTCTGCCAGCGGGCGGGGTCCGGCTCGGTGTCGTGCACGAACTCCAGCCCGCTGTAGACGTCCCAGTCGATGTGGGGGTCGCCGGTCAGCCGGTGCAGCGCGTCGACGGCGGTGCCGATGGCGGAACCGGAGTCGTTGGTGCAGGGCGGGACGAACACCGAGGAGAAGTGGTCGAACTCGGCCCAGGCGGCGTTCCAGTCGCAGTTCAGCCCGCACCCTCCCGAGATGCGCAGCGGCGTGCCCTGCGGCAGGTGTTCCCGGGCCGTCGCCGCGAACAGGTCGAAGATGCGCCGGCTGAGCAGGGCCGCGGCCGTCTTGGTCACCTGGGACTCGACGCCCGCGTTGTACAGGACGCTGTCCCGGAAGTCCTTCTTCGGCGCCGGGTAGACGGTGTCGGCGCTCAGCAGCCGGTCCACCGCGGCGACGACATCGGCGTCCGCGTCGTCGGCGTCGCCGAACGCGGCGAGCGCCATCAGCTTGCCGGCGTCGTTCAGCCGGGGCAGCGCGCCCTCGTCGGGGAAGGTCGGGTCGGCCAGGCCGAACAGGAAGGAGAAGCGCCCGCCCGGTTCGGAGAGCACGGGTATCGTCCGCACGATCCGGAACGCGTCGTCGACGAGGTAGAAGGCGCCGGTGTCGCCCTCCCAGACGAGGACCGTCTGCAGGGGGTGCTCGCCCCGCGGCGCCATCCCGAGCGCCATCATCACGTGGGAGCGCTCGTGGGAGGAGCTGAAGAAGCGCACCTCCTTGCCGAAGAAGCGGGCGGGGCGCTCGAGGAAGGTGTCGAGTCCGTCGTAGCCGGCTCCGATGGAGCGGTGGCGCATGGTCCCCTGCTCCCGCCAGCCGCCGAGGGCCACGACGTCCGGCAGGGCGTCGACGTGTTCGGCGATCTCCAGGACGGTGTTCACGTTCACGGTGGTGTAGCGCCCGAAGGAGTCCTTCTCCGACTCCAGCGAGTACAGCAGTCGCCGATCACGCAGTACGGCGATGGTGCCGTCATGGCCCGGCTTGAGCGCGAATACCAGCACTTGGCTGTGTCCTCTCCGTCATGCGAATGGAAACGGGAACGGGGCTCGCCGGCGCGGCGGAAGAGGCCGCGCCGACGAGCCCCGCCGGTGTCTCGCACCTGGTGTGCGTTCTGTACTGGGCCGTCGGTGCCGTGCGGTTCAGGAGGCGTGCGCCCCGCCGGGTCGACGGGGGTTACACGCCGTCGACCCGGGCCACCTTGCGGCCTGCCTTGAGGTAGACGTTGTCCGGGGTCGGGGTCAGGCCCGCGGCGGCGAGCGCGTCCTTGACGGCGTCGTGCAGGGGACGCATGACGTCGCCCTCGGCCAGGTTCGCCATCTGCTGCCCCGCGTCGGTCTCCAGCACCACGCGCAGGGCGTTCTGCTTGGCGAGCCGGCGGGCGGCGGAGGTGCTCGGCGTGAAGCCCAGGACCTGGGTCAGCACGGCGCCGACGGACTCGGTGCCCTGCGCCTCGTCCACCACCGGCAGGGAGTCCACCTCGGCGAACGTCCTCTTGGAGAACTGGGAGGTGAAGTGGTGGCGGGCGGCGGCCGCGGCCTCGGTGCCGTGCAGGGCCGCGACGGCCTCGCCGGCCACGACCTTCTTCAGGTCCATCGGGTGCAGCGACTTGTCCTCGATCCGCGCGACCGCGGCGTCCACCTCGTCGTCGGTCCACTCGGTCCACGCCTTGAGGTACTGCACGGTCAGCCGGTCCGGGATCGACATGATCTTGCCGTAGATGTCGTCCGGGGTCGCCGTCAGGGCGATGTAGTTGCCCTTGCTCTTGCTCATCTTGGCGCCGGTGCCGTCGGTGCCCTCGATCAGCGGCATGCTGACGACGAGCTGCGGCTTCTGCCCCGAGATCTCCATGACCTTCCGGCCCATCTGCATGTTCAGCAGCTGGTCCACGCCGCCCAGCTCGACGTCGGCGTCGATCTTCACGGAGTCCAGCGCCATCACCACGGCGTAGATGAACTCCGACATCGCCAGTCCGTGTCCGGCGGCCAGGCGGGTGCGGAAGTCCTCCCGCTGGAGGGACATCGACACCGGGATCTGGGACAGCACGCCGATCAGCTCCGGCAGCCGGACCTCCGACAGCCACTCGCTGTTGTGACGGAACTCGGCCTTCTCGAAGTCGAAGTACGGCTTGACCTGGTCCCGGTAGGTGGACAGGTTCCGGGCGATGTCCTCGTCCGTCAGCGGCGGCCGCTCGTCGGAGCGCCCCGAGGGGTCGCCGATCTTCGCGGTGATGTCGCCGATGATCAGAACCACCTGGTGCCCCATCCGCTGGAAGCGGCTGAGGATGATCATCGGAACCGTGTGGCCGAGGTGGATGTCGGCGGCGGTGGGGTCGATTCCGAGCTTCACCCGCAGCGGCCGGCCCTCGGCCCGGGCGTCGGCGATGGCCGAGGCCAGCGCGTCGGCCGACGGCAGGACGCCGACCGTACGGCTGGCGATCAGCCGGGCCTGCTCCTCGGGGGAGAGGTCGGACATGTCGAGCTGACGCCTGGCGCTCGTCTCGGCCAGCAGGTCCTCCACGACCTTGTCGGAGGAGAGGTCCTGGGCGAGGAGCTCAAGGGTGCGCGCTACGGACTCGCTGAGGCGTGTCATGGGGTTCCTGTATTGATCGAGGCTCTTCTCATAGAACGAACGGAGTCTACCCGAGCCGCTGTGTCGTCCGCCGTGCTATTCATTCCCCACTCGGCCACATTTCCTTGACGGTCACCAGGTATTCCGCGAAATTCTTCTTCTCGGCCCGCCACCGGGAGTTGTTCTCCAGGCAGTCCTGGTTGATGCGCACCAATTCCTCGTGCGAACAGTACGTCATCTGGTGCATGAGCTGGAAGACCGGCGAATGCGCGGGGTCGCGGCTTTCGTCGTTCTCCACCAGGGAGCGGATCTCCGCGGCCGGGGTCTCCACGCTGATGCCCGATCCGGGAATGCTCTTCGAGAATTTCGGATGACCGTTGAAACCGGTGTTGAGGCGGGCGTACAGCGCCGACAGCGCGAAGTCGCCGCGCAGCGGCGCGTCCCCGTCGAAACGCCGGGCCACCTCCTGCGCGAACCGTACGTATTTGTGTTCGTCGACGCCGAGCAGCACCAGGACGGCCTCGTGGGTCTGGCCCAGGGTGACGAAGTCGGACGCCATCAGGGCGAGCGAGAGGCGGCGGCGGAAGGTCATCGTCTCGTCGACGATGCCCCGGGACGCGTAGTAGGCGTGATTGTCCTCCTCCGCGCCCTGGAAATCGGACTCCTGGGTGTACCGGCCGAGCAGGTACATGTTGGTCAGCGCCTCGGCATGGTCCCGCTGGTTCCGCAACACACCCCGCACGGCGTCGAAGCCGAGGCGTTCGGAGAATACGCAGAAGCGCTCGGCGAGGTCCTCCGTGAAACCGTACGAACGGCCGCGTCCGTTGTAGGCGTCCAGGTCGCCCAGCACGATCTGGCAGTTCTCGCCGCCGGCCTGGAGCCGGACCATCTTCATGATGTGGGAGGCGGTCGCCATGTGCGGGGCGCCCGACATCCCGAAACCGGTCGTGACGATCCGGCGGTCGACGGGTGTCGCGACATAGCGGTCGGCCGCGTGATGGCAGAGGTACCGCAGATTCAGTTCCTCCTGCCCGAGCCCGGCCAGTGAGAAGTCGAATCGGCGGAGGTCGAAGGGGCTGTAGTCGAACTCCTTGATGATCCTGCGGTAGTAGTCCTCGGAGAACAGGACGGGCTGGGCCGGTCCGGTCTCCCCGGTCCGGGGGTCCGTCGTCAGCTCGGTCACGCGGCTCATACCTCCTCGGCAGTGAGTACGGCCTTGATCGGCCTGGGGTCCCGGGCGCCCGCCGTCGCGGCGACGGCCTCGGGCAGGGAGCGGAGCGGGAATCTGTGGTGCACCAGCGGTTTCGTCCAGCCGGGGTGCCGGGCCAGGAACGCGAGGGCCTCAGGCAGGTCGCCCTCGCCGTGCCGGCGGCAGTAGCTGAACGAGCCCACCAGCGTGACCGAGCGGCGGAACAGGTCACGCAGGTCGTGGCCGAGGCGCACCCCGGGGGCGTAGGCGTTCTGCACCACGACGGCACCGCCGTCGCGCACCAGGCGCAGGGCGGTGCGCAGCGGTGCGTCGTCGTGTCCGCTGGCCGCGTCCACGACGGCGTCGAAGCCGCCCTCCGGGGCCCGGTCGGCCGTCACGAGGGCCGCGTCGAGCCGGCCGGTGACGTCGGCGACCCGTTCCGGGTCACGCGCCACCACGGTGACCGACCAGCCGTGCGCGGCCGCCCAGGCCGCGGTGCCCAGGGCCAGCGGGCCCGAGCCGACGACGGCCAGGGCCGCGGGCGGACGGCCGCGCAGACCGCAGCGCACGCCGTGCACGGCGACGGCGAGGCCGTCCGCCAGCACACCGGCCGCCGGGTCGACGCCGGCCGGGAGCGGGAGCACGTTCGCCCGAGGGGCGACGACCTGCTCGGCGAAGCCGCCGGGCACGTCCCAGCCGAGGCGGCGCAGCGCGGGGCAGAGGTGGATGTCGCCCGCCGCGCACACCGCGCAGCGCCCGCACGGCAGCAGCGGGTCGACCACCACCCAGTCCCCGGCGCCGGACCCCGTCCGCCGCCCGACGATCTCGTGCCCCGGCCGCCAGGCCCAGGGCGGCGCCGCCACCGGCGACCGCCCGAGCTTGGCCAGGTCGCTTCCGCACAGCCCCGAGAACCCGACGTCGACCACGACCTCGCCGTCCTTCGGCACCGGCCGCGGCACGCGGACCCGGCGGAGCGCGCCGCCGTCCGCCTCCCAGGCCGTCATGGTGCCGCCGGCGGGGGCGCCTGCGGCACCGACGGCGCCCGGGGAGGCCGCCGGGGGGCCGCCGTCCGCGCCCGTCCGCACCGGGCGGGCGCCCTTCGGGACCCCCAGGAAGCCCGGCAGGTCCTCGACCGAGCCGAGGAACGGGCCGGCCCACGGGACGGCGCCGAAGGACAGGGTCGCGGGACCGCCGCGGCGGGCGACGCGCACCGCGGTCAGGCCGGCCTCGGCCGCTCCGCGCAGTTCGTCGCCGCCGCCGTCACCGCAGTACACGGCGGACCGGGCCGGGACCCCCAGGCGCTCCAGCACCTCGCGGTACAGCCCGGGCTCGGGTTTCAGGGCGCCGGCCCGGCAGCTGAAGACGGCCACGTCGACCAGGGGCGCGAGCGGGCCGGCGGGCCACGCCTCGGCGATGTCGGCGGACGCGTCGCTGAGCAGGCCGACGCGGACGCCCAGCGCGCGGAACTCCTCCAGGACCGCCCGCACCCCGGGCGCCGGCACCAGCCGGGCCGCGGCGAGCCGCAGGAGGGCCGAGCGCACCGGGGAGGGCGCCGGGGGCGGCGCGCCGCAGGCCTGCCACAGGTGGTCGGCCAGGGCCCGGAGGGTGGGCAGCCGGCCGTCGTGGCGTTCGGACCAGCTGTCCAGGAGGATCCGCTCGACGGTGTCCGTCCCGGCACCGGTCAGCCGCGCCAGCGTCCGGGACGCCGTCCGGCGGTCCTCGGGGGCCGGCGCGTCGACCAGGGTGCCGAACAGGTCGAACACCACGGCCCGCGGGAGGGGGCCGGTCCCGGCGCGGGTCATGACGCCCCCTCGCCGGCCGCGGGGGCCAGACGGACGCAGGGACGGCCGGTGAGCACGCTGCGGACGCTGGGCAGCCTGCTGCGCCAGCCCCGTCCGGCCCGGGCGGTCAGCAGCAGCTCCGCCAGCAGCGGGCGCCACGCCGCGGGCCGGCGCCCGCGCTGCAGGGCGGCCTCCACGGTGTGGGCGTGCGCCTCGGCCCGGTAGTGCAGGGCGAGCCGGCGCAGCGCGTGCGCGGAAGCCCAGTCGGGCGGGGCCGCGGCCAGCTCGGTGAGCCGTGCCGACAGCGCGCGGCAGACGCCGGCCATGTAGTCCTGGTGGGAGCCGGGCGTGGCGCGGTCGGTCATGTTGGACGCGTGCACCCGGTAGTGGGTGAGCGGCTCGGGCAGCCGGGCGCCCAGGCCGAGGTCGTCGAGCACGTGGAAGAACTTCTCGTTCGTCACCGGCAGCAGGCTCAGCGCGCTGGCCCGGTGCACCAGGAGGGTGCTCGTGTTCCCCCCGGGGTGCGGCTCGGGCACCAGTGCCTCGCCCGCGCCGTCGACGACGTACTCCCAGTGCTGGAGGAAGCGGACGCCGGGCCGCAGGCCCGCGGCGGCGACGCGCAGCTTGTCCGGGGCGAACCAGTCGTCGGCGTCCAGGAAGGCGACCCAGTCCCCGGTGCACCGCCGGACGGCCTCGCTGAGGGTCGCCCCGAACCCTCCGTGGGGCAGGGCGACCACCCGGACGCGGTCGCCGTAGCGGGCGCAGACGTCGAGGGAGCCGTCGGTGGAGCCGTCGTCCAGGACCACGATCTCCTGCAGGTGGTAGGCGCCGGGTTCCTGGGCGAGGCAGCTCTCCACGGCCCGCCCGAGGTAGTGGGCGTAGTTGTGGTTGAGCACGCACAGCGAGATGCGGGGCGGCGCGGTGGCGGCTACGTCCATCGGCGGGCGTACACCTCCTCGTGACCGGCCAGCACGGCCTCGTGCTCCAGGGCGCGGTGCTCGGCGAACTCCCGCGCCCGCCGGGGGCGCCGGCCCGCCCGCAGGCGCGCCGCGGCCTCGTCGAGCGCGGCGAGGAAGCGTGCGCCGTAGGCGTACTCGTCGCCGTCGGACCAGTCGAACCAGATCGGCTCGTCGAGGACGCCGGCGTGCCGGCGGTACTGTTCGCGCAGGTGGCCGACCGCGGAGGCGACCGGCGTCAGCCCGAGGTCGAAGGCGAGCTCCAGCTGCCCGGAGTGCGAGCCCCACAGGTACGGCAGGATCAGCGCGTCGCAGCCGAGGGCCGCCTCGACCACGTCGTCGTCCGACGGGAAGGGCAGGACGTCGACGCGCAGCCGCGGGTCGGCCGCGGCGGTGCGCCCGAGGAGGTCCCAGCGCTCCCGCTCCTGCCGCAGGTTCACCGGTCCGGGCGCGCGCAGCAGCACCGACAGCGAGGTGTCGCGCTGGGCGCGGCCGAACCGCCAGTTGTAGAGGACGGTCGCGATGTCCCGGTTCTCGCGCAGGGACCCGAACAGGAAGTAGCGGGGCACGCCCGGGTCGCCCGGACGCGGCGCCGGGACGGCGTCCGGCGGGACCACGTAGCCGTGCGGGAGGACGGACGTGCGGACGCGGGTGCCGAAGCGCCGGCGCAGCTCGTCGCGGGAGGTCTCGGTCAGGCAGACGAACGGCACCCGGGCGTCGACGAGCGTGCGCAGCTTGCGGTGGTAGCCACCCGGGTCGCCGAAGACGGGACCGACGTCGTGCGCGGTGAAGACCACGCGCCGGCCCGCCCGGGAGCACTCCGCAAGGACCGACCGCAGCGTGGCCGGGTCGTCGAATTCCACGTGGTGCAGGTGCAGCACGTCGAACCAGTCGAAGGGCCGGTGCGCGAGCAGCCAGGTCAGGCTCATGTCCCGGGGCACGGCCTCGCCGCCGCGCGGCGCCGTGCCGTTGACGAGCGCGATCCGGTCGTTGGTGAGCTTGCGGGCGTACGGCGTGCGGGCGGGCGCGTGCACCACCCTGAGGGCGGCGCTCACCGGCCGTCCCCGCCGGCCAGGGACAGCAGGTCGGCCGCGACGTCCTTGGCGGACGGGTGGCCGGCGAGCGGGCCGGACAGCCGGCGCAGCCGCTCGTGCAGGGCGGTGTCGGCGAGGACCTCCCGGACCGCGCGGGCCAGCGCCTCGGGACGGGGCGGCCAGTCCAGGGCGATGCCGCAGCCCTGGCGGCGCACCGCCTGGGCCACGTAGTGCTGGTCCCGCGCGTGGGAGACGGTGACCAGCGGCTTGCCGAACCACAGCGCCTTGCTGACGATGCCGTACCCGGACGTCGTGATCACGGCGTCCACCGCCGGCACCAGCCGCGTGTGCGGGTGGTAGCCCAGCACGGTGGCGTTGGCGGGCAGCGGCATCCCGAGCCGGTGGTCGGCCGAGACGGTCGCCACGATCTCGACGTCCGTGTCCGCGAGGCCCTCGAGCGCCGCGCTGACGAGGGCGATGTCGTCCTGCCAGGCGCTGCTGTTGGCCACCAGCACCCGGCGGCGGTCCGCCGGCACGGCGAGGGAGCCGGTGCCGCCGTCCGCGTCCCGCGGGGCCTCGTCCCACGGGGGGAGCGAGGTGCGGGTGACGAAGCCGGGCAGGGCGCGGTCGCCGCGCCGCAGACCCGGGTGGCCGAGGAGGAAGGTCAGGCGGGGCGACATGCGGAACCAGGGGGCCTCGGCGCGGTCGCGCGGTTCGGGGCCCAGTCCGACCGCGGCGCGCACGCCGTCCCACCAGGCGCAGTAGGCGTCCAGCGCGGGCGTCCCGGGCCGCTCCCACCAGACGCGGTGCATGTCGTCCGTCTCGGCGCCCTCGTCGAACAGGTAGTGGACGTACGACGCCCAGGGCACGCCGAGTCCCTCGGCGGCGAGGCCCGCGCCGATCACGAACGAGTCGGTCAGCACGACGTCGGGCCGGAAGTCCCGGACGGCGCGCTCGGCCTGCGCGTACTCCGCCGCGACCCGGTCGTGGAACCAGTCCGCGCCGTTGTCGGGGCCCAGGCCGTGCCGGTCCCGGCCGTCGGGGCGCGACCAGTCGTAGCTGATCCCGGACTCCGCCTCGTACGGCATGAAGCCGGTGCCCAGGTCCGCGGCGAGGTCCGCCAGGCGGGGCAGGCCGAGCAGCATGGTCTCGGCGCCGAGTGCGCCGAGCGCCCGTACCGCGGGGACGACCGGGTAGAGGCTGCCGCGCTGGGCGTAGGGGATCCAGAGCACGCGGGGCCGGCGCACGGGCGTCACCGCACCGTCCCGGAGGCCGGTGCGGCGGCGGACCCGGCCGCGGGGCCGAGCAGGACCAGCTGGGTGGTCAGCCCGCCGCCGCCGCCGTCGTCGCTGCGGGTGAGGGACTGTTCGGTGATCGCCAGGCCACGGGACTCCAGGAACGCGCGGAACTCCCGGCTCGCCCATTCGCGGACGTGCGAGGTGTTGCGCGGCGGCCCGGGGTGGGCGGCGCCGGCGCGCAGTTCGCGGGCGGGCGTGGACAGCACGGCCGCCGGGGCGCCGCGGCGCAGCATCGAGCCGATGAGGTCCGCGGCGACCTCGGGACGCACCAGGTGCTCCAGCACGTCCGAGCAGATCACCACCGACCGCGCCAGCAGTTCGTCCGGGAGCGGGAGCGCGTCGCACGTCTCCAGGTCGGCCTCGAGCCACTCGCCGAAGCCGAGGTGGTCCCGGCACCAGGCGATGTTGGAGCCGATGTCGACGCCCACGTACGTCCACGCGGGCTGCTCGGCGTGGAGCGCGGCCAGCTTGCCGCCGCGGCCGCAGCCGAGGTCGATGACGGTGTCGCAGCCGTGCGCGGCGGCGACACCGGCCGCGAACGGGTAGACGTCGGGCTGCCAGACGATGCCGTCGTCGGTGACGTCGTCGAAGTACTCGGGGACGGAGTGCTGCCGGTAGCCCAGGGGCAGGAAGTACGCCTCGGGGTCCAGCGCGGGCTCAGCGGTCGGGTGAACGGCTACACCGTCTGTCGGCACAGGGATTCCTTCCGGAGTTCTTCGACCTTGGCCCAGGCGCGTCCGCTGCGGAGCACGTCCAGGGCCAGCTGGTATCCGTCGGACAGGTCGCGGGCGACACCGGCCGTGGTCAGCAGCAGGGCGCTGTTCAGGGCGATGAGGTGCCGGTGCTCGGAGCTGCCCTCGCCGGCGAGGGCGTCGAGGACCCAGCGGACCGCCTCCGCGGAGGAGCGGGGGGCGCGGACGGGGTGGCCGGGGGCGGGCAGTCCCCGGGACGCCAGGTCCCGCGGGCCGGCGACCTCCACCTCGCCCACCTCGCCGCGGGTCACCCGGCAGCTCAGCGACTGCTCGCCGAGGCCGAACTCGTCGCCGAAGTAGCCGTCGGCGTTGCCCGAGGCGACCACGAGCGCCTCCCGCACGCCGAAGCGGCGCAGCACGCGCGCGGAGAGGTCGACCGCGGGGTGGGCCAGGCCGTAGACCAGCACTCCGCCGCGCAGCCGGGGCGCGAGGGCGGCCAGGCCGAAGCTGAGCGGGTTGAGGACGTGGAACCGTCCTCCGTAGACCGAGTCGAACACGGGGATGCGGTCCTCGACGGGCACGAACGCCATGCCGGTGCGCCCGACCGCTTCGCGGATCTCCTCGTCCGTGCGGCTCTGGGGCAGGCCGAGGCTCTCCACGAGGTCCCTGGAACCCATGACGGACGAGGTGGCCCGTGACCCGATCTTGACGACGGAGGCGCCCGCGGCCGCCGCCACCAGGGCGCTCGAGGTCGAGATGTTGAAGGACTTGATGCCCTTCTTGCCGCTGCCCGCGAGGAGCAGCAGCCGTGAGCCGGGCGGTGGGGGCAGGTGCGTGGTGCCGTCGCCGTCGAGCGACAGGGCCGCGGTCAGCGCCTCGACGACCTCGTCCTCCGAGGGACCGCGGGCCATGAGTCCGCTCAGCAGGGCGGCCAGCAGGGTGTCGCGGGAGGTGCGGACGGGCACGGTGAACAGGTCCAGCATCGCCCGCCGGACGCTGTCCGCGGCGAGGGGCTGCCCCAGGCTGACGCGGTACAGGACCTCCCGCACGGACGGCGGTGGCGGCGGCTCGAAGTCCCCCGCGACGAGGGGCTCGTCCACCGTCACCACGTCGCTGCGATCACCCACCAGACGACACCTCCCCCGTCGTACGACCTGGCCGGACCCCGTGACTGTAGCAGTTGTGTCTATACAGTTGGTGAAACCGTCGTCCCCGTGTATTACTTGTCTATACACTAGTAGGGCGGGTCGGCTTGCGCAGGGACAGAGGCCGGTGGAGACCTGTCCCGCCGTCCGGCCCGGGCATCGGTGGCAGCGGAAGGGGGAGCCGTGGCAGTGCCGCCTCAGGGTGACGCTCCGCAGTACGGCGGAGCCGCCGGGCAGCAGCCCGGCGGACAGGCGCAGGGCGGCCGGCAGGTGCCGGCGCTGACGGAGGAGATGCTGCTCCGGGGCGGTGGCGGCGGGGGCGGCCGTTCGCGCGGCCCGTTCCGCCGCAAGAAGCCCGCTCAGCCGCCCGCCCCGCCCAACCCGTGGCTCGCCGCGGGCGGTCCGGCCCAGGGGCCGGCGGGCGACGGCGCCCCGGCGTCCCACCTGCCCTCGTCCCAGGTCGTCATGACGGAACGTCAGCTGACGGCGGGAGCGGCCGCCGAACAGTCCGGACCCGCCGCCGGGAACGGCGGCGACACGGGCGGTGGCGGCGGCGCCTCAGGCAAGGGCAAGAAGGGCGGCCGGTCCGAGGCCCCGGCCGGCAACGGCTGGTTCCACAACCCCTTCGCCAAGCCCAGGACGTCCTCGTCGGCCGCCGACCGCTCGAACGTCTCCTCCGCCCAGATGTGGGCGGGCCCGCGCCGCGGCATCCTGGTGCGGCGCCTGCTGGGCCTGTTCGGGATCCTCCTGCTGCTGTTCCTGTTCGTGAAGGTCAACGGCAAGGCGAGCAAGGCGCAGGTCGACGCCGCGGTGGACGCGCGGGTGAAGGCCTCGGCGGAGAACTTCCCGCGGGGCGCGGCCGTCCTGTGGGCGGCGCCGCTCGTCAAGATCTTCGCCGACTACGACACCGAGCACGCCGAGGAGCGCTCCCGCGCCCTCCAGCCGTACGCCATCAACGGGCTGGACCAGCAGCTCGGCTGGAACGGCCAGGGCCGGCAGACGGTCATCGACCTGGTGATGAGCGAGGACGTCGAGGTGTCCGGCAAGGACCGGGGAGTCGTCCGCGGCACCGTGCAGGTGCAGGACGGTTCCTGGCGGTGCGTGGCGGTGCCGGTGTACACGGTGCGGCGCGGCGGATCGACCGCCTTCGGGCTGACCGCGGCGCCGGTCTACGTGCCGTGCGCGGGGCTGACGTCGCCGCCGAAGGACGCCGGCGACCAGGCGTCCAACGACTCCGCGCTGGCGACGACCCTCAAGACGGAGCTGCTGCCGCCGTTCCTCGCCGCCTGGGCGCAGAGCGACACGGTGAACCTCGACCGCTACCTGCTCCCCGGCGCGGTCTCGTTCGGCCTCGGCGGCGCGTACACCGGTGCCGGCGAGGGCGGCCGGCCGACGGTCGAGACGGTCTACGTGCCGGTGGCGGGCAAGGGCCAGAACGCCGACCGCCGTACGGTCACCTTCACCACGACGCTGCTCAGCGTCGACGGCAAGGCGTCGCAGACCTCGATGTACCGGGTCGAGATCGTCAAGCGGAACAACCAGTGGTACTTCGCCTCGGACCCGGCGCCCACGGTCGGGTCGGTCGGCGGTGACCTGCTGCCGGACGTCCAGCCCTCCGAGGGCACGGGCGGCATGTACTCGCAGAGTCCCGCTCCTTACCCGAGTGCAACAACATCAACAGGCGTGCAACAGCCGAACGCCAGTGCATCCACGTCCTCTTGAGTGTCGTCTATACATAGTGAGTGAACGCGGGGGATGGCGTTCCCGACGGGGGAATCCGGATGCCGCATCCAACTTGTGTCTATACGATCGACTCGCGCGAGTACGTAGCTTCCTGCGCGCCAAGCAGAAGAGGAACAGGACATCCAAATGCTCAGCCACGCGCTCATGGCCAACGCGGCCGACATGGTCTACCTCGCGGACGCCAACCAGATCACGACCAAGACGAGCAACATCGGCAAGGCCATCCTGGCCGCCACGGTGGTCTTCGCCGTCGTCGCGGCCTTCTTCACCCAGGCCCAGCGCAAGTGGATGGTCGTCGTCACGATCCTGCTGATCGGCAGCTTCACCTTCATGATCGTCGACAGTCCGACCGCTCTGCTGGAGGACGGCGGCGGCTTCATCAAGGACAACGTCTGGGACCCGATCCTGAGTTCCTGATCCATCCGCCGGGCGGCCCGCGGGCCGCCCGGCGCAGTGTCGCGCGGTGAACCGACGGGAGGGGGAGGTGCGATGGGCGACGAGGCCGTGACCCTGCGGGACTACACCGAGGCGTTCAAGGTCAAGAAGGCGCTGCGCAAGGTCGGCAAGGCGAACATCCCGCTGAAGGAAGGGCTGTTCGTCGACGACATCAAGATCTTCGCGCTCACCCTCTTCGTGTGGGTCATGGCCTACAACATGATCCTCGCGCCGCCGATCAAGGTCGTGGCCCACCTGTTCGGGGCCGGCGCCCCGAAGGGCATCCCGTACCTCTTCGTGCTGTTCGTGCCGCCGGTCTTCGCGGTGGCCGCCTCCCGCCGCCCGATCCGGCACAACCTCGGCATCTTCGGGCTGGTGCGGGCGCAGGTCAGGGACTGGATGGACGACCCCGTGCACCGCAGGGGGGTGCCGGTGCGCAAGGGCCACGGCCCCGCGGCGTACCGCATCGTCCTCTGGCGCGCCCGGCCGGACCTGCTGCCGGGCCTCGCGCCCCGGATCCCCCTGCCGAACGGGTGGCGGACCGCACCGCCCGCGGGACCCCCCGAGGAACAGCGGCAGTCGACCAGCACACGGAAGGCCTGACAGGTGAAGAACGTCGTCTCCCGGCTCCTCCCGGACGGCTACCAGGCGCCGTCCCGCATCGGCTACCGGTACCTCGACGACCGGATCCTGCTGGACGCCGACGGGGCGTACACCCTGGTGAGCGTGCCCACCCGCAGCTGGGAGCTGATGAGCCCGCTCGACAAGAGGGCGGGCCTGGCCCAGGTGTACGCCGGGCTGTCCGGGCTGCCCCGGGGCGTGGCCCACCAGACCCGGCTGATCACCACCGAGTTCCCCTTCAACGCCGACACCTGGGCGCAGCGGCTGGACGAGCGCACCCAGCGCCAGGGCATCCCGGCGCCGGGCTGGCCCGGTCTGCTGGCCGACACCCGTGACCGGATCAACGACGCCGTCTGGCCGATCAAGCGGGTCTACCTCGTCGTCCGGCTCGGCGACCGGGCGGCGTACAACGGGGCCTGGGGCCGCGTGCAGCGCATGTGGGAGCAGATGCGCAAGCCGCTGGACCTCGACGACGAGATGCCGCCCCTCGACGAGATCGAGGTCTGGCACGACATGGCCGGCGACGTCCGCAACACCCTGGCCGGGTCCCCGCTGCGCTGCCGGCCGGTGGGCCGCCAGGAGGCGGAGCTGCTCCTGCTGCACCTGACGCATCCGGGCCTGCACGCGCCCGACCCGTCCGCCGTGCCGCCGCAGCGCTACGGTCCCGGCGAGCTCCAGGCGCTGTGCGGCGGCGAGGTGACGCGCGAGCCGCTCGGCCGGATCGGCAAGTACGAGTACAAGTGCCTGCGGCACGAGACCGTCACCGGCACCTCGTACCAGATCTGGTTCGCCTTCTCGCTCGGACCCGAGGAGGTCAGCTTCCCGGGCACGCTGTGGCTGCACCGCGCCGACGCGCTGCCGTTCCCCGTCGTGCAGTCGATCGGCTTCGAGATCCAGGAGCTGAACGACACCCGCAAGGACGCGGACAAGGCGCTGCGCAACGTCGAGGAACAGTTCTTCAACGACAAGGAAGCGGGCGTCGCCACCGACCTGACGTACCATCAGAAGCGTGAGCTGGCCACGCAGATGAAGTACATGGTCGACCACCACCGCACCCCGTTCGTCCGGATGCGGGCGCTGTTCGGCGTCGCCGACACCGACAAGGAACGGCTGCGGGAGAACGCCCGTGACTTCGTGCGGGCGATGCGCGAGGCCGGGTACACCATGGACGCGCCGCCCACGCACCAGAAGTTCTTCTTCTACGAGTCGCTGCCCGGCGGCCGCCCGCTCGACAGCGACTACATCCGGCGCGTGCCGCTGGACTACGTGGCCGCGGGCATGCCCCACATCTCGCCCTCGGTGGGCGACGGCGAGGGCCTGTACCAGGGGTACACGATCGGCGCCGGCGGCCAGCCCGCGGAGCCCGTCTTCGTCGACCACATGCTGTACGCGACGCAGTCGCAGGTCGCCCCGACCGAGGGCGTGCCCGGCGACCCCGGCGGCGGCAAGACCGTCAGCCGCGGCCTCAAGCCGGTCTGGGAGGACGCGCTGCGCGGCATCACCCAGGTGGTGTGGGACCCCAAGGGCGACTACCTGGTGCTGAAGAAGTACGCCGCCGACCTGGGCCTCAACCCCGACAAGATCATCTGTGTCAACGTCTACGACGCCGACCCCGGCATGCTGGACCCGGCCTCGCAGGCGGAGACGCCCGAGGACGCCGCGCAGCTGATGCGCGAGACGCTGCTGCGCCTCGTCCCCGACCTGCTGGCGGGCCAGCACGGAAGCGACTTCGGCGACGTGATCCGGCAGGCCGTGGGCGCCGCCGTCAACGAGGGCGGCGGCTCCACGTACCTGATGCGGGTGGTGGAGATCCTGGAGGCCTGGGAGAAGCTGCCGCCCTCGCCGTCCAACATCAACCAGGAGCGCTGCCGCCAGTTCTCCGGCCCGCCCGCCCGCCGCTACCGGGAGGTGTCCCGGACCAAGCTCGGCCAGCTGGTGTTCGGCCGGGCCCCGCGGCCGTTCCGCATCCCCGTCGGCTACACGGTGATCTTCTGCACGCTGGGCCTCCAGCTGCCGGACCCCGGCAAGCCGCCGGAGATGATGTCCGAGCGCGAGCTGCTCTCGGACGTGATCTCGGGCCTGATGGCGGACAACACCTGGAACATCATGGCGACCCTCGACCCGGCGATCCCCAAGTCGATCACCTGGGACGAGTGGCACACCAGCAAGGACAACCCGCGCGCCCGCACCCTGGTGGACCGCATCAAGCGCCTGGGCCGCTCCCGCAACACCTTCCTGCGGCTGATCTCGCAGTCCGCGGGCGACTTCGACTCCAGCTTCGTCACCGGTGTCTGGGCCTTCGGCACCACGTCGAAGGAGGAGGCGGTCAAGACCTGCGAGTTCCTCGGCGTCGAGGTCAACGACGCCAACGTCAACGCGGTCCTGTCGCTGAGCGGGGCCGGCAAGGGCGTGTGCGTCTTCAAGGACCGGGCGGGCAAACTCGCCCGCGTCAAGGTCGAGTTCATCCACGACTTCGTCCTCGACATCTTCGACACCAACCCGGAGAAGGACCCGGAGAAGATGACCCGCATCATCGCCGAGATCTTCGGCGAGGAGGCGGCGGGGGCGCGCCGGGAGATCGAGGCGAAGAAGGGGGCGGCCGGCGGTGAGGGCGCGGTGAACGAGGACGACGACCCGGTGCCGCCGGAGGCGCTGCTCGGGGTGTGAGCGGGGCCGCCCCCGGGGTGCCGGGGGCGGCCGAGGTCCTGGCTACTGCCCCGGGTCGTAGCTGAGGCGCGTGATGTGGCCCTTGGCGGCCTCCGTGCCGGGGCTGCCGATGGCCATGCCCGTGACCCACTTGCCCTGAGTGGTCTCGACCTTGAAGGTGAACTGGAATTGGTTGTCACCCGCGACGGTCTCGTCCCCGGCGTCGACGACCGTGAGCGTGTCCGGCAGAACCGTGTTGTCCAGCGTGATGCCGTTGAAGAACGCCTTCTTCTCGGCCGGGTCCATCTTGCCGGGGTAGACGACCGAGGCCCCGTCGGAGCCGCGGTTGGACCATCCCGGGGCGGTCGCGTCGCGGGGCGTGTAGATGAAGTCCTGGGTCCACAGCTCGGGGTCGTCCCGCATCCAGGAACGGTACGTGCCGTCCTCCGGCGTGCGCAGAGCGGTGAGGAGGTTGACCACCTGGAGGCGCCAGGGCGCCTTCTGGTACGGGTCGGCCGGCACGGACGGAGAGGCGGACGGCTTGTCCTCCTTGCCGGATCCGCCGTCGTCGCCGCTTCCGCAGCCGGCCAGGGCCAGCGCCGCCGTGGCGGCGATGACCGCAGCCTTGGTGTGCCTTGCCTTCAGCACGTTGTCTCCGTTTCGCGTTCGGGATTCGTTCGTACGGGCAGGGGGGCGGCCCGTGGACTCCGACTAGGCCCGCGGGTAGACGAGGCGCAGGATCACCGAGGCTCCGGACGAGGTGGTGTAGCCCTCCGCCTCGCCCGCGAGGGGGTCACCGCCGCCGCGCACCGGGACGGTGAAACGGAGCGTCCACTGCTCGTCCGCGCCGTCGGCCGAGACGACGGTGAGGCCGGAGGGGTCGATTCCGCCGTTGCGGGACACGGCCGCCAGCACCGTGCGCACGTCGGTCGCGGGCAGGTCGTGGTACGAGACGCGGGCGAGGCCGTCGGGACGGCCGCCTCCGGGGTCGCCGGGGGACAGCGGGGTGTAGGTCAGACCGTCGGTGTCGGCGGAGGAACCCGGGAACCAGCGGGTGCCGTCCTCGCGCACCGCGTCGGTCAGAAAGGCGACCAGTCCGGCTCGCCGGGCGTCGGAGGCCGGCGCCCCCGGAGTGGCGGAGGCCCCGACACCGGTCGGCTCGCCGGTGCCCGTCGGCACCGTCGGCATGCTGCGCCAGGTCAGGAACATGCCTCCGCCGACGAACAGCGCCATCAGGCCGAACACCCCGGCGAGGAAGAGAAGGACGGGCCTGGCACCGCGGCGCAGGTTGTCGAGCGCGCTCCGGTGGATCGACGGCGTCCCTCCGCGCCCGCCGCGGTCGTGCCCCATCCTCTGCCCCCTGCGCCCACGTGTGCCTCATACGAGCCTGAAACCACGCCAGTTGTGTCCGACCCGCGTGCTACCGTCTCTAGCGTATATACACATCGAGTGAAAGTCCTAGGAACCACGGGGGATCCTCATGGCTATCGCCTCGACTGCTGAGGCCCGCTCCAGGCTGACGTCCTTCCGTGACGTACCGGCTTCGAAGAGCCCTCGGCCCGGGCGTGCGCGACGTGCGCGGATGAGGGTCGTGAGGCGACGCGTGGCCGGAGTGCTGCTGGCACTGCTGTCGACGTTCACCCTGTGGTTCACGATGGCCACCCCCTCGTACGCCATCGCCGACGACATCGCCGCCATGTGCGGGCCCTTCGACGTACCGGCGCCGCAGGTCCGCGGCGGCGGCCTCGAGTCGTTCCTGGGCACCGACCAGGTGGACACGAGCGTCAAGGCGTCGGACATGGCCACGTACATACCGAAGTCCGACGAGTGGCCCTACAAGGGACCGAAGCCCTCGTACCACCGCTACGGCATGGCCGGTCTGGAGTGGCACGCGTTCGGCTGGAAGCCGGGCTGCTTCTCCATGAACCGCCTGGCCAACTTCCTGCCGAACAGCATCTTCAACCTCTCCAAGATCTTCGCGCTCTTCACGATGGCGCTGGTCGGCTGGTCCTTCGGCGAGGACCCGTTCAGCTTCCTCCAGGAACCCATCGCCAACGTCGCCGGCGCCATGTCGGACGTGGCGGCTCCGTTCCTCGGCCTGGTCGGCGCCCTCGGCGGGATCTACCTGGGCATGAAGAACCTCGGGCCGAACAGCAGAGTCACCGCCGTCTTCAAGGGCTTCGGCTGGATGCTCCTGATCGCCGGTCTCTTCTTCTGGTTCGAGGCCAATCCCACCGCGGCCGGATCGAAGATCAACAGCATCGTCGGCGAGGTGACGGCCACCGGCTACGAGTCCCTTGCCGAACTGCCCTCCACCGGGGGCGCCGACAACACCAGTCTGTGCAACAACCAGAAGGAGGCCGACGCGGCGTCCTGTGTCCAGGACGCCCTGTGGGTTCCGCTGGTGTACACGCCGTGGCTGTACGGCCAGGTGGGCAACGACTCCGATGCGGCGAACAAGTGGGGTCCGGCGATGCTGAACGCCCAGTTCATCGGTCTGACCGCCGAGGGCAAGATCGACGAGGACGGCATGAAGGTCCTCAGCGGCATCGTCCAGTGGAACGGCAACAGCGACGAGGTCGGCGAGGACTCCAAGTCCGGCGCCATGGCCTGGAACAAGCACTACGTCGACAAGGTGCCGTACCTGAAGCTGTGGGCCAACGACCTCTGCCACGAGAACAGCGACCACAACTTCCGCATGTGCTTCGGCGGCGAGGACAGCCAGGTCTGGCCGTGGGGCAAGGACACGCGGCAGGTCAAGCCCGAGGACGAGAACGTCATCAACATCGCCAGCGGCAACGACTTCACCGCCCGCCTCTCCGCCGCCGCGATGAGCGTGATGGGCGGCATCATCATCAACTCGTCGGTGTACTTCATCTGCGCGATGCTGCTGGCCGCCAAGCTCGGCGTCTTCACCCTGATGATCTTCGCGCCGTTCTACCTGCTGCTGGGCATCTTCCCCGGCCCCTCCAGGGTCGCGGCCATCAAGCTCGGCGAGCTGTTCCTGACCAACCTGTTCCGTCAGGTCGGCTGGGGTCTTGGCCTGGTGATCGTGACCTACATGGACACCCTCATCCTCGCCCCGGGCGGAGACCAGGGCTGGCTGCTGAAGATCCTCACCTGCGCGCTCATGACGGTGCTGCTCGGCGTCTACGCCAAGCCGGCGATGCGCGCCCTGTCCGGCATGGCCGTGGGCGACAAGAACGCGGGCGACGCCATCGTCGGCGTCGGATCCAACCTCGCCAAGCAGACGG
Organism: Streptomyces sp. NPDC017936; assembly: GCF_044328485.1. Classification (NCBI taxonomy): domain Bacteria; kingdom Bacillati; phylum Actinomycetota; class Actinomycetes; order Kitasatosporales; family Streptomycetaceae; genus Streptomyces; species Streptomyces sp. NPDC017936. Next base: position 50,996 of record NZ_JBIRHK010000010.1, on the reverse strand, counting down.
CCCAACTGGCCGGCGCGGCCGGCCTGGCCGTCGCCACCGGCGGGGCCAGCGCGGTCGCGGGTGCCGCGGGCGCCTCCTCGGCCGCCGCGGCGGCCGGGCAGAAGGCCACGTTCGGGATGCGCATGCGTGGCGCGGGCCAGGGCGTGCTCAAGAACGCGCCGGGTCTCGGGCGGCGCACCCGCGCGGCGGCCGGCAGGTTCGGTGACGCCAAGGCGGCGGGCAAGGAGGGCTTCGAGAACCGCCAGGAGCGCGTGGAGGAGAGGGAGCGCAGCCGGGTGGCCGAGCAGAGCGAGGCGGTCCGCCAGGGCCTGCGGATGCAGCGCGCCCACAAGGCCGTCAAGCCCGCGCACGAGGCCGCGATGAGCGCGATCAAGGAGGAGCGCCGCCTGGGCAACACGGAGCGGGCGGACAGCATGGAGCGTGAGTACTTCGAGTCGATCCGCGACCCGCGCGGGATCCGGCACCCGGACGACCCGCTGCACCCGAACAACCTGCGCCGCAGCCCGAACGGCGGCGTGGACCCCGAACGCCGGGTCCGCCCGGTGTCCAGCGGCACCGACCTGATGCGCGAGGGCGGCCTGAACCACCAGAGCGCGGCCGCCAACCTGGACCGTGTCCTCGGCATGTACGACGGAGCGCAGAACATCGACCAGCACCACGCCGCCGGTGTCGCCCTGCGGGCGCTCCAGGTGCAGATCGACTCGGGAGGCCCGCACACCGAGGCGGCCCGCATGACCGCCGCGAACCTGGTCCAGCAGCACGGTCTGCCGGACCGGATCGACGCCGTCGGCCTGCCCGCCAACACGCCGATCCGGGTCGAGGTGGTCTCGCGGGTGGCCGGCGAGCTGTCGTCCGTGCCGCAGGACCTGAACGCGCCGCGTGACCGCATGGAGTTCCTCCAGCGTGTCGAGTCACTGGCCCAGGACATCCCGGTGGCCACCACGATGTCCACGGCGCTCAACGAGCTCCGTGGAGTCCTGGCCAACATGAAGGCACCCGCCGAGCAGGTCGAACAGGCGCTGCAGAACGTACGCCTGGCGGCCGGCATCGACGCCGGGGCGCGGAACGGGAGCGGGGGCGGTGCCGCATGAGCCACCGGGGCAGGAAGCTCGCCGCGCTCTTCATCACGCTGCTCGTCCTCGGACTCGTCCTCAACAACATCTCCAGCCGGACGCGCGCCGCACAGCAGGCGTCCGGCGCCGGGGCCGACCCCACCGCCCCGGTGGCCCGCCCCCTGTCCCCGCTCTACGTCCCCCGTCCCGCGTCGATGATCGACAGCGGGTACGCGGGCGCGCTGAGCGTCGAGTCGACTCCGCAGGACGTGGCGCGGGCTTTCGCGGGAGCGTACGTCAAGTACGACCCCCAGCAGACCTCGCCCGACTCCTTCGTCTCCGGACTGCCGCGGCTCGGCTCCGACGCCGCGTCCCGAGTGGGCGGACGGCTGCCGGACGACTGGGAGCAGCATCTGTCGAAGATCGGCGGAGAGGTCACCGTGACGTCCGTCAGCGATCCCGACCCGGCCGCGGAGGAGGACGGCACCGCCGAGGTCAGCGTGGTCATGAACACCGGCGAGGACTCCGGTCCGCTGCGGATGAACCTGGCACTGGAGCAGGACGAGATCGGCTGGGTCGTCACCTCGGTGACGCTGGAGGGGGAGTGAGGACGGTCGTGGCAGCGACGGCGAGGACGAATCCCGGGGCCGGCAGGAGCCGGACGAAGACCGTGGCCGCGGGCCGGGGCCAAGGCGTGAGCAAGGGCAAGGGCGCGGACAGGAAGAAGGACAAGGACACCGGCCCGGGCCCGAGCACGGGCGGCGGCAAGGGCAGGAACAGGGGGCCGGCCGGTGGCTCCGGCAAGGCTGTGGCCGGGACGGGGACGGGCCGGCGGTGGGGCCGGACGGCCTCCGCCGGATCCCTGCGCGTCATGGCACACCTGAAGGTGCTGTTCTCGTTCTTGATCTGGGTGACACTCATCCGCCAGCAGGCCTCGCTGATGGTGGACTGGCGGCTGTACTACGCCCAGGCGCTGGTCGCCTGCGCGGCGCTCGCCGTCGGCAGTGTCATGGTCGTGTACATGTACCCGCCGCGCACGGCGCGCTGGCGCACCGTCGCCTGGGCCTTCCTGGCCTCCTCGCTGAGCGGCGCCCTGGTCTACGCCGCCCTGGGCGGCCGGGCCGGGCTGCTCGGCGCGCTGTTCGGCGGGGCGCTGGTGCTGTGGGCGAGGGCCGAGGAACGCGGTCGGCGCGCCGTACGCCGGGTGCGGCAGGCGCGCCGTACGTGAACCCCGGAACAGCTGTCAGGCCGGGTGCCGGGCGGCGATGTCCTTGCCGCGGGGTGTGTCGGGGTCGGGCAGCTGGTGGGCCAGGTCGATCAGCTGGTCGAGGTTGATCACCAGGCCCCGGTCGTCGACCCGCACCCGCTCGCGCAGCGAGAGCAGGCACGAGGTGCGGTACTCCTTGGGCCAGCTGCGGTCGATGTTCCGCCACACCGACACCGAGCCCTCCTCCCAGGTGACCCCGCCCGCGGTGGGCGGCGTCGGCGTCTCGACGGGCGCCGGGGGCGACGCGGGTGCCACGGGCGCCACGGGAGCAGGGGTCGGCGCGGCGGGGCGCTGGTGCTCCTGTACGGGTGCGGTGGCCTGCTGCACCGACGCCGTCGTCGCGCCCTGCTCGCTCCACGGCCCGCCGTTGCGCTCCCGCTCGCCCGAGTCGCTGATGTGCAGCACCCGCTGCTCACCGGATCCGCCCGCGGTCAGCAACAGGCGCACGCCCTTGCCGATGAGCGACTGCGCCCGCTCCAGCACGTCACGCGCCCGGCGGTGCGCGAGCCCCTCGGTGAGAAAAGTGTGTTCGCGGCTGTCGTCGCCCTCGCCGTCGGGAACCCGCAGCACGAGCCGGGCCCTGCCCTGTCCGCCGTCGACGTGTGCCTGTGTGAGCACACCGGCGACCGGCAGGCAGGAGGAGAGCGCCTCCGCCTGGAGGGCGGTCGAGCCGCCCGGGGCCGACATCAGCCAGAGATCGACAGCGGTCCGCTCGACCTCGGCGAGCCAGGCGTCGTACGGACGGTCCCCCGTCGGACCGACGGCCTGAACGGCCAGGCTGACCCATGGGGTCATGCCCACAGCACTTGCGTTGCTCATCCGTCCCCCTCGCTAGTGTCAATACACAGTGTACTGTCGAACGGTCGCTCTACCATGGTGGGGACTGTCATTCAGGGCCCCGTTTCCGACCGCCCATGCCCGTACGCCCGCCTCGGCGGGACGAGCCACGAAGGGGGTTCTCGATGAGCGACTCGGGCGCGGGATCCCGCGCCGCGGAAGAGCCTCCGCCGCTGGCGATCGTGGTGTACGAGAACGGCCGGGCGAGCGTGGGCGGCATCCCCGTGACCGTGACCGACGCGACCGACCCGTCCGCCGTGCGCGGAGCCGCGATCCGGACCGCCGTCGGCATGGCGGCGGACCGGGGCGGCCCGCTGCGCGCCCTGGCGTTCGAGCCGGACGGCTCCGTCTGGCCGTTGGTCGTCCATCCGAACGGACTGGTCGAGGAGGACGCCGAGGCGGAGGAGCCTCCGCCGGACACGTCGGGCGGTACGTCCGGGAGCCCTCCGGGAGGACCCTCCGGAAGAGGGGCCGCGACCCTCTCGCTGCGGGCCACGCCCTCCTCGTCCCGTGGGCCGCGTACCGAGACCATCGTGCTCAATCCGGGCTGGTCGGACATCGTCCAGACGCCCCAGCCGCCGGACCGGTTCCGTGACCGATTGGTCCGGATCGCCGAGGCGGGGAACGCGGGCCGGATCGAGGCCGCCATGTCACTGACCGTGGACCTGGAGCGTGAGGTCGCGCTGCTGTTCGGTTCTTCGCATCCGCACGTTCTCCAGGCCCGCGCGGTGCGTGCGCACATCAGCACCCTCGCCCACGACTGGTCACGCGCGGCCGACCTGTACCTGGACCTCGCCGCCGCCTGGCTGGACGCGTCCGGCGGGCGAAGCGCCCAGCTTCTCCTGAACGCCGGCAATGCCCACTACTGCTGGAGGCTGGTCGCCGACCCGGAGGACAGCGAGCGGATCGGTGAGGCGGTGGTCCGGATGTGGCTGAAGGTGCCGGGAGCGGCGCGGCAGTTGGACGCGGCGCGGCGACACCGGGACGGGCTCAGGCGCCGGGCCTCACTCGCCCCCCGCGGTGCCGGCGCCTGACGTGCCGCGCTCGGCGGCCTGCCGGGACCGGGACCCCCGGAACCGGCTCGATCCCCTACCTCGCAGGCTTGTTGATGCACAGTCAGCATCGGCTTGTGTCGGAACGGTGACTCGCCGGGACCGCTCGGGCTGACATGATGTTTCCCTGAAAAGGGAGTTGCAGCTGTAACTGCTGCATGACTCCGAGGCGTTGTTCGGGGGAGCGACCAGTGAAGCAAGAGAATGCCGTGCGCGGAAAGATCTGGGGATCTCTCACCCTGGATGTACCGGAACACGAATGGTCCGCGCGAATATCCGACGTCATCGATCCGCTCGAGCCGACGCTGTTGCTGTCTCTGCCCCGAGGACTGTTCGTGGCGCACGACAGGGAGATGTGCCGCGCGGGTGCCTGTGGCGGTCCGGCGATGGAGAGCGACCTGGACTACCTGTCGGGGGTGTGGGGATTCACCCGCCTTCACAGGGGCGAGATGGCGGAGATCGCCGAGGTGCCGCACGTCAGCGTGCGGCTGGGCGAGCGGGGGGTGGCCGTGGATCTGGCGGGATACCCGTGGCTGCTGGGCGGCAGGTCTTGGGACGTGCCGGAGAAATGGGCCGCTCTCGGATCCGGAACCTCGTGTCTGCTGGGTATCTGCTTCGACGTGAACCTGGGGGAACCGGACGCCGAGGATCGTTTTTGGTCGGAACTCGACTCGGGAAAGGCGGTTTTGGGGCAGGTCGATGTCGAAATGGGGCTGTGAGGAACCCATGGCATGGCTGTACCGAAAGGCATGCTGTAGTGTCTGTACACAGTGATATGGCGCTCGGTGCAGTGAGCGTCTGCCCCGAGTCGTCGATCATTTGCTGGAGAGGCGATGAGCACTTCGGAAATTCCCCGGCGGTCCCATCGCCGGCGGATGGTGACGTCGAAGGCCGCGATGACCCGCCGCCCGGAAGGCGTGGATGAGGAAGTGGCGCTGCCCGGGGAACTCGAGCCCCTCGAGTGGACGTCGAACCGCGGTCCCATCACCGAGGAGGAAGCACTCGGTGTCCTGCGCAGGCGCCGGCGCAACGAGCTGAGCCAGGCACCCAAGCGCCAGGGCGCCAAACGCCCGGAGATCCCGACGGAGCTGCCGCCGGAGAACGCCCGCAAGGTGCCGGTCGTCAACCGCTTCCCGGCGCGTTATCTGGCCATGGCCCACGCACGAGCCGAGGTGGAGGGGACCAACCTCACGGCGATCCTGGAAGAGATGCTGGTCAAGTATGCGACGGGCAAGCCCACCCGGCCGCAGACCGTCAGCCGCCGACTGCTGTCCTTGTACACTCCGAAGGACTAGTGCGGTGGATCGGTTGACGGCCTGAGGAGCCGGCGGGCACTGAACGGTGGGGGAGAACAGGGTGTCCGAGAACAACGCCTTCGGGGCGTCGTCGCGCGCGGATGTCGACGAGGACGAACTGCCCCCGAGCCACGCTCGTACCCTCCCGCCACGGCCCGCGTCACCCGCTTCGTCCCCGGTACCCGGGCCGAACACCGCCGGCTCGGCCCCGCGGACCATGGATCCGCTGCCGAACGGCACCGGCTCCGGGGCGGTGACTCCCGCTCCGTTGCCGCCCGGCACCGCGACCGGTGCCTGGTCGCCCGACGGGACGCCCCTGCCGTACGGCACCTCCGTCACGTCCCGGGCCGCTGCCCCGCCGTCCGGCGGAACGCCTCCCGTGCCGCAGCAGGCTCCCGCACCGCTGCCCGACGGAGCCGTCTCCCCGGCGCCCTCGACCTCCGTCAATCCCTACGTCACGCCCCACCCGTACCTCGGTCAGTACGCCCCGGCAGCAGGCGCCGAGACCGCCGACGCCCGGCGTGGTTTCCTGCGCCGCAGGGGCGGCCGGGTCTCCGGACCCGAGCAGCAGCGGCTCGTCCGGTTGCAGACACCGGTGCCGCGGCCTTACCGGATCAGCGTCACCAGCATCAAGGGCGGTGTCGGCAAGACGACGACCTCGGCCATGCTCGGGCTGACCTTCTCCCGGTACCGGGCCGACCGTACGGTCGTGATCGACGCGAATCCGCATGCCGGAACCCTCGCGGACCGGTTGCTCGGCGAGCGGGTCATGCCGACCGTCCGGGACCTGGTCACCGCGGACCGCCGCCGCCGTGAGACGGGCGGCCCGGGGCTGACCGATCCGTTGCAGATCCACCAGTACCTCGGCCAGGCCGACCGGCTGATGGTGGCGGCGAGCGAACAGAACCCGGAAATCAGCGAGTTGTTCGACGAGGAGCAGTACCGCACCGCGCAGGACATCCTCACCCGTGCCTTTGACATCGTGATCACCGACAGCGGCACCGGAATGAAGCACTCCGCGATGAAGGGCACGCTCGCCACCACCGACCGGCTGGTCGTGGTGGCCGCGCCGCGCTTCGACGCGGCCCGTCGCGCCGCCAAGACCCTCGACGAGGTCCACGCGCAGGGGTACCCGCACCTCGTACGGGACGCCGTCGTCGTGATCACGATGGACTCGCCCAAGGCCGTCGGGATCAACATGAACACGCTGGTGGACTACTTCCGTCAGCTGTGCACCCACGTGATCCGCATTCCCTACGACCAGCAGCTGTACATGGGCGGCACGATCCACTACGACCAGGTCTCGTCGGCCACGCGCGGTGGGTACATGGATCTGGCCGCCATCCTGGCGGACGGCTTCGCCGCCGTACCGCCCGCCCGCTGAGCCGCACCCGCCCGCCGGCCCCCTGCCGATCCGTGCCCGCGCCGCCTGACTACTCGCTGCCCATCCGCGCGTCCACCAGCCATGTCCCGTCGGACTTGACCAGCTTCAGGTTCATGCCGGTGTCGTTGCCGTCGCCCCCGTTGCTCCAGCTGGTCCGCTCCACATACGTGACCTGCACCCACACCTCGGTCGGGGTGCGCGGGGCCTCGTCCGGGATCACCGTCTCGATGGCGTCCGCGCTGACGGAGACCCCGCCCTTCTTGGCGGCCGCGCAGGTGACGTCACAGCGGTCGCTGCTGGTGTCCCGTAGCTTCTCCAGGTACGCGGCGGTGGCGTACGGCTCGATCCGCTCCAGGTAGGCGCGGGGGCCGTCGACCGTCCAGTCCTGCCGGACGTAGGCGTCGACGAAGGCGGCCGCCACCGTCTCGGGATCGCCGCGGTCGACCGCCGTGGCGCCGGGGCCGGCCGTGGCGTCCCCGGCCGGCGACGCCGACTGCCGGCCGGAACCGGGAGCGGCGCTCACCGACGGCCCGGAGGACGAGGGTGCGGCCTCCGGTTCCTCGTCCTCGGTGCAGCCGCCGAGTACGGCGACGGCCAGCGCCGCCAGGCACAGGGCCGCCGCGCGGCGGGGCATTGCGGTCACAGGGTCCTCCTCGCGAAGCGTGGGGCCGGGCCCGGCCTAGTCATTGGTCCCGTCGCTGACCTGGTCGGCGGCGCCGCTGCCACTCGACGAGTTCTTCAGCAGCCGCGAGCCGCCGATCCACTGGTCCATCCAGTAGCGGTTCTTGCTGACGTGCTCGACGATCTCCACGGTCTTCCCGGTGCGCGGCGCGTGGATCATCTGGTCGTTGCCCAGGTACATGCTCACATGGTGGATGCCGCCCACCGTGCCGGTGTTCGACCAGAACATCAGGTCTCCCGGCTTGAGAGCCCCGTACGAGGCCACCCGGGTCCCGGAGTTCCACTGGTCGCCGGTGTAGTGGCCCAGGGTGATGCCGACCTGGGCGTACGCGTAGAGGGTGAGCCCCGAGCAGTCGAAGCCCTTGGAGACGCCCGAGGGGCAGTACTCGGTGTAGGTGGGGCCCTTGGCGTCGCCGCCCGCCCAGCAGTAGTCGATGCCGATCTGTGCCTTCGCCGCCCGGATCACCTTGCCGACGTCCCCGCTGAGGCCGACGTCGTCGCACTTGATGTTCTTGGCCCGGCCGACGATCTGACCCGCGACGCCCTCCCACTTGGAGTAGGCGTCGGGGAAGGCCGAGACCTGCACGGCCTGGGCGGCCGCTCCCTTGTCCATCTGCTGCCAGTCGGGGACGCCGAGCAGACCGCGGGGGTTGGGCGGGCTGGGGTGGTTGGGGCCGCCGTAGAAGGCCTTGGCGGAGTAGTTCGGGTCCATGATCTCTTCGACGCTTCCCCAACCCGCCGAAGGCCGCTGCTGGAAGAGACCGACACTGTCGCGGTCGCCGTAGTTGATGTTGCGCAGCTGGCTTTCCTGAAGGGCCGTCATGATGGCGATCACCAGGCCGTCGTCGGGCACCTTGGTCCTCTCGCCGACATGCACGATGATGGCCGCGTTGCCCATCTGCTCCTCGGTCACCGTGTACGCGCCGACGCCGGGGACGTGGGTGTGGATCTTCTCCCCACCGGGGTCGCAGACCGTCCCGCCGGGGACGCCGTCGCCCTCTCCGTCCTCGCCGCCGTCGGCGCCGAGCGCGGAATTGAGAACGCTGCCCGCCCCCATGACGGCCGCTCCGCCCACGAAAATCACTCCACAACCGCTGAAGAGAAATGCGCAGGCGGCGAGGATGACTATGAGGGTCTTCTTGTCCACTGGTCGGTGTGCCCCCCGTTGGCCGCACCCGTCAGGATGCTTGTGTGTCTATACCCTACGAGCAAGTGTCTATACTCTTCAATCTCCTTGGGTATGACGGCATCGACGGCGGCGTCAACGTCGGCACCGCACAGGGCATGTGATGACGGCACTGACTGGGAAGGGAAACCCCGTGACCGAACAGCCGCCCCCCGCACCCCCCGCCCATGCGCTCGCCGTTGTCATGCGCGACTACCTCTCCTACGGGGAGAGCGGCATGGCCGACCTCAAAGAAGCGGTGCACTCCGTCCGGCAGAAGCCCGTCATCGGCGCCTTCTGCCGGCACCTGCGGCAGATCCTCGCCGGTACGGCCCCCGTGCCGACCGACGTCATCAACAAGGAGTTCCAGCGCCGCGCCGACGAGGAGACCGCCCTCGGAGACGGCACGCCCGTCGAGCCGGTCCACTACGACGACCAGCAGGCCTACGAGGCCCTGGCCGACCTCTGGGAGTACCTGGACCTCACCCCGGAAGGCGAGCCGGAGGGCGCCGTCACCTCCGCCAAGACAGCTGTGCGGAACCGCCGTTCACAACTGCTGTGGGTCGACGGCGACCCTGTCGAGGCACTGAAGACCTGGATGTCCTGGCGCTCACTCGCCCTCTTCGGCGCCGGGACCGTCCTGTGCACCGGGGGCTGGGCGGCGTACCAACGCATCGACGCCACGCTCCTGCGCAGCCTCCTGTTGCTGCTGACCCTCGCCGGCTTCGTCATGGCCAGCGTCGGCGGCGGTGCCCTGTGGCTGCGCCGCGTCCGCTACGTCAACCCGGACGCGTTCCTCCCGTCCGAACGCAAGACGAAGGAAGAGCGCCGCTGAGGCCGACGGGCGAGCCCCCGCTCACCCGCGGTCGCTGGTCACTACCGGTACCGCTGCCCGTCCGGCTGCCCGTACGGCTCGCCGCCCTGACCCCCCGCGCCGCCGGCGCCCTGCGCCAGCAGCCGCTCCGCCTGTTCCCTGTCCACCTTCTGCTCCGCACCGCAGAAGGTGCACTGCGTGAAGTACTTGGTGGACACCGGGAACAGCGGCACGAAGAACAAAGTGAACTTGGTGACGCGCTTCCTGAGCGTGTGCGCGGCGGGATTCCCGCAGCGGTCGCACACCAGTGTCAGTATCGCGAGCTGGTACAGGTACCCCTTGGTCCCGAAAATGATCACTCTGCCGGCCCTCTCCGCGGTGCGTTCCCCCGATCCTCTCCCGCCTGACCCCCACAGGCCACCGAAAACACGGCGTTCCCCTGCTGCCCGGCCGGGGCGCCCCACCAAAGGACGTCTGCGGCCCCGGCCCGTGACCGCATGCGCCCTGTCCATCGCCGCCGGGACGAGAGCGACCCGTCCGGCGGCACGATCGGCTCGGAGACGTGTGCTCCCCTCTCCGCGAGGGCGAGGGCGAGGGCGCCGAAGGGGATCCCTCACGGGGACGCCCGGATTCCCGGGGCCGGGACGAGGTGACGGACCTGCCGGAACGGCCGCTGCGCGAAGGCGACGTGGCCTTCGGGCTGCGACCGTTCCGGGTCCTCACGCCGCGGCTGCGGCCGCGTCCGGGGCGACTACTTGCGGCCCACGCCCTTGTCGCCGATGTGGAAGATCCGGTGGCTGTCGCGGGTCATGTCGACGACCAGCTTGGTGGTGGTGCCGCCGCCCCAGGTGAGGGTGACGACGGCCTCCGTGTGGGTGCCGACGGTGCCGTTGTCGGTGACCTTCCAGGCGAGCGGGACGTTCTGGGCGCGCAGGACGCCGTCGGCGTGCTCCTGGTCCTCCCAGGCCGCCAGCTCCTCCTGGAAGGCGGGGGTGAGGTAGTGGCCGCGCAGGGCCTGTCCGAGGGTGCCGCGGTCCTCGCCGAGCACCGCGTCGATGTAGGTGCCGTAGAAGTCGGCGATGCGGGTGATGTCGTCGGACGGCTTGCCGCTGACGCTGCGCGGGGCGCCGGCGGAGGCCTGGGCGGTGGCGCCGAGGCCGAGGGCGACGGCGAGGACGCCGGCCGTCACAGCGGTGCGGGTCTTGCTGCTCATGGGTGTTCTCCGTTTTCCGAGTCGTGTCGAATCGCGCCGGACGGCGCTGTGGCGCCGGACGGCGCTGTCGGTGGCGATGGCCGCCCTCCCCACCCCCGTGGCGGAGGGCGGCCCGGTCGTGCGGTCGGTGCGGCTCGTGCGCACCGTGACGGGCGTCCCCGCGAAGGCCGCGTGCCGTGCCGGACCTGCTGTCCTCGTTCAGCCGCGAGAAGCGCCGAAGGAGTCGCAGGCCTCGGCTGTGGCCTTCGCCGGTGTGGCGAGCGTCGCGCCGGGGGCGAGGCCCGTGGCGGCGAGTGTGAGGAGCGCGTCTGCTCGGGTGCGCTCGGGCATGGCTGTCCCCCTGTGGATGAGTGCATGGGTGTCGTCCGCCGCCCGCCGCCGACTGGTCGGTCCGGCCCTGGTCGGTGCGACACCAAGAGCTTCAGCCGTCACGGCGGCCCGGCGCAACGCCGGACGCCCGTCCGGCGTGAGTGGAACCATCCCAGCCCGTCTGACGTGCAGGTACATGACCGCCTGGGACACGGGGACACGGGGAGGACGGGGGAACGGTGTCGACCGGAGACGACGTCGAGCAGTTCGCGGCGCTGCTGCGTCGGCTGAAGGACCGCACGGGCCGGAGCTACGGCTCCCTGGCCCGGCGCCTCACCATGAACACCTCCACGCTGCACCGCTACTGCACGGGCGAGGCGACCCCGCAGGACTACGCCCCGGTGGAGCGCCTGGCCGCCTTTTGCGGGGCGACACCGGAGGAACGCCTCGAACTGCACCGCCTGTGGCTGCTCGCGGTGACGGCACGGCAGCGGCCGAGGGCGGGTGAGGGGGCGGCGGAGCCGACGAGGATCCAAGAGGCGGCGGAGCCGACGAGGACCGAGGAGACAGCGGGACCGGCAGAGGCCGAGGAAGCGCCGGAGCCGACAGGGGACGAGCGGACTCCGGGTCCGGACAGCCGGACGTCGCGGGGCACGGGCGGCGGCGCGGACGGCGTCGGTGGTGACGGGGGCGGCACGAGCGGTGCGCCGCCGCGACTCGACGCGGGCGCACCCGACGCCGGGCTGCCCGCTCCCGGTGCCGGGCTGCCCGCTCCCGACGCTCCCGGACCGGGCGGTCCCGGACCGGGCGGTCCCGGGCCGACGGTCCAGCGGGACGCGGCCCGCTCGACCGGACGGCCCTGGTACCGCCGTCGCCGCGCCGCCGTCGGCGCCGCCGCGGCGACCGTCCTGCTGGTGACGCTGGGCAGTCTGCCGGCGCTGTCGGCCGATCGGCCCCACGACGACTCCGCCGAGGCACCCGGCCGGTCCCGTACGACAGGGGCCGGCGCGTCGCACCACCCCTCGGCCACCGCGACCGGCCCCTCCGCCGGCCGTTCACCGGCCTCGCCCTCCGCAGGAGCACGGGCTTCGGGAAGCCCCGGGTCGAAGAACGGACCGTCGCCGGACCCGAAGGGCGAGAAGGACGAGAAGGACGAGAAGGGCATGGGGGGCGACACCGCGGTGTCGACCGGCGTGCCGCTCGCCTGGACCGCCGACTCGCAGGTCTGGGAGGGCGGCTGCGGGCACGACTACGTCATCGGGAAGAAGCCGGCCCAGGTGCCCCCGCCACCGGATCAGCAGGACGCCGGGGTGTGGGCGGCGACGCAGGGGGCGGTGCACGGACGGCGGACGATGGTGCAGATCTCGGTGCAGGGCACGTCGTCCACGGCCGTGGTCCTGGAGGCCCTCCGGGTCCGTGTCGTCAGCCGCGGCACTCCGCTCACCGGCACCGCGTACGCCATGGACCAGGGCTGCGGCGGCGACCTGAGGCCCCGTGAGTTCTCCGTGAACCTGGACGCCGACCGCCCGATCGCCCGCGCCCGGCCCGGCAGCGACACCGGAAAGCCCCTCCCCGCGGCGCGGCTGCCCTACCGCGTCTCCGCCGAGGACCCGGAGGTGCTGCTGGTCACCGCGACGACCGAGGCCCACGACTGCGCCTGGTACCTGGAACTCGACTGGTCCTCCCAGGGCCGCACCGGCACGGTCCGCGTCGACGACCACGGCCACCCGTTCCGCACCAGCGGCATCGCGGGCCTGCCCCACTACTGGTACGGCACCGACGACGCCGGTGCACGCCGGTGGGTGCCCGTCGACTCCTAGGACGGGTGCGCGTCCTGGCCGTCGGCCGGGTCCAGGAGCCGTGTCCGCGCCGGCGGAGGCTTCGCAGGGCTCGCAGCGCCCCCGGCAGCAGCGAGTCGCAGAGCGAAGGCGATCGTGAAACCGGTGCTCGGGGCCGTGCCGCCGGCGCCCGCGGCGGGAGGATTTCCCGAAACGGGAACGGTTCGGCGGTTGCTACCGTCGATTCCGCATTCCCGTCCCCCTCGCAGGATCAGAAGGATCTTCCTCATGCATGATGCCCGCGCTCTGATCGACATGGGTGCCGAAGCGGTCCGTCGGCTCGCTCGTCGCGGCTACACCCTCGACCTGTCCGAGCTGGAGTCCCTCCACTCCCGGCGCAAGGAGAGCGTTCGCTCGGCCGACGAGCTGCGGGCGGAGTCCAAGCGAGTGGCGAGCGAGGTCCAGCGGACCGCGAAGCAGGGCGGTGACCTCACCCACCTCAAGGAGCGCGCCCGCGAGCTGAAGGAGCGGATCCGCGAGATCGAGGCCGGCCAGGCAGAGACCGAGACCCAGCTGCGCGAACTGCTCCTGGGCATCCCGAACCTGCCGGACGACTCGGCCCCCGACGGCGACTCCGAGGAGTTCGCCGTCGAGATCCGGCGGGTCGGCACGCCGCCCGCCTTCCCGTTCGCACCGAAGGACCACGTCGACCTCGGCGAGGCCACCGGCATCCTCGACTTCGGCAGGGCGACGAAGCTGTCCGGCCCGCGCTTCGCGGTCTCCCGCGGCGCCGGCGCCGCCCTGGAACGCGCCCTGGCCGCGCTCTTCCTCGACCTCCACACCCGTCGGCACGGCTACGTCGAGTACTCGGTCCCCTACCTGGTCACCCGCAAGACCATGACCGGTACCGGACAGCTCCCGAAGTTCGAGGAGGACCTGTTCAGGACCGGCGTCGCCGACCGCGACCTGTTCCTCGTCCCGACGGCCGAGGTCCCGCTGACCAACCTCTACGCCGACGAGATCATCCCCCCGGCGGAGCTGCCGCTCGCGCTCACCGCCCACACCCCGTGCTTCCGGTCCGAGGCGGGCTCGTACGGCCGCGACACCCGCGGCCTGATCCGCCAGCACCAGTTCGCCAAGGTCGAGATGGTCCGCATCGTCGACCCGGCCGACGCCGACGCCGAGCTGGAGAAGATGATCGGCCATGCCGAGGCGTGCCTGGAGGAACTCGGCCTCGCCTACCGCGTCATCAAGCTGGCCGCCGGCGACACGGGCTTCTCCGCCCAGCTCACCTATGACATCGAGGTCTGGATCCCGAGCCAGAACACGTACCGCGAGATCTCCTCGGTCTCCCACTTCGGCACGTTCCAGGCCCGTCGGGCGAACATCCGGACCCGGGGCGAGGACGGCAAACCCACCCTCGTCGCCACCCTCAACGGCTCCGGCCTTCCCATCGGCCGCACCTTGGCCGCCCTCCTCGAGCAGTGCCAGCAGCAGGACGGCTCCATCCTCCTGCCCGAACCCCTCGCCCCGTACCTCGGCTTCCGCCGGATCTCGCCGGACGGGACACCGGAGGCGTAGCGCTCGTCGGCGTCTGCGACGGCCCTGGTGACCCTGCGGGATGGCGGTTGTCCCACCTTCGGTGCGCGACGAGATCACGACCGAGGCCGCTTGGCGACAGCGGTTCAGCTCAGGGGCCCGTGCGATCAGCACGTGACCAGTTGGTGGTGACAGCTGTCCCTTCCCGTAGGGGAGTGGGCCTGATCGCCGGGAAGAGCGCACGCAGTCGCGCATCGTCGGCCTGCGAATGAGGGACGTCCCGATGCGGTCGGCTGCGTGTTCGAGGACGGCGCGGCACCCGGTTGCGGCCTCCATCTCGGGGATCAGGTCCGGAAGGGACGTCCGTGTGCCGAAGGCCAGGTCGGTCGGCCGAGGAACGACGACCCGGCGCAGGAGGGCGTCGGTGAGGCGCGGACGAGCAACGAGACGACCCGGGTCCGCCGGGTCGCCCCGGAGGGCCTGGCCGAACTGGACGTCCACCCGACCATGCGGGTCCGCATCGAGCACGCGCTGGACCGAACGCGCACGGCGCCCTACACCGGCTGACGCTTGATCGCGGCGATGCGTTCGAGGACGCGTGCCGTGCACGCCAGGATCTCCGGTTCGGCGCGGCGGATGAACTTCCCGATCAGGCTGTCCGCACCGTACCGGTCGGTGATCTCGTCGATGCGGTCGACCGGGTCGGTGGGTGTCCCGTCCGGCGTGGTGCTCATGTCGCAGAAGCACAGGGCGTCGTCCAGGTGCGGGAGGTCCCTGGGGAACTCGCTCTCCAGGTCCTCCCGGAGCCCGCGTGCCTCGGCCTCCATCCAAGCGCAGGAATGGTGCGCGACCAGCCGAACGACCCGCTCATTCGCCCTGGCGACGTCCCGTAGGTACCGAGCCCCGTCCAGCGGGTGGAAACCGGTCTTGGCCAGGTCCGGCGAGTAGCCGATGTCGTGCAGCACCGCCGCCGCCTCCAACAGGTCCGCGTCGTCGCCGAGAGCGGGTGCGATGATCCGCGCCCGCTCGGCCACTCCCAGGCAGTGCGCCCACCGACGCGGCAGCGGCTCGGCGAGCAGCGACTCGGCGAGGGGATAGGCCCATTCGGTCAGTGTCGTGGCGACCACGTCAGCGTGCTCCTCTCAGCCCGGCAGGGCCAATACGGCTTGTTGCTCGCCTTGTCGGCTCCCGAGACCACCCCATCCGCCTCCCACTTGTCCAGAGCTCCGGCAATGGTCGGCCGCGCTGCACCGCCGTGATCCGGCTCGTCGGAGCCGTCCTGGCCGAGCGGAACGACGAAAGGGACGACGCGATCCCGGAACCGTCCCGGTCGTATCGACGTGAAGGTACGGGGAGCGCCTGGGAGGCCGTCCAGGACCGGGGCACGACGGCGCAGGCCGACGAACGGATGCGAGTACGGACCACATGGACGCAATCCACGACGACGTAGCGGAGTTCGCCTCACTGCTGACGCGTCTGAAGGAGCGCACGGACCGCAGCTACGCGGCGCTGGCCCGCCGTCTGGGCATGAACGCCTCCACGCTGCACCGCTACTGCGCCGGAGAAGCGGTTCCCCTGGACTTCACCGGGGTCGAGCGGTTCGCCGCACTCTGCGGAGCCTCCCCCGAGGAACGCGTGGAGTTGCACCGCCGGTGGATCCTGGCAGTCGCGGCACGGCAACGACCGCGCCGATCCGCTGCCCGGCGGGCACCGGAGCCCCGCGACACCACGGGCACCGCGGCATCGGCCGCATCCGCGAGCCACAGCGGCCCGGCGGACGAGACACCCGGGCCGACCTCGCCGGCCGACCCGCGCCCCGGGCCGACCTCGCCGGCCGGCCGGCGGCCCCACGTCGGGCGCCCTCGACGACGGCCCGTGCGATCGATGGCACTGGCGGCCTCGCTCGCCGTCGCGCTCGCCGGCCTCACCACATCCGCTTCCGGACCCTTCTCCGCAGGCGGTGAGCCGTCGGCCTCCGCCGGCACCGCACCGGAGCCCTCGGCGTCGGCCACGCGCGGCGGCGGCCCGCGATCCGCTTCCGGACCTTCCCCCGCCGGCGGTGAGCCGTCGGCCTCCGCCCCCACCGCACCGGAGCCCTCGGCGCCGGTCACGCGCGGCGGCGGCCCGCAGGAGGACCGGGCGAGCGCCGACACGGTCCCACCACCGGCCCCGCTCACCTGGACGGCCGACTCCCACCTCTGGCGACCCGAATGCGACCATGACTACGTCATCGCCGAGCCACCGCAACAGGTCCCGCCGCCGCCGGCGCCGCAGGACGCCGCGGCGTGGGCCGAGTCCCTGGGGGCGGTGCACGGGCGCACCACCCACCTGCGGATCTCGGTGCAGGGACGCGGCTCCGCCGCCGTCATCCTGGAGGCCCTGCACGTGCGCGTGGTCAGCCGCACGACCCCCGCCGCCCACCGGGGCATCGCCTACTCCATGTACGAAGGCTGCGGCGCCGTCCTCATCCCCCGTCACTTCTCCGTGAACCTCGACGCGGACCGGCCCCTGGCCCGTTCGGTCCCCGGCAACGACCCGGACAGGCCGGACCCCGCGGTCGGCTTCCCCTACCGGGTGTCCCTGCAGGAGCCGGAGGTCCTGCTGCTCTCCGCGCGCACCGAGTCCTGCACCTGCGACTGGTACGTCGACCTCGACTGGTCCTCACAGGGGCGGACCGGCACGGTGCGCATCGACGACCACGGCCGTCCGTTCCGCACCACCACCATCGAGGGGCTACCGCACTACTGGTACCGCAACCCCTCCGGCTGGATCCCCATGACCACCTCCGACGACGAGGTGGAAACCGGCGACTGACGAGCCACGGGCCGCTCCGCCGGCGGTCCTCACGCGGCCCTGCCCGTCGCCCGGCGGGCGCGCTCACGCACGCCTGCCGGCCGTTCCGGCGGATTCAGCACGTGGAGCTGCTGGAGATCCTTATCCCGTTGACGCTGTAAGCGTCGGCGAACAGGGTCTGGGTGTTCGGCGGGAGGCAGATCGAGCCCCCGCTCTGGAGCCGCAGGTACACCACGTCGTCGTTCCGGGTGTTCAGGACGCCGTAGTGCGGCCGGGGCGTGACCGCCTGGTAGGTGCTGGTGACGTCCCGGTACTTCGAGATCGGCTTGCCGGCGAGCAAGTCGCTGTTGTTCAGGTAGAAGCAGACGTAGGGGTACGGGCAGCCCTGGGTGGGGGACTCCGCGTGGGCCGCGGACGCGCCGGTCATGGACATGGCCGCGACGGCCACGCTCACTCCCGCGAAGCTTGCGGCCTTCCGGACGAGGGGCTTCATCAGACCTCCTGGGATTCGGTGGTTGTTCGAGTCCGTCCGCGAGCGGTGACGGACAGGGCGAGGCGGAGCACGGCCGGGACGGTCATGTGCCGGGCCGTGCGGCCGGCTTCAGCCGGTTCTCAACGGGCCGTGTGAGCGTTCTGGCCGGCCGCCGGGAAGCGGTCCCGACCGGGGTCCGTCACTTCGACATGATGAAATCGAGGGCGAAACCGGGAGCGGTCGTCCAGTAGGTGACACGCTGGTAGTCGTTGGCGTACAGCGTCTCGACGGGCATGGGGACGTCGATCGGCTTGCCCACGCTGCTGCCGGGCCGACGGCCCTGGAGGCTGAGGGTGATGCTCTTCGCCTCGTACTCGTCCATGGGGCCGTTGACGAGCAGAGCGGCGTACGCCTCCTCACCCGGAGCGAGGGTGACGGGGACCCCCGGGTGCGGGTCGCTCTCCTCGATCACGCGGGCGGTGTTCCGGCCGTCGCCGAGCCGCACGAGCGGGTAGCGGTAGAGGGTGCACTTCTTGTCGCCGGCGTTCTGGACGGTGAGGAGGAGGTGCCTGGCGTCCTCGCTGTCCGCGGGCTCCTTCACGGCGGACACCCCGAGGACCTCCTGGGAGCAGGCGGCGACGGTGCCCTTGTCGCCACTGCCGCCCGAGCGGTGCGGCACCGCGTCCTCGGCCTTCCCGCCGATCGCCAGCGGCCCGGTGGCGGAGGCCTGTGCCGACACACCACATCCGAGAGCCAGGACGAGACCCGCGGCCACGGCCGCACGGCGGCCCTTGAGGGACTTCACGTTCATATGCGTCTTTCCTTTTCTGATCTTCTGATCTTCTGATCGGCATGAGGTCGCACGAGTCCGCGGCCCGGCACTGCGGATCGAGGTGCGTGCCGGGGCTGCCGCCGCCACCACTCGTCTCCTCCCCGGACCGTGGTGGCGGGGGCGAAGGCGGTCGGGCGTCCCCGTGAGCGTCCGCGCCCTGCGTCCCGGGCGCCCGAGGAGCCGGGTGTCCCGGTGGACGGGTGAGTCGGGGTGTCGTGGCGCTGCCGGGCGGTCGGCCCGCTGCGGCCGGTGCGACATCCGTAGCATCGGACGCCCCGCGGGCTTGGGACAACAGCCGCCGCCCGGCCCGCAACGGTGGAACAATCCCACCCCGGCCACCTGCGGAAACAAGGGAGCCTGGGACGCCTGTCTGGGATGGGAGACCCCCTGAGGCCGGCGGCAGCCATCGTGCGGAGGCCGGCTCGAAGCCCGAGTGGACGCTGCGGGAGCTCCGGCAGCGCAGGCTGGAGAGCGTCCGTCAGGATCGCGGTCAGCCGGTCCCCGACACAGCCGGACACGACTGGACCGTGAAGGGCAGGCGCCTCATGTCACAAGGGGACCGACCGGAGGACTCGATCCACTTCGTCTGGCCCCCGTGTGGCCCCGAGCACGACAAAGGGCCAATCGCGATCAGGCGATTGGCCCTTTGACCTGTGTCGGGGTGGCGGGATTTGAACCCACGACCTCTTCGTCCCGAACGAAGCGCGCTGCCAAGCTGCGCTACACCCCGATGTCGCTGCTGTTCCTGCTTGTCGCGGCGACGTCGTTTACTTTAGCCCACCGGTGGCTGTAGGCGAAATCCGGTTTTGCCGCGGCGGGGGACCGGGTCGGGGCGGGCGTGGTCGAGGGCCACCAGGAGGAGGCTCAGGGCGTGGAGGGAGAGGCCCAGCAGGAGGGCGGCGGCGAGGGTGCGCTGGTAGCCGTGGGTGGCCGGGTCGAGGAACGGGTAGGGGTGGCGGCCGGGGGTGCCCGGGATGATCAGTTCCGCGCGGATCAGGGAGAAGCCCAGGTAGGCCAAGGGGTACAGCAGCCACGGGGCCGTCTGGCGCAGGCGCAGCCGGCCGGGGGGTGTCAGCAGCAGCCAGTCCAGGACGGCGGCGACCGGGACCACCGTGTGCAGGAGGTGGGCCGCGACCGCGAGCAGGCCCGTGGGGCGGCCGCTCGCGCCCGTCACCGGGAACGGGTTCGCCGAGTCCGCGAGGAGCAGGTGGTACACCAGGCCGCTGAACACGACGTAGAGCAGGGCCGCGCCGGTCCAGGCCGAGGAGAGAGGGGGACGGGCCGTCCAGGCGCGGCGGGCCGACAGGGCCGTGACCACGGCCAGCAGGATGCCGCTCTGGACGGCGAAGTGGCTCAGCGCCTGGAGCGGGCTGCCCAGCAGGAGGGCCAGGGCGACGCCGGCCGCCGCCGTCACGGCGATCAGCAGGCGGAGCGCCGCGGCCGGCCGACGGCGTACGGGGGAGGCCACCGCCGTGGTGGGGACGGAGAAGGGGATGAGGGCGTGGGTCCGCGGGATCGGCGGCAGGTCCGGGAGGTCCCTGGGCATCGGGGCGGTCATGCCCTCACGCTAGGCAGAGGGGGTGAAGGGGGCCATGCGGGTGGGCCCGTGCGGGTGAGGCGCGGCTGCCTCCCGGCCTCGCCCGCCTCCCTCCTCGACCGTCTCGCCCGTCGCCTCCTCGGCCTCGCCCGCCTTCCCCTCGGCCGCCCGCCCGGTCCCTCCGCCTCGCTTACCTCCCCTGTTCCTTCTCCACCAGCGTCAGCAGCGTCGCCTCCGGGGGGCAGGCGAAACGTACCGGCGTGTAGCGGTTCGCGCCGCAGCCCGCCGACACGTGGAGGTACGCCGTACGGCCCTCCGCCGTGTGCGTGGACAGGCCCTTCACGCGGTCCGTGTCCAGGTCGCAGTTGGTGACCAGGGCGCCGTAGAAGGGGATGCAGATCTGGCCGCCGTGGGTGTGGCCGGCGAGGATCAGGGGGTAGCCGTCCGCCGTGAACGCGTCCAGCGTCCGCAGGTACGGCGCGTGCACCACGCCCATCGAGAAGTCCGCCGAGCCCGAGGGGCCGCCGGAGACCTGCGCGTACCGGTCCCGCTTGATGTGCGGGTCGTCCAGGCCCGTGAGCTCCACCGACGCGCCCTCGAGCTTGAGGGTGCCGCGCGTGTTCGTGAGGTTGAGCCAGCCCGCGCCGTCGAAACCGTCGCGCAGGTCCTCCCACGGGTTGTGGATGACGCCGACCACGGGCGGGTTGCCGTTCAGGCCGTGCTTGCCCTGGACCTTCTCCAGCAGGTAGCGGGCGGGGTTGCGCGGCCTGGGGCCGTAGTAGTCGTTGGAGCCGAAGACGTACGCGCCCGGGAACTCCATCAGCGGGCCGAGCGCGTCGAGGACCTCCGGGACGCCCTCCGGGTCGGAGAGGTTGTCGCCCGTGTTGATCACGAAGTCGGGGCGCAGACCGGCCAGGGAGCGCAGCCAGCGCTGCTTCTTGCGCTGGCCGCCGACCATGTGGATGTCGGAGACCTGCAACACGCGCAGGGGGCGCATCCCGGCGGGGAGGACGGGGACGGTCACCCGTCGCAATCGGAAGGAGCGGGCCTCGAAGCCCGCCGCGTACAACAGACCGGCGGCACCGACCGCCGCGATTCCTACGGGTACTCCGTAACGCGCGCGCATACGTCCATCGTGTCAGACCCACCGCCCCGTAAATGAACGGGCGTCGGGCTCCGCGTACCTGCGACAATCAGACGCATGACCACGCTCAAGTCGAAGCTGCAGGAAGACCTCAACGCCGCGATCAAGGAGCGCGACGAGCTCCGCTCCTCGACGCTCCGGCTGACGCTCGCCGCGATCACCAAGGAGGAGGTCGCGGGCAAGGAGAAGCGCGAGCTCTCCGACGACGAGGTGCAGAAGGTGATCACCCGGGAGGCGAAGAAGCGGCGCGAGGCGGCCGAGGCCTTCGCGCAGGGTGGTCGCGCCGAGTCCGCCGAGCGGGAGAAGGCGGAGGGCGAGGTGCTCGCCGCGTACCTGCCCAAGCAGCTCAGCGACGACGAGCTGAACGACATCGTCGCCCAGGCCGTCGAGGAGGCGAAGGCGGCCGGTGCCGAGGGGCCGCGTGCCATGGGCGCCGTGATGAAGATCGTGAACCCGAAGGTGGCCGGTCAGGCCGAGGGCGGCCGCGTCGCCGCCGCGGTCAAGAAGCTCCTCGCCGGCTGATCGACGCACCCGGGCGGACCTGATCGGCGCACCCGCGCCGGTCCGGGGTGCCCGCACGGCTCCGGCCCGCCGGCTCCCCTCCGGCCCGCCCGGGCGGCGGTGCTCCAGACGGCGGACGGCCCCTGCCTTCCGCACGGGATCTCCCTACACGTACGTGCGTACGTAGGAGATCTCCGTGCGGAGGCAGGGGCCGTCCGCCGTTCTCCAGGCCCTGCGGTCCGGGGCTCAGCCCCGCCCGCGGCCCCCGTTCCCGTTGCTGGTCTGGCCCTGGAACAGGTTGCCGGGGAGGGTGACGCCGCCGGTGTTGCCGCCGTCGGTCGTGCCGCCGTCGAAGAGGCCGCCGATGAAGCCCTCGTTGCCGTTGTCCCCGTCGTCGTTGCCGCGGCCGTTGTCCCCGTCCTGGTCGCCGTCGCCACGGCCCTGGTCCGGGTTCGGGATGTCGACGAGGTTGAAGCTGGGCGCTTCCTTGCCCTCGAGGGCGCCGGTCATGGCGTCCCGCCAGATCGGGCCGGGAGTGTCACCGCCGTAGACCTCGCCGTGGTAGACGCCGCCGATGGTGATGTTGGTCATCTTGACCTTCTGGGTGGCGCTGCCGACCCACACCGCGCCCGAGAGGTTCGGGGTGTAGCCGACGAACCAGGCGTTCTTGCGCTCGTCCGTCGTACCCGTCTTGCCGGCGTTGTCCCGGCCGGACAGACCGGCCTGCTTGCCCGTACCGGAGTCGGTCACACCGCTCAGCAGCGTGTTGATGCCGTCGGCGGTCTTCTCGCTCATCGCGCGCGAGCAGGTCGACTTCGGCACCTCCAGCGACTTCTTCTTCCCGTCCACGGTCTGGGTGATCGACTCGATGGCGACCGGCGTGCAGTACATGCCACGGCTGGCGAAGGCGGCGTACGCGCTCGCCATCGTCAGCGGCGACAGACCGGTCGAACCGAGGGTCATCGACGACGGCACCTCGGGGACCTTGTCGCCGTTGCCCTGGACCACGCCGAGGGCGTCGGTCATCTTCACCACCGGGCACATGCCGATGTCGGCGAGCATCTGCACGAAGTAGGTGTTGACCGACAGCTCCATGGCCTTCTTGAGCGCGTACGGCCCGACCTCGGACTCCGACTCGTTCTCCAGCTTGTACTTCGGCCTGCCGTCGTTGACCCACGGCTTGCCGCTGCACGTCTGGACCGTGTCCGGGTACTGCATCTCGTACGGCGCGGGGTACGTCTGCGTCACCGGCCGGCCCTGCTCCAGGGCGGCCGCGGCCACGAACGGCTTGAACGTCGAACCGGTCGGGAAGCCGAAGTTCGAGCCGCCCATCGCCGAGTTGACCGAGTAGTTGTACTCGGTCTCGTTCTTGCCGTAGCCGTACGGCTTCGACTGGCCCATCGCGAGGATCTTGCCGGTGCCGGGCTCGACGAGCGTGGCGGCCGCGGCGACCTTGTCCGACTGGTAGACGTGGTCCTTCAGCGAGTCCTGCACGGACTTCTGGGCCTGCGGGTCGAGCGTCGTGCGGATGGTGAGGCCGCCCTGGTTCCAGACCTTGGCGCGCTCCTCCTTGGTCTTGCCGAAGACCGGGTCGCTCTTGAAGACCCGCTCGACGTACTTGCAGAAGAAGCTGGCGCCCTGCACGGCGGTGATGCAGCCGTTCTTCGGCTGGGTGACCTTCAGGCCCAGCGGGGCCTTCGTCGCCCGGGCGGCCTCGGCCTGCGAGATGTCGCCGACCTCGGCCATGCGCTCCAGCACGGTGTTGCGGCGCTTGGTGGCCTCGGCCTCGTCGTTGACCGGGTCGTAGCGGCTCGGGGACTGGACGATGCCGGCCAGCAGGGCCGACTCGGGCAGGGTGAGGTCCTTGGCGTGCTTGGAGAAGTACCGCTGGGAGGCGGCCTCGACGCCGTAGGCCTGCTGGCCGAAGAACGTGATGTTCAGGTAGTTCTCGAGGATCTTCTTCTTGCCGAGCTCCTCCTCGACCTGGATCGCGTACTTCAGTTCGCGGATCTTGCGGCCGAGGGTCTGCTGGGTGGCCTGCGCGACCTTCGTCGGGTCGTCGCCGGCCTCCTCGACGAAGACGTTCTTCACGTACTGCTGGGTGAGCGTCGAGGCGCCCTGAGCCACCCCGCCGCTCTGCGCGTTCTTGTTCAGCGCGCGCAGGACGCCCTTCAGGTCGACGGCGCCGTGCTCGTAGAAGCGCGAGTCCTCGATCGCGACGATCGCCTTCTGCATGTACGGCGAGATGTCCTCGAGGTCGACGACCGTGCGGTCACGGGAGTAGACCGTGGCGATCTGCCGGCCCTCGGCGTCGAGGATCGTGGTGCGCTGGCTCAGCGGCGGCGTCTTCAGGTTGGCCGGGAGTTCGTCGAAGGACTCCACCGACCCCTTGGCGGCCAGGCCCAGCGCGCCGAACGCGGGCAGTGCGATACCTGCCAGCACGGCTCCCGAGAGCACACTGACACCGAGGAACTTGGCGGCCTGCTGCGTGGCGGACAGACCACCGCCCGAGCGCTTCTTTGGCATGAGGGCAGCCTACGTTCTCATTCGCCGGACACGCGTATATGCCTTGGCCTAAGCTGCTCTCGACTGTCACAGCAGCAGGGCTACGTATCAATACGTCCGGCGACCCCGAATCGTTCCGGAGGTTCCTCACTTTCTTGGTGGGGGCGTGTCCGAATCCGCCTTGTGTGTCATCCGGCGTCCGTTGTGACGCAAGGAAACCGTCCCGTTCTGCCGGGATGGTCGCATATGTCGCAGGCTCACTCCCCCGGGTGATCTGCCGCTTACCCATAGTCCGTTCGGGCCATTCAAGATTGGGCCCGAAGGGGGTGTTGCGCTGTGCCCACCTTCCGTAACGTCCTCAACTGGCGGCGGTGAATATGCCGCTGCCGCCGTGGGGGAGCCTCGATTCGGGAGAGGACGGCGCCGGTATGGGCTGGGTAACCGACTGGAGTGCGCAGGCTGCCTGCCGCACTACCGATCCGGATGAACTGTTCGTTCAGGGAGCAGCGCAGAACAGGGCCAAGGCGGTGTGCACCGGATGTCCGGTACGCACCGAATGCCTGGCGGACGCGCTCGACAACCGCGTGGAGTTCGGTGTGTGGGGAGGCATGACGGAGCGCGAGCGCCGCGCACTGCTGCGCAGGCGGCCGACCGTCACGTCCTGGCGCCGACTGCTGGAGACGGCGCGCTCGGAGTACGAGCGCGGCGCGGGCATCGTGTCGCTCGACGACGACCAGGTGTACGAGAACTACGCGGCGGTGAGCTGAGGGCGCGCCTCCGGCGCGGCCGGCTCAGCTCTCGGGCAGCTCCGGCCGGCTGGCCGCGAGCCGGTCCCCGATGTCGCGCAACCCCGCGAGGTCGTGGACGTCGCCGGGCAGCGCGGCCACTTCGGCGACCGCCACCTCGGGATGGAGCGCGGTGAAGCGGTCCCGCGTGCGCCGCTCGCGGGAGAGCAGGTGCATCCGCTCGGCGTGCAGCCTCAGCAGGCCTGCCGTGAGCCGGTCGGCACCCGGGTCGCCGTCGCCGCCGGCGCTGCGACCGGTGCCGGAGTCCTGGCCGGTGCTGGGGGAGTCGGGCTCGGTGCCGGGGGCGGAGGATTCTGAACTGCCGTACGTGTCGGGAGAGTTACGAAGACCAGCTTTCCCGCCGTCCTGATCCACAATGCGGGGCTCTTCAAGATTTTCGGCGGCGGCGAGCGCACGCTCGGCGGACAACTGGGCGGCGCCGCTGCCATGGACCCGGTTGAGCACCAGACCGGCCAGCGGCATGTTCTCGGCGGCCAGCCGCTCCACGAAGTACGCGGCCTCCCGCAGCGCGTCCCGCTCGGGCGCCGCCACCACCAGGAACGCCGTCCCGGGCGCCTGGAGCAGCTTGTACGTCGCGTCCGCGCGGGTGCGGAAGCCGCCGAAGGTCGTGTCCATCGCGGCCACGAACGTCTGGACGTCCTTCAGCAGCTGACCGCCGAGCAGCTTGCCGAGCGTGCCGGTCATCATCGACATCCCGACGTTCAGGAACTTCATCCCGGCGCGCCCGCCCAGCTTGGCCGGGGCCGTCAGCAGCCGGATCAGCCGGCCGTCCAGGAACGAGCCGAGCCGCTTGGGCGCGTCCAGGAAGTCCAGCGCCGAACGGGACGGCGGCGTGTCGACGACGATCAGGTCCCACTCGTCCCGGGACCGCAGCTGCCCCAGCTTCTCCATCGCCATGTACTCCTGCGTGCCCGCGAAGCCCGCCGAGAGCGACTGGTAGAAGGGGTTGCCCAGGATCGCGGCCGCCCGATCGGGGTCCGCGTGCGCCTCGACGATCTCGTCGAAGGTGCGCTTCATGTCGAGCATCATCGCGTGCAGCTCGCCGTCCCCCTCGACCCCCTTCACCCGGCGCGGGGTGTTGTCGAGCGAGTCGATGCCCATGGACTGCGCGAGCCGGCGCGCCGGGTCGATGGTCAGGACGACCACCTTGCGGCCCCGCTCGGCCGCCCGGAGGCCCAGCGCGGCCGCCGTCGTCGTCTTGCCGACCCCGCCCGAGCCGCAGCACACCACGATGCGGGTGGCCGGATCGTCGAGCAGGGGGTCGAGGTCCAGCACGCGCGCGGGGGACAGGCGGTGACGGGTGCTCTTCTGGTCGTGAGTCTGGTCCGGACTCATGACATCCCCTGCTTCCGCAGCTCGGTGGCGAGTTCGTACAGGCCCGCGAGGTCCATGCCCTCGGCGAGCAACGGCAGTTCGTGCAGGGGCAGGCCCAGCTCGGCCAGGACGGACCGCTGCTCGTGCTCCAGCGCGTGCCGCTCGGCGTACTCCTCGGCCTGCTCCAGGAGCGGGTCCACCAGCCGCTCGGCGTGCCCGCCGCGCCGCGCCCCGCCCAGCCCCGCGGCGGACAGCGAGCGCGCGACGGAAGAACGCCCCAGCGTCCGCAGGAGTTCCAGCTCGTTCCCGTCCAGCACCTCCGGCCGGACCATGTTGACGATGATCCGGCCCACCGGCAGCTTCGCCGCCCGCAGCTCGGCGATGCCGTCCGCGGTCTCCTGGACCGGCATCTCCTCGAGCAGCGTCACCAGGTGCACGGCCGTCTCCGACGACTTCAGCACCCGCATCACCGCCTGCGCCTGATTGTGTATCGGGCCGATCTTGGCGAGTCCCGCCACCTCGTCGTTGACGTTCAGGAAGCGGGTGACGCGGCCCGTGGGCGGGGCGTCCATGACGACGTAGTCGTACACGAACCGCCCGCCGCGGTCCTTGCGGCGCACCGCCTCGCAGGCCTTGCCCGTGAGGAGCACGTCCCTGAGGCCGGGCGCGATGGTGGTGGCGAAGTCGATCGCGCCGAGCTTCTTCAGGGCCCGGCCGGCGCCGCCCAGCTTGTAGAACATCTGGAGGTAGTCCAGAAGGGCCAGTTCGGGGTCGATGGCCAGGGCGTACACCTCCCCGCCCCCGGGTGCTACGGCGATCTTGCGCTCCTCGTACGGAAGTGCCTCCGCCTCGAAGAGCTGCGCGATCCCCTGCCGGCCCTCGACCTCGACGAGAAGCGTCCGCTTCCCCTCGGTCGCGAGGGCGAGCGCGAGTGCGGCGGCGACCGTCGTCTTTCCGGTCCCGCCCTTGCCGCTGACGACCTGGAGCCTGCTCACGTCTTCGAGCGTAACCAGTCGGCGCCCGAGCCAATCGGGAGGCTGTGGACAACGGGGGTCCGGCGGGGCGGACATCAGGGGGCCGTCAGGGTGGACATCGGGGGATCCACAGGGTGAGGGCCGGCGGATCCACAGGAGTGGGCGACCGGGAGGGCGAACGGGTGGACACCACGGGGCCGGCGGCACGAACCCGCCCGCACCGGGCGGGCCGCGACCGGCCGTACGGCCTGGGACGGGCCGTGCGGCCCGCAGCGGATACAGTCGGCCCATGACCAAGTGGGAATACGCAACCGTGCCGCTGCTCGTCCACGCCACGAAGCAGATCCTGGACACCTGGGGCGAGGACGGCTGGGAGCTCGTCCAGGTCGTGCCCGGGCCGAACAACCCCGAGCAGCTCGTGGCCTACCTGAAGCGGGAGAAGGCGTGAGCGCGGTCGAGGCGAGGCTCGCCGAGCTGGGCCTGAGCCTGCCCGGGGTCGTGCCTCCGCTGGCGGCCTACCAGCCCGCCGTCCAGTCCGGTCCGTACGTGTTCACGGCCGGCCAGCTGCCCATGGTGGACGGCAAGCTGCCGGTCACCGGCAAGGTCGGCGCGGAGGTCACCCCCGAGGAGGCCAAGGACCTCGCGCGCATCTGCGCGCTGAACGCCCTGGCCGCCGTCAAGTCGGTCGCGGGCGACCTGGACCGCGTCGCGCGCGTGGTGAAGGTCGTCGGCTTCGTCGCCTCCGCCTCCGACTTCACCGGCCAGCCCGCCGTCCTCAACGGCGCGAGCGAACTCCTCGGTGAGGTCCTCGGCGACAAGGGCGTCCACGCCCGCAGCGCGGTGGGCGTCGCCGTGCTGCCCCTCGACGCGCCGGTCGAGGTCGAGATCCAGGTGGAGTTGGCGTAGGGCACCACGGGCGGCCGCCCGGCTGCCCGACCCGCCCCGCGAGCACCCCGTCCGCCACGACGCCGGTCGTGACGGCGCCGCGCCCGGCCGGCGCCGCGGCTGCCGCTCGGCCCGCCCGCGGCCACGCCGGAGCGGAAGCCCTGCGGGGCGACACCCGCGCGGGGCCGCGCAGCCGCCCGTGCCCGCTCGGGAAGGTCCCTCCGACCTCGGACACCGGGGCGGAAGGCCGGCGCTCGGGAGCGGGGCGTACGTGCTGGTGGCGCGCCCCCGGGGGCGGGCCGTCCGGCGGTGCGCGCCTGGCGCCCGCCCGGCAGTGCGCGTCCGGCGGCTCCTCGGTGACCAGGGCCGGCACGTCCTCCGCGGCCCCCGGGAACCCGCCGCCCCGACGGCTGTGGCGCCCTTCCGCGTCCGTCCTCCCACCCCTCCCCGCCGTCCGCGTCCTCGCCGCGCGGGCGGGCGGCGACCGCGGCAGCGCTGCGCGCCACCGCCTCCCCCTGTGCCCGCGACCCCCCGCCCCGGCCTCGCTACCCGTGCGCCACGCCCCCCGCCTGCCCGAACGCACCGGTCCGGACCGGCGCGCTCCTCACCGGCCCCTCTCGAACATTCGCGCACCAGGGGATAGCCTCCGGCCATGGCGAATGGGCAGTGGTTTCCAGCGGACTGGCCGGACCGTATCCGCGCGCTCGCGGACGGCACCCTCGAGCCGGTCACGCCGAAACGCGCGGCCACCGTCATGCTCCTGAGGGACACCGCGGACGGTCCGCTCGTCCACATGCTGCGCAGACGGGCCTCCATGGCCTTCGCGGGCGGCGCCTACGCCTATCCGGGTGGTGGCGTGGACCCGCGCGACGACGACCGGAACGTGCGCTGGGCCGGGCCCACGCGCGCGTGGTGGGCCGAGAGGCTCGGCGTGGACGAGGCGGGGGCCCAGGCGATCGTCTGCGCGGCCGTGCGGGAGACGTACGAGGAGGCGGGCGTCCTGCTGGCCGGGCCGACGCCCGACTCCGTCGTGGGGGACACCACCGGCGCCGGCTGGGAGGCCGACCGGGCGGCCCTGGTCGCCCGTGAGACGTCGTTCGCGGAGTTCCTCGACCGCCGGGGCCTGGTGCTGCGCTCCGACCTGCTGGGCGCCTGGACGCGCTGGATCACGCCGGAGTTCGAGCAGCGCCGCTACGACACCTGGTTCTTCGTCGCCGCGCTCCCCGAGGGCCAGCGCACCCGCAACGCCTCCACGGAGGCCGACCGCACGGTGTGGATCCGCCCGGCGGACGCGGCCGCCTCGTACGACAAGGGCGAGCTGCTGATGATGCCGCCCACGATCGCGACCCTGCGCCAGCTGGTCCCCTGCGGCACGGCCGCCGAGGCCCTGGCCGCCGCTCCCGCGCGCGACCTCACGCCGGTCCTGGCGCGGGCGCGCGTCGAGGACGGCGAGGTCGTGCTGTCCTGGCCGGGCCACGACGAGTTCACCCGGCACGTCCCCACCGGTGGAGCCCCCGCATGACGGACGCAGCAGCCCTTCCCGGCCAGCCCCGCGGCGGGGTCCTCTCCGGCCCCGCCACGGCCAGGGCGGTCAACGTCCTCGCGCCCAACGCCTCCGCGATGACCCTGGACGGCACGAACACCTGGATCGTCTCGGAGCCCGACTCCGAGCTGGCCGTCGTGATCGATCCGGGCCCGCTGGACGACGGCCACCTGCGCTCGGTCGTCGACACCGCCGAGCAGGCCGGCAAGCGCGTCGCCCTGACCCTCCTCACGCACGGCCATCCCGACCACGCCGAGGGCGCCGTCCGCTTCGCCGAGCTGACCGGCACCGAGGTGCGCGCCCTGGACCCGGCGCTGCGGCTGGGCGACGAGGGACTGGCCGGCGGGGCCGTGATCACCGTCGGCGGTCTGGAACTGAGGGTCGTCCCGACGCCCGGCCACACCGGCGACTCCCTGTGCTTCCACCTCCCGGCCGACCGAGCGGTCCTGACCGGCGACACGATCCTGGGCCGCGGTACGACGGTCGTGGCGCATCCCGACGGCCGTCTGGGCGACTACCTGGACTCCCTGCGGCGGCTGAGGTCCCTCACGGTCGACGACGGCGTCCACACGGTCCTGCCGGGCCACGGCCCCGTCCTGGAGGACGCCCAGGGCGCCGTCGAGTTCTACCTCGCCCACCGCGCCCACCGCCTCGCGCAGGTCGAGACGGCCGTCGAGGACGGCTACCGCACCCCCGCCGAGGTCGTCGCCCACGTCTACGCCGACGTGGACCGCTCCCTGTGGCCGGCGGCGGAGCTGTCCGTGCGGGCGCAGATGGAGTACCTGGAGGAGCACGGGCTCATATAGGCGCCCCGGGGCCGGGCGGCCCGGGCGTCCCCCGGGCCGACGCCCCTGAAGCGTCCCTGAGCGGCCCCGGACGCTCCGGAACCCCGCAGCCGCGCGCGTACGCGCACTCGCCCGCGAGCCGCGGCCCGAGGCCGTCGACGCGGCCGGGTACGGGGAGCCTTCGGGGGCGGTACGACCCCGAAGGTCCCGAAGGTCGGGAACCTCGCGGCAGAACCGTTTCAGCCCCGTGGTCGGCGCACCGGCGGCAGCCGGTGGGGCGTTCGAGGACGAGGCCGTTCAGGCAGGAGCCGGGCAGGAGCGGGGCCGGGGGCGGCGGCCCCCAGGGCGGACACCCGCACGCGCCGTGCGGCCAGGGCCGGGCGTCAGCGGGACCGCTTCGCCAGCCGCTCCACGTCCAGCAGGATGACCGCCCGTGCCTCCAGGCGCAGCCACCCGCGCTGGGCGAAGTCGGCGAGCGCCTTGTTGACCGTCTCGCGCGAGGCGCCGACGAGCTGCGCGAGCTCCTCCTGCGTGAGGTCGTGGACGACGTGGATGCCCTCCTCGGACTGCACGCCGAAGCGGCGGGAGAGATCCAGCAGGGCGCGGGCGACACGGCCGGGGACGTCCGAGAAGACCAGGTCGGACATGGCGTCGTTGGTCTTGCGCAGGCGCCGGGCGACGGCGCGCAGGAGCGCGGCGGCCACCTCGGGGCGGGCGTTCAGCCAGGGCTGGAGGTCGCCGTGGCCCAGGCCGAGCAGCTTGACCTCGGTCAGCGCGGTCGCCGTCGCCGTACGCGGGCCCGGGTCGAAGAGCGACAGTTCGCCGATGAGCTCGCCGGGGCCGACCACGGCCAGCATGTTCTCGCGGCCGTCGGGGGACGTCCGGTGGAGCTTGACCTTGCCCTCGGTGACGACGTAGAGCCGGTCGCCGGGATCTCCCTCGTGGAACAGGGAGTCGCCACGCGCGAGGGTCACCTCACTCATGGAGGCGCGCAGCTCTGCGGCCTGCTCGTCGTCGAGAGCCGCGAAGAGCGGGTTGCGCCGCAGAACGTCGTCCACGAGTTCTCTCCTTGTCGACCTGCTCAGGGGATCGTGCTCCCCCGTGTGCCGGGGGACCGTGTTCCCCATTTTGCCGGACGGTCCGAACAGTGTGATCTGTCACAAGGATGCCGCACAGGTGTCCCGGGGTAAGCGGCAGGGGTCCAATCGGGGGCTGATCTTCCGCCTCCGACGCGGATGCCGGTACAGGGCTTTAGGCTGGCCGGGTGTCCAAATCGCCGGTGAGAGCACAGGCCAAGGGGGCTGGGCGGGTGGTTGTACGTCGCGATTCCGCTGTGGGCGAACAGGACTTCGGCAGGGGTGAGGAAACGGCTGACAAGGCGGCGAAGGTGACGAAGAAGACGCCCGCGAAGACGGCGTCCGCGAAGACGGCTCCGGTGAAGGCGACGGCCGGGGAAGAGGCCGCGGGGAACGGGACGGCCGGGAAGCGGACCGCCGCGGCCAGGAAGCCCGAGACCCGTACCGGCCTCGTCCGCCGCGCCCGCCGGATCAACCGCGAGCTCGCCGAGGTGTACCCGTACGCGCACCCCGAGCTGGACTTCGAGAACTCCTTCCAGTTGCTGGTCGCCACGGTCCTCTCCGCCCAGACCACCGATCTGAGGGTGAACCAGACGACCCCCGGCCTCTTCGCCGAGTACCCCACCCCCGAGGACCTGGCGGCCGCCGACCCGGAGAAGGTCGAGGAGATCCTGCGCCCCTGCGGCTTCTTCCGGGCCAAGACCCGGTCGGTCATAGGCCTCTCCAAGACCCTCGTCGAGGAGTTCGGCGGGGAGGTACCCGGGCGGCTGGAGGACCTGGTCAAGCTGCCGGGCGTCGGCCGCAAGACCGCGTTCGTGGTCCTGGGCAACGCGTTCGGCCGGCCCGGGATCACCGTGGACACGCACTTCCAGCGGCTCGTCCGGCGCTGGAAGTGGACCGAGGCGACCGACCCGGACAAGATCGAGGCCGAGGTCGGCGCGCTCTTCCCCAAGGGCGACTGGACGGACCTCTCCCACCACGTGATCTGGCACGGCCGCCGCATCTGCCACGCCCGCAAGCCGGCCTGCGGCGCCTGCCCCATCGCCCCGCTCTGCCCGGCGTACGGCGAGGGCGAGACGGACCCGGAGAAGGCGAAGAAGCTCCTCAAGTACGAGAAGGGCGGGTTCCCCGGCCAGCGCCTCAACCCCCCGCAGTCCTACCTGGACGCCGGCGGCCGCCCGGCTCCGCCGCTGGGGGCCGGGTGACAGGGGGGAGGACCCGGTGGGACACGGGGCGGACCGGCGGACGGACCACCGCGGAACGATCCGCCGTCCCCCGGGCGTTGGACTCGGCAGAACGGGGGGTGGTGCGGCGGTGACGCGAACGAGTGGGGCACAGCGCGGTTCGGTGACGCTCAGCAGGGAGGGGCTGCCGGGGTGGCTGGAGCCGGTCGTGCGGGCCGTGGAGACGGTCGAGCCGGTCCAGCTGAGCCGCTTCCTGCCGCCGGAGGACGGCGCGGGGCGGCAGTCGGCCGTGCTGATCCTCTTCGGTGAGAGCGAGCGGGGGCCGCAGCTCCTGCTCATGGAGCGGGCCGGCTCGCTGCGCTCGCACGCCGGGCAGCCCTCCTTCCCGGGCGGCGCCCTCGACCCGGAGGACGGCGATCCGCACGGCGACGGGCCGCTGTGGGCCGCCCTGCGCGAGGCGGAGGAGGAGACCGGGCTCGACCCCCGCGGCGTCCAGCTCTTCGGCGTCCTGCCCAAGCTGTACATCCCGGTCAGCGGTTTCGTCGTGACCCCCGTCCTCGGCTGGTGGCGCGACCCCAGCCCGGTCGGCGTGGTCGACCCGAACGAGACGGCACGCGTCTTCACGGTCCCCGTGGCGGATCTCACGGACCCCCGCAACCGCGCCATGGCCGTCCACCCCAGTGGCCACAAGGGCCCGGCATTCCTGGTCGAATCCGCCCTCGTGTGGGGTTTCACCGCCGGCCTCATCGACCGCCTGCTGCACTACGCGGGCTGGGAGCGCCCCTGGGACCGGGAGAAGCAGGTCCCGCTCGACTGGCGGTCATGACAGGGTGTCCTTCGTGCTGCGACTGTCCGGGGCACACCCCCCGGCCCCCCGACCGGCCTGCCCCGGCCGGGGAAGAAAGAGGCGAGGCCTGAAACGGTGAACGTGCTGGACATCCTGTTGCTGCTCGCGGCCGTCTGGTTCGCGGTGGTGGGTTACCGACAGGGCTTCGTCGTCGGCATCCTGTCGGTGATCGGGTTCCTGGGCGGCGGCCTGGTGGCCGTCTATCTGCTGCCCGTGCTCTGGGACGTCCTGACCGACAACTCGGAGGTGAGCACGACGGCCGCCGTCGTCGCGGTCGTCGTCGTGATCGTCTGTGCCTCCGTCGGCCAGGCCCTCACCACCCATCTCGGCAACAAACTGCGCCGGTACATCACCTGGTCCCCGGCGCGCGCCCTGGACGCGACGGGCGGCGCCCTGGTCAACGTCGTCGCCATGCTGCTCGTGGCGTGGCTGATCGGATCCGCCCTCGCCGGCACCACCCTGCCCACCCTGGGCAAGGAGGTCCGTAACTCCGAGGTGCTGCAAGGGGTGTCCCGGGCCCTGCCCGACCAGGCCGACACCTGGTTCGCCGACTTCTCCTCCGTGCTCGCCCAGAACGGCTTCCCGCAGGTCTTCAGCCCGTTCTCCAACGAGCCCATCACCGACGTCCGGCCACCCGACCCCGCCCTCGCGGGCAGCGCGGTCGCCACCCGCGCGCAGCGCTCCATCGTCAAGGTCACGGGCACCGCGGAGAGTTGCGGCAAGGTCCTGGAGGGCACCGGGTTCGTCTTCGGCGAGCGCCGCGTCATGACCAACGCGCACGTCGTGGGCGGCGTCGACGAGCCCGTCGTCCAGATAGGCGGCGAGGGCCGCAAGTACGACGCCACCGTCGTGCTGTACGACTGGAAGCGCGACATCGCCGTCCTCGACGTACCGGATCTCGACGCGCCCGTCCTGCGGTTCACCACCGAGGACGCCGCGAGCGGCGACAGCGCGATCGTCGCGGGCTTCCCGGAGAACGGGGCGTACGACGTGCGCGCCGCGCGCGTGCGCGGGCGCATCACGGCCAACGGTCCGGACATCTACCACCGGGGCACCGTCCGCCGTGACGTCTACTCGCTGTACACGACGGTCCGCCAGGGCAACTCCGGCGGCCCGCTGCTCACGCCCGACGGCAAGGTGTACGGCGTGGTCTTCGCGAAGTCCCTCGACGACGCCGACACCGGCTACGCGCTCACCGCGGACGAGATCCGACAGGACATCACCCGCGGCCGCACCGCGAACCAGGAAGTGGACAGCGACACCTGCGCGCTGTGACGTGCGCAGGTGCTGCTCCGGGTGGACGCGCCGGGGGGAGAAGGGGAGCGGGTCAGCCGCGCGGGTGACGCAGGCGTACCGAGACCCAGCGGGCGCGGCGGCGCAGGATGCGCGGAATGCCCACCCGGAGGTCGCTGCCGGCTTGCGGCGCGGTCCCTCGTTGGCGGGAGCCCGGCCCGGCGGCCGAGCGGCGGTTGCGTGCTACGTCACTGTAGTCGTGCGTCCAGCCCATACCCCGACGTCTGCCCCTGCCCCAAGGTCGATAACCGCCCTCGGGCCCGCCAATTGGCCTATGCGCCGGGCAATTGGCTGTTCGTAGTACAGGTGTTCAGTCTCCGGATACCGGGCGCGATGGCTCGGTCACCGATCGGGTTCGGGATCCTTCAGCCAGTTGACCAGTTCGGTGGAGAAGGCGGCCGGATCCTCTTCGTGCGGGAAGTGCCCGAGCCCGTCGAACAGCCGCCAGCGGTACGGCGCTTCCACGTACTGGCCCGAACCGGCCGCGCTGCGGGTGCGCATGACCGGGTCGAGGGAGCCGTGCAGGTGCAGCGTCGGCACGCGCACGGGCCGCTTCATGCGCCGGTAGAACTGGATGCCGTCCGGCCGGGCCAGCGACCGCACCAGCCACCGGTACGGCTCCACCGAGCAGTGCGCGGTGGACGGGATGCACATCGCGCGCCGGTACGTCTCCAGCACCTCGTCCCGCGGCGGACGCGGCCCCGACCACTCCTGGATCAGCCGGCCCACGAGGTGCCCGTCGTCGGCGGTCAGCTGCCGTTCCGGGATCCAGGGCCGCTGGAAGCCCCAGATGTGGGAGCCGGCGCCGGTCTGCCGGACGTCGGTGAGCATCGCCGAACGCCAGCGCCGGGGGTGCGGCATCGAGGCGACCGCGAGCCGCCGTACCAGCTTGGGGCGCATGACGGCCGCCGTCCACGCCAGGTAGCCGCCCAGGTCGTGGCCGACCAGGGCGGCGTCCGGCTCGCCGAGGGAGCGGATCACGCCGGTGATGTCGAGGGCGAGGTTGGCCGGGTCGTAGCCGCGGGGCGTGCGGTCGCTGCCGCCGACGCCCCGCAGGTCCATCGCGACGGCCCGGAAGCCCGCGTCGGCCAGCGCGGTCAGCTGGTGCCGCCAGGTCCACCAGAACTGGGGGAAGCCGTGCACCAGCATGACCAGGGGGCCGTCGCCCAGCTCGGCGATGTGGAAGCGCGCGCCGTTCGCCGCGACCTCCCGGTGGGTCACCTGTCTGCCGTCGACGCGATCGGGTCGTACGACCGAGGCAGGGTACGCCGAAGGCGTGGCGGGGTCCGTCATGAGGACGAGCGTGCCACAGCCTCGATGGCCTTCGGTCCCCGGTCCTCCGCGAGCTCGGGCCGCGGGTGCGGCTTGGCGTTCTGCAGGACGCCCGCGGACTCCTTCATGGAGGCGGCGACCTTCTGCGGGCCCTTGCCCTTCTTGGCCTTCTTCGCGAAGACGACGCCGATCAGCACGAGGACGAGCGCGACGAGGACGTTCGCCGCGAAGGACAGCAGGAAGCAGATCGCGAGGTTCCAGCCGCTCCAGGTGCGGATGCCGTACGCGAGGGCGAAGTTCAGCATCGGCAGGGAGAAGATCAGGACGGCGCCGGCCAGCGTGAACGCGCCGCCGCTCGTCGCGCCGCGCTTGACGTCCTGCTTGAGCTGCGCCTTCGCCAGCGCGATCTCGTCGTGCACCAGCGCCGACATCTCGGTCGTCGCCGAGGCGAACAACTGGCCGATGCTGCGTTCGGCGCCGACCGGGCTGCCGTCGGGTGCGCTCATCGCGGTCTCCCTCGTGTCGTACGGTTCCGCCGTCTTCTGCCTGACTGCGTACGGTCCCGTCTTTTGTACCGTCCCGTCAGATCATGCCGGACGGTCGCCCTCCTCGCCCGCCCCGCCCGCCACTTCGGTCCGGCCGTGCCGCGCGGCGGCCTTCTCCGCGGCGATCCGCCGGTGCTCGGCGGCCTTGCCGTCGTGGATCGCGGCCATGCGCAGGTGGTACTCCGGGTCGTCCTGCTCGTAGACGTCCGGGATGCCGTCGAGGTCCTCGTCGCGCTCCTCGGCCTCCCACAGCCGCCGGTACTCGGCGTTGCGCAGCTTGAGCAGGACGGTCGCCAGGATCGCCGCGATCAGCGAACCCGTGAGCACGGCGGCCTTGACCTCGTCGGTGAGGGCCGGGTCGCCCTCGAAGGCCAGTTCCCCGATGAGCAGCGAGACGGTGAAGCCGATGCCGGCCAGCGTCGCGACGGCGAAGACGTCCGCCCAGGCGAGGTCGTCGCTGAGCGAGGCGCGGGTGAAGCGGACGGTCAGCCAGGTCCCGCCGAAGATGCCGATCGTCTTGCCGACGATCAGGCCGAGGACGATGCCGAGGGTCTCCGGCCGGGTGAACACGTCCGCGAGCGCGCCGCCCGAGATCGCCACCCCGGCGCTGAAGAGGGCGAACAGCGGCACCGCGAGGCCCGCCGACAGGGGGCGCACGAGGTGCTCGATGCGCTCGCCGGGGGAGTGCTCCTCGTCCGCCCGGGTGGTGCAGCGCAGCATCAGGCCCATCGCGACGCCGGCGATGGTGGCGTGGACGCCGCTGTTGTACATCAGCGCCCAGACGACGACCGCGAGCGGCACGTACACGTACCAGCCGCGGACGCCCTTGCGCAGCAGCAGCCAGAACACGGCGAGGCCGGCGGCGGCGCCGCCGAGCGCGGCGAAGTTCAGGGTGTCGGTGAAGAAGACGGCGATGATCAGGATCGCGCACAGGTCGTCGACGACGGCGAGCGTGAGCAGGAAGGCGCGCAGGGCGCTCGGCAGGGAGGTGCCGATGACGGCGAGCACGGCGAGCGCGAAGGCGATGTCGGTGGCGGTGGGCACGGCCCAGCCGGCCGTGGAGCCGCCGCCGGAGAGGGAGGTGAGCGTGTAGACGAGCGCCGGTACGGCCATGCCGCACAGGGCGGCCACCACGGGCAGGACGGCGGCCCTGGGGTCCCGGAGGTCCCCGGCGACCAGCTCCCGCTTGAGTTCGATGCCGGCGACGAAGAAGAAGACGGCGAGGAGGCCGTCGGCGGCCCAGTGCTCGATCGACAGGTTCAGGCCGAGCGCCTCGGGGCCGAGGTGGTAGTGGCCGACGGTCTCGTAGCTGTCGTGCAGCCCGGGTACGTTCGCCCAGACCAGAGCGGCGACGGCGGCCACGAGCAGCAGGACCCCGCCGACGGTCTCGGTGCGCAGCGCGTCCGCCACGTAGGTCCGCTCGGGGAGGCTGAGCCGGTCGAGGACCTTGCGGACGGGGGTGGTGCGGGGCGCGGCCAAGGCGGGGACCTCCGGTCGGTGGGCAGGACGGAACTCTTCGCCGACCAGACTTCCCGGCACACCTCGAGGGTCACGCTGTCGTGTCGAGCCTACCCAAGAGGGGTGCCCGGCGCGTCCTCGCCCCGGGCGCCCCCTCCGGGGACCGGCCGGGCTCAGTCCTCGCCCGGCGACGACGGGAGCTTCGTCTGGATGAGGTCCATGACCGTGGAGTCGGTCAGCGTGGTCACGTCACCGAGCTGGCGGTTCTCGGCGACGTCCCGCAGCAGCCGGCGCATGATCTTGCCGGAGCGGGTCTTCGGCAGCTCGGCCACCGGAAGGATCCGCTGGGGCTTGGCGATCGGGCCGAGGGTGGCGCCCACGTGGCCTCGCAGCTCGGCCACCAGGTCCTCGCTCTCGGCCGCCGTGCCCCGCAGGATGACGAAGGCGACGATCGCCTGGCCCGTCGTCTCGTCCGCCGCGCCGACGACCGCCGCCTCGGCGACGGACGGGTGCGACACGAGCGCCGACTCCACCTCGGTGGTGGAGATGTTGTGGCCCGACACGAGCATCACGTCGTCGACCCGGCCCAGCAGCCAGATGTCCCCGTCGTCGTCCTTCTTCGCGCCGTCGCCGGCGAAGTACCTGCCCTCGAAGCGCGACCAGTACGTGTCGATGAAGCGCTGGTCGTCGCCCCAGATGGTGCGCAGCATCGACGGCCACGGCTCGGTGAGGACCAGGTAGCCGCCACCGCCGTCGGGGACCTCGTTCGCCTCGTCGTCGACGACGGTGGCCGAGATGCCGGGCAGTGGGCGCTGGGCCGACCCCGGCTTGGTCTCGGTGACCCCCGGCAGCGGGGAGATCATCATCGCGCCGGTCTCGGTCTGCCACCAGGTGTCGACGACGGGGGTGCGGTCCGCCCCGATGTGCTTGCGGTACCAGACCCAGGCCTCGGGATTGATCGGCTCGCCCACGGATCCGAGGATCCGCAGGCTGCTGAGGTCGAACTTGGCGGGGATGTCGTCGCCCCACTTCATGAACGTGCGGATCGCGGTCGGGGCGGTGTAGAGGATCGTCACCCCGTACTTCTGCACGATCTCCCAGAACCGGCCCTGGTGCGGGGTGTCGGGCGTGCCCTCGTACATGACCTGGGTCGCGCCGTTCGCCAGCGGCCCGTACACGATGTAGGAGTGGCCGGTGACCCAGCCGACGTCGGCCGTGCACCAGTACACGTCCGTCTCCGGCTTGAGGTCGAAGACGGCGTGGTGGGTGTAGGCGGTCTGGGTGAGGTAGCCGCCGGAGGTGTGCAGGATGCCCTTCGGCTTCCCCGTCGTGCCGGACGTGTAGAGGATGAACAGCGGGTGCTCGGCGTCGACGGCCTCGGGGGTGTGCTCGGCGGACTGCCGTCCGACGGTCTCGTGCCACCAGAGGTCACGGCTGTCGTCCCAGGCGACGTCCTGGCCGGTACGGCGCACCACGAGGACGTGCTCGACGTTGTCCACCTTGCCGATCGCCTCGTCGACGGCCGGCTTGAGCGCGGACGGCTTGCCGCGCCGGTAGCCGCCGT
Organism: Streptomyces sp. NPDC017936; assembly: GCF_044328485.1. NCBI lineage: Bacteria > Bacillati > Actinomycetota > Actinomycetes > Kitasatosporales > Streptomycetaceae > Streptomyces > Streptomyces sp. NPDC017936. The sequence continues at coordinate 11,280 of NZ_JBIRHK010000010.1, read as the reverse complement.
CGGAGGTGATCACGACCTTGGCGTCGGCGTCCTGGATCCGTGTCGCCAGCGCGTCCGCCGAGAAGCCGCCGAAGACGACGGAGTGCGCGGCGCCGATCCGGGCGCACGCCAGCATCGCGATCGCCGTCTCCGGGATCATCGGCATGTAGACCGCGACCCGGTCGCCCTTGCGGACGCCGAGCTCCAGCAGGGCGTTGGCGGCCCGGGAGACCTCGTCCTTGAGCTCGGCATAGGTGAGGGCGCGGCTGTCGCCGGGCTCACCCTCGAAGTGGATCGCGACCCGGTCGCCGTGCCCGGCCTCCACGTGCCGGTCCACGCAGTTGTACGCGACGTTGAGCTCGCCGTCCTTGAACCACTTGGCGAACGGCGGGTTCGACCAGTCCAGCGTCTCCGTCGGCTCCTTGGCCCAGGTCAGTCGGCGGGCCTGCTCGGCCCAGAAGCCGAGCCTGTCAGCCTTGGCCTGTTCATACGCCTCCGCCGTGACGTTGGCGTTCGCGGCCAGGTCGGCGGGGGGCGCGAACCTGCGTTCTTCCTTGAGCAGGTTGGCCAGGCTCTCGTTGCTCACGACATCTCCCTCTCGAAGGGTGTCCGTTGTGTCCCAGGCCACAGCTCATCAGACCCGGGGGCCCGGTGACAAGGGGCGACGGATAATTGGTTTAGACCTGTTGGGGCCCTGTTCCGGCTCGCTTCCGCCGTCCGGCCGTCGGCTGCGGTCATCCGTACCCACGGACGCCGGCCGGGTGGAGTTCAGCGCTGGTCACGCCTTTCACATCCCCGCCCGGGCGCAGGTGAAGCGCCACCCGGGGAGCGCCATCCGTGAACGCGGGGCTTCGGAGCGCCTTCTGCGGTGCGGTGCCCGGGGAGCGGCGCCTGTGGGGTGCACTTGGGGGAGGGAAGCCCGTGGGGATCGGGGGAGTCCATGGGGACCGGGGGAGCCCGGGGGATCCAGGGGAGTGACGCGGACGCCGGGATCTTCCCGGGTCGGTGCCGATCCCCACGTGGGCACCGGCGAAGAGCGACGGAGAGGGACGACGAGAGGGGGCTGCGCGGGCTCGCGGGTCGCCTCGTTCCCCGAGCCCGCCGGGACGGCGCCGGTGCGGGGACCCGTCCCGACGGGACCCGCACCGGCATCCGGCTCAGGCCGGCACGTCCGCCACCCCGATGTGGTCGAACACCTCGCCGTCCTCCCCGCTCGCCTCGCCCAGCAGGTACGCCTGCGCCTCGCCCACGTGGAAGTACATCCCGTGCAGCTCCAAGGCCCCGGCCCGCAGCGCCCGGGCCACCGACTCGTGGGCGCGCAGATGGTCGAGCTGCTGGACGACGTTGGTCAGGCAGAGCTGCTCGGCCGCGTCCGCCGGCGCCCGCCCGGCCAGCCGCGTCCACGGGCGGCCGTCGTCGGCCATCCGCTCCAGGCTCGGCAGGCCGTGCCGCAGCCACCGCTTGAGCGGGGTCTGCGTGCCACCGGGTTCGGAACTGAGCAGCGCCTGCATGGCCCCGCACCCGGAGTGTCCGCACACCGTGATGGACCGGACCCGCAACACGTCCACCGCGTACTCGATGGCGGCCGCCACCGAGTCGTCCCCGCTCTCCACACCGGGGGGCGGCACGAGGTTGCCGACGTTGCGCACCACGAACAGGTCGCCGGGACCACTGGAGGTGATCATCGACGTCACCAGCCGTGAGTCGGCGCAGGTGAGGAAGAGCTGGGAGGGCTGCTGTCCCTCCCTGGCCAACCGCGCCAGCTCACCCCGCACCAGCGGCGCGGTGTTGCGCTGGAACGCGCTGATCCCACGGACGAGCTGGCGGGCGCTGGGCTCGGTGCCAGGGGATCCGCCGGGGACGGCCGAGCGGGGCGAGTCGGACCGGCCGACTGGGTCCGCGGGGCCGGCCGAACGGGCCGGGCCCGCCGAGTGGGCAAAGGCGGTCGGGTGGGCAGAGTCCGTCGGGCGGGCGGAGCCGGGTGAGTGGGCGGAGCCGGGTGAGTGGGCAGGGTCCGTCGACTTTGCCGAGCTCGCCGAGCCCGAGTCCGGCGAGTCGGCCGAGCCGGCAGCACCGACCGGGTCAGCCGCGCCGACCGGACCGGCGGGCCCGCCTGACTCGACAGCCAGGGGGAGCGGGCCTGGTCTCCCGGACGCGCCGGACTCACCGGCACCACCGGACCCGTCGGCGCCACCGGACGAGTGGGCCCTGCTGGACGCGTGGGCCCTGCTCGACCCGCTGGACCCGTTGGGCTCGCTGGTTCGGCCTGGCAGATCCCTGTGGGCCCCGCCGAACCCGACGGTCCCGTCGGCTTCGCCGAGCCGGTCGGATCCGGCAGGCCTCCGGTCTCCGGCGGGCCCGGCAGCAGGCTCGCCCGGCTCCCCGCCCGGCTCTCCGGTGGACAGCCCGCCCCGGGGGGGTCCGTCGGCGTGGGCACCGGCGGACGGAGGCGCCGATCGCGGGCCCCCGCACCGGTGGTTGCGCCAAGGCGTCCAGGGACCGCAGCGGCAGCCGGCGAGGGAGGCGCCCGGCTCCTGGGTGGGGTCGGGAGCGGTGATGGCGGTGGGTTCGTCGGTCCTGACCCCGGTACCGGAGCACCGGCCGGTCAGCTCGACGGAGCCGCCCTGCGCGGTGTGCGTCTTCTGCCAGTCCTGCAAGGTCTCGTACGCCGCGTGGTCCATGAAGGAACCGTCCAACTCGACCACGACCGAGGTGCCCTGGGGTACGAGGTGCAGGGCGCGGCTGAGCCGCGGCACCGCGAGGAACGTCAACTGTCCTCGTACACGTACGTGATGGACTCCTTTCTGCTCCGTGTGGGTGATGCGGGTACGGGTGAGGCGGCGCAGGGAGACGGCGACGGCCACGGCGATCCCCAGGGCCACGCCCTCGAGGACGCCGAACAACACCACGCCGAGGGTGGTGACGGCGTACACCAGCACCTCGCGGTGGCGGGTCACCGTGCGAATGTGGTGCAGGGACACCATCTGGATCCCGACGGCCATCACCAGGGCCGCGAGTGAGGCGAGCGGGATGAACTCCAGGACCGGGACCATCAGCAGCGCGGCGACCACTACGAGAACGCCGTGCAGCATCGTGGAGTTCCGGCTGACGGCACCCGCTTGCACATTCGCGGAACTGCGCACGGCCACCCCCGCGACGGGCAGTCCGCCGAGCGCTCCCGAGGCGATGTTGGCGGCCCCCTGTCCGAGCAGCTCGCGGTCCAGGTCGGAGCGTCCGACGCGGGCGGGCAGGCCGGGCCGGGAGGCGATCAGCTTGTCCACGGCGACGGCGCCGAGCAGCGACTGCACGCTGCACACCAGCGTGGTGGTGAGCACGGCCGCGGCGAGGCCGAGCGCCGGCCCCTCCGGCAATCCGGCCAGGGCGTGACTGCTCCAGGACGGCAGCTCGACCTTGGGCTGGGTCAGGCCGGCCAGCGTGGCGATCGCGGTGGCTCCGGCGACGGCGACGAGCGCCGCGGGCACCGTGCGCAACAGACGGCCCACCCGGCCGGGCAGGCGGGGCCAGAGCAGCAACAGGAAGAGGGTCAGTGCGCTCACCGCCACGGCGGCGGGGTGCACTGCCGCCAACTGGGCGGGCAGGGCGCGGAGGTTGTCGAGGACGGAGCTCTGCGGGCTGCCGCCGAGGACGATGTGCAGCTGGGCGACGGCGATGGTGACGCCGATACCGGCGAGCATGCCGTGCACGATGGCGGGGCTGACGGCGAGCGCGTTGCGTGCCACGCGCAGGCAGCCGAGTCCGAGTTGGGCGAGTCCGGCGAGGACGGTGATGGCACACGTCGTCCGCCAGCCGTAGCGGTGGATGAGGTCGGCGGTGACGACGGTCAGCCCGGCGGCGGGGCCGCTGACCTGGAGCGGTGAGCCGCCGAGCCGTCCGACGACGATCCCGCCGACGGCGGCGGCGACGAGGCCGGCCTGGAGGGGCGCGCCCGTGGCGAGGGCGATGCCGAGGGACAGGGGCAGGGCGATCAGGAAGACCGCGACGGCGGCGGACACGTCGGCGCCCGCGACATGGAAGCGGCGGCGGGACGGCGGTGGGCTGTGGGGCGGGTGGACGCGTCGGGTGTGTGTCGAGTCGGACGTGCGGGTGGGGACGCAGGCTGACATGTTTCCCGTCTCCTCCGGGGCAGCGCGGTCGCGGAACAGGTGGTCCCCCGCCGGTGGCGGGGGTGGTCGCGGCCGTGGGTCACGGCGTGCAGCGGCGGGATGAAAAATCAACGCTCGGTAAATGGATCGTAATGCAGAGTAAAGGCCGTGCCTGGATTTTCCGGGCAAATGGGTCAATAGATCACCCATAGGGGTGATGCGGTCGTTTCATCGGCTTGTCGTACTAATTCCTTCTCGGTCCCGTGCGACCTTGGCGGCGCTGTCGGCTCGTCCGGCACGCCACCCGCCAACGCCCTTGCCGGCGTTGGCCCGAGAGAAGGAAGAAGGTGGGCGGAAGATGGCCGCCACCCAGAGGATCGCCGCGGGCGCCGTGGCCGCCGCGGCTGTCGCCGCATCGCTCGCGGGTTGTACGACGGGGGCCGACGGGTCCGGTGGTGCCGGGCAAGGGGCACCGGGTCCGCAGAAGGGGAAGCCGGCCCCGGCTCCCGAGAGCGCGATCCGCCTGATCGGCGACGGCTCCACCGCCTTCACCGGCCCCCAGCCGCACCTGCCCCGCCCCGAACGCCTCGAACCGGGCCGAAAACCCCCGCAGTTCGTCGTCTTCTCCTGGGACGGCGCCGGCGAGGACAGCCAGCGGCTGTTCTCCCACTTCCGCGAGGTGGCCAAGGCCAACAACGCCACGATGACGTACTTCCTCAGCGGTGTGTACCTGCTGCCGGAGGAGAAGCGCGACCTCTACAAGCCGCCGCAGCACTCACCGGGACGCTCCGACATCGGCTTCAACGACGTGGAGGGCATCACCGCCACCGTGAGGCAACTGCGCCTGGCGTGGCTGGAGGGCAACGAGATCGGCACCCACTTCAACGGTCACTTCTGCGGCAAGGGCGGCGGTGTCGGCGAGTGGTCGGTGGAGGAATGGAAGGACGAGATCGTCCAGGCCAAGCAGTTCGTGAAGACCTGGAAGACCAACACCGGAACGCGGGAGGCGGCCCCGCTGCCCTTCGACTACGACAAGGAGCTCATCGGCGCCCGCACCCCCTGCCTCGAGGGACGGGACAACTTCACCAAGGCCGCCCGTGAACTCGGCTTCCGCTACGACACCAGCGGCGTCAACAACCAGGTCTGGCCCACGCGCAAGGAGGGCCTGTGGGACCTGTCCATGCAGCTCGTGCCCTTCCCCGGGCACTCCTACGAGCAGCTCACCATGGACTACAACTTCATGGTCAACCAGTCCGGCACCGCCACCCAGGGGGATCCCGCCCAGCACGGGTACTGGGGCGACCAGATGCGCGACGGCCTGCTCCGGGGCTTCCAGCGGGCCTATGACGGCAACCGCGCGCCACTGATCATCGGCAACCACTTCGAGTCCTGGAACGGCGGCACCTACATGCGCGCGGTCGAGGAGGTCATCGAGCGGGTCTGCACCAAGGAAGACGTGCGCTGCGTGTCCTTCCGGCAACTCGCCGACTGGCTGGACGCCCAGGACCCGAAGACGCTGGACAAGCTGCGCACCCTCGAGGTCGGCGAGGCCCCGAAGCAGGGCTGGACGTCCTTCCTCTCCGGACGTCCCGCCCCGGCCCCGAAGGGCGTGCCCGGCGCGCCGGCGGCCCGGAGGTAGGGGTGGAGGGCCGGCCGGCGGCGGACACCCGCCCCGGGCGGCCGTTCCGGTACGGTCACACGGAGGCGGTGACGCTCTCGCCGAGGACGAAGCCGGGGTCGACCTGCGCGGCCAGGTCGGCCCCGGTCCGCTCGTTGCCCCACGACTGGGCGTTCTTCAAGTGGAAGTGCACCATCTGGCGCGTGTAGTGCTTCCAGTCGCGCCGCTCGTACGCCGAGTCGACGGCCGTCCGCAGGCGGTCCAGGGCGTGGCGGTTGACGTCCTCCAGGAGGTCGAACCGGGGCGGCCGGCCCTTCTCCATGGAGCGCACCCAGTCCGAGTGCCCGACGGTCACGAGCAGGTCGTCCCCGACCTCGGCGCGGAGGAAGTCGAGGTCGTCCCGGCCCTGCACCTTGTTGCCGACGACCCTCAGCTCGACGCCGAAGTCACGGGCGTACTCCTTGTACTGGCGATAGACGGAGACCCCCTTCCGGGTCGGCTCGGCGACGAGGAACGTCATGTCGAAGCGGGTGAACATGCCGGAGGCGAAGGAGTCCGAGCCCGCCGTCATGTCGACCACGACGTACTCGTCACGGCCGTCCACCAGGTGGTTCAGGCACAGCTCCACCGCTCCCGTCTTGGAGTGGTAGCAGGCGACCCCCAGGTCGGCGTCCGTGAAGGGGCCCGTGACCATCAGACGGACGGCGCCGCCGTCGAGTTCCACGGCTGTCGCACAGGCGTCGTACACCGGGTTGTCCTCGCGCACCCGCAGCAGTCGGGAGCCGTCGCCGGGCGGGGTGGTCTTGATCATCCTCTCGGCCGAGGCGATGCGGGGGTTGGAACCGCGCAGATAGTCCTTGATCAGCGGCAGTCGGTCACCCATCGCGGGCAGCGCGGCGGCCTCCGCCTCGTCGAGGCCCAGCGCGGCTGCCAGATGCTGGTTGATGTCCGCGTCGATCGCGATGACGGGTGCGCCGGTGGCCGCGAGATGGCGGATGAACAGGGAGGACAGGGTGGTCTTGCCGCTGCCGCCCTTCCCGACGAAAGCAATTTTCATGTTCACCAAGCGTAGTGTCCCGGTGACCGGGAGTGGCAGGGTGCGTGAAGAAGACCACTCCTTCGAGGGGCGGGCGCCCTGGTTGCGTAGCCTCGTACTCATGAGTACGACAGGCGCTACCGCCGATCCGCTCGCGGCCCTGGGTTCGCTGCCCGGCGTGGCCGAGTCCGTGGAGACCGTCCGCAAGGCCGTGGACCGGGTCTACGGCCACCGCGTCATGCGACGCCGCAGCACCGAGATCACCTCCGAGGCGGCCCTGCGCGGGTCCCGCGGCTCGGCGGCGCTGTCCGGCGCCGACTGGGCCTTGGAGGAGGTGCGCCGGCGCAGTGACTTCGGCGTCGACGACGAGGCGCGCGTCGTCGGTGCCGCGCTGCGGCTGACCGCCGAGGCGGGCCAGTTGCTGTCCATCTGGCGGCAGTCGCCCCTGCGGGTGCTGGCGCGGCTGCACCTGGTGGCCGCGGCGAGCCAGGGGGACGAGGTCGGGCGCCCGCGGCAGGCCGGCGAACCCGTCGACGAGCCGCTGGTCGAACTGCCGCTGCCGAGCGCGGACGAGGTCTCCGGCCGGCTGGAGGGCCTGTCCGGACTGATCGTGGCGGGCAGCTCCGCTCCCGCCCTGGTGACGGCCGCCGTCGTGCACGGTGAACTGCTCGCGCTGCGCCCCTTCGCCTCCCACAACGGCCTGGTCGCGCGCGCGGCCGAGCGCATCGTCCTGATCGGCAGCGGTCTCGACCCGAAGTCGGTCTGCCCGGCCGAGGTGGGTCACGCCGAGCTGGGCCGGGCGGCCTACCTGGCCGCGCTGGACGGTTACGTCTCCGGGACCCCGGAGGGCATGGGGGCCTGGATCGCGCACTGCGGCCGGGCGGTCGAACTGGGCGCCCGCGAGTCGACGGCGGTGTGCGAGGCGTTGCAGCGCGGGGCGGCGTGACGGGCGGGGTCCCGTCCGGCGGTCCGCACGAAAATGCGGCGGTACGAGTGCTCGTACCGCCGCTGGCATGCTCACCGAGTTACCAGGCGTCCTCGATGTGTCGCCCATCAGGTCGGGTTCTTTGCCCGTCTCCTGGTGCGGCTGGCCCGTAATCGACGGGTCGACGTCGCGTGGGTGCCCGGTGTTCATGCGTCGGTCCGTGGGGCCAAATGCGTTATTAAGGTGATCCTCTCGGATGTCCTTGGTCTCGCGGGCCGTTGAGTCCTTTGTACTCCAGGACCCCGGCAAGCGGAAGTCCTGCCGCCACTTCTTTACTTTCACTCTCAAACAGGAGCGAAACGGACACCCCTGGCGAGGGTGGTCGCGGAGGGGTCAGGCGGCCGTCGCCGCTCTGCGCCGACTGGCGTACCAGACGAGGCCGGCGGTGGCGGCCGCGGCCCCTACGGCGGCCGCGGCGACCAGGGCCGGGCGGGGCGGGACCCTGAACGACGGGATGCGCTTCTTCAGCCGCACCGGCCGGTGGAAGTCGAGGATCGGCCACCCGCGCGCGAGGGCCTCGCGGCGCAGGGCGCGGTCCGGGTTCACGGCGTGCGGATGACCCACCGCCTCGAGCATCGGCAGGTCGGTGGCCGAATCGCTGTAGGCGTAACACCGCGCGAGGTCGTACCCCTCCGACTCCGCCAGCCCCTTGATCGCCTCCGCCTTGGTCGGGCCGTAGGCGTAGTACTCCACCTCGCCGGTGAAGCAGCCGTCCTCGCCCACGACCATGCGGGTGGCCACCACGCGGTCCGCGCCGAGCAGCTCGCCGATCGGCTCGACCACCTCGGCACCCGAGGTCGACACGATCACGACGTCGCGCCCGGCGGTGTGGTGCTCCTCGATCAGGGAGGCGGCTTCGTCGTAGATGAGCGGGTCGATCAGGTCGTGCAGGGTCTCGGCCACGATCTCCTTCACCTGCTGGACGTTCCAGCCGCGCACGAGCGCGGACAGGTACTCGCGCGTCCGCTCCATCTGGTCGTGGTCCATACCGCCCACGAGGAAGACGAACTGGGCGTATGCGGTGCGCAAGGCCGCCCTGCGGTTGATCAGACCGCCCTGGTAGAAGGACTTGCTGAAGGTGAGCGTGCTCGACTTCGCAATGACCGTCTTGTCCAGGTCAAAGAAGGCCGCTGTGCGGGGCAAGGAGTGGTTTTCCACAACGGAGAGCATAGGGGCAGCCCATTCGGCGTAAGGTGGGCGCGTGGGTTTGCCTGAGAGGGCTCTCGGGTACACCATGGAAGTCACGGATCGTTCGCGACCGTGCTAACCCGGTCCGGCTCCTCCCCCCCCGAGTCGGCCGTGGAGACGACCCCCGCTCTCCCCCCCGGCGGGGGTCGTCGCATGTCCGGGTGGGTTTTTCTCCCCTTCCAGCGGCCGTGGCGCCGTGCCGAGGCGGCTGCGGCCGCCCTCTTCGCGTGCCCGCCGTTCATCACGGTGCGTAGTTGTCGGACTCCTCTGCGGAAGTAGCACAGGGAGTGGTGGGACGGTCACCGGGACGGGTGAAGGCGATATTCACAACCACCGGCTCGTCCACAGTTATCCACCAAGATCCACACGATTTCCGGGTTCGCTGCACCGTGATTCCCACGCGTCCGCTCGGGGCCGAGTTCATGACCGGTTGCGTTTGCCGCACGCGGAGGCCGGTTTCCGCCGGCCGTTCATATGGAGACCGCTCGCCGGTTCTTCACACGCAGAGGAATCGCGGGGCCGCCGAGAGGGTGCGCGCCACGCAAGCGAAGGGGGATGGAAACCGTGACCGGAGCCGTCACACACGACCCGCCGCCCGCCGCCGGAGGAGGGCGGGGCAGGCCGCTGATCGTCACCGAGAACGCCGAGCTCCTCGACGACCTGCTGAGGCTGTGCGCCGCGGCGGGCGCCACACCGGAGGTGCACCCGTCGGTGCCGGAGCACCGGGGCGGATGGGAGTCGGCGCCCCTCGTCCTGGTCGGGGACGACGCCGCGCGCCGTGTCCGTGGGGTGGCCCGCCGACGCGGAGTGGTCCTCGTCGGATGCGACCAGGACGACTCCGGGGTGTGGCGCAGGGCCGTCGAGATCGGCGCCGACCACGTGCTGGTGCTGCCCGACGGCGAGCAGTGGCTCGTGGACCGCATCGCCGACGTCGTGGAGGGCGTCGGCCGGCCCGCCCTCACCGTCGGCGTCGTCGGCGGGCGCGGCGGGGCCGGAGCGTCCACGCTCGCGTGCGCCCTCGCCGTCACCTCCGCGCGTGAGGGGTTGCGCACGCTCCTCGTGGACGCGGATCCGCTGGGCGGCGGTCTCGACGTACTCCTCGGCGGTGAGACCGCCGGAGGGCTGCGCTGGCCCGCCTTCGCCGCCTCGCGCGGCAGGGTCGGGGGCGGTGCGCTGGAGGAGTCACTGCCCGAGCTGCACCAGTTGCGGGTGCTCAGCTGGGACCGCGGCGACTGCGTCGCCGTCCCGCCCCAGGCGGTGCGCGCGGTGCTCGCCGCCGCACGCCGCCGAGGCGGCACGGTCGTCGTCGACCTGCCGCGCCGCATCGACGACGGCGTCGCCGAGGCACTCGTCCAGATCGACGTCGGCCTCCTCGTCGTCCCCGCCGAACTGCGCGCCGTCGCGGCGGCCGGACGGGTGGCCTCCGCCGTCGGCATGGTCCTGCCCGACCTGCGGGTGGCGGTGCGCGGTCCGTACGCGCCCGGACTCGACGACCGCGAGGTGGCCCGCCTCCTCGGGCTCCCGCTGGTCGGCGAGGTGCCCGTCGAGTCGGCACTGCTGCGCCCGGACGGCGGCAAGGCGCCGCCCGGCGCGGCCCCGCGCGGACCCCTCGCCCGGTTCTGCACGGCCTTCTGGGAGCGTGCGCTGGCCGAGGCGGGTGCCGCATGAGCACGGTGCCCGGACCCGAACGGCCGCAGGGCACGGGAACCCTGCTCGACGGCGTACGGCAGTGGCTCGCCGAGAGCGGCGCCGAGCCGACCCCCGCGCGCGTGGCGCAGGCGCTCAGGGAGCAGGGCCGGGTCCTCGGGGACGCGGAGGTCCTCGGCGCGGCCGAGCAACTGCGGTCGGAACTGGTCGGCAGCGGACCCCTGGAACCGCTGCTCGCCGACCCGTCGGTGACCGACGTGCTGGTGTCCGCCCCGGACCGGGTGTGGGTCGACCGCGGCGGGGGCCTGGAGCTGACCACGGTCTCCTTCCCGGACGCGGCAGCCGTACGACGCCTCGCGCAGCGCCTGGCCGCGGTGGCCGGACGACGCCTGGACGACGCCCGTCCGTGGGCCGATGCCCGGCTGCCCGACGGAACGCGCCTGCACGCGGTGCTGCCCCCGGTCGCCGTCGGCTGCACCTGCCTGGCGCTGCGGGTGGTCCGGCCACGAGCGTTCACGCTCGACGAACTGGTGACCGCGGGCACGGTGCCGCCGGGCGGTGACCAGGTGCTGCGCGACCTGCTGCGGGCACGGCTGTCCTTCCTGGTCAGCGGCGGTACCGGCAGTGGCAACCCCAATCTACTGCTATGACGCCTCTAAATGGATCTTGCTGCGAGCCTCAGGGGAGACCTCGGGAAACCCCATCTGACCTGCGGTTTTGCGGA
>NZ_JBIRHK010000009.1:249246-358125 GCF_044328485.1 Streptomyces sp. NPDC017936 | reverse complement strand
GCGGCGGCGTACGGCGCGATCTTCGCCTCGGCCAGCGAACGGACGGCGTCACGGAGCATGTCGTGCTCCTCGGACGGGCGGTACAGGTCGAAGTCTGGCATGTTTCCTCGGTCGTTCGTCGGATGGGCCGCGCGGCGCGAGATGTCGCGAGGCGTGCGGGGGTGGTGGTGTGCGGCGCTGCCGCGCGGAGGGACGGAGCGCCGCACACCGGCCGGGCCCGGGCGGGCCGGAAGGGAGGGGCGAGCGGCCGGGCACACCCTCGGGTGCCCGGCCGGCAGAGTGTGCGGTTCTGCGGGGCTCGCCCGCCTGCCGCACCGCGGGCCCGGCGGTCAGGGAGCGTGCTCGGTGGTGCCGGGGGCCGGCGAACCGGTACCGGCGGGGGAGGGCGCGAACCGGGTGAAGTACTCCAGCGCCGCGATGTCGTCGACGGCCTCCCGGCCGGCGACCTGGTCGACCCGGGCGCCCTGGAGGAGCCGTTTGACGGGGACCTCCAGCTTCTTGCCGGTACGGGTGTGCGGCAGGGCGGGCACCTGGATGACCGTGTCGGGGACGTGCCGTGGCGACGCGTGGGTGCGGATCGCGGACGCCAGGGCGCCGCGCAGGTCGTCGGTGAGCTCGTGACCGGGTTCCAGGACGACGAACAGGGGCATCCAGTACCGTCCGTCGGGGAGTTCGGCACCGATGACCAGACTCTCGCGGACACCGGGCAGTTCGTCCACGACGGCGTAGACGTCGGCGCTGCCGAGCCGTACTCCGTGGCGGTTGAGGGTGGAGTCGGAACGGCCGGAGACGATGACGCTGCCGTGCGCGGTCCGGGTCATCCAGTCGCCGTGCCGCCACACGCCCGGGTAGGCGGCGAAGTACGCCTGGTGGTACCGGCTGCCGTCGGGGTCGTTCCAGAAGTACAGCGGCATCGAGGGCATGGGCCGGGTGACCACCAGCTCCCCGACCTCGCCGGTGACGGGTCGGCCGTCGGCGTCGAACGCCTGGAGGGCGACACCCAGGAGCGGGGCGGAGATCTCCCCCGGCCACACGGGGGTGTTGGGGGCGCTGCCGGCGAAGCCGCTGACGATGTCGGTGCCGCCGCTGGTGGAACCGACCTGGACACGGGGGCCGACGTGGTCGCGGACCCAGTGGTAGGACGGGGCCGGCAGCGGCGCACCGGTGGAACCGAGCACGCGCAGCGCGCCGAGGTCGAGGTCGCGTCCGGGTTCGAGGCCGGCCTTGGCGGACGCCTGGAGGTAGCCGGGGCTGACGCCGAGGACCGAGGTGCGGTGTTCGGCGGCCAGGTCCCACAGGCGTTGCGGCCCGGGATGGGTGGGACTCCCGTCGTAGAGCACGATCGTCGCGCCGACCAGCAGGCCGGAGACGACCATGTTCCACATCATCCAGTTGGTGGTGGTGTACCACAGGAAGCGGTCCCCGGGGCCCAGGTCGAGGTGCAGACCGAGGAGTTTGTGGTGGTCGAGCAGGACTCCGCCGTGGCCGTGCACGATGCCCTTGGGGGTGCCGGTGGTGCCGGAGGAGAACAGCACCCACAGCGGTGCGTCGAAGGGCACGTGCTCGAACACGCACTCCGCGGCTTCGGCGAGTGCGTCCTCCCAGCACACCGCGTCGTCCTCGGCGGAGGCGGGCAGACCCAGGTTCGGGACCCGCACGGTGACCCGGACGGACGGCAGCGCGGCCCGCAGCGCGGCGCTCTCCGCACGGCGGTCGTGCCGCCGGCCGTTCCACCGGTAGCCGTCGGCGGTGAAGAGGACGACCGGTTCGAGCTGCGCGAAACGGTTCGCGGCGCCGTCCGCGCCGTAGTCCTGGCCGCAGGCGGACCAGACGGCGCCGAGGGAGGCCGCGGCCAGGAAGGCCACCACGGTGTGCGAGGTGTTCGGCAGATAACCGACCACGCGGTCACCGGCCCGTACGCCCCGGCGACGCAGCCACGCGGCCAGCGCCCCGACCCGGCCGCGGAGTTCGGCCCAGGTGGTGTGCGTCGTGGTGCCGTCCTCGCCGACCGAGATCACCGCGGTCTCCCCGGAGTCCCCGGTGCGCAGGGCGTGTTCGGCGTAGTTCAGCCGGGCGCCGGGGAACCAGCGTGTGGTCGGCATCGGGGCGTCGTCGAGGACGCACTCCCAGGTACCGCTGGTCCGGAGGTCGAAGAACTCCCCGACGGCCGACCAGAAGCCCGGCAGGTCCTGGACCGACCACGTCCACAGGGACCGGTAGTCGGCGTGGGCGATGCCGGTGCGGCGGGCGACGAAGTCGGTGAACCGGGCGATGCGCGAGCGCGCCGCCTCGGACGGGTCGGGCAGCCAGATCGGCTCGGCGGCCTGGGGCCGCTGCGTCGTACTCACCCCGCACGCCCCGGGGTGGGCGCGGGCGCCGCGGCAGCGGTGTCACGGGGGGTGGCCCGCCGTCCGTCCAGGGCCGGAAACGGGACCGTGGCCGGGCCGGCCGGGCCGGCCACGACGACGAGGACGTCGCCGCGGCCCGGATCGCCGGTGTGCTGGTGCATGGTGGTCGTCCTCACTGCGCCGGTGCGTGGGCGCCGGTCATCAGGGCCGCCAGGTCCTCGGGGGCGAGGAAGGAGGGGGGCGGGGGCGGGCCCCAGGAGTAGAGGGCCTCGGCACCCTCGAAGACGCCGGGCTTCCACAGGGCGTCGTCGACGATGCAGTCGATGTCGGAGTAGTACTCGGAGAAGGTGCCGGCCGGGTCCTTGAGGTACCAGAAGAAGTTCGAGCCGATGTGGTGGCGGCCCAGGCCCCAGGTGTGCCGGCCGGGATCCGCCTCCAGCATGGCGGTGGCGCCGCGGCCGATCTCGTCGACGTCGTCGACCTGCCACGAGGTGTGGTGCAGGAAGGCGACGGGCGCCTGCTGCACGAGCACGTTGTGGTGGTCGGTGGAACAGCGCATGAAGGCGGCCAGGCCCCTGACGGTGTCGCTGACCTTGAAGCCGATGCCCTCCTGGAAGAAGCGCTGGGACGTTCCCTGGTCGGTCGAGCCCAGCACCACGTGGCCGAGCTTGCGCGGCCGGACCGGGTCCGCGCGCAGGACGCCGGGGGCACGCTCGTGCAGGCGGGCGGTGGCGCCGGGCGCGTTGTACGGGCCCGCCGGAGCGGGGGCCTGCGACACGCGTGGGGAGAGCTCCACGCGGACCAGGACCTCGGTGCCCGGATCGACGGCCGTCACGCTGTCGGACGTGCGGTGGACGGGCACGTCCAGCCGGGTGAGGGAGGCGGCGACCCGGTCGAGGTCGTCGGGGTCGTCGGCGCCCACGCCGAGTTCGATCAGGCGGCGGCGCGGGGAGTGCACGATGCGCAGCTGCTCGCCGCCGTCGACGGTCGAGAACGCGCGGATGGCGTGGGGCGCCTCGGCGGCGGTGCCGGAGGAGTCGTTCGTGGGGGTGAGGCCGAAGTCGGCGTAGTAGGCGGCCGTCTGATCGACGTCGGGCACACCCATGACGATCCGGGTCAGTCGGTGCAGTGACATGGTTCGCGGCTCTTTCGGTCGGGTGAGGCGGTGCGGACCTCGGAGGGACGGTCGGCACACGGCCTCACGGGCGGGTCAGGGGGCGAGCATCGGGTTGCGCAGGGTGCCGACGCCCTCGATCCAGGTGACCAGGACGTCTCCGGGAGCGAGGAACTTCTGCGGGGTGCGGGCGCCGCCGACACCGGCCGGGGTGCCGGTGAAGATCAGGTCGCCGGGCAGCAGGGGGCACACGGCCGACAGGCGGACGACGAGTTCGGGGACGTCGAAGACCATCGCGGAGGTGCGGCTCTTCTGCAGGACCTCGCCACCTTCGAGCCGGCAGCCCAGTTCCAGGTCGTCCGGGTCGGCGAACTCGTCGACGGTGACGAGTTCCGGGCCGATCGGGGCGAAGCCCGGGTAGGACTTGCCGAGGGAGAACTGCGGTGCGGGACCGGTCAGTTGCAGACGGCGTTCGGAGAGGTCCTGCCCCACGGTCAGCCCGGCCACGTGGGACCACGCCGTCTCACGCGTCGCGTGGCGGCACTGCCGGCCGATGACGACGACGAGTTCGGTCTCCCAGTCGACCAGGCCGTCGGGCAGGGTGACCCCTGCCTCGTGGCCGGTCAGGGAGGTGCGGAACTTGGTGAACACCGCCGGTTCGGCCGGGACGTCCAGCTTCGACTCGGCGATGTGGTCACGGTAGTTCAGGCCGACCGCGAAGATCTGGGCGGGCCGGGGGACCGGAGGTCCCCACACCGTGCGGGTGTCCGTGCCGACGACCGCCGCCTTCGCGGCCTCCGGCGAGTCCAGGAACTCCCCGGCCCAGGAGGAGAACGCCTCCCACGCGGTCAGCGCCGACTGCGCGTCCGGGCCGAAGCGGCCGCCACTGGCCTCCGCGGCGTCGATGTAGCCCTCCGGGCCCTTGAGGACCAGTCGTCCGTCGATGTCTGCCAGGCGCATGACGCCCTCCATGCCGTGCGGGATGTCTTCGTCGAAGTCTCGCCCTGCAATTTCGATAACACAAGAGATTAACGATATTTTTTGAGAGTGTCGTTTCTCTGTTACGGTGCTCAGTCATGGCTGGTGAGAAGGCGACTAGAGGCGGCATCGTCCACGCGCGGATCCGCGAGGACATCTTTCAGGGCGTCCTGCGGCCCGGACAGCGGCTGCGCCTGGTGGAGCTGGCACAGCGCTTCTCGGTCAGCCAGTCGGTGGTGCGCGAGGCCCTCACCCGTCTGTCCGAGCAGGGCCTCGTCCGCGCCGCGCCGCAGCAGGGCTTCAGCGTGGTCACCGTGTCCCTGGACGACCTGAACGACCTCACCGAGGCCCGGATCGAACTCGAGACCCTGGTGCTGCGCCGGGCGATCGAACGCGGTGACATCAAGTGGGAGGCGGCCGTGGTCGCGGCCCACCACCACCTGGCCGGCCTCGACGCCGTACGGCCGGACGGCACCGTGGACAGCGACTGGTTCACCGTGCACGAGCGCTTCCACCAGATCCTGCTGGAAGCGTGCGGCAACACCCGGCTGCTGGCCGCGGCCCTCAGCCTGCGGGACGCGGCCACGCTGTACCGGCGCTGGTCCCGGCCCGTGGGCCACGACGTCGACCGCGACGTGGCGGGCGAACACCAGCAGATCGTCGACGCCGTGCTGCGCAGGGACGCCGACGGCGCGGCCGACCTGCTCGCCCGGCACATCGACCGCACCTCCGAGGCCCTGCGCACGGTGATCGCGAAGGACCCCGCCGCGGTGGCGTAGCCCGGCCGGGGCATCCCGTGCCCGGCACCGGTCGCGGCGCCCCGGACGGCCGCGAGCGGCGGCGGACCCGGGCGTGCGGTACGGCATACGGTGGCACCGTGCGACGCGGTACCCGCCCGGAGCCGATCGGCGCGGCAACGCAGCGCACGCTGCTCTCACGACGGCAAGGACGGCGTCATGACGGCTCACCGAGGACACGGCTCCTCCCCCTGGATCCACCGGCTCACCCCCGGGCACGCGGACGGCGGAACCGCTCCCGGCCGACCGGACGCGCCGCCCGCGCCGGCCAGTTCGGCGCGGGGCCTCGCCGAGGCGGCCGAACGACTCGGTCCGGGGCCTGTCGCCTGGGCGGTCGCCGTCGGTCACGAACTGGCCCGCGTCATCATCCGCGAGGTCCCGGAACTGGGCGGCGGACCGGGGCCCTTCGAGACCCTGCGGATGGGCACCGAGGCCGCGACCCTGCACACGCTGCTCCTGCTCGCCGACCCCGGGTCCGACCGGGCGATGCCCGAGGAGTCCCTCATGGGGGACCGTGAGTTCGCCCGGCGGCGCCTCGGCCTGGACAAGGTGCTGCGCGGCATCAGGGTCGCCCACGCGGCTTTGACCCGGATCCTGATGACCGCATGTCAGGAGCTGGTTCCGCCGTCCGAACGCGCGGAGCAGTTCCGCCGCATCTCCGAGCTGCTGTTCGGCTTCATCGACGGGTTCTCCTCCCGGATGACCGCGGAGTACCTCGCCGAACACGACCGGTGGCTCACCAGCGGCGCCGCCGCCCGCGAGGAGACCGTCCGCACGATCCTCGACGGACAACCGGTGCGGCAGGAGGCCGCGAGCGAGCTCCTCGGCTACCGGCTGGAAGGACGCCACCTGGCCGTCGTCGCCTGGTGCGACAACCAGGCCGGTGACGCCACCGGAGACCTCCAGCGGGCGGCGACCGAACTGCTGCACCTGCGCGGCTGCGCCTCGACACTGGTCCTGCCCACCGGCCGGACCACCGTGTGGGCGTGGGGCGACCCGCAGGCCGCGGCCCCGGCCGCCCCGGCACCCGGTGGGTTCCGGCCCGCCGAGGGCGTCCGCTTCGCCTGCGGCTCGGTACGCACCGGGCTGCCCGGGTTCCGCCAGTCGCACCAGGACGCGCTGCACACCGCCCGGGTCATGCGGATCAACCCGCACGACGCGGGCCCCGTCGTCGACCACCCGGACGTCGAACTGGCCGCCCTGGTGTCCACCGACCTGCCCGCCCTGCGCCGCTTCGTGGGCGACCAACTGGGCGCGCTGGCGGTGGACAGCCGGCCCGCGGACCAGCTGCGCCGGACCCTGCGCCTGTACCTGCGCAACGAGCGCAGCCTGACGGTCGCCGCGGCCCAGCTGCACGTGGCACGCAACACCGTCACCTACCGGGTCAAGCGCGCCCAGGAACTGCTCGGCCACGATCCGGCGGCCAGGCTGCCCGAGGTGATGACGGCGCTGGAGGCCGCGCACACGCTGGGGTCCGCGGTGCTCCGGCCGGCGCAGAACGGCTCGCACGACGGCCCCCGTTCCTGACGGACCGCTCAGATCAGGGGGGTGACCTGCTCCTGGATGCCCAGGAGCGACCGCCCGTACAGCTCGCCGGCGATGGCCGGGTTGATCACCGCGTGCCGGCTGCTCGTCTCCTGGTCCCGCCAGATCCGCTGCAGCGGGTTGGCCTCGGCGAAGCTGCCGGCGCCCTGGATGCTCAGCAGCAGATCGAGGGCCTCACGGGAGCGGCGGGCCACGTACCCGGTGTCCATCCGCACCCGCGCCCGCGTCTCGAACGGCATGTACTCGCCCCGCGCCGCCCAGCTGTCGATGTCGTCGGCGGCCCGCATCAGGTGCAGCCTGGCGGTGTCGATCAGCTGGGCCGCCTCGGCCAGCTGGATCTGCGTCGAGGGGGATTCGCCGGCCTTCTCGTAGAAGGTGTACGAGATGCCCCTGCCCTTGGCGAGGGAGGCCGTGACCACGTCCATGCCCGCCTGGGCCAGACCCACCTGGGGACCCGCCAGCACCAGCGCGAGCACCGGAACCAACGCGGACCGGTACAACGCCTCGTCCTTGTGCTCGGTCGGGTACGTGCCCTGCACCCCCTGGGTCACCGACAGGACGCGGTGCGCGGGCACGAAGACCTCGTCGGCGACGAGGGTGTTGCTGCCCGTCCCCCGCATGCCGGCCACGTACCAGGTGTCCTCGATCGTCAGCTCGTGCATCGGGACGAGAGCGGCGCCCTGGTCGATCTGCTGTCCGGAGGCGTCCACGACGGGAATGCCGAGCGAGGCCCACTGGGCGTGCAGGCTGCCCGAGGCGAAGCCCCACCGGCCGGTGACGACGAATCCGCCCTCGACCGCCCGCGTGGTGGCGCTGGGAGCCAGGACCCCGCACACCCGCGCGTCGGGGTTCTCGCCCCAGACCTCCCGCTGGACCTGCTCGGGGTAGAGACCGACCATCCAGTTGCACACGTTGACCAGCGTCGTCACCCAGGCCGTCGACCCGCACCCGCGCGCCAGCTCGGAGGTGATCTCCAGGAAGGTCCGGAAGTCCGTCTCGTGGCCGCCGAGGCGCCGCGGCACGGTCAGGCGGAACAGACCGGCCTCGGTCAGCGCCGCGATGTTCTCCTGCGCCACCGCCCGGTCCGCCTCGGTGCGGGCGGCGTTCTCCCGCAGCAGGGGCACCAACGCCGCCGCACGCTCCTTCAGTGCTGCGGCCGGCGCGGTTGTCGTCTGCGGGACGGCTGCGGTCGTGGTCATGGGATCCTCCAGGGTCGTGCGGCTCAGGCGGCGCACCCCACGGGGCGAGGTGCGACCACCGGGATTCCACGCCGGGTCCGCGCCCCTGTCCTGTGTCCGGGACCGCAGAGTTCGTCGCGCCGATTGGGCCGTCGGACCAGTTCGGCCGCGGTTTGCGCCCGGGGCCCAGGACCGCCCGCCCGGCTTGGCCGTCCGGCCCAATGTCATGGGGCGGTGACCGTGGCTTCACTGGGGGAGACCCGCGCCGCCGACGCCGCGTGCGACCACAGGCGGCGCATGCCCCGGCTCCCGCTTCCCTGGAGGTCGCCGTGTCCGTGTCCCCTTCCGCCCCCGCCGTGACGGATCTGCCCGTCACCACGGCCGACCCCGCGGTGTTCCGTCGGGTGCTCGGCCATGTGCCGACCTCGGTGTGCGTGGTGACCGCCGCGACACCGCAGGGTCCGGTGGGTGTCACCGTGGGCAGCTTCACCTCCGTCTCCCTCGAACCGCCCCTGGTGGTGTTCTACTGCGGCCGGAACTCGGCCAGTGCCGCCGCGATCGTCGGCTCCGGTCACTTCTGCGTGAACGTGCTGGCCGAGGACCAGCAGCAGGTGTGCGCCGCCTTCGCCGGCCGGACGGCGGACCGGTTCGCCACCGGCGACTGGAACCCGGCGGCCGACGGGGCGCCGCGCCTCGGCGGGGCGGCGGCCTGGATCGAGTGCGACGTCGAGGACAGCTTTCCCGCCGGTGACCACGTGGCGGTCGTGGGCCGGGTGCGGCGTCTGGCCGCGGCCGGCGGACGTCACCAGCCCTTGATCTTCCACCGCGGCCAACTGGTCCGCCTGGACCGGGCCTGTGGCGTGCACGCACCCACGCGTGCCTTCGACTGGTGGGACATCTGACGTGCCGTCCGCACGGCGATCCCGCCGACCGTCCGTCACGACGGCGACCACGGGAAGGCCCGGCCCGCGGTGCGGTCTCGTCCGCCCGCGCCCTCAGGGACGCGCGTCCGTATCCCCGTAGGGGATCGCACGAGAACCGTCCTGCGAGAGCCGGCGGGAGATCGCACGGGCCGCCGCCCGCACGGCCGGGCCGTGGCCCGCGTCCGGGAAACCGGGGCTGGGCGCCACGACCGACAGCGCCGCCACCACCTCGTCGCCGTCCCGCACCGGCGCGGCCACGGTGCTCAGCCGCCAGGGGTGGCTCTGGCGGCCGAGGGCGTGGTCACCGCGCCGTACCTCCGCGAGCGCACGGCGCAGGTCGGCCGGGGTGCGGATGTCGTCGTCCCCCTGCCCGGGCTCGTAGGCGGCGATGGCCTGGTCCTGGACGGCCGGCGGTGCGAAGGCGAGCAGCACCAGTCCCACACCGGTGGACGTCAGAGGGAGGCGGCCGCCCACGCGGTAGCGCACGGGACTGGCGTCGAGCGCCGAGAGCCGCTCGACGAGCAGGGCCTCCCCGTGGTCGCGCACGGCGAGCAGCACGTGCTGACGGGTGACGTGGAAGAGGTCCTCCATGAACGGCATGGCCACGGACCGCAGCCCGTGACCACGGGGCGCCAGGGAAGCCGTCTCCAGCAACCGCAGCCCCACGACGAAACGGCCGTCGTCGAGGCGTTCCAGCGCGCCCACGTGCACGAGCGACCGGGCGAGCCGCAGCGCGCTGCTGCGGGGGATGCCGCTGCGCTGCGCGAGGCCGGCGAGGGACAGCGCGCGGTGATCGCTGTCGAACGCGCCGAGCAGGGCGAACGCCCGGTCGACGACCGGCTGCCCCTCGGCGGGCCGCCCTCCGCGCCGCGGCCGAGCCCCACCGTCAGAACCAGGTGTTTCATTCATCGGAATCACTCATGCCAATGTACGGCCTCGCTTCCTACGGTGACACCCGTACGGACCCGCACCCCAGGAGCCCCGCATGACCTCGACCGGACTCATCGACGTCCACGCCCACTTCGTCACCGACGCCTATGTCGCCGCGGCCCGGTCCGCCGGCATCGAGCACCCCGACGGCATGCCCGGCTGGCCCACGTGGACCGCCGAACGGCACCTCGACCTGATGGAGCGCTCGGGGATCGAGAAGTCCTACCTGTCGGTGTCCTCGCCGGGTGTGCACTTCGGGGACGACGGCGCGGCCCGCGCCCTCGCGCGGGAGGTCAACGCGTTCGGCGCCCGGGTCCGCGCCGAGCACCCGCGGCGGTTCGGGCACTTCGCCTCCCTGCCGCTGCCCGACGTCGAGGGCTCGCTCGCCGAGGCCGCCCACGCGCTCGACGAACTCGGCGCGGACGGAGTGACGGTGGAGAGCAACCACCACGGCCGCTACCTCGGCGACCCCCGGTTCGAACCGCTGTGGGAGGACCTCGACCGCCGCGGCGCCGTCGTCTTCGTCCACCCCACCTCGCCGCCCCACGCCGAGGCCCTCTCCCTGAACCGGCCGCGGCCGATGCTGGAGTTCCTCTTCGACACCGCCCGCACCGCGAGCGACCTGCTCTTCCGCGGCGTCCTCCTCCGCCGTCCGCGCATCCGCTGGGTCCTGACCCACGGCGGGGGAGCGCTGCCGCTGCTCGCCGACCGCATGGAGCTGTTCCGCACCCTGCTGGGCGGCGGCCCCGGGGACGCGCCGAGCGCCGTGGAACAGCTGGGTCGCCTCTGGTACGACATGGCCGGAACGCCCTTCCCGCGCCAGATCCCGGCGCTCGACGCGGCGTTCGGCACCGAGCGCCTCCTGTACGGCAGTGACTACTGCTGGACACCCGCCGACACGGCCCTCGCCCAGGTCCGGTCCGTCGACGCGGCGGCACAGCCGTCCGCCGGCGGCACCTGGCGGGACCTCACCACCCGCAACGCGCGCCGTCTGTTCACCACGAACGTCGGCTAGCTGCCAGAAGACCGGAGAGACGGGCGATCGGGGCGCAGCGCGAAGCGGGCCAGCGATCCCCGGTGATGACGTCAAGGAGTGACATATGAGCAGGTACGTCGAGCCGTCCTCGGTCAAGGGACGTGTGGTGGTGAGGGACGTCACCGTCGTCGACCCGCTGGACGGGAGCCGCACCCCGGGCCGGGACGTGGTCGTCGAGGGCGGCCGGATCGCGTCGGTGACGACGACCGGTGCGCCGGCGGCCGACGCGCACGTGGTGGAGGGGCGGGGCCGGTTCGTCGTCCCGGCGTTCATGGACATGCACCTGCATGCCCTGAACACCCCGGAGGACGTCGACGGCACCTATGCGCTGATGCTCGCAGGCGGTGTCGTCGGCTTCCGCCAGATGTCGGGCAGCAGGGCACTGCTGAAGTCCCGGCGCGAGGGCAGGCTGCCCCGGCCGACCGGTGCGCCGGCGCTCAAGGCGACCGCCGGCGACCTGCTGACCCCGCTGAACGCGAGCACGGTCGAGGGAGCGGTGCGGGCCGTCCGGGAACAGCACCGGGACGGCGCCGACTTCATCAAGGCCGGCGCCACCACCCGGGCCACCTTCCTGGCCGCCCTCGAGGAGGCGAACCGGCTCGGCATCCCGCTGGGCGGTCACCTGCCGCCCGACCTCGATCCCCGGGAGGCCGCGCGCGGCGGGGTGTGGTCGATCGAACACCTCGGCCCGGGTGTCACCGTGTTCGCCGCGGCGTCCTCCCGCGAGGCCGAAGTCCGCGCCGCCAACGCCGCCCGGAAGCTCCCGCCGATCCCCAAGGTGAAGTTCCCCGGTGCCGACAAGCTGGCGATGAAGCTGGTCAAAGGCATGGCGGTGAACCCCGCGACGAGCACCTCCGAGACGGAGGCCCACGCCTACGAGCTCGCCGACGGCTCCTACGACCAGCACAAGGCGGAGGAACTGGCCGCCCTGTTCGTCGAACACACCACCTGGCAGTGCCCGACCCTGATCCGGGTCCACACGCAGCAGTTCGGCGACTCCCCGGAGCACACCGCGGACCCCCGGCGCCGCTACATGGCCCCCGAGGAGTTGCGTGCGTGGGACAGGTCGGCGAGGAAGTTCTCCCGGCTTCCCGACGTCACCCGCGAAGCCCTGCGCGGTCACTGGGCCGCGCAGCTGCGGATGACCAAGACCTTCGCCGACGCCGGGGTCCCGATGGTCGCGGGTTCCGACGCGTGCGGGGCCGCCGGCATCATCCCCGGCTTCGCCCTCCACGACGAGTTCGACCACCTCGCCGAGGCCGGACTGGACCCGCTGACCATCCTGCGGATGGCGACGACGGAGCCGGCCAGGTTCCTGGGCGAGGAGGGCGCTTTCGGCCGGGTCCTCCCCGGCCTGCCCGCCGACCTGGTGCTCCTGGACCAGGACCCGCTGCGGGACCACACCGCCCTGCACCGGATCGCGGGCGTGATGCGCGACGGCGCCTGGTGGTCCCGCGCCGACCTCGACGCGGTCCTGGAACGCGTCGCGGCCAAGCCCGGCGCTCACTGATCCTGGACCTGTGACGTGACAAGAGGAACATCCATGACGGACATCGACGTCGTCACCCAGACCGTGCTGCTGGAACGCCAGGGCCGTGACCGGGGCTGGTGGGACCAGATGCGGGCCTGCTACTGGCCCGACTCCACCGTGACCCTCAGCTGGTACCGAGGGGACGGGCCGGGGTTCGTGGACGCCTCCGAGGCCATGTCCGGGCGCGGGGACGCGAGCGTCCACCGCCTGTCCCCGCCCGCCGTCCGCATCGTGGACGACCGCGCCTTCGTCGAGACACCCGCCCTCATCGAGGTACGGACCGACGTCGACGGCGTCACCGCCGACCTCGTCTCCTGCACCCGTATCGTCCACCGCCTCGAACGACGCGGCGGCCGCTGGGGCATCGTCGCGCTGGACTGCGTCTACGAGCGCGACACCCTCCACCCCGCCCTCCCGGGTGAACACATCACCGTTCCCCCCGAGGACCTCGCCCGCCACCGCGCGCCGTACGCGCTCCTCGCCTGGCACCTGGCCCGGCGCGGGTACGCCGTGGCCACCGACCTGCTCGGCGACGACCAGCCCGAGCGCACGGCGGCCTTCTACGCCGAGACCCGGAGGTGGCTGCGCGGCTGAGCCCGCCCGGCCGGGGGCGACAGCCGGTCGGTGGCCGTACCGGCGGCCTCAACGGTGCGCGGCGGAGTCCTCGGTGGGCTGAAGACTGGTGTTGTGCTCGTGGATCAGCCGCAGCGCCTCGTCGCGGTCGCGCCGGTCCAGGGCGTCGACCAGGTCGCGGTGCAGTACGTGCCGGTGCGCGATGTACTCGTTCAGGGGCTGGTCGCTCGTGGGCAGCACGGACAGCGTGTGGCTCTCGATCAGCTCGAGCAGATGGGTGTACAGCGAGCTGAGCAGCGCGTTCGGGCTGATCGCGGCGATGGCGGCGTGCAGGCGCCAGTTGGCGTGCACGAAGGCGACCGGATCCGCCGCGTCCACGGCGTGTTCCATGGCGGTGATGTGACGGCGCAGTCCCGCGACATCGGCCGGCGAGGCGTGCCAGAGGGCGTCCTCGATCAGCAGCGGGTCGAGGGCGTCGCGGATGCGCACGGCGTCGGCGACGTCGTTCGCCTTCGCGTCCAGGGCCAGGACGGAGTTGCCGAGGCGGACCATCGGGGACTGTTCGGCACTGAACAGTCCGCCGCCCGGTCCGGGCTTGACGGTGACCAGGCCCCGTGCCTGAAGGAGCCGCAGCGCCTCGTTGAACGTTCCCACGGACACCTCGCACAGGGTCCGAAGTTCCTCCTTGGTGCCCAGCCGGGAGCCGGGCGGCACGCTCTCGATCAGCTCCGCGACCCTGTCCGCGGCGTGCTCGGCACGCCCCGACGGCGTCTGCCGAGGTGGTGCGTCCGGTCCCTGGCCGCGCCGAGCCGAAGGCGGCCCCCCGGCCGCCGGCCCGCCGCGGCGCAGGTCGGCGCCACTGCGGCCGCCGGACGGAGCCGTGTCCGGGGCGCCGCGCCGTGCAGCGTGGTCGGGGGTGGAACTCACATCGTCTCCTCAAGCCGTCATATTCATCATGTTCATTTTGCCGAGATCCCTTGACGCTACGGTTCACCGGAGCGCAACATCGGAGTAATCATCATGCTGAATTGCCGATGGGGGAGCAAGGTCCCGCTGTCGCCGACAGGCCCCACCTGCGCGTCCTTCGGCAGCCGAGCGACCGCCCACACCGGCGCTGCTTCGGGCGTTCCGCCTCCTTCCCCAGTCCGGGAGACACATCATGCGCATAGCCAACCTCTCCGGCCGCCTGGCCCTCATTGTCGACGGTCGTGCTGTGGACGTCGAAAAGGCCAGCGGTGGCCGCTTCGCCGCGGACCCGCAGGCCGTCTACGAGCGGTGGGAGGAGTTCCGTGCCTGGGCCGCCGTCGCCGACCTGTCCGTGGGGTCGGGGTTCGAGCCGACCGACCTGGGTTCCCCGGCCCCGGCGCCGAGGCAGACCCTTGCGATCGGTCTCAACTACCGTGATCACGCCTCGGAGTCCGGGTTCGCGGCGCCCGAGGGGCTGCCGCCGGTGTTCACCAAGTTCGTCACCAGTATCAGCGGCCCGGTCACCGAGGTGAAGCTGCCGGCGGACGGCCACACCGACTGGGAGGTCGAGCTGGTCGCCGTCATCGGCCGCCGCGCCGAAGGCGTGTCCGAGGCCGACGCCTGGGGGCACGTCGCCGGTCTGGCCGTCGGGCAGGACATCTCCGAGCGCGTGGTGCAACTGGCCGGCCCCGCCCCGCAGTTCAGCCTGGGCAAGTCCTACCCCGGTTTCGCCCCCATCGGACCGTGGCTGGTCACGCCGGACGAGTTCGAGAACCCCGACGACCTCGAACTGCGCTGCGCCATCAACGGCGAGGAGGTGCAGAAGGGCCGCACCCGCGACCTGATCTTCTCCGTGCCCGCCCTGATCTCCAAGCTGTCCGAGGTCCTGCCCCTGCTGCCCGGAGACGTCGTCTTCACCGGCACCCCCGCCGGGGTCGGCCTCGGCCGCGACCCTCAGCGCTGGCTGGCGGCCGGTGACGAACTCGTCAGCACCATCGAGGGCATCGGCGAGCTGCGCCAGACCTTCGTCGCCTGACGCCCGGCCCGACGGACAAAGGAGTCCCCATGGCACTGCACCGTCTGACCTCCATCACCATGGGGGTCCCCGACGTCGCCGAGACCGCCGCCTACTACACCGACTTCGGCCTCACCGCGGAAGCCGACGGCTGGTTCGCCAGCCGGGACGGCGGACGTCAGCTGCGCATCGTCCACGCGCCGACCCGCCGCCTGGTGGAGGTCCGCGTCGGCGTCGACACACCCGACGACCTGGCGGCGGCCGCCTCCCGGCTGAAACGGCTCGGCACCGAGGCCGTCGTCGACGCCGGGACGCTCACCGCGTACGACAAGGCCACCGCCGTACGCGCCGTCCTGGAGGTCACCCCCCGTCTGGTCCAGGCCCCGGTCGCGGCCACCGTCTACAACGGTCCCGGCCGCCCCGACCGCACCGGCGCCCGCGCGGCCGGCGTCCTGCGCACCGACCGCGTCCGTCCGCGCAAGCTCGGCCACGCCGTCGTCGGCACCACCGACTTCGACACCACGACCGCGTTCTTCCGTGACGGCCTCGGCTTCAAGGCCTCCGACTACATCAAGGGACACGGGGCGTTCCTGCGCTGCTCCACCGACCACCACAACATCCTGGTGCTGGCCGCGCCGGTGACCTTCCTGCACCACTCTTCCTGGCAGGTCGACGACATCGACGAGGTCGGCCGCGGCGCGGCCGCGATGCTTCAGGACCATCCCGAGCGGCACGTCTGGGGCCTCGGACGGCACCACGCGGGCTCGAACTTCTTCTGGTACCTCAAGGACCCGGCCGGCAACTTCAGCGAGTACTACTCCGACATGGACTGCATCGTCGACGACCAGCTGTGGACGCCGGAGGTCCTGGAGGGCGCCAAGGGGCTGTTCAACTGGGGCCCGCCGCCCCCGCCCTCCTTCCTCGCCCCCGACGATCTCGCCGCCCTGATGACCGGCACCCACAGCCCGACGAGGTAGAGCCACCATGACAGACACCTCCACTCCGATGCACGACGTCGCCATCGTGGGCTTCGGCCCGGTCGGCCAGATGCTGGCCCTGCTGCTGGGCCGACAGGGGTACGACGTCATCGCCCTGGAGCGCTGGCCCGATCCCTACCCCCTGCCCCGCGCCGCGCACTTCGACCACGAGGTCTTCCGCATCTTCCAGGCCGCGGGAGTGGGGGAGGAGGTGCGCGCGGTCACCGACCCCGTGCCCGACCACTACGAGTGGCGCAACGCGGCCGGCGAGCCGCTGGTGCGCATCGACTGGTCCGGCAACGGTCCCTCCGGCTGGCCCACCGCCAACTTCTTCAGCCAGCCCCAGCTGGAGGCCGTCCTCGCCGGGGCCGCCGAGAACCAGGCCACGGTCACCGTCCGCCGCGGCTGCGAGGTCGTGGACCTGCAACCCGGCGGCGAATCCGTCCGGCTGACCATCGGCGGTGCCGACGGCGGCGAGGTCCGCGCCCGTTACGTCATCGGCGCCGACGGGGCCAACAGCTTCGTCCGCTCCACCATGGCCACCTCCGTCACCGACCTCGGCTTCTTCTACGACTGGCTGGTCGTCGACACGCTCCCCCACGACCAGGCGGAGTGGTCGCCGAAGAACTGGCAGCTGTGTGATCCCGAGCGGCCGACCACGATCGTCTCCGGTGGGCCGGGCCGGCGCCGCTGGGAGTTCATGCGGCTGCCGCACGAGAACGTCGAGGAGCTCAGGACGCCGGAGGCGGCCTGGCGGCTGCTGGAGCCGTGGGGGCGCACCCCGGAGAACACCACCATCGAGCGGCACACGGTCTACACCTTCCAGGCCCGCTGGGTGGACCGCTGGCGCGAGGGCAGGCTGATCCTCGCCGGTGACGCCGCCCACCAGATGCCGCCGTTCGCCGGACAGGGCATGTGCTCCGGACTGCGCGACGCCATCAACCTGGCCTGGAAACTGGACCTCGTCCTCGACGGCCGGGCCGACCCCGCGCTGCTGGACACCTACACCTCCGAACGCAGCGAGCACGTCCAGCACGCCATCGGCATGTCCATGGCCCTCGGTCAGGTCATCTGCGTCCTCGACCCCGAGGCCGCCGCCTCCCGCGACGCCCGCATGATCGCCACCGGCGCCGACCCGCGGCACGCGCTGCCGCCCACCCCGCCCCCCGTCCTGGGCGACGGCATCCTCCAGCGCGCTCCCGACGGCACGCGTGCCCCGGACGTCGGCCACCTCACCCCGCAGTACGAGGTCACCCACCAGGGCCGCACCGCGCTGCTGGACGACCTCACCGGCGGCGGCTTCACGGTCCTGACCGACGGCACCGCTCCGCTCGACGCCCTGGACGCCACCGACCGCGACTTCCTCGCCGGCATCGGCGCGGCCCTCGTTCCGCTGTACACCGACAGCGCCCCGCCCGGCGGCTACCTCGACGCGCCCGGCGGCTACCTGCCCCACCTGCGCGAGCACGGACACGTCGCCGCCGTGGTCCGGCCCGACTTCTACCTGTTCGGCGCCGCCATGGACGGACCGGGCCTGCGGGAACTGGTCGGCCAGCTGCGCGAGCAGCTGCAGCGGCCCGCCGCCACCGCCGACCGCACCCCGGTGCCCGGACCGCTGACGGCCGTCGCCGAACTGTAGGCACCCGCGTTCCGCACCAGGGGCACGAACGCGGCTCCCGACCGCGGCGGACGGACCACCGCACGGTCCGTCCGCCGTCGAGCCAGGTCCGTCACGAGCCGGGAGCACGCCCGGCGTCCGGGCCCTGCCACCGCTGCCGCACGGCCCGGACGCCGGGCGGCGTCACCCCGCGAAGTGCCCGCCCCTCGCGAGATCTCCGAAGGACGTTCATGGACAAGACATCTCCCTCCGCGGCCGAAGCCGTGGCCGACATCGGCGACGGCGCCTCCCTCGCCGTCGGCGGCTTCGGTCTGTGCGGCATCCCCAGCACCCTCATCCAGGCCCTGTACGTGCAGGGCGCGAGCTCGCTGCGGGTGGTGTCCAACAACTGCGGGACCGACGACCACGGTCTGGGCGTCCTGCTCGGTGCCGGCCGCATCGCCCGCGTCACCGGCTCCTACGTCGGCGAGAACAAGGAGTTCGCCCGCCAGTACCTGTCCGGCGAGCTGGAGGTCGAACTCGTCCCCCAGGGCACCCTCGCCGAACGCCTGCGCGCAGGCGGCTGCGGCATCCCCGCCTTCTACACCCCCGCCGGTGTCGGCACCCCGCTCGCCGACGGCGGCATCCCCTGGCGCCACCGCGCCGACGGCTCCGTCGCCATCGCCTCCCCGGCGAAGGAGACCCGCACCTTCGGCGACGGCGAGTACGTGCTGGAGGAGGCCATCACCTGCGACTTCGCACTGGTGCGGGCGGCGCGCGGGGACCGGCACGGCAACCTCGTCTTCGACAAGTCCGCCCGCAACTTCAACCCCCTGGCCGCCATGGCGGGCCGCGTGACCGTCGCCGAGGTCGAGGAACTGGTCGAGCCGGGCGTGTTGAGCCCGGACGAGATCCACCTGCCCGGTGTGTTCGTCCAGCGCGTCGTCGCCCTGACCCCGCGCGAGGCGGCTGACAAGCAGATCGAACGGCGCACGATGTCCGCGCCTCCGGCACGAGGGACGGTGACCGCCTGATGGCCTGGACCCGCAACGAGATGGCCGCCCGGGCGGCAGCCGAGCTCGGCGACGGCGACTACGTCAACCTGGGCATCGGACTGCCCACCCTCGTACCCGGCTACGTACCGGAGGGCGTGCACGTGGTGCTCCAGTCGGAGAACGGCATCCTGGGCACCGGCCCCTACCCGGCCGAGGACGCGGTGGACCCGGACCTGATCAACGCGGGCAAGGAGACCGTCACCGTCCTGCCCGGTGCCGCCTTCTTCGACTCCGCGCTGTCCTTCGGCATGATCCGCGGCGGCCACATCGACACCGCCGTCCTCGGCGCCATGCAGGTCTCCGCGAACGGCGACCTGGCCAACTGGATGATCCCCGGAAAAATGATCAAGGGCATGGGCGGGGCGATGGACCTCGTCCACGGTGCCCGCCGCGTCATCGTCCTCATGGAACACACCGCCAAGGACGGCAGCCCGAAGATCGTCGAAGAGTGCACCCTCCCGCTGACCGGGCGCGCCTGTGTCCACCGGATCATCACCGACCTCGCCGTCCTCGACGTCGTCGACGGCGGAATCGTCCTGGTGGAGACGGCCCCCGGCGTCACCCCGGACCAGGTCGCCGCCGCCACCGCGGCACCGGTGCACGTTCCCCGGGACGCCCTGCCGGGGTGAGCCGAACTTCCGCCGGCCCGTGATCCCGGACAGCCACCGGGCCGGCGGAACCGGCCGGCGCGTCCTCGGACCGCCCCGGATCCCGCCCCGGCCGCGACCTGTCCGAGGCTGCCCTGCCTCGCGGCCGGGGCGGCCATGAGCCGCCACCGCACCACCGGCCGTCGCCGGACGAACCCGCCGCTCCGCCCGGTGACACCGGGCGGAGCGGCGTGCTCAGTACCCGCACGCCACCCGATCCACGCTCGTACGCGTACAGGAGAACCCCGGTGACCCGAACCGCACCCGTCGTGCCCGGTCCGGCCAGGACGGCCCTGCTGCACGTCCGCGTCTTCGACGGACGAGGGCTGACCGAGCCGCGCACCGTCGTCATCGACGGCGGCGTCGTCTCACCCCGCACCGACACCTCGGGCGCCCGGCTGGTGGACGGCACCGGAACGACCCTGCTGCCCGGCCTCATCGACGCCCACGTGCACCTGCACGGAGCGGACACGCTGGCGGCCCTGGCCTCCCACGGCGTCACGACCGCCCTGGACATGGCCACCTGGCCACCACGACTGCCGGCCCCCCTGCGCCGGGTACCGCACCTGACCGACATCCGCAGCGCCGGTACGCCGGCCGTCGGCGACGGCGGCCCCCACGCCCGTGTCCCCGGCATGTCCGGGGACGCCGTGGTGCGCGGACCGCGCCAGGCCGGTGAGTTCGTGGCGGCCCAGGTGTCGGCGGGGGCCGACTACATCAAGATCGTGGCCGAGGCACCCGGTGAGGGCGGTCCCGACCGGGAGACCCTGGACACGCTGGTGGCCGCGGCCCGCACGCACGGCAGGAAGACCGTCGTGCACGCCGCGACCACGGGCGCGTATCTCATGGCCCTCGACGCGGGCGCCGACTTCATCACCCACATCCCCCTGGACCGGCCGCTGGACGCAGCCGAAGCCGCGCGCATGGCGGCTCAGGGCCAGGCCTGCATTCCCACCCTCACCATGGCGGAGGGCACGGCGGCGGCGAGGGGTGTCGCGCCCGCCTACCGCAACGCCGTGCGGAGCGTGGCCGCGCTGCGCGACGCCGGTGTGCCGATCCTGGCCGGCACCGACGCCGGCACCCGGTCCGGGGCCCCCTTCCAGGTCGAGCACGGCGCGAGCATCCACCGGGAACTCGGACTCCTCGTCGCGGCCGGCCTCACCCCGGCCGAGGCCCTGCGCTCCGCCACCGTCCTGCCCGCCCGGCACTTCGGCCTCGACGACCGTGGGTCCGTCGCCCCCGGGCTCCGCGCCGACCTGCTCCTGGTCGACGGGGACCCGCTGGCCGACATCCGGGCCACCCGCGCCCTGCGCCACATCTGGTGCGCGGGCGTGGAGCAGGTCCCGGCCCCCTGACGGCCGGGACCTGCTCGTTCTTCGGCGCTCAGGCCGACTGCGGGTACGCGCCCTCGCCGGCGAGGCGCTCGTAGGCGCGGCGCACCGCCGGCACCAGACGGGCGGCGGCCTCCGGGTCGGCGTGCTCGGTCCGGAGCCGGAGGATGTTCCCGTTGCGCCGGCCCGCGGGAACGTGTTCACCGCGAGCCGTGACGAGCACGTGGAAGTGCGGATGGTTCTCCCCGAAGACCATCAGGTACGTCGCGGGCGCGCCGGTCACCTCGGTCACCGCCGCGACCAGGTCACGTGTGCGGCGGGCGAACGAGGCCAGCTCGGCCTCGTCGAGCCCGGTGATGCGCTCGGCGTGCCGACGGGCCCGCAGGACGAACCAGCCGGGTACGTCGTAGCCGGGCACCACTTCCCCCGACCACAGGGGGTCACGGAAAACGACGGCGGAATCTTCGTTCTGTTCCAGGCCGCACATGAAGCAGTCGGCGTGGTCACTGGATGCGCTCAAGGGGTCCCCCAGACGGTGGATACGGGCGCGAGGCCGGGCGGGGCGACCGGCCTCGGGCCGCCGGGCGGCGGCGCGCCGACGGGGTGCCGGTGACGTCCCGGCACCCCTGGTGGTGTGTACGGGCCCCGCTCGGTGCTCAGACGGCCCCGGTGAGGACCGACATCGGGTCGGGCAGGTCGGCCTTCAGGGCCCAGGACCGGTGGATCAGGTCCTCGACGGCCGCTCCGGAACGGCGGGCGACGAGCATGGCCTCGGGGTCGAAGGCGGGGCCGACGGCGTCGGCGCTGTACTCCGGTCCCCTCATGTAGGCGGTCGCCTCGTCGGGGTCGGTGAAGACGTCGATCTGCATCTCGACGAAGCTGCCGTCCGGGTCCTGGTAGTACATGGACGTGGTGACGCCGTGGGCGATGCACACCGCCGGGGTGATGCCCTTGTCGCGCAGCAGCTCGTAGCGGGCGAGGAGGTCGTCGAGGTGGTCGAAGGTGTACGCCACGTGGTGGGCCGCGGCCGTCGTGGGCGTCTTGCGGTCCAGGGCGACCGGCGGCGTGAGCAGGGCGACGCGGTGGTGCTCCTCGTCATAGGTGATGAAGCACAGGCCTTCGTTCTGGAACACCACGTGTCCGTCGAGAACGGCGCAGTACCAGTCCCGCATGCCGTCGGGGTTGCTGGTCTGGAACACGACGTGGGCGAACTTCGGTGTGGCGGACATTCGATCCTCCTCGATCGAGCCTGCGGGCGTCCACCCGCGATGGGCTGTCACCGGCCGGTCGGCGGGCCGGTGGTGCGCCCGCACGCCCGGTTCGGGTCGCGTGCGGGATGCGCGGACGGCCTCGCGGGAGCGTGGCCGCCGGGGGTCAGGTCCGTGCGACGAAGGTCTGGCGCAGTTCGCCGATGCCCTCGATGGCGCTGACCAGCTCGTCACCGGGGGCGAGCCAGCGCTGCGGGTCACGGCCCAGACCGACGCCGGCCGGGGTTCCGGTGAAGACGACGTCGCCGGGCAGCAGGGGGATCACCGAGGACAGGCGGGCGATCAGCTCGGGTACGGAGAAGATCAGGTCGCCGGTGCGGCTCTTCTGGACCTCCTCGCCGTTCACGGTGCAGCGCAGCCCCAGGTCGTCGGGGTTGTCGAACGCGTCCGGGGTGACCAGCCACGGCCCGATGGGGGCGAAGCCCGGGAAGGACTTGCCGAGGCTGAACTGCGGTGCGGGACCCTCCAGTTGCGTGATGCGCTCGGAGATGTCCTGGCCCACGGTCAGCCCGGCGACGTGGTCCCAGGCGGCTTCCGCGGAGATCCGATGGGCGCGGGTGCCGATGACGGCGACGAGTTCGATCTCCCAGTCGGTGTGGCCGCCGGGCGGCAGGGCGACCTCGGTGACGGGGCCGGTGATGCTGGTGGCGAACTTGGTGAAGACCGGCGGCATCGTCTCGGGCAGGGCGAACCCGGACTCGGCCGCATGGTCGCGGTAGTTCAGGCCGGCGGCGACGATCTGCCGCGGGGCGGGTACGGGAGCGCCCAGAGCGGCGGGATCGAAGGGGCTTCCTTCGGGCAGACGGGCCTGCGCGGCCCACTGACGGAATTCCTTCCACCGCTCGTAGACGGCCTGCGGGTCCGCGGTGAAGCGGCCACCGCTGGCCTCCTCGACGTCGACGGCGAGACCGTCGACGACGAGGACCAGACGGCCGGAGAGGTTGGCGATACGCACGGAACTGCTCCTGTGTTCCTGGGACGGGGCGGCCCCCGGCCGGTCGTCCGGGCCGAGCAGTGCCTTGCCGTACCCCTTGTGGCTGACGGCGGGCAAGGTGACCGCGGGGGCCTGCCGGATTCGTCGGCCGGGGTGACGTCGGTGAGGCCGTCGGGGCTGTGGGTGTCCACGAGGCGGGGCCATCGGCCGGGTGCTGCTCATACAGTAAGGCGCTATATGTGATAACAGCAAGGAGCCGGGGCCGGCGAATTTCCGGTCGAGCGGCGGGCGGACTCGGGCGTCCGTGCCGGTGGCCTCCGGATCCGGCGTCGGCCGGGTCGTCCGGTGGTCCGTGATCAGCCGGCGGCGGCTCGGTGCAGCAGCGGGGCGAGCCGGTAGGGGACCAGCCGGCGCATGACGAGTGCGGTACTGGTGCGTTCCACCCCGGGAACATCGAGGATGTGGCCGGCCACGCGGTACAGGTCCTCGGCGTCGGCCGCGACCACGTGGACCAGCAGGTCGGTGTCACCGGTCAGTCCGTACACCTCGAGGACCTCGGGAATCGCCGCGAGCGCGTGCGCGACCTCGTCCAGCCTGCGCTGGGTGACCTGGGTGGTCACGAACGCGCCGAGGGGATAACCGAGGGCCGCGGGGTCGACGCGGCGCTCGAAGGAGCCCACGGCACCGGTGCGGTCCAGTGCCGTCAGGCGGGCCTGGACGGTGTTGCGGCTCAGTCCGCTCGCCTCGGCGAGCGCCACCGTGGTGGCCCGGGGACGGGAGGAGAGTGCCAGGAGCAGGCGTGCGTCGGTGGGGTGGATCCGCTCGGAGTTGGGCACGGTGCGCACCTTCCGGGGTCGAGAGGGCGGATGATTGGGCATTCTGCGTCATTTCCTCGTGGGTTCTTGTGCACCGTCCTGACCGGGTGGTCTCCTCGTCTGCAGGATCCGCCCCTGGCAGCACGCCGCCGACCGTGATCCGGTCGTGAGCCGGCCCGATGTGCGCCGGGGCGCCCCCCGGCGCGCTCTTCACGCCGCCGTGGTTCGTCCCAAGTCACCGTCGGCCGCGGGTCCGCGCGCCGGGTGTGCCGAGCGCGAGGAGACCGTTCCGCCATGACCACCGCACCAGCCGCCCCCCGGCGGACCCCGGCCGCCGCCCTCGACGTGCTGCACGAGATCGAGGACCGCGTGCTGTGGCTGTCCAGTGCGATCGTGCACCACGCCAACCGGGTGCGCCCCAACCCGTCGGGCCTCAAGGTCGGCGGCCACCAGGCCTCGTGCGCCTCGATGGTGTCGATCATGACGACCCTGTGGTTCCGTCATCTGCGCCCCGAGGACCGGGTCTCGGTCAAGCCGCACGCCTCGCCGGTCCTGCACGCCGTCAACCACCTGCTCGGTGAACTGGACGCCTCCTACCTGCCCACGTTGCGCGCCTTCGGCGGTCTCCAGAGCTACCCGAGCCGGTCCAAGGACCCCGACCCGGTCGACTACTCCACCGGGTCGGTGGGCATCGGCGCCACCGCGACGATCTGGGGAGCCCTGGCCCGCCGCTACGCGGACAAGAGCGGCGACGGCGGCTTCAAGGGCCGGCAGTACGCGCTCGTCGGAGACGCGGAGCTGGACGAGGGCGCGGTGTGGGAGGCCCTGATGGACCCCCAGGTCGCCGAACTCGGCGAACTGGTCTGGATCGTCGACCTGAACCGGCAGTCCCTGGACCGCGTCGTGCCGAACATGGCCGCCGGGCGCCTGCACGGCATGTTCGCCGCGGCCGGATGGCAGGTGCTCACCCTCAAGTACGGCACCCTCCTGGAGAAGCTGTTCGCGCGCCCCGGCGGACACGCTCTGCGTGCCCGCATCGACGACATGTCCAACCCCGAGTACCAGCGCCTGCTGCGCTGCTCGGCCGACGAGTTGCGTGACCGGCTGCCCGGCACCGGCCCCGAAGCCCCGACGATCACCGAGCTGCTCGCGGAGACGGACGACGCGACCCTGATGGAGGCGGTCCGCAATCTGGGCGGTCACGACCTGTCCGCCCTCGACACCGCGCTGTCCGAGGTGGACGACGACCGGCCCACCGTGATTTTCGCGTACACCATCAAGGGTCACGGCCTGCCCACCCAGGGACACCCGCAGAACCACTCCTCCCTGCTGACGGAAGAGCAGATGCGGGAGCTGGCGGACGAGGTGGGCGCCGATCCCGACCACCCCTGGGAGGGTTTCGCCGCCGACTCGGCGGCGGCCCGCCTGTGCGCGCAGACCGCGGCGCGGCTGCGCCGGGACACCGTCCCCGAGGCGCGCCCGCCGGCGCTTCCCACGGACATCGGCCGTACCCCGACAGGCGTCGCGACGACCCAGGCCGCCCTGGGCCGGGTGCTGCTCGACCTGACCCGCAGCGCACCCGAGGCGGCCCGGCGGGTGGTGACGGTCAGCCCCGACGTCAGCTCGTCGACCAACCTGGGCGGCTGGGTCAACAAGGTCGGCGTCTGGTCGCCCACCGAGCGCGTGGACTGGTTCGCCGACGACGCGGAGACCATCCTGCACTGGCGGGAGCGGCCGACCGGACAGCACATCGAACTGGGCATCGCCGAGACCAACCTGGTCGGCCTCCTCGGAGAGCTGGGCGCGACCTGGAGCCGCTGGGGCGAGCCGCTGCTGCCCATCGGCGTGATGTACGACCCCTTCGTGCAACGCGCCCTGGAACCCTGGTCGTTCGGCATGTACGCCGGCGGCCAGTCGATCCTGGTCGGAACCCCGTCCGGCGTCACCCTGGCGCCCGAGGGCGGTGCCCACCAGTCCATCACCACGCCTTCTCTCGGTATCGAGCAGCCCGGCTGCACGACCTGGGAGCCGGCGTTCGCCCTGGACACCGAGTGGACGCTGCTGGCCGCCCTGTCCCGCCTCGGCAGGCCGGACGGCGGCTCCGCCTACCTGAGGCTGTCCACCCGCCCCGTCGACCAGACCCTCGCCCGGGTCCCCACCGACCCGGCGGCCCGCGAACGCCGCCGCCGCCAGGTCGTCGCCGGCGCCTACCCGCTGCGCCGACAGGCCGACGCCCGGGTCACCATCGCCGCCATGGGAGCCGTGGTGACGGAGGCCCTGGCCGCGGCGGACCGCCTCCAGCACCTCGGCATCCCGGCGGACGTCGTGTGCGTGACCAGCCCGGGACTGCTCTACCGGGCCCTCGACGCCCGCGTCGGGCACGGCGAGGCGCCCGACTGGATCCTGGACCAGGTCTTCCCCGCGGAGCGGGCCACCCCGCTGGTCACCGTCCTGGACGGACACCCGCACACCCTCGCCTTCCTCGCCACCCTCCACCGCGTGCCGATCCGCAGGCTGGGCGTCACCCGCTTCGGCCAGTCGGGCTCCCTGGACGAGGTCTACCGCCACCACGGGATCGACACCGACAGCATCGTCGGCGCCGCACTCGACCTCACCCAGTGAACCGCCGTACGGGGGCCGACGGTTCGGCGACGGCCCCCGTACGGCACGCGGTCAGTCCTCTTCGGACACCGACACGAGGTCCTCGGCCTTCGGCAGGGTGCCGTGGACCTGTCCCGAGGACGCGACGGCCTCTATCCACGGCGTCAGTGCCTCTGGCGAGATCGAGCTGTCCCAGTCGGGCAGCGGAGCGGTTGCCGCCGTCCGGCGCGGTGTCCCCAGCGCGGACGACAGGAAGGCC
The DNA here is from genome assembly GCF_044328485.1 of Streptomyces sp. NPDC017936. NCBI lineage: Bacteria > Bacillati > Actinomycetota > Actinomycetes > Kitasatosporales > Streptomycetaceae > Streptomyces > Streptomyces sp. NPDC017936. The sequence goes on along the minus strand of NZ_JBIRHK010000009.1, from coordinate 331,707 downwards.
CGCGCCTCCCGTTCGTGGGACGAGGCCCACCAGTCGGCGGAGTCGAGGGCCGCGACGAAGGAGGAGATCGTTCCAGGGTTCTTCTCCGCCCATGCGCGGTCCGCGATCCACATTCCGGCGACGGCGGGGGAGTCGACCGACAGGAAAGGGTCGCCGAGCGGACGGTGGCCGGCGGCCTGGACCGCGCCCATGTACGGCTGGACCGTCGCGACGGCGTCGACCTGGCCGGCGTCGAGTGCGCGGAGCATGTCGGAGAAGGGCACCTCGAGCAGCTGGACGCCGTCGATGTCCACGCCCGCCCTGTTCAGCGAGGTCAGCACTGCCAGGAACAGCGTGCCGGACAGGGACGGCACCGCCAGCCGCTTGCCGCTGAGGTCCGTCGCCGAGTCGACCGTGCCCGACTCGGCGGCGTACATCTGGGCCTGCGGGCGCTCGTCGCTGTCGACGTACGCTCCGGCGATCACCGTGATGTCCTGGCCCCGCGAGGCCGCCGCGATGACGTCGGCGGGTGTGCCCCAGGCGATGTCGTACTTCCCGCCGAGCGAGGAGGCGAAGGACGTGATGTGCGTGCTCGGCAGCGAGGAGATCGACACGTCGAGGCCCTGGGCGGTGAAGTCGCCGTTCTTCTCCGCGAGCAGGGGCAGGCTCGGTGGTGCCGCGTCGACGAGTGCCACCCGTACGGTACTGTCGTCCGCCTCCTCGGTCTCTGCGGATGCCGAGCAGCCGAGGGCCGCGGTCATCGTCAGTCCGAGGGCCGCGAGCAGGGCGGGGACCCCTCTCGGCCGGCGCACGGATTCGGTCGGGGCTGGGAAAGTCATGGCGCCACTTCTTCGGTGGAGGAACGGGGAGCGCCCGCAGGCGCTCGGTGACCCTTGCTGTGCCCGGCGGCGGCGTGCCGGCTCGGCCTTCCACGGCCGCCCCCCGGGTGTCCTGTGCGGTGCCGCGCCCCGGTCACCGTCTCCCGGCCGGCTGTCCGGCCGGGAGGCGCGCGCCGGTCGCGGTGGTACGGGGAGCCCGGTCAGGCGGCGGGGGAGTACTCCACGCCGCCGACCCAGACGCGCCGGAGGGCGCGGGTCGCGGTGATGTCGGCGAGCGGGTCGCCGTCGACCAGGAGGAGGTCGGCGCGGTATCCGGGGCGGATGACGCCGCGGTCCCGCAGCCCGAAGGACTGGGCGGGCAGGCCGGTCGCGGCCCGCAGGGCCTCCCGGGGGGTGAGGCCCGCGCGGACCAGCAGCTCCAGTTCGTGGTGGAGGCTGGTACCGAACGGCGGCTGCACCGGGATCCCTGGAGTGCTGTTGGCGTCCGTGCCCGCCAGGATCCGGGCGCCGGCCCCGCGCAGCGCGGCGACGCTGCCCTCGGCGGCCGCGTAATCCATGCCGGGTATGCCGAGACCGGCGAAGCCCTCCATCATGGTCAGGGTGGGCACGGCGACGGTGCCGGTGGCGGTGTACCGTGCCGCCACCCCGGCGGGCAGGGGGCTGTCGAGAGGTACGTGGTGGATCATGTCGACGCCCGCGTCCAGCGCCCGCTCCACGCCGGCCGTGGTGGTCGCGTGGGCCATGACGAGCTTGCCGAAGGAGTGCGCCGCCGTCGTCACGGCCTGGACGGTCTCCGGTGCCAGGCCCGGTTCATCGATGATGACCTTGATGTAGTCGGACCCTTCGGCGATCCGGGCGCGTACGAACCGGGAGGCCTGGTCCGGCCCGGTCAGGACCGCGTCCGCCGGGAAGGCCGGCAGTTGGCTCTGGGGGCTTCCGGGCGCCACCGCCGGAGTACCCGCGCTGCGGATGTCGGTCAGGCCGGGCAGTTCGCGCAGCGGGTCGACGGCCGAGGGCGGGAAGCAGGCCATGTCCAGACCGGTCGTCACGCCGGAACCGGCCAGTTGCCGCAGGGTGGTCACGTCCCGCAGGTGGATGTGGGCGTCGATCAGTCCGGGAAGCAGGACGGCACCCTCGCCGTCGATCCTGCGCGCGCCGAAGGCGCTGACACCGATCCGCCCGTTCTCGATGACCACGGTGCGCGGTGCGGTCAGTTCACTGCCGTCGAAGACCCGGACATCGGTCAACGCGACCTTGTCGCCGATGGCGGCGGTGTGTTCCCGGGCGCCGGCGGTGCCGGGCGCCACCAGCGCCTGCGCGCCGGCGACGGCGACGCCGGCTGCCGCGGCCGTCTTGAGGAAGTCACGTCGGTTTCGGTGGCTGATGCACATCGTTGTGCCTTTCTGTCGGGTGGGCGCGGAAGGCGGAGCGTCCATGCCCGGAGGCGGGGTGGCGGGGGTGTCGGCCGGTCCGCGGTGTGGCGGGGCCCGCGACTGTCGGCCGCGCGGAGTCGGCGCGGCACGGGCGGACAGTCCAGCAGCGGCGCTGTCGGGCGCGGTCCCGGCAGCCTCGGCAGGGTCGACCGGAGGCCGGCAGGACGGACCGACCGTAGCCGCTATATGTGATAACAGCAACCCTCCGGCTTCCTTCGGTGACCGGCCGTCAGACGCCGACGGGAACCGGCCGCTGGAAGGCGAGGGTTCCGCCGCCGGGACATGATGGGATCACCGGCCCGGTGCGAGAGGCGGTGACGACGCCATGAGGGCGAGCGATGCGGGCAGTGGCGGTCAGCCGGCCGATGTGGCGGCCGCACTGGTCGATCGTCGCGGTGTCGTGGTCGGGTGGTCCCGCGTTGCCGAGGATCTCCTGGAACGGCCGGCTTCGGAGGTACTGGGCCGTTCCGTCCTGAGGCTGCTGGACGGGCCCGGACCCCTTGCTGCGGGCACCGTGCCGGACAGCGGCACGGTCGCGCTGCGGCGTCGCTCCGGGCGGCCCGTCAGCGTTTGTTACCGCGTCGAGCGGCTGCGGGGGAGCACCCAGGTGTTGATCCTCGCCGTCACCGCCGACCGGGCGTCCGCGACCGAGCGGGCGGAGGCCCTGTCACGGGCGTTGCTCTCCCAGGACCGGATCGGCTTCGTCCTGAGGGACACGGAGCTGGCCGTCGTGCGGACCAACATCGCACATGGCGGGTTCCCCGGGCCGCCGCTCCCCGCGGGGAGCCGGCTCTCCGACGTGATGCGCCCGTCCGATGCCGCCGTCGCGGAAGCGGCCTTGCGCGGTGTCCTGGAGACCGGCGAGGCCTTCGCCGGTCGCGACCAGCGGGTGAGGGCGATACAGCCGCCGTACGGGGACTGGTCCTGGTCCGTGTCGGCCGTACGGACGGAAGACAGGGACGGTCGGCCCACGGGCGTCGCGGTCCTGCTCACCGATGCCACGGAGCACTGGCGAGCGGCTCGCCGGCGCGAGCTGCGCCATCGGGCGTCGGCTGAGATCGGGGGCACGCTCGACGTCAGGAGGACGGCGCAGGAGATCGTCGACATGCTGGTTCTCGACTTCGCCGACTACGCGTGGGTCGATCTCGCCGACGCCGTCCTCACGGGGGACGAGCCGCCGAAGACCTTCGGCGGAGGCGACCTCCATCTGCGCAGGGCGGCGGTGTGTTCCGCGAACGGTTCATGGCCGCGGGAACTCCTCCAGCCCGGCGGCGCCGTTCCGCCCCTCCCGGACCTGCCGATGGTGCGCGGTCTCCAGGAAGGCCGCACGATCGTGGTCGACAGGGCCGCCCTGGAACGGGGCCTGGCCGATCAGGCCCGGGTACGGCTCGCGGCACCCGAAGGCGGTCACTCCATGGCCGTCGCCCCGCTCTTCGCGCGCGGCCTGGTGCTGGGCGACGTGGCCGTCTGGCGCGCGGACCGGCCCGAGCCCTTCGACGACGAGGACGCGGCCCTGCTGACCGAGGTCGCCGCGCACGCGGCTCTCGGCGTGGACAACTGCCGTCGCTACACCCGGGAGCACCGCGCCGCCGTCACCCTCCAGAGACGTCTGCTGCCCCAGACGGCCACGTCCACCCGGGTCATGGAGACCACGAGCGCCTACGTGCCGGCGGCGGGCGGCGCCGAGATCGCCGGGGACTGGTTCGACGCGATCGAACTCCCGTCCCTCCGGACCGCACTCGTCGTCGGAGACGTGACCGGCCGCGGTCTCCACGCCACCGCCACGATGGGACGACTGCGTACCGCCGTGCAGACACTGGCGGATCTGGAACTGGCCCCCGACGAACTGCTCACGCGTCTCGACGACTTGGTGATCCGGCTGGCGGACGAGGCGGATCCCGCGCATCGCGACGCGGTCGGCGCCACCTGTCTGGTGGCCGTGCACGATCCGGTCACCCGCCGCTGTACGGTCGCCGCGGCGGGTCACCCGCCGCTGATCATGGCGGTGCCGGGCGGACCCGCCCGGTCGGTCGCCGTCCACCCGGGGCCGCCGCTCGGCGTGGGCGGCCTGCCGTTCGAGGCCAGGACCGTCGACGTGCCGCCGGGCAGTCTCCTCGCCCTGTACACGGACGGCCTGCTCCAGCGGTACGGGACCGACATCGACGACGCCACGCGTGACCTCGCGGACCGGCTGGCGCGACTCCAGCGTTCCGGAGGCGACCTTCCCTCGCTGGCCCGGACCCTCATGGCGGACGTCGAGGGGCCCCCGCTGCGCGACGACGCGGCACTGCTGCTCGCACGTACCTCCGCGCTCGACGCGGCCGATGTCGCTTGCTGGGAGTTCCCGGCCGATCCCGCGGCGGTGGCCTCGGCCAGGGGAGCGGCGACCGGCAAGCTCGCCGAATGGGGGCTGGAGGGCAACGCCTTCGTGACCGAACTGATCGTCAGCGAACTCGTCACCAACGCCGTACGGTACGCGGGCGGGCCGGTGGGTGTGCGCCTGATCCGCGACGAGGTGCTCTTCTGCGAAGTCACCGACCCCAGTAACACGCAGCCCCGCCTGCGCCGCGCCCGCACCACCGACGAAGGGGGCCGGGGCCTGTTCCTCGTGGCACAGCTCAGCCGCCGCTGGGGAAGCAGGTACGGGCCGAGCGGCAAGACCATCTGGGTCGAGCAGGAGCTGTCCGCCTGAGGGCTACCGAACGTCGGCCTCGCGCAAGGGGCGGAGCGCGGCGGCCACCCGGGTGAGCTCGTCGAGCATCGCCTTCGCCGAAGAGGTCATGACCTGATTCGGCGTGAGTTCACCGTCCTTGACGAATTCGTGGACGAAGGGAATCGAGACGGCTTCGAAGAGGGGGGTCATCTTGAGGGTCGTGACCACCTGCTTGATCATCTGGGCCGCCCGGGTGCCCGCGGAGACGCCTCCGTAGCTGACCAGGCCGACGGGCTTGTACTTCCACTCGTTGTGCAGGTAGTCGATGGCGTTCTTGAGTTCCGCGTTGTAACCGTAGTTGTACTCCGGCATGACGAACACGAAGGCGTCCGCCTCGCTGACCTTGGCGCTCCAGTCGAGGGTGTGCTGGTGGGTGTACCGGCCGAGACGCGGGTGGAGCGGTTCGTTCATGAACGGCAGGTTCACCTCGGCCAGATCGACCACCTCCACTTCGGGGAAGCCGCCGTGCTCCACGGCGATGGTCTCCACCCAGCCTCCGATCAATGGGCCGGTACGGCCGGGGCGCGTGCTGGCCACGATGATCTCGAGCTTTGCCACGGTCACTCCTCCTGGTCCTCGTCCGATGACGTCCTTGAGGTGAGCACAACGGAGTCGAAGGGAACCTCGCTCGCCCCAAATCAGCATGATGATTACCCTGATCATGCGATGGTGTGCGGCGGAGCGTCAAGAGGGCGCGGAACCCTCGGTGTCCTCCCTGCACGGGCATTGACATGGGCCCGTTGCGAGCCTCAGCATCACTGCCAGTTCCCCGCCGCGTGACCGCGGCGGGTAAGGCACCCTGCCCGCTGCCTGTGCGCTGCCGGACACGCCGTCCGTGACGCCCGGCGACGCGTCTCGCGACGCGGCGCACCGTGTGTCCCGCGCTGCCGGTGCCACCGGGCACGCTCTCTCGGGCACGCTCCCCGCCGTGGCACCTCATGCCCCCGGCAGGGGCGCTCCCTTCTCCACCGGCGACCGCTCCCACCCGGACGCCGCCCGTCGGCCACCTCCGTCGGCGAGGCCGGGAGTCGTCGGACCACCCCCGCGATCGGCCCGATCGCGCGCCCACGCCCTCTTCGGTTCGCCGTGGCCTTCCCACTCGTGCAGTCCCCCATGAGGAGTACGGACATGAATCCCACCCCCGGCACACCCACGACCGGGGCCCGCCCCGGTCCCGCGGTGGCCCTCGGGCTCGTCATCCTGTGCATCGAGGGGTACGACCTCTTCGTCCTGGGTGCGGTCGGCCCCTCCCTGCTCCACCATCCCGGCTGGGACGTCACCAAGTCGACGCTGGGACTGCTGGGCAGTCTCACCGCGCTCGGCATGCCCCTGGGCTCCATCGCCGCCGGCTGGGCCGGTGACCTCTACGGCCGTCGCCTGCCCATGACCATCAGCCTGGCCTGGCTCTCCCTGGCGATGCTGCTGAGCGCCGTGGCCGGCGACCTCGCCCTGTTCGGCGCGACCCGCTTCCTCACCGGCATGGGCATCGGCGCCCTGATCCCCCTCGTCACCGCGTACGTCAGCGAGGCCGCCAACCCCGCCCGGCACTCCCTTCAGGTGGGCACCGCCACGACGGGACTGGCCATCGGCGGCATCATCACCGGTGTCGTCGGCCGCACCCTGCTGCCCGAGGGGGACTTCCGCACCCTCTTCCTCTTCGGCGTCATCCCCCTGATCCTGATCCCCGTGGTGTGGCGCCTGGTTCCCGCCGTGGTCCAGGACCGCCCGGCCGAGGTCGGGGCCGAGACCGCCCCGGCCGCCGAGACGGAGGAGTCCGGCAACCGGCTCCGCCGGCTGCTCGGGCCGCGGTACCGCCGTTCCACCCTGCTGTTCTGGGCGGCCACGTTCTCCGGGCTCGTCATCGTCTACGGCGCCAGCACCTGGCTGCCCACGCTGATGGTCGACAACGGGTACGACCTCAGCTCCTCGCTGGAGTTCTCCATCGCCTTCAACGTCGGTGCCGTCATCGGCACCCTCGGCGCCGCCCTGGTCGCCGACCGCGGGCTGCTGAAGGTCTCCACGATCGTCAGCTTCCTCCTCGCCGCCGTCGCCATGATGTCCCTGAGCACGCCGCAGCCCCGTCCCCTGCTCCTGGCCGCCTCCGCCGTCGCCGGCTTCGGTGCGCTCGGCACCCAGGCGCTCGTCAACATCTACGTCGCCCACGCCCACCCGGCGCGGCTGCGCGGCACCGCGCTGGGCTTCAGCCTCGGCGTCGGCCGCGTCGGCGCCATCGTCGGCCCCAGCTACGTGGCCGCCGTCACCGTGCTGATCAGCTCGTCCGAGGCCGGCTTCTACGCCTTCGTCGTCCCCGCGCTCCTCGGCGCGCTCCTGATCGGACTGCTGCGGTCGGGCCGCCGTACGTCCGCCGCCGCGCCGGCCGGTGCCCCCGCCGAGGCGGACGCGCCCCTCGCCCAGTGACCCGGGGCCCGTCACAGGCACGGAAAAAGCCCCCGGCGGTGTCCGACCGGCTCGACCGGTTCGGACACCGCCGGGGGCCGGGGGCGGCCGTGTTCAGGAGAGGGCCGAGAAGGCGATCTTCTCGTTGCGGGCGAGGTGCTGTTCGACGGCGGCGGCGACCGCGTCGGGGTCGCGGGTGCGGAAGGCCGCCACGAGGTCCGTGTGGGCCTTGCCGCGCCGCTCGTGTTCGGTGGGATCGGGGTCGAGCCGGCCGAAGCCGATGCGGATGTAGCGTTCTCCCGCCCGCCAGAGCGTGGTGAGGACCCGGATGTCCCAGGCGGTCGCGGCCGGCGCCAGGAGGGCGAGGTGGAAGGCGTGGTGGTCGTCGTAGATGTCGGCCATGCCGTGTTCCCGGGCGCCGAAGTCGACGGCCCGGGACTCCAGCAGGTCCAGCTCCTCGTCCGTCAGGAGACCGCACGAACGCCGGGCGATCTCCGGTTCCAGGGCGCGCCGGAGGCGGTAGATGCCGTGCAGGTCGTCGAGGTCGAGCGGGGTGACGACGGCGCTGCGGCCGGGCCGCATGATGACCAGGCCCTCGCTCTCCAGACTGCGCAGCGCCTCGCGGATGGGGATGAAACTGATGTCGAGCATGCCGGCCAGCTCGCGCAGCGAGTACTCCGCACCGGGGGCCAGGTCGCCGGCGAGGATCGCGCGCCGCAGTTCCTCGGTGGCCTGCTCCACCACGGACCGTGACGTGATGGGCTGGAGAGCCCCTCGGGGTGTCGCCACGGTGTATCCCTCGCTTCGGCCGTCCGGTGGTCGATATCAACTATAGCGATGCTCCTGTGACGGGCTGCGTGCATGACAAGAGGGCGGACGGCCGGGCCCGTCCGCTGCGGCGGACGACGCCCCGCACCGTGGTCGGCACGGTGCGGGGCGCGGGGGTCATCCCGGCGACGGGGTGATCACAGTTTCAGGAGACGTTCGGCGTTGCGGTGGGCGATCTTCCTGCGGTGACCGGCCGACAGGCTCGCGTTGCGCAGGAACCCGACGGCCTGTTCGCTCTTCTCGAAGGGGTAGTCGATGGCGAAGAGCACGTTGTCGATGCCCACCGCCTTGACGGCGGCCTGGAGCATGGTGTCGTCCATCACGCCCGAGGTGGTGATGGCGATGTTCTGCGTGAGGTACTCGGAGGGCTTCTTCTTCAGCGGCACCTTGGTGTTGATGTTCTTGATCTGCACGTCGAGGCGGGGGATCTGGTACGGCAGGAACTCGCCCATGTGGCCCACGATGAGTCTGGCGCCCGGGAAGTCGTCGAAGACGCCGCCGAGGATGACGCGCAGGGCGTGCCCACCGGTCTCCGCCGCCCAGCTGTAGAGGGGGCCGACCAGTTCCGGACGGTCCTTCAGCAGTCCCCATTCGCCGGTCGGGGCCGGAGTGGGGTGGAGGTAGAGGGCGGCGCCCAGTTCCTCCAGCGCGGCCCACACGGGCCGGAACTGCGGCTCGTCCAGGTAGTGGCCGTTGGTGTGGCCGTTGACCAGGAACCCGGCCATCTTGAGGTCGCGTATGGCGCGCCGGGCCTCCCGCACGGCCGCCTGCGGGTCCTGGAGGGGCAGCGCGGCGAGCCCGCCGAACCGGGTGGGGTGCGCGTCGATGATGCCGGCCAGCGCGTCGTTGGCGACCTGCGCGTCGCGTACGGCGATCGCCGCGTCGGGCTGCATCTGCACCCCGGGCGGGGTGAGGGAGAGCACCTGCATGGTGACGCCGTTCGCGTCCATGTCGGCGAGCCGGTACTCGGTGACGTCCGGAAGCCGCTTGAACCACTCGGCGGTGACCTCGGGCTTGAAGGGGATCGCGCCGTTCAGTGCTGTGCCCTGGGTGATGAGACCCGGCAGGATGACGGCTTCCTCGATGGCGATGATCCGCAGCCGGCCGTGCGGGTCGGGCTTGCCGCCGTGCGCCTCGGAGACGCCGGGCGTCATCAGTGCGGACGCGCCGGCGACCGCGGCCGTACCCGCCGCGGTGTTCAGGACCTGTCGTCTCGTCCATCGGTTGGCGCTCATGCGTGCTGCTTCCTTTCGGGAGAGGGGTTCCTCGGCAGAGGTGTTCCTGGTGCGGGGAAGGAGGTGCCCCGTCCCGCACCGGCGGGTGGTGCGGGACGACCGGAGGGCGCGCGGTCGCCCGCGTGCAGGTGCGCCGCACTCGGGCGAAGCGGGGGAGACCGGGCGGCGGACACCGGTCCGCCCCGGCCGCGAGGCAGGTACCTCGGACAGGACGCGGCCGGGGCGGGGTCTGGTGGTCGGCGCGCGGGCGCCGGACGACGGGGCGGCGGGGCACCCGCGTCGACGTGTCGGAGTGCGGTTCCGGGGAGGTGGTCCGGAGAGGGTCAGGATCCGTGAGGTGCCGGGGTCCCGCCCCGGCGCGCGCAGCCTCTCAGCGTGTCGACGAGGGCGAGGGCGTCCTCGGGGGCCTCGTCCCCCAGCCAGCCGACCACCTGGTCCGGGCGGACCAGGGCGAGGCGGGCGCCCAGCAGTTCGGCGTAGCCGGCGGACACGGACTCCGGCAGGCGCACCACGGTGAGCGGCACGTCCCGCAGGCGTGCGGCCTCCTCGACGGCCGTCACCGACGCACCGCGTCCGAGGACGAGCAGCGTCAGATGGTCACCGAGCACGTCGTACAGGGAACGGCCGTCCTCGAGGAACACGTGGGGCAGCCGGGCACCCGTCCACCCGGCGTCCTCCCGTCCGTCCCGGACCGCGGGGACGATCGGTGAGGCGGCGATGCGGAGTCCGAGGACCAGGTCGAGGGAATGGAACTCCGCCTTCTTGGTCTCCTGGATGCGCGCACCCGCGGCCCGACGGGCCTCGGCGCCCGCCCGGTCCTCCGCGTCGAGGTCGTCGGCGAGCAACTCGGTGGAGAGCACGCGCATGTTGGCGGTCGCCTCGTGGATGACGCGTTCCTGGACGGGGCGGCGCTCCTTCTCGTAGCTGTCGAGGACGTCCGTCCCGCCCCAGCCGGCGAGCACGGCCGCGAGTTTCCAGCCCAGGTCGACGGCGTCGCCGATGCCGGTGTTGAGCCCGTGGCCGCCGAACGGCGGGTTGAGGTGCGCGGCGTCACCGGCGAGGAAGACCCTGCCGTGGCGCATGCGGTCGACGATCTGCATCCGGGCGGTCCACGGGTCGGTGGACAGCACCTCGGCCCGCACCGGTCTGCCCGCCACGGCGTCGATGATGTGCCGTGCCTCGCGCTCCCCGGTCACCCGGTCGACACCGAAGGCGATCGCCCACCAGGTGTTCGTCCGGTCCAGCGGCCCGACCAGCGCCGGGGCGGCCGGGTTGACGACCCAGTACTGCACGGCCGGCCCGTGCCGCACGTGCTCCCACAGGCCGGGGCTCTCGAAGACCATGCCGAAGTTCGGGCGCAGGGCCTCCCCGCCCAGGTAGCGGGAGCCGATCCGGTCCCGCACGACGCTGCGCGGGCCGTCGCAGCCGATCACGTAGTCGGCGGTGACGACACCCAGGTCCCCGGCGCCGTCCTCGACGGTCACGGACACCAGGTCGTCGTCCTGGCTCACGTCGACGACCTTCGACCCGAGGACGAGCCGGCACGTGGCGAGTTCCTCGACCGCCTCGCGGAGCACCTCCTCCAGGACGTACTGCGGTGCCTGCTGGCCGATTTCCGGGAAACGGTCGCCCTCCGGCGCGAGCCCCAGGACGCCGGAGAAACGGGACAGCTCCCTGCCGGTCAGCGAGGTGCAGAACACGACGTCCCGGGACCAGGAAACGGGCAGCGGCGCGCGCGCCCGCAGCCGCTCGGCCAGGCCCCAGCGGCGCAGGTGTTCCATCGTGCGCACGTTGAGCGTCTTGCAGCGGGGGCGCGCCCGGGAGACGGTGGCGCGCGGCTCGACGACCAGGCAGTCGACCCCGCGCCGGCCCAGCTCGACGGCGGCCGCCAGGCCGACCGGCCCGCCACCGGCGATGAGGACCTGCACGTGCCGCGGGAGGTGCGCGTTGTCCACGGAGGGCATCAGTTCTCGTTCTCGGCTCTCTGCCGCGTCGCGGCCCAGTGCGCACACTCCTCGGCGAACGCGAGCTGCCGCAGGTGCAGCGCGTGGCCGAGCGTGTGGTGATCGATGCAGTGACCCGTGCCGCGGGCGACGCTCGCGTCGACGAAGGGAGCCGCGGTGAACAGCGCGGCGAACCGGGCGACGTCCTGCGGGCTGCTGCTCCACAGGGCGTCGAACTCGGCGAGCGCGTTGTGCACGGGGACGCGGACCCGGGGGGCGACGGTGCGCAGATGCTCCTTCGGCCACGCCGGAGCCTGGACCAACTCCCTCACCGGCACGGGCGCGTAGGAGGCGTGCGCCTGGCGCACCCCCTCGGCCCTGTAGGTGTGCGCCGGTCCGAACATCACCTTGTCCCGCTCCTCGTACGGCAGGTCCACGGTCTCGTCCGGAGGAAGGGAACCGAGGGCCTCGGCCGCTCCGCCGCTCGGGATGACGGCCCCCATCCCGGTCGCCGAGACGCCGATCAGGGGAAGGCCGGGAGCGGAGGCGGCGATCATCAGGGCGATCATGCCGCCGATCGAGTGCCCGACGAGGAGGACGCGGTCGGCCGCGTGGCGCGCGACCGCCTGCGTCAGGGCGCCGGTGAGCAGCTCCGCGTGCCGGGTGAACGTGTTGGCGTCCGGCTCCAGCGGGGTGCTGCCGCCGTACCCGGGACGGTCGAAGGCCACCACCGGGTGGCCGTGCGCGGCGGCGACGTCGAGGAACGACCCCTCGGGTGCGCCCGCGACGTCGAAGTACCGCGCCGTGTACGTGCCGCCGTGGAGAGCGGCGATCAGGGGTTTGCCGGACGGTTCGGCGGGACCGGCGGTGAGCGCCGTGATCGTGTGTCCGTCGACCTCGAAGGTCAGAAGGTCGCGCTGCTTGGCCATCTGTGGCCTCCTGCCAGGGGTGGGTTCCGGCGTGCCGCACGGAGGAGGGGGACTGCGCGCGGTGAACGACGACGCGCGGCCCGCGGGGGAGTCGGCCGCCCCGGAATCCGTGGGACCGAAGCCCCGTTCCGGGCGCCGTCGGGCCCTGCGAGCCTAGGTGCTATATGTGATAACAGCAAGAGTTCCGGATGCTTCACGCGGGCGATGACGCCGGGCCGTCCGCAACGGCGCGGCCTGCGGGACCGGCAAGGGCGGTCCCCGGTGGGCCGGCCTCCGAGGGACCGCGCGGACGCGCTCCCGCCCTCGCCGAGTCGTCCGTCAGTGGTGCTGCGGCACGTAGTCCTGGGTGATCTGCTTGTACTCCAGGAAGTCCTCGATGGACGCCAGGCCCCCGAGCCGGCCCACGCCGCTGGACTTGTAGCCGCCCTCCTCGAACTCGATGGTCAGGTTCGCCCAGCTGTTGATGGAGATGAGGCCGGCGTCGAGCTGTCGGGCGACGCGCACCGGCCGGTCCGCGTCCCGGCTCCAGACGCAGGCGCTCAGGCCGTACTCGGTGTCGTTGGCCAGAGCGATGGCCTCCTCCTCGGTGTCGAAGACCTGGACGGTCTGCACCGGGCCGAAGGTCTCCTCCTGCACGATCGGGAGGGAGGAGTCGGGGACCGCGAGCAGGGTGGGGTGATAGAAAGCGCCGCCCGCCAGCTCGGGGCGGGTGCTCGGGCCGCCGCGGACGATCGGCTTGGCGCCGGCCGCGATCGCCGCCTCCACGGCGGCGTCGACCCGGGCGACGGACGCCTTGTCGATCAGGGGGCCGATCTGGCTGGCCGGATCCGAGGCCGGGCCGGGACGCACGCTCTCCAGGCGCTGGGCCAGGGCGGCGGTGAACTCGTCGGCGATCTCCCGCTGGACGAGGACCCTGCTGCCCGTCATGCAGAACTGTCCGGCGAACACCGTGCACGACGCGACGGCGGTGGCGAGCGCGGCCTCCACGTCGGCGTCGGCGAAGACCAGGTGAGGGGTCTTGCCGCCCAGCTCGAGCCCCACCCGCTTGAAGCGGCCGGCTGCCTCCTGGGCGATGAGCCGTCCGGTGGCGGTGCTGCCGGTGAAGCTGATGGCGGGCACCCGGGGGGACTCGACCAGCAGGCGCGCGACGTCGGAGCCGGACTCGACGACGACGTTCACCACGCCCTTCGGTAGTTCGGGGACGGAGGCGAGGATCTCGCTCATGAGCGCGGCGGTCCGTGCCGCCTGCCCCGGCATCTTCACCACGGCCGTGCAGCCCGCCGCGAGGGCCGGGGCCAGCGCGCGGATGCAGAGGTAGGCGGGGGAGTTCCACGGCACCACGATCCCGGCGACGCCGACGGGCTGCCGGATCGACATGGCCTGACGGCCCGGCTGGGTGTCGGTGACCCGGCCGTGCGGCTGGATCGCCAGACCCGCCGCGAAGCGCAGCGCGCGCAGGATGAAGTGCGACTCGAAGCCCGCCTCGTGCCGGAGCTTGCCGTTCTCCCGACACAGAGTGCCGATCACCTCGTCCATGCGTGCCGCGTACGCGTCGGCCAGGTGACTCAGGGCGGTGGACCGCACCATCGGGTCCAGCCGCCACGTGCCCTCCTTGAAGGCGCGGGCCGCCGCGTCGACGGCCCTCTGCCCCAGCCCGGCGTCGGCGTCCGCGTACGTGCCGATCACTTCGCCCGTGGCCGGGTCGACACTCTCGGAGGTCCGCGCGGAACCGACCCACTCGCCGTCGATCCAGTGTCGTGCCGTGTTCTCTCGGGTCATGTCGGCGACTCCTTGCTTGAGAAGGGGAGGGGGAGGGGAGCGGTGGGGAGAGGGGGCCGGGTGCGCGGCCGCACATGGCGCCACCCGGGGCGCGGACCGGCGGTCAGAGACCGAGCAGCCGCTCGGCGTTGCCGTGGGCGATCTTCGCCCGGTCGGCCTCGCTGATCGGGGCCGTCCGCAGGAACTCGGTGGCCGCCGCCATCTCCTCGAAGGGGTAGTCGGTGCCGAAGAGGATGTGGTCCGAGCCCAGGGCGAGCAGCGCGCACAGCAGCGGCGGGGCCGAGCATACGCCGCTGGTCGTGATGTACAGGTTGTGGCGGACGTACTCCGACGGGTTGCCCCGGGCCAGCTCGACACCGTGGTGGTTGTGGTACTCCCAGCGGGAGTCCAGCCGCCACAACACGTAGGGCAGGCCCTCGCCCATGTGGCCCAGCAGCATCCTGGCGTCGGGGAAGTCGTCGAAGACACCGCCGAACACGCACCGCAGGAAGTGGGTGGCGGTCTCCGAGCCCCAGCTCCACATCGGCCCGATGAGCTCCGGGTGCCCCTCGATGACGTGCGGGACGTCGACGCCGTTGGCGGGGTGCAGGTAGAGCGGGACGTCCAGGCCCGCGGCGCGCTCCCACACGACGCGCAGCTCCGGGTGGTCGAGGTAGCGGCCCTGGGTGTGCGCGTTCACCAGGGCACCGCGCATCCCCAGCTCGGAGACGGCGCGCTCCAGCTCGTCGGCGGCGGCCTTCGGGTCCTGCAGCGGCAGGGCGGCGAAACCGGCGAAGCGGTCGGGGTGGTCGGCCACCACGCCGGCGAGCAGGTCGTTCACGGCCGTCGCCTGGGCGACCGCGGCGGCGGCGTCCGTCTCGGCCTGGATGCCGGGGGAGTTGAGGGACAGCACCTGCATGTCCAGCCCCACCGCGTCCATCTCGGCCAGTCGCTCGCCGGTGATGTCGAGGAGCCGCCGGGACGCCTCGCGCCACTTCCCCGGCTCGATGATCGCGGCCGCCGAGGCGCCGTGACCCACCAGCTCCGGTGTGACGAAGTGTTCCTCAAGACCGATGGTCCGCATCGCAACCTCTACCTGTTTCACTTATGTGCATTGACTTCACCGATGGTGAAACGTACGTTCCGTCGGTGTCAACCCTTCGGAAAGCCCGAGAAGATGGAGGTGCCCGATGACGGGTACGGAGGATGCCGCCGGCGGCCCGGTCCCGCACGGAACCACGGTGGACGTGGCCGTGGTGGGCTACGGGCCGGTGGGCATGGTGGTCGCCGGCCTGCTGGGGCAGGCGGGGCACCGGGTCCTGGTGCTCGAGCGGTACGCGGGCCTGTACAACCTGCCGCGGGCGGCCAGCTTCGACGACGAGACCATGCGCACGCTCGCACGCCTCGGCGTGGCGGAGGAGCTGCTGCCCAAGGTGCGCGTCCAGCGCACCTACGAGTGGCGCAACGGCCGCGGAGACCTGCTGATGGAGCAGCGGTTCGCCGAGACCGGACGCAGCGGCTGGGCGGAATGGAACATGATGTACCAGCCGGACCTCGAAGAGGCGCTGGACGCCGTGTGCCGGTCGATGCCCCAGGTGGACGTGCGGCACTCCACCACCGTGGTCGCGCTGGAACAGGCCGCGGACGACGTCACGCTCACCGTGGAGGGACCCGAAGGGCGCCGGACGGTCGGCGCGCGCTATGTCCTGGGCTGCGACGGAGGCAACAGCTTCGTGCGGTCGGCGCTCGGTGTCGAGCTGGACGACTACGGCTTCTCCGAGCCGTGGATGGTGTGCGACTTCCGCTTCCGCCGCCCGACGCGGGTCCCGCTCGCTCTGCAACTCGGTGATCCGCTGAGTCCCACCTCGATCATCTCGCTCGGACCCGCGCACCACCGGTTCAGCTTCATGCTCGACTCGGTGGACGACTTCGGGACCGAGCGCGACCCGCAGCGGGTGTGGAAGCGTGTGGCGCCCTATCTCACCCCGGACGACGCCGACCTCATCCGGGTCGCCACGTACACCTTCCGGTCCCTCGTCGCGGACCACTGGCGCCGGGGCCGCGTCCTGCTGGCGGGCGACGCGGCGCACCAGATGCCCCCGTTCCTCGGGCAGGGCATGTGCTCGGGCTTCCGCGACGCGCAGAACCTCGCGTTCAAGCTGGACCTCGTCCTGCGCGGAACCGCCCCGGACGACATCCTCGACACCTATCAGACGGAGCGCGAGCCGCATGTGCGCGCGGTGACCGAGAAGGGCATCGAACTCGGCCACCTCCAGACCCTGCGGGACCCGGAGCGTGCCGCCGAGCGCGACCGGACCCTGCTGGCCCGCCGCGCGGAATCCGGGGCCCCCGAGCCCATGCGCTTCCCGAGTCTCGACGACGGCCTGCTCGCACGGACCTCGGGCGCCGGCCGGGGGCAGCTGTCGGTACAGGGCGTGGTGGACGACGGCACGCGCCGCGATCGCCTGGACCAGATCGTGGGCGGCGGCTTCCACCTGCTCGTCGACGAGGGACTGCTGGGTGCTCTGGAGACCTCCCGGCTGCTCGACGACCTGGCCCGGGCGGGCGTCCGGGTCGTCGTTCCGGGCGAGCGGGCCGCCGCGCACCCGGGGGCGGCCGTCGTCCACGACACCGACGGCACCTACCGCGGCTGGTTCACCGAACTGGGCTGCTCGGCCGTCGCGGTCCGCCCCGACTTCTACGTGTTCGGCACCGCGAGCGGCCCCGACGCGGCGGTCGGCCTCGCCGGTGAGCTGCTGAGCACGGTGCACGGCGGCGTCGCCTCACCGGACGTGCGGGTGGACGCCTGACGCCCTGACCGTCCTCGCGGACGGTGTCCACGCGCGGGGCTCACCACGGACCCGCCCGCCCCCGGACGGTCGTCATGGGGCCGGACCGCGAATCGGGCCCTTCGCGTGGACCCCGGTGGCCGGGCGAGCCGGTCACTATGATCGCCTCTGTGACAGCCCAGCGTCCCCGCGAGCCCGAGAACAACGACGCCTCACCGGCGCGGCAGGGCATTCAGTCCGTCGAACTGGCGATGACGGTGCTGCAGGCCCTCGAAGAGGGACGCGGCCCGATGAGCCTGACGCAGATAGCCGCGGCCAGCGGCATGCAGCCGAGCAAGGCGCACCGCTACCTCGTCAGTCTCGCCCGGGTCGGTCTCGTCGCCCAGTCCCCCAGTTCCGGGCGCTACGACATGGGGCCCGCCATGCGGCGGCTCGGTGTCGAGTCACTGCGCAGAATGGACGAGGTGGCACTGGTGAGCGAACACCTGCCCGGACTGCGGGACCGAACCTCCCACGCGGTCAACCTGGCCGTGTGGGGCGATCACGGACCTGTGGTCGTGCGCTGGGAGTACGGGGCCCACGCCCTTCCCATCACGGTCCGCATCGGTGCCACGATGCCGCTGCTGAACAGCGCGATCGGCGGTGCCTTCCTGGCCCATCTGCCCGAACAGCTCACCGAACCCGTGCTGCGCGTCCAGCTCGAGTCGGCGACGCTGGACCCTGCGACGCGGGAGCGTGTCGACGAGATCCGGTCCGAGGTCCTGCGCGACGGTGTGGCCACGACCTCCGGCGGTGTGATCCCCGGGGTCACCTCGATCGCGGCCCCGGTGTTCACCGCCGGCGACTCGCTTCCGCTGGTCGTCACCCTCGTCATGCCGGCACGCGGCATCACCGAGAAGGCTCTCGCCGGTTTCTCCGCGGAACTGCTGCGCTCGGCCAGGGCCATGTCCGAGGAACTGGGCCACGCGACGCACGGAGAGGGCACGTGAACCCCCTGGTGCGCGGTGCCCCGTTCCGAAGCTCCCCGCCGCCCTGTGCCCGTGGGAGTGCCCGGCGTTAGAGTTCCCCCCATGAACAGGCAGGCCCCGACGCTGGAGGATGTCGCGCGGGAGGCGGGGGTCTCCCGCGCCACCGTGTCACGGGTCGTGAACGGCGTGCGCAACGTCGATCCCAGCATCCAGGACCTGGTCCGCAGCGCGATCGAACGGACCGGCTACACACCGAACCGTGCGGCGAGGACGCTGGTCACCCGACGCACCGGAACGGTGGCCCTCATCGTCTCCGGCGCGGGCGACGCCTTCGCCGGCCGCGTGTTCGCCGACCCGTTCTTCGGCCGCGTCGTCAACGGCGTCGTGGGGTATCTCCGGGCACGCGCGATGCAACCGGTGCTGCTGTTCGCCGAGTCGGAGGCGGCCAGGAAGCAGGTGGTCGACTACGTGGGGCAGGGCAGTGCGGACGGCGCGCTGGTGGTCTCCGTGCAACCGGACGACCCTCTGCCGGACATGCTCCTCTCCGCCCGCGTCCCCACGGTGCTGTTCGCGCGTTCCGCCCGGACGGCACCGGTCGGGTGCGTCGATCTGGACCACTACGCGGGGGGACGCCTGGCCGGAGAACACCTCCTGGCTCGCGGCTGCCGCCGTATCGCGGCGATCGGCGCTCCGCCGGACCTCAGGGCCGGCCGGGAACGCCTCGC
This sequence comes from Streptomyces sp. NPDC017936, assembly GCF_044328485.1. Taxonomy (NCBI): domain Bacteria; kingdom Bacillati; phylum Actinomycetota; class Actinomycetes; order Kitasatosporales; family Streptomycetaceae; genus Streptomyces; species Streptomyces sp. NPDC017936. The sequence goes on along the minus strand of NZ_JBIRHK010000009.1, from coordinate 313,171 downwards.
CGGATTCCGCGACGCCCTGGCCCGCGCCGGGCACGACAGCCCTCCCGTGGCCGAGGGCGTCTTCACGCTGGACAGCGGGGCGACGGCCATGGCCGCGCTGCTGCGGGACCACCCCGCGGTGGACGGCGTGTTCGCGGCCAACGACCTGATGGCCCAGGGCGCCTGCCAAGTCCTGCGGGAACTGGGCAGGCGCATACCGGAGGACGTCGCCGTCGTCGGGTTCGACGACTCGAGCGTCGCCGTGACGTGCCGGCCGCCGCTGACCACCGTGCGCCAGCCGGTGGAGGACATGGCGGCGGCCATGGCCAGGATGCTGGACGAGCAGGTCCAGGGCACCCGTACCGAACCCCGCACCCTCGTCTTCGAACCGGAGCTGGTCGTGCGCGAGTCCGCCTGACCCGAGGTCAGGCGTGCAGCCGCCGGTGGGTGCGGATGATGTCCGCGTAGCGCTGACCACTTGTCTTGACGGTCCGGGCCTGTGTCGCGTAGTCGACGTGGACGAGGCCGAAGCGCTTGTCGTAGCCGTAGGCCCACTCGAAGTTGTCGAGGAGGGACCAGGCGTAGTAGCCGGCCAGCGGCACCCCCTTGCGGACCGCCCGGGCGCAGGCGCTCACGTGCTGCTCCAGGTAACGGGCCCGGTCGGGGTCGTGGACGGCGCCGTCGGGTGAGACGGTGTCCGGGAAGGCGGAGCCGTTCTCGGTGACGTACAGCCTGCGGACCCCGTAGTCGTCGGTCAGGCGCAGCAGCAGGGCCTCCAGGCCGTCGGCGTCGATCTGCCAGTCCATGCCGGTGCGCGGTACGTCGGGCAGCCGGACCTCACGGGCGTACGGGACGGGGCCCTCGGGGTCGTCGGTGACGGTCGCCGGGAAGTAGTAGTTGAGGCCGTGCCAGTCGAGGGGCGCGGCGATCGTCTCCGGATCGCCGGGACGCTCGGGGAGCTCCACGCCGTACAGTTCGCGCATGTCGGCGGGGAAGCCGCGGCCGTAGACGGGGTCGAGCCACCAGCGGTTGGTGTGGCCGTCCATGCGGGTGGCCGCCGCGATGTCCTCCTGGCGGGTCGAGGCGGCCTCGACGGTGGAGTGGTTGGTGACCAGCCCGACCTGTGCGCCGGGGGCCGCCGCGCGGATCGCCCGGGTGGCGAGGCCGTGGGCGAGCAGCAGGTGGTACGAGGCGTGCACGGCGGCGGTCAGGTCGGTCAGACCGGGTGCCATGCGGCCCTCCAGGTGGCCGATCCAGCCGGAGCAGAGGGGCTCGTTGAGGGTGGCCCACCGGGTGACGCGGTCGCCGAGCCGGGCGGCGACGGCGGAGGCGTAGGCGGCGAGGTGTTCGGCGGTGTCGCGCACGGTCCAGCCGCCGCGGTCCTGGAGGGCCTGGGGAAGGTCCCAGTGGTAGAGGGTGATGTTGGGGGTGATGCCGGCGTCGAGGAGGGCGTCGACGAGACGGTCGTAGAAGTCGAGGCCGGCCGCGTTGACCGGTCCGTCACCGGCGGGCATCACGCGGGGCCAGGCGACGGACAGGCGGTAGGCGTCGGTGCCGAGCCGCTTCATCAGGGCGATGTCCTCGGGCCACCGGCGGTAGTGGTCGCAGGCCACGTCGCCGTGGTCGTCGTTGTCGACCTTGCCCGGGGTGTGGGAGAAGGTGTCCCAGATCGACGGTGCCCGGCCGTCCTCGGTGACGGAGCCCTCGATCTGGTAGGCGGAGGTGGCCGTGCCCCAGGCGAAGTCGGCGGGGAAGGCGGCGAGGTCGAGCGATTCGGACACGGAAAGCCTCTCTGGGAAGGTCGGGCGGGGCGGCGGTGGTGCCCCGGCGGCTACTTGACGGCGCCGGCGGTGAGGCCGGTGACGAGGTAGCGCTGGAGGAGCAGGAAGCCGGCGACGACGGGCAGGCTGACGACGAGTGAGGCGGCCATGATCTGGTTCCAGTACACGTCGTTCTGGGTGGAGTAGCCCTGCAGGCCGACGGCGAGGGTGCGGGTGGTGTCGTTGGTCATGACGGAGGCGAAGAGCACCTCGCCCCAGGCGGTCATGAACGCGTAGACGGCGACGGCGACGATGCCGGGGACCGCGGCGGGCACGATGACCCGGAACAGCGCGCCGAGCGGCCCGCAGCCGTCCACCTTGGCCGCCTCGTCGAGGTCTCTGGGCACCGAGTCGAAGTATCCGATCAGCATCCAGATGGAGAACGGCAGCGAGAAGGTGAGGTAGGTGAGGATCAGGCCGCCGCGCGAGCCGAACAGGGCGATGCCGGTGGCGTTGCCGATGTTGACGTAGATGAGGAACAGCGGCAGCAGGAACAGGATGCCGGGGAACATCTGGGTCGACAGCACCGTCACCGTGAAGACGCGCTTGCCGCGGAAGGAGTAGCGGCTGACCGCGTAGGCGGCGAACACGGCGATGGTGACGGAGCAGACGGTCGCCGCGCCGGCCACGATCAGCGAGTTCATGAAGTAGTCGGCCAGCGGGACCGTGTCCCAGATGTCGAAGTACGGACGGAGGGTGAGGCCCGAGGGGATCCACGCGAACTTCCCCGACACGTCCTCCAGCGGCTTCAGCGAGCTGGAGATCATCACGTACACCGGCAGCAGCACGAAGACGGTGAGCAGGGTGAGGAAGATCCGGCGGCTCCACAGGAAGGACCGCGGGGCGGCCATCGGGGAGCGGGGCTGCCGGACGGCTGGGCTAGGCATCGGCGGCCTTCCTTCCGCGGGAGGTGAGCCAGAGGTAGACGCCCGTCACCACGAGCAGGAACAGCAGGAGCAGGACCGACATGGCGGAGCCCGTCCCGAAGTTCCAGGTCTGGAACGAGGACTGGTAGATGTGGAGGGAGATGAGGTCCGCGGCCTCCGGCGCCGCCTTGCCGAACAGGACGAAGGGGGTGTTGAAGTCGTTGAACGTCCACAGGAACAGCACCAGGACGAGGACCTGGTTGACGGGGCGCAGCGAGGGCAGGGTGATGCGGCGGATCTGCTGCCAGACGCCCGCGCCGTCGAGGGCGGCGGCCTCGTAGATGTCCCTCGGGATGTTCTGGAGCCCGGCCATGAGGATGAGGAAGGCGAAGGGCCAGCCCTTCCACACTGAGACGACGAGCAGGGCGATGAAGCTGTTGTCGCCGATCAGCCAGAACGGAGGACTGTCGGTGAGCCCGAGCTGGTCGTGCAGCACGTGGTTCACCAGGCCGTTGTCCCGCTGGAACATGAACGACCAGGTGATGACGGCGGCGTAGACGGGCAGCGCGTACGGCACCAGGAAGAGCGTGCGCAGGATGCCCCGGCCGCGGAAGGTCTCCTGCATGAAGATCGCCGCGGCCGCTCCGAGCAGCCAGCACAGGCCGACCGAGAGGACGGTGAACAGGCAGGTGGTGAGGAAGGACTTCAGCAGCGCCTCGCCGACGGGGGCGTCGAAGTCGACTGTCAGGGAGTAGTTGTCGAGGCCGGCCCAGGGCGCGGTGCCCCAGTCGCGGATGTAGAACTGGGTCAGCTCCTTGAAGCTGACGACGATGCCGATCACCATCGGCACCAGGTGGACCAGTAGTTCGAGCAGCAGCGCGGGGAAGAGCAGCAGGTACGGCAGTCCGATGCGGCGCAGCCGCCCGGGGCGGCGTCTGCGCGGCGCCGCCCCGGGGTCGTTCTTCCGTGCCGTCCGCTCGCCTGTGCTCAGGGCAGCGGTGGTGGTCATGGCGGTGTCCGGCCTCACTTCTTGGGCATCTGCTGCTGGGCCTTCTCGAGCTTGGCCCGCACCGACTCGGTGGTCACCGGACGGCCGGCGGCGGCGTCGGCGAAGAGCTCCTTGACGGCGGTGCCGACGACGGTCTCGAACTGCGACTCCTCGGGGACCTGCGGCAGCGCGGTGGCGCTGGTGGCGAGGGTGTCCCGGAGCACGGCGAGCGCAGGGGCGCTGAAGGCCGGGTCCTGCTGGGCGGCCTTGACCGGCGGGATGGAGCCGTAGGCCTTGTTGAGGATGACCTGCTCCTCGTCGCTGGTCATGAACTTCACGAACTTCTTGGCGCCGTCGATGTTCTTGGTGTTCTTGAAGACGGCCATGTTGATGCCGGCGACCATGGAGTTGGTGGCCTTGCCCGGGCCGGGCTCGCCGGACTGCACGGGGGCGGGCGCGACGCCCCACTCGTCCTCGTTCATGCCCTGCGCCTTGAAGGTGGCCGACGCGGTCTGCCACAGCACCATGGCCGTCTTGTCCTTGGCGAAGTCGCTCAGGGACTGGTTCTGCGCGTACTCGGCGTTGCCCGGCGAGACGATCTTGTCCTTGGCCATCAGGTCGACGTACTGCTTGACCGCCGCCACGGCGCCGTCGGAGGTGAAGTCGGCCTTGCCGTCGGGGGTGAAGAAGTCCGCGCCGTGCTGCTGGGCGAGGACGAAGACCTGGTGGATGTTGTTCGACAGGTTGGAGCCCTCGGCGCCGAGCCCCCACTTGCCGTCCTCGGAGAGCTTCTTGCCGGCCTCGGCCAGTTCCTCCCAGGTCGCCGGCGGCTTCTCGATGCCGGCGTCGGCGAACATCTTCTTGTTGTAGTAGAGCGCGTAGGCCATGGAGTACAGCGGTACGGCGGCCGGGTCCTGGCCCTGGACGCCGGTGGAGCCGAGCGCGGACTCCACGAAGCGGTCCTTGCCGCCGATCGCCTCGAAGTTCTTCGTGTCCCAGGGCAGCAGGGCGCCGCCCGCCTGGAGCGAGGCGCTCCAGGTGTTGCCGATGTTGAGGACGTCGGGGCCCTGACCGGAGGTGGAGGCGGTGAGGATGCGGTTGAGGAGGTCACCCCAGGGCACCACCTCCAGCTTCACCTCGATCCCGGTCTCCTTCTCGAACTTGTCGAGTTCCGGCTGGAGGACCTTCTTGTCCACCTCCAGGTTCGCGCCCTGGTTGGAGGCCCAGTAGGTGAGGGTCTTCGGCTGCTCGTTGGAGCCTTCCGTGCCGGACGACCCCCCGCCGCAGGCCGCCACGGTGAGGGCGAACGAGAGGGTGACGGCGCCGACGGCTGCGGCTCTGATTCTGCGCATGACTCCAGAGACCTTCCGGGAAGTGACGGGGTCGCCCGCGGAGACGGAACGGGGCGGCGCCCCGCGCCCCCTGAATTCTCCACGGCTTAATTTAGAGTGTGAGTTAAGCTTCGAGTGAAGGGGACGTCAAGGGCTCGGGCACAAGTGAGTCGCGGTGACGACTTCAGCACGGGGGACAGGGGGACGGTGCGCAGGGGTCGTCCCGCGCGTGACCTGCGGCGGGAGAACCGCGCCGCGGTATTGCAACGGTTGTGTCTCGACGGGCCGCCCAGCCGGTTCTCCCCGGGGCCCGCCACCGGGCCGAGTGCGGGATCGGGGCTCCGGGCATCGCCGCCAGGACCGCCGGGGACGGCGCCGTCGCGCACGGCCGGACCGTGGGCTGGGACGCCGTCCCCCTGGAGCGGCTGCTCCGCGAGAGCGTGCCGTACCGCATCGACAACGGCGCCAGGACGCTCGGGCGGGCGGAGAGGCGGTGCGGCGCCGGCCGGGGCGCGCGGAGCGCGGCGGTGGTGCCCTTCGGCTCCGGTGCCGGCGCCTGCGCCGTCGGCGACGGCAGGGGACCGGGCCGGGCCGTGGAGCGGGGGCACCCGACGGTGCGGGTGCGCGGGCCCCGGCCCGGCGCCGCGGCCCCGGTGCACACGGTGCCCGGACCGGCCCACCCGTCAGGGGCCGCCGACCGTGACCTTCCCCTCCCACCGCGTGTCCCCCGCCGATCTGCCCACCATGAGCCGGTAGGCGCCGGGTTCCGTGGTCCAGCCGTGGTCCGCCTCCGACCAGTGCCGCACGGCGCGCGGACCCACCACCACCTCGGCACTCGCCGTCCGGCCCGCTTCCGCCCGGACGGCCGCGTACCCGGCGAACCAGCGCACCGGACGCTCCACCGCCGAATCGGGGCGGGCCAGGTAGACCTGGACGACCTCGCGCCCGGCGCGGGTGCCGGTGTTGCGCACCGTCACCCGGACAGTGAACGGCTCGCCCGCCACGACGTGCGCGGGAGCCTCCACGGCCGCGTACTCCCATGTCGTGTAGCCGAGTCCGTGGCCGAACCAGTAGGCGGGCTCGCGTCCGGCCCGCAGCCACGCCCGGTGGCCGATGTGCAGGCCCTCGGCGTAGTCGAGCCGGCCGTCGACCGGCCGGGTGCGGGTGACGGGCGCGTCCGCCAGGGACGCCGCCCAGGTGGTGGGGAGCCGGCCGCCGGGTTCGGCGATGCCGAACAGGACGTCGGCCAGCCCCGCGCCGGCCTCCTGACCCGGGAACCAGGTGAGCAGCACGGCGCCCGCCTCCCGGTGCCAGGGCAGCTCGACCGGGCCGCCGCTGTTGACGACCACGACCGTGCGCGGATTCGCGGCGGCCACCGCCCGGACCAGTTCGTCCTGGTGCCCCCCGAGCGACAGTCCGGCGCGGTCGTACCCTTCGGTCTCGCTGTGCTCGGTGGTGCCGACGACCACGATCGCGGCATCGGCGTCCCGGGCCGCCCGCACCGCGTCCTCCAGCGCGGTCGCCGGGTCCGGTTCCGGCGGCGCCGCGGCGACGACGGTGGCGCGCCCGCGGCCGGGCACCAGTTCACGCCGTGCCACCACGCGCACGGGCCGCTCGGTGGTCAGCGCCGTCCGTGCCGTGTGGACGGGCGGGTTGACGTGGACGACGGCCGGGTCGTCCGTGTCACCGGGGAAATCCCCGTCCAGGAGCGTGCGGTCGTCGACGGTGAGCGTCATGCGTCCGAAGCCCCCGACGCCGAACGTCCACTCTCCCGGTCGACGGGGATGCAGCACCGCGTCGATCTCCACCGTGTGCGCGCCCGGGGGAAGGTCCGGCTCCAGCTGCCGGCCCGAGAGCCGGTGCTGCGCGTACAGCTCCCGTCCCGCCGCGTCCAGCACCCGCAGGAGCACGCCGGGCGCACCGGACCGCGGGTCGTTGCACCGGTCGGTGCCGAGGGGAGCGGGCGGGGACCCCGGTGCGGGGCCGGGCTCGTACACCACCCGGGCCCGTCCCCGCAGCCGGGCCCGGACGCCGGCCAGCGGGGTGACCACGTCGGAGCAGAACACGCCCGCGCTGCCGCCGCCCTGGACGCGCGGGGACGCGGCATGCGCGCCGACGACCGCGACGGTGGACAGCCCGGCGGGGTCGAGCGGCAGGACGGCGCTGTTGCGCAGCAGGACCGTACCGGCGCTGACGGCGCGGCGCAGCAGCGTCCGGGTGCCGCGGGACGCCCCCGCCGCCACCCGGCGCGGGCGACGGGGTCCCAGCGCGCCCACGCGGCCGGCGAGCCGGAGCAGCCGCCGCACCTTCCCGTCGACCGCGTCCTCGGCGACCAGGCCGTCCTTGACCGCCCGTACCAGCGACGCGCCCCAGGGACCGTCCGGTCCCGGCATCGCCAGGTCGAGGGCGGCGCGAGCGGTCTCCTCGGTGGTGCGCACGGCCGCCCAGTCGGAGACGGCGACCCCGTCGAACCCCCATTCCCCCTTGAGGGGTTCGGTCAGGAGCGGGCTGGCCGTCATGGTCGTGCCGCCGACGGCGTTGTAGCCCGCCATGACCAGCCACACCCCGGCCTCGACGGCCGCCTCGAAGGGCGCGAGGTAGACCTCCCGCAGAGTGCGTTCGGAGGCCCGGACGTCGACGGTCAGCCGGTCGGTCTCGGAGTCGTTGCCGACGTAGTGCTTGGCGGTGGCCGCCACGCCGAGGGCCTGGACGCCCCGGATCAGCGCGGATCCGGTACGGCCGGTCAGTTCCGGATCCTCGGAGAAGCACTCGAAGTGCCGGCCGCCCAGCGGGCTCCGGTGGAGGTTGAGCGTGGGGGCCAGCACCACGTCGACGCCCTTGCGGGCGGCCTCGGTGGCGAGCAGGCCCCCGAGCCGCTCCACCAGTTCCTCGTCCCACATCGCCCCCAGGGCGGAGGCGGAGGGCAGCAGGACCGAGGTGCGCCGCTCGTCCCATGCCTCGCCGCGCACCCCGGCGGGCCCGTCCGAGGTCACCATCTCCCGCAATCCGATCCCGGGCTCGCCGGCGGTGCGCCAGGTCGTCGCGCCGGTGAGCAGGCGCACCTTCTGCTCGAGGCTCAGCCTGCCGATGAGCCGGTCGAGTGTCTCGTCGTCCATTCCCGCCCCCACTTTCTGCCCCTCCGCTGGTGGGAGAGCGCTCTCCCAACCATTCGACGAGCTCCTCCTCGCCGTCAAGCCCCGCCGGACAGCGGTGGACGTCAGGCGTACGGGCAGCGGAAGGAGCCCGACGGCACCCGCGCCGAGCGGGTGCCGTCGGGCCCGTGGGGACCGACCGGGTCAGGGCAGCCGGTGGTCGGCGTTCAGCACCGCGCCGCGCTCCGGGTGGTTCTGGTCGTAGCCGCGCGTGTCGCACTGGAGGCCGCCCACGATGCAGTGGTCGACCAGCGCCTTGAGGGTCCGTTCCTCCCACGCGTTGAAGAAGTCGTAGTGGAAGGAGTAGCCGCGGCCGCTGGCCAGACGGACCTGGCTCATGTCGCCGTTGACCGGGAAGGCCATCTTGAACTCGATCATCGGCAGGGCGACCGGGTGGGAGGCCGGGCACATGTTGTCGTTGGTGCCGGGTTTGACGACCGGGTAGGCCATGTGGCTCTTGTGGTCGGGGGTGTCGAGGTACTTGCCGTCCCAGCAACTGGGGGCCTGGAAACGGATGTTGAGCTGTACGTCGGGACGGCTCGGGCAGCTCGCCGGGAAGTCGACGTTGAAGAAGCTGTCACCGCATTCCCAGCCCTCGACGAAGCCCTTGTGGCCGCGGAACTCCTGGGCGCTCTGCAGGGGGTCGCCGACGACGTACCGCAGTCCCTTGGGGAAGGGCCGCACGCTGGTGTAGTCGGTGACACCGGCCTTGTAGTAGATGACCTGCGGGCCGACGGGGAGGATCTTCTTGTCCCCCTTGTACAGGGACGGCATCCAGTACGCGGAGGCGTCGGCCGGTGCGAGACAGGTGGTGTTGCCGCCGTAGAGGCTCGCCGTCGTGCTGCCCGCGTTCGTCGTCCTGTTCCCCATGAAGGTGTGGTCGTGCGACTTGCCCGGCTGCCCCGGGTACACGATCGGGTCGTCCGGCGCGGTGTGCGTGACGGAACAGTTGGCCTGGAACTCCTTGTGGTAGCGCGGCGGCGGGGTCGCGGTGGACGGCGTCACGCCGGTGACCTGGGGCACGGCCGGTATGTACCCGTCGCCGTCGGGGTCGTCGGCGGATGCCTGGGTCGACACCGCCATCGTGTGCCCGGTGTGCCCGGCGGCCGAGGCGGCCGGGGCGTCGCCGGGGCCGGCCGCCGTGGCGACGGTGCCGACGCCGAGCACGCCGGCGATCAGTGCGCTGCCGAGCAGCAGCGCGGGGAGCTTCGAACGCGGTCTCATGGGGCCTCCTTGCCCGCTGAGGTGCCAAGTGGGGGAGTGCGGGGGGCGCCGCCGGGCGCCCCCCGCCGTCGTCAGCCGTAGATGCCGAACTCGTGCAGCGAGTAGCCCCAGCCGGTGCCACGCGCCGTCAGGTGCAGTCGTACGTGCCGGGCGGTCGCCGCGACGTCGATGGTGTCGATGTCGCCGTTGCCGGCGGTCGTGGTGTGGACCGTGCGCCAGGTGGTGCCGTTGTCCGAGACCTGGACCTCGTAGGACTTGGCGTAGGCGGGGTCCCACACGAGCTGGAGCTTGCGGATGGCGGTGGCGGAGCCGAGGTCGACCTGGATCCACTGCGGGTCGCTCCAGTCGCTGGCCCAGCGCGTGTCCGCCCGGCCGTCCGTCGCCTTGGCGGGCTCGCACGGGCAGTCGCCGTACGACGGCTGGAAGGAGGAGGCGGTGGTGGGCTTGTTCAGCGCCACGTTCGTGCCGGTCACCGGCGGGGCGACGACCTTGACCGACTTCGTCTCGACGCCGGCGTTGCCGCGGCCGTCCTCGGCCTGGATGTACACCTTCCACACGCCGAGCTTCTCGGGAGCCGTCACGGCGAAGGTTCCGTTGCCGGTGGACCGCCACTTGGCCTCGACCAGGCGCTTGTCGCCGTTGGCGTAGTTGCCGCTGAGGAAGATCTTGTAGGTGATCGCGTCGCCGTCGGGGTCGCGCACGTCCGCGCGGACGGTGAACTCGCCGCCCGCCGGGGCCGACGAGGCGGGGCTGACGGCCATGTTCGTGATGACCGGCGGGGTGTTGTCACCGGCGGTCGATCCGCTGTACGCCTTCTTGACGGCGTAGTAGGACAGCCGCTTCAGCCCGTCGGGCACGAGGTTGAACCAGATGCCGCCGAAGTCGTGTTCGACGCCGTAGTGGAAGAGGGTGGCGCCGAGGGCGACGCCCCGGTGGCCGGTGACGCAGTTCCAGGCCTTGGCGTAGCCCTCGGCCTTCTGCACGTCGGTCGGCTCGTCGGGGACGCCGTTGGCGTCGTCCGGCACCTCCCACTCGCCGGCCGGCCCGCCCTCGGTGATGATGTACGGCTTGGTGTAGCCGCCCTCCTCCCAGTCCTCCCGGACGCCGCAGATGTCGCCGTAGGAGTTCATCGAGTACAGGTCGAGGTCGGGCGCGTTGCGCTTGTAGTACGGCCAGGCACCCGTCCAGGCGTCGGTGGAGGTGACGGGGTGGTCGGGGTCGATGCCGTGGATCTTCTTGGCCACGTCGTTGACGAAGCCGGTGTAGGCGTTGCGCTGCGCCTCCAGCTCCGCCCCGCTGTAACAGTTCTGCAGGCCGAGGACCGACTCGTTGCCGACGTTCCACAGGAGGGTCGCCGGGTGGCTCTTGTACGTCTCGACCCACTTGGCGAACTCGGTGAGCATGTTGTTCTTGTACGTGGTGTCGGTGACGTAGTTGACGCAGCCGCCGGAGCCGGGGCCGCCACCGGGCTGCAGCCAGAAGCCGTTGACGACCTTGATGCCGTGCGCGGCGGCGCTGTCGAGCAGCGGCTTGGTGCCGCCGTCGGTGCCCCAGGTGCGGATGGTGTTGACGCCCATGGACCTGACGTCGGGCATGTACTTCGGGGCGTCCGCGATGGCGGGGCCCCAGGTCAGGCCCTTGACGGTGTACGGCTGCCCGCCGACGGTCAGTTGCCAGTTCCCCTGTGAGCCGGTGACCTTGACCGCTCCTCGAGCGGGCGGCGTGCCGTCCGCGGTCCCGTACACCTGGAACTCCCAGAGGGAGTAGCCGTAGCCGCCGGACCGCTCGGTGCCCAGCATGCGGACGTAGCGGCCGGAGCCGGAGACGGCGACCTCGTCCGTGCCGCCGTCACCGCCGGTCACGGTCTTCAGGGTCCGCCAGTCCGTGCCGTTGTCGGACGCCTGGATCTGGTAGCTCTTGCCGTACGCGCCCTCCCAGGTGAGCACGACGCGGCTGAGGTCGGACCGCTGTCCGAGGTCGACCTGGAACCACTGCGGGTCGCTCCACAGGCTGGCCCAACGGGTGCCGGTGAGGTTGCCGTCGACGGCCGCGGAGGGGGCGTACCCGTCGCCTTCCTGGGACGAGGCGGTGGCGGGCTTGCCTTGGGAGAGCAGGGTCTCCGCGGCCTGGGCGGGCGGAGCGGCGAGGGCGAGCGACGACGCCACCAGTGCGCCGAGGGTGAGCAGGGGGACGGCGCGGCGGCCGGCTGGTCTGCGGTGGTAGGGGGCTGTGGTCACATCTGCTCCTGGAGGGGTGGGGAGAGCCGACGGGGCGGGGCTGTGGGAGCACCGCGTGGTGGCCCCTCCGGGCCGGGGCGCGGGGATGTCCTCCGGCCCGGAGGGGAGTCGTGGCCGACGGTCGGTTCGATCAGGGGTAGGACACGACGGTGGACGGCACGGTCGAGGTGCCCGCGGGCACCGTGGAGGCGCCGGTGTCGTTGATGACGTGGTCGTAGTGGCCCATGCCGCCGAGGGAGACCACGAGGAGGCTGTGGAACTTCACCCCCGGTTTGACGGGGGTCTTGAAGCCGTGGTCCTGGCGGATGCCCGGGTCGACGTTGTAGTTGCAGTAGCTGCCCAGGCCCCATGCCTCGTGGGTGTCCACCGAGTCGTCGACCCGGTAGGCCGCGTACCCCTTCGTCGAACCGTTCTGGATGGCGGCCTGGTTCGGGGCGTCGTACGCCTTCTCGTTCTGGTAGAAGATCGTCCGGCCGCGTTCGCCGTACCACTCGACGTCGTACTTGTTGAAGTGTTCGACGAACAGGCCGGTGGCCAGGACGTCGTCGCCGTTGACGCGGACGCCGTAGTCGGCCCGGTTGGTCTCCCAGCCGACGCCGTCGCCGTGGTCGGCCCGCCACACCCAGGTGTGGTCGATGATCGTGTCGTGGCTGTTGACCACCATGCTGGTGGTGGCCTTCCCGGCCCCCGCGCCGCCGATGCGGATGTAGACGTCCTGCACGGTGGTGGGGTTGGCCGCGTGGTCGGCGGACGCGCCCTGCGGGCCGATCTCCAGCAGTGCGGGGGAGTTGACCGGTCCGGCGTCGACGAGGAAGCCGGCGAGCCGTACGCCGTCGACGTCGGCGACCTTCATGGCGGTCACCCCGTTGTCCGGGACGATCGTGGCGAGGCCGAGGCCCAGCACGATGGTGTTCGCCCGGTTGACCTCGATCGTCCGGTCGACGTGGTAGACGCCCGGGGTGAACAGCAGGTGCAGGCCCTGGGCGAGGGCGGCGTTGATGGTGGCGGCGGTGGCGCCGGGCTTGACGACGTAGAACCTGCTCAGCGGGATCGACTCGCCCTGCGGGGTGCCGTTGGCCCAGGTGGTGCCGCGGGCGTTGGTGCGCTTGGCGGGGGCGAAGACCTTGTACTCGTTGCCGTCCAGGTAGAGGAAGGGCTTCTCGCGGGAGATCGGCGTCGTGTCGAGCGTGGTGTACCGGGGTTCGGGGAAGCCGGTGGCGGGAGCGCCCTCGACACCCGAGAAGACCTGGTTCCACACGCTGTTGGACCAGCCGCCGATGGAGCTGTCGCGGGTGTACCACTGCTGCTGGGAGTAGTTGCCGATCTGGCCGTCGATCCTGCTGTCGGCGATGTAGCCGCCGCTGGCCCAGCCGTAGCCGTTCGGCGCGAGGTTGAGGCCGCCCTTGACGTGCATCCGGCGGAACGAGGCAGCCTGCGAGACCGCCCACCGGTTGGTGCCGCTGACCGGCTTCACGGCGAGGTTCTCCGCGCCGCGCCAGAAGTTCTGGGTGGCGTTGCCGTTGAACCAGCCGGCGTCGACGGTGATGTCACCGTTGATCGTCGTGTCGTCGGGGCGCAGGCCGAGGCCGGCGATCTGGGTGTAGAACCCGATCTGGGCGTTGAGGTTGTCGTAGGTGCCCGGCTTGAAGAGGAAGGCGTGCCGGCCGGAGCCGAACTGCGCCGACTCCTGCTCCCTGAAGACCTGGTCCAGCTTGGCCTGGATGCCGGGCGTGGACGGGTCGAAGACGTGCACGTTCGGGCCGAGGTCGCCGCCGCCCGGGATGACCGGACCGGGGCCGTCGCCGGTGGTGCCGTACACCTTGAACTCCCAGAGGGAGTAGCCGTATCCGGTGGCGCGGGCGGTGCCGAGTACGCGGACGTACCGGGCGGTGCCGGAGATGTTCACGGTCTCCGTGCCGCCGGCGCCGGTGGTGGTGGAGTAGGCCGTCGACCAGTCCGTGCCGTTCTGGGACGTCTCGATGCGGTAGGACTTGGCGTAGGCGGCCTCCCAGCGCAGCTCGACCTGGCTGAGGGACGCGGGGGTGCCGAGGTCGACGCGGATCCACTGGGGGTCGGCGGCGGCGCTGGACCAGCGGGTGCCGTTGTCGCCGTCGACGGCCGCGGTCGCCGGGGTGCCGTAGTGCTCCTGGCTGGAGGCGGTGACCGGCTTGCCCTGCGACAGCAGCACGGGCGCCGCCTGGGCCCGGGTGGCGGGGACGACGGCGAGCAGGGCGGCGGCCAGGGCGGTGACCAGGACGCCGACGAGGCCGCGGCGGCCGGGTCTGCGGGGGACCGCCGCCGGGGGTATGCCGACAGTGGGCATGGGGAGACTCCTTGACACGGGATGGCTGGGAGAGCGCTCTCCGGAACCTTGCCCGCCGCGCCGGGTGCGGTCAAGGTTCCGCACATGACTTTCCTTTTGGCTTTCATTAAGTAGCGGGGAGTGGGCCGGGCCCCTGGGAACGGGGTGAGGCCGGAACCGGTCGCGGAGGAGGGAGGTGGCCGACAGGTCGCTGATCGTGGCCGAACGCGCCTCCGCGGCCCCTTGGTCCCGGCGGGCCGTCACCCGGGTGGCGGGTTCGGCGCGGGGCAGGTCGACGTCCCCGCCGTCGAAAAGGCGCAGCGGCGTACGGCAGCCATGGCGGCCGTCTCCTGGAGCGGCTGCCGGACCGTCGTCGGCGCCGGACGTCCCGCGGCCCGCGCCCCCGGCGGCAGGCGCGCTGACCGGTCCGCTGCCGGTGGAAGCGCCGGTGATCGGCCAACCAGGTTGGCGCGGTTCGTTGTTGAGCGTTCCTGAGTGTTTTCGTTGGTGCGTGTTCCGTGCTACGTTCCCCGCACTTCGGTTCCTGACCGCCGTTCCGCAAGCCGAAACGCGAGGGCTCACAGCCCGCGTTCGTTCTGATCGCCCGACTCCGCACGGCCTCCCGCACGCTGCCAGAGCCGTCGGCCGCGCGGTGCGCCGGACTCCGTGCGCCGTCCTGCCCCGGAGGAGTTCGATGCGACGCGTCATCGCCTGCGTGGCGGTGCTCTGCGTGCTGGCCGGAGGTTTCCTCCTCACCGGTCTCACCGGCACCGCCACCGCCGCCGTCACGCCCAAGACGCCACCACTGACCACCCCGTGGACCGGCCAGGTGTCCACCACCAACCCGCTGCCCGAGTACCCGCGACCGCAGATGACGCGGCCGGACTGGCAGTCGCTCAACGGCGAGTGGGAGTTCCTCAACCCGCCGGCCGACAGCGCCGGGAACGTCGACCGCAACGCGGCACCGCCCGTCGGCCAGACCCTGCCCGAGCGCATCCTCGTGCCCTACCCGGTGGAGTCGGCGCTGTCCGGCATCATGCGCAACGACAACCGGGACCTGATGTTCTACCGGCGCAGCTTCACCGTCCCGCAGAGCTGGAGCGGCAGGCGGGTGCAACTGCACTTCGGCGCCGTCGACCACGAGGCCACGGTCTGGGTCAACGGTACCCGGGTCACCACGCACAAGGGCGGTTACGACCGCTTCGAGGTCGACATCACGCCGCAGCTCAAGAGCGGCGCGAACGAGCTGGTCGTCCGCGTCTACGACCCGACCGACGGGCGCGGCGAGAAGCAGCCGATCGGCAAGCAGGTCAACAACCCCAGCGGTATCTTCTACACGCCCACGTCGGGCATCTGGCAGACCGTGTGGATGGAGCCCACCCCCGCGTCCTCGGTCCACTCCGTCGACATCAGGCCCAGCCTGTCGGACGACACCGCCCGGGTCCGGGTGTTCACCCGCGGCAACGTCGACGGTCACACCGTGCTGGCCGAGGCCATGTCCGGCTCCCAGGTGGTGGGCCGGGCCACCGGCGGCTTCACCGAGTTCTCCGTCCCGGTGCCGAACGCCCGCCGCTGGTCGCCCGACGATCCGTTCCTGTACGACCTGCGGGTCACGCTGCGCAACGCCTCCGGCGCCACCGTCGACAGGGTCACCAGCTACTTCGGCATGCGCGAGATCGGCAAGAAGACGGTCGGCGGGGTCATGCGCCCCACCCTGAACGGTGAGTTCGTCTTCCAGATGGGCACCCTCGACCAGGGCTTCTGGCCGGACGGCCTCTACACCGCGCCCACCGACGCCGCCCTGGCGTCCGACCTGGCCAAGCACAAGGAACTCGGCTTCAACATGGTGCGCAAGCACATCAAGGTCGAGCCCGCGCGCTGGTACTACCACGCCGACCGGCTCGGACTCCTGGTGTGGCAGGACATCCCGTCCACACCGGCGTTCGACGCCGACCGCACGCCGGAACAGACCGCGCAACTGGAGAGCGAGGCCCGCGAGATCATCGACGAGCACCGGTTCTCCCCGGCCGTCGTCACCTACGTCCCCTTCAACGAGGGCTGGGGCGAGTGGGACCCGGCCGCCACCCGGCGCGTCACCACCGACCTGGAGACCTACGACCCGTCCCGCCTGATGAACCCGCACAGCGGCTACAACTGCTGTGCCTCCAAGGGGGATCCGGGCACCGGCGACATCATCGACTGGCACGTCTACACCGGACCCGACGCACCACGCCCCTCCGACACCCGCGTCTCCGTCCTGGGCGAGTTCGGCGGCATCGGCCTGCGCACGCCCGGCCACGAGTACAGCCCCGACGGCCGGTTCTTCGCCTACGAGCAGGTCTCCAGCCGCGAACAGCTGAACGACCGCTACACCGGCATGGTCCGCGACGTGCAGCAGCTGATGACCACCAAGGGCCTCTCGGCCTACGTCTACACCGAGATCACCGATGTGGAGGGCGAGTACAACGGACTCATGACCTACGACCGCCGGGTGCAGAAGGTCGACACCGACCAGCTGCGCCGGGCGCACGGCGCCCTCATCGCCGCCTCGCGCAACCTCAACGCCCCCGTCGCCCTCACCCTCGGGCACGTCCGCTCGTTCAGGGTCACCACGGCCGGTCACACCGACCGCTACCTGCGCCACGCCGACTCCGCGGCCCGCACCGACGTCCTGAGCACGGCTTCGAGCGACGGTGCCCGCCAGGACGCCTCCTTCCGCACCGTCACCGGACTGGCCGACCCGCGCTGCCACAGCTTCGAGTCGGTGAACTTCCCCGGCCGCTACCTGCGCCACGCCGACAGCCGGGTGCGCATCGACGCGGACACCGGCGGCTCCTTCGCCGCGGACGCCACGTGGTGCAGCCGGCCCGGCCTGGCCGCGGGCGGCACGTCCTTCGAGTCGGCCAACTTCCCCGGCCACTACCTGCGCCACTACGCCGACGGCGTGTACCTCGCCCGCAGCGGCGGCCCGAACGCCTGGGACACCGCCGCGTCCTTCGCCGCCGACGCCACCTGGAACACCGGCGAGCCGGCGCTGTGGCGCAGCTCCGTGGTCCTGCCCACCGACCGGCGCCAGTCGCTGCGGGTCACCACCTGGGGCCACACCGACCGGTACCTGCGGCACGCCGACAGCCTGGCCTACACCGAGGTCGTCGACGCCGGCAGCAGCAGCCTGCTCAAGCAGGACGCCACGTACACCGTGCGGCGCGGACTCGCCGACTCCTCCTGCTACTCCTTCGAGTCGGTGAACTACCCCGGCCAGTTCCTGCGCCACGCCGACAGTCGGGTGCGCAACTCACCCGACGACGGCTCGGCGCTGTTCCGCCAGGACGCCACCTTCTGCGCCCGGCCCGGTCTCGGCGGCACGGGGGTCACCTTCGAGTCGATCAACATCCCGGGCTCCTACCTCCGCCACCACGCGTCCCAGGTGTACATCGCCTCCGGCAGCGGTGGCGGCGACGGTCACGACCGCCCGCAGACCCTCACGGCCGACAGCAGTTGGGTCCTCGCGGCGCCGTGGGCGCCCTGACCACCTGAGGGAGGGGTCCGCCCCGGCGGGACACCACCCGCCGGGGCGGACCGGAGCGGCTCCAGCAGGCCCGGCCGGTCGAGGCGAGCCACGACGGACGCACCACGGTCCTCCCCGTACATCCACCGGCCATGCCGTTTCTCCCGGTCGCACGGGACCGGGTGGAGCGGCGGACGGCACCGGTACCCCGGGTGCGGCGGCATCATCGGGATTTCATCGGTCCTGCTTAGCGTGGCCGCGTCGGACGACGGCCCGCGAACAGGGGGAGGACTGCTCGATGGCGTGGAGAAGACGCAGAGCGAGGCTGCCGATGGCGGTCACGGCCGCGGCGGCGGTGATGAGCACGGTGGCGGCCACCGGTTCGGCGGCCACGGGGGTGGTCGCCGCCGGACCGGGGCCGGACAAGCCGACGATCCGTTACACCGAGTACGGCATACCGCACATCATCGCCTCCGACTGGGAGGGCCTGGGAACGGGCTACGGGTACGCGGCGGCCAAGGACAACGTCTGCACCCTGGCCGACACCTATCTGATGGTCGACGCCCAGCGGTCCCGCTATCTGGGACCCGATGGCAGGGCGAGCCCCGGCAAGGACCAGAACACCACGTCGAACCTCAACAGCGACCTGTACTTCCAACGGATCAAGGACAACGGGGTGGTGGAGCGGCTGCTCGACCAGCCCGCCCCCAACGGGCCGGAGCCGGAGGTCGAAGAGGCCGTCCGCGGCTACGTCCGGGGATACAACAGGTACCTGTCCGAGACGGGCGTGAACGGCATCCCCGATCCGGCGTGCCGCGGCGCGGCCTGGGTGCGGCCGATCACGGAGCTGGACGTCTACCGGCACGCGCACGCCGAGATCATCATGGGCAGCGCCGACGCGCTGCTGGACGGCCTGGTGAACGCCACACCCCCGGGCGCGTCGACCGCCGCGCCGCCGGCTTCTTCACCCGCGAAGACCGCGCGGAAGATCCGCGACGCGATGGCGGTGAGCCGCCAACGGAGCATGGGCAGCAACGCGTTGGCGGTGGGCTCGCAGGGCGTGTCCGGCGGCACCGGCATGTTGCTGGCCAACCCGCACTTCCCGTGGCAGGGCAAGAACCGGATGTGGCAGAGCCAGTTGACCATCCCGGGCAAGGTCAACGTCTCCGGGGCCGGCCTGCTCGGACTCCCCGTGGTGAACATCGGCCACAACGACGACGTCGCCTGGAGCCACACGGTCGCCACCGTGGCTCCGTTCGGGCTGTTCGACGTGCAGGTGGATCCGCTGCACCCGACCAGGTACCTGGTCGACGGCAAGTGGGAGCAGATGACCTCGCAGCGGGTCGGTGTCGACGTGCGGAACGCGGACGGCTCCATCGGCAAGGTCACCAGGACGTTGTGGTCCACCCGCTACGGCCCGGTCACCACATCGATCCAGGGCGTTCCGCTGCCCTGGGCGGTCAGCGCGCACGCGGTGCGCGATGTGAACATGGACAACCTGCGGGCGATGAACACCTGGTTCCGCCTCGACCAGGCCGAGGACGTCAGCGACGTGGTGAACATCCTGGAGACCACGCAGGGCGTGCCCTTCTTCAACACCGTCGCCTCCGACCGCAAGGGCAACGCGCTGTACGCGGACATCCAGGCCACCCCGAACATCACCGACGAGCACGCGAAGTCGTGCCTCACCACGACCGGTCAGCTGCTGTTCAACCCGGGGCTGCGCCCGTCGAACGTGCCGCCGGTCTCCGTCCTCGACGGCAAACGCAGCGAGTGCGACTGGCCCGACGACCCGAACGCGGTCGCGCCAGGGCTCCTGGACCCGCACGAGCAGCCACGCCTGATCCGGTCCGACTTCGCGGGCAACGCCAACGACAGCGCCTGGCTGGCCCATCCCGAACAGCCGCTCACCTTCCCCAAGGTGATGGGCGACACCGCGACGCCCCGTTCCCTGCGCACCCAGGAGCTGATCCTGACCGCGCAGGGGCGGATCAACGGCACCGACGGCCTCCCGGGCAAGGGCTTCACGCCGGAGACCATGGGGACGTTGTTGTTCGCCGACAACAGCAGAGCCGCCGACCTGACCCTCGACGCCACGGTGACGGCATGCCGGAGCGCCCCCTTCGGGCTCGTCCTGGTGGACGGCAACCTGGTCGACGTGAGCGAGGCATGTCCGGTTCTGGCCGCCTGGAAGGACCACGACTGCACGGCGGACAGCCGGGGATCCTGGCTTTTCGCGAA
This sequence comes from Streptomyces sp. NPDC017936, assembly GCF_044328485.1. Classification (NCBI taxonomy): domain Bacteria; kingdom Bacillati; phylum Actinomycetota; class Actinomycetes; order Kitasatosporales; family Streptomycetaceae; genus Streptomyces; species Streptomyces sp. NPDC017936. The sequence continues at coordinate 293,523 of NZ_JBIRHK010000009.1, read as the reverse complement.
CTACTGGGTCCGCCTGCTCGGCGGACAGCCGATCGAGAAACTGCCGTGGCGGGTCGCCTTCGACCCCAAGGACCCGGTGCACACGCCCAACTCACTGGACTCCGGGAACTCCGCTGTCCGCGACGCGCTGGCCCGGGCGGTTCTCGCGCTGCGCAAGGCCGGCGTTCCGCTGAACGCGCCGCTGTCGGACGTCCAGAACGTCACCCGTGGCGGTGAGCGGATCCCGATCCACGGCTCGATCGGCGAACTGGGCGTGCTGAACGTGATCACGCCCGGCCGGGTCGACGGAAAGCCGGACATCGTCTTCGGGTCCAGTTTCATCCAGCAGGTGCGGTTCACCTCCGACGGTCCGCCCCAGGCGTTCTCCGTCATGGCCTACTCCCAGTCGGCCGACCCGAACTCGCCGCACCACGCCGATCAGACCGAGCTGTTCTCGGCCGGCGAGTGGGTGACCGAGCGGTTCACCGAGGAACAGATCGCGGCTTCACCGGAACTGCAGACCAAGGTTCTGGACTGAGGATTCCGAAAAGACTCACGAGGAGGCACACCGTGACAAGGGGAGCGAACGGGTGGCGAGCGGCGGCGGCATGGATGCTCGCAGCCCTGGCCGTGGTCGCGCCGGCGGCTTCGGCACAGGCCGCCGACGGCACCGCACCACCGCCGATGGCGAACGGGTTCGGCCTGACCCAGGTCGGCGCGCCGACAGGGACCGCCACCACCTTCCACCTCACCGTGACCACGCCCGAGGTCGCGGGTGAACAGCACATCAAGATCATTCTGCCGAGCGGCTACTACGACGACCCGGGAAGGCGTTACCCGGTGCTGTACTTCCTGCACGGATCGCCCGACGACCCGTTCCAGCAGAACTATCCGGCGCTGACCACGTCGGACTCGATGATCACCGTCATCCCGGACGGCGGCGCCCGGGGCTGGTACGCCAACTGGCTCAACCAGAAGACCCCGGCCGGTGCCCAGAACTGGGAGAACTTCCACCTCAAGCAGGTGATTCCGTTCATCGACGCGAACCTTCGGACCATCGCCACCAAGAAGGCGAGGGCCATCGCCGGCGTCTCCATGGGCGGGTTCGGAGCCTTTCACTACGCCCAGGTCCGTCCCGACCTGTTCGGCCAGACCGCGTCCCTGTCAGGAGACATCGACCTGTCGGTCAGGTCCATGGACCTACGGCTGGCCGTCGTCGCCTCCCTCATCGACGCGACGGGCGCGATCTGCGGCTCCGCGTCCGGAGCCTGTGACCCCGACGACTCCCCGTACAAGCCCGCCGTGGACAGCGACGCCGCGTTCGGCTCGCCCTACCCGGTGTTCAACGCCGACTGGCGGTGGAACGAGGTCGACCCGTCGCAGCACATGGACAAGCTCGTCAAGGGCGGAGTCGGGGTCTCCCTCTACGTGGGCGACGGAGGCGGCTCGCCCCTCGAACCGGAGTTCTGGGTCGCCGGCGCGGCCAAGAACGTCAAGGCGGCCATGGACGCCCTGGGCATGTCCTACTACTACGTCAACTACGGCGACGGTTCCGGCTGGGGCACCCGGTGCAACGGCGGCCACAACGCCGGCTGCTGGGAACAGGATCTCCGGGACCTGATTCCCCGGCTGGAAAGGGCCTTCGCCTCCTGACCGGTTCAGGCCCGGACCGTGTCCGACGGCACGCGCCCGCCGTCGTCCCACCCGCCGCTCGTGCGGTCCGGGGGGACGGCGGCGGGCGTCTGCGTCGGGTACGGGCCGGGCCGGCTCTCACCCTCGCACCGGTGTCGCCCCGGCCTGCGGCACGAGCTCGCCGCGCCCACGGCGGTCCGCGGCCCCCTCCGCCGGCGCGGTGCGCTGTGCGGCCGCTCCTCTCCGGCCGTGGGCGGCCGACGGCAGGGGGCGCCGACGACGTACCGGTGGAACCGGCCGCCGTCCCCGCCGCGGTGGTGCCGGAGCCGCCTTGCCGGTCGGGTCGTGCGCGTTTCACCGGGATGTCATCGGCTGCTGTCACCGTCGTCCGGTGACCACGGCCGACCGTGCGCCGCACCGGACAGCGGACGCGTGGGCAGACGGCACGGGACGCACAGACCGACCACACGGGGAGGATCGAATGCGCAGAAGAAGGTTCGCGGCCGCGTCGGCGGGACTTGTGCTGACAGCAGGGCTTTCAGCGGCACAGGGGTCGACGGCACAAGCAGCGGCTTCGTGCGAGGGCGCCTACCCGATCGTTGTCGGCGGCACGGGAAGCTCGTGGAACAACGACGGCTTCACCGGCAACATCCAGCAGCACGTCGGGTACCCCACGCAGATTCCCGACGGTGCGAGCGCCCGGGCGGGCGTCGACGAGCTGAACCGGCTGGTCCGCGACCAGCGCGCCGCGTGCCCGGGCCGGCACGTCAAGATGGGCGGGTATTCCCTGGGCGCCGCCGTGGTGCACATCTGGGTCACCGAGAACTGGCAGACGTTCGACAACGTCAACGCCGTTCTCATCGCGGATCCCGAACGCCAGGGCCCTCCCGGCGCCGACGGCGGAGCCGTGCCGTTCGGCGGCCTCGTCGGCGCCCCGCTGGCCGGCGCCGACAGGTTCTTCGGAAACGTGCCGGTCAAGACGATCTGCCACGGGGACTACGTCTGCGACGAGTCCGCCGGAATATGGACCTACCCGAACAACCACGTCAGGAACTACCCGCACGACTTCGACATGGATCACCACAACGACAGCGCCGACGAGGAGTGGTACAACGGCGCCTGGTACCCCGCCTCCTGGTGACCACGGGAAACCCGTCGGCCGGGCGCGCAGCCGAACCCTCCGCCATCTGCCACCGGCCGGCACGAACCGGCTGCCGGCAGATGGTGAGGCGCCCGTGCCGTTCGGGCGGCGCGGCCCGCCCACGTGCACACGGCCCCGGAAATCACGCGCCGACCGCCCCTGGCTCACCTGTCGGGGTCCCCGCCGTCTGCGTCGGCACGCCCACGTCCCAGAGCTCGGCGAACCGCTGTGTCCTCAGCCTGACGTAGTCCTCGTGCGCTCTCACGCGTGTCGAGATGTTGACGTGAAGTTGATCCTGTTCGATCTCGTAGCAGGTCGCCTTGTCGAAGACGATGAATTCGTCCACCAGGCCCCGCCTGACGTTCTGGGGCAGCCGCGTCCGGACGAGAACACGTGTCTCGATGCCCAGTTCCTCTTGCTCCAGGCCGAGTTGACGCAGGTCGTCGTTGAGGTCCGCCGGGTCGTCCACCAGGAACAGCCGTCGTACCGTCACCCCCCTCGCTATCGCCTCGCGCTGCGCCTGCAGATAGCGGTCGGCGGGACCGCTGTGCCAGAAGTCCCGGTCCACCAAGGAGAGCGTGCTCGTGGTGTCGATGGAATCCGTGGCGCAGTCGGTGAGGGTCAGCAGCCAGTCGTGGTTCTCGCCGGCGCAGTCGACACTCCCGCTCTTGAGCGCATCCATGTCAGCGGCGAGGCGCCGCATCAGCTCCTCGGCGAAGCGCCGCATGATGTCGGGACCCCTGGAGACGACCTCGACCGCACTGGTGGCCAGCGCGGCCACCCCGTCGGAAGGCAGCCTCTCCATCTCGCTGTACACCCTGGTCGCCTCGCTGATCTCAGCGAAGCTCCTCACGATCGTTTCCTGTGTCTGCGCATGGTGCTGAGGCAGCACGGCCTTGAAGTCCCTCACCTGATCGATGAGGTCGCCCAGGAGTTGAAGGATCAGGAGGCAGCCACTGACGAAGAGGCCGACACCGATCTGCCACTTGGCCTCCGAGTTCGCGACCTTGGCGATGACGGACGCCAGGCCGCCCGCCGCAAGCGAGATGAGGACCTTCCACCACATCCGCCATGCGCCGGATCCTCCTCTCCACGGTGCGCCGTTCGGGTCAGGGCTCGGCCCCATCGCCATCGTGTATCCCCCCACCAGTACCCGTGTCGGTCTCTTCCTCAGGGCGTTGCGAAGCCCCTCCACGTCAACCGGAACGCGTGAAGGGACGGTTGGTCGCGGATGCGCTGTACCAGGGGTTGCCACTGCCAGGTGAAGCCCGGCGTCTCCTCCAGTGTGCCTCACGGGGCGGCGAGTTCCCGGAACACTCGGACACGCGGTGTCCAGCCCGCCACCTCGCGGATCCCCCGACGGACGGCACACCGCGACGTTTCCGGCTCCTCCGTCCTCACGCTCCCGGAGCCGGTAAATCCTTTTACGCGACGCGCTCCGGCGTGGTTGGCTCACGCCCATGACCTGGCTGCCCCATGACTTCACCCATCCCCTCCACATCGACATACCGGGCGGCGAGGGCCACCGACTGCGTCCGATCAGCGGTGCGGACGCGCCGCTCGACTACCCCACGGTGATGGGCTCGCGGGAGCGGCTGTGGTCGATCTACGGCGAGGCCTGGGGCTGGCCGCCGGCCACGATGTCGTACGAGGCGAACCTCGCGGACCTGGAGCGGCACGCCGCGGAGATCGAGGCCCACGAGTCGTTCAACTACACCGTCGAGAACGCGGACCGCACCGCCCTGCGCGGCTGCATCTACATCGACCCGCCGCAGAAGCAGGGGGCGGACGCCGAGATCTCCTGGTGGGTGGTGGACGAGGAGGTGGGCGGTGCGCTGGAGCGGGCGCTGGACGCGTTCGTGCCGCGCTGGATCGCCGAGGACTGGCCGTTCGAGCAGCCGCGGTTCATCGGACGGGATCTGACGTGGGAGGAGTGGCTGCGGCTGCCGGAACACCCGTGAGCGGATGCCCGGCAGGACAGGGGCTCAGGACCCGCCGCCGGAAGTCCCCGCCCGCACCGACATCCCCGCTCCCGCACCCCCCGCGTGCACGTCTTCCCGCAGGCCGGCCCGCGAGTTCGTCGCGTGGCCGCGGGGACCTTCTTCCGCTCCGGTCCGGCGCAGCGATCAGCCCGTGCGTTGACACCAGCACCGGCTCCCTCGGCTCCGGCCCGTTGAGCCGGCGCGCGAACCGCCCGCGCACGGCAGCCGGTTCGCTCGTCCGTCACCTGGCTCCGGCAGAGCCGTCGTCACGGCCACGCCGACGACCGATCCGGCCGGCAGCCACGGCAGGCCCCGCGCGACGCCGCTGACCTGAGTCGGGGATTCGCCGTCGGTCGGGTACGCCTGCCTGGCCGTCGCTGCTGTGGGACGCCCCTGGTCCCCTCCCGGCGGACGCTCCGTTCCATCACGTGGGACGCCTCTTGGTGCGGAGCCGGGGCTGCTGTAGAACTGGGCCATGATTCCCGAGCCCTTGGTGCGACGCCTGGTCATCGACCTGTGCCGACGCGCGGGCTCGTGTTGTTGTTGATCCGGCGATTCTGCTGATCCAGCGATTCTGACGCGCCCCGTCATCCGGTGATGTCACCCGGCGGGGGCCGTTCGCGCACCCTGGCCGCAGGGTGCTCCCCCTGCTTCGTCCAGCCACTTTCGCTCGGGACCGGCCGCCCCTGTCGGTCGACGGCAGCCGCTCATGTCCCGGCGCCCCACGGAGGACGCCCCATGTCCACGACGTCCCGCCTGCTCAAGCCCGACACCTCGGCGGTACCCGCCGGCGCACCGCCCGAACGCCGCTCCCCGACAGGGAAGGCGGGAGCGCGGGTGCGCCATGTCGCGCTGCCCTTCGGCTCGTTGCTGCTGTTCCTCGCCGCGTGGCAACTGCTGGCGGCGAGCGGGACGTGGAGCGAGACACTGGTCCCGCCACCGGCCAAGGTGTGGGACGCGTTCGTCGCCGTGTCCACCACCCACGACGGCGTGCGCGGCTACAACGGCACCACCCTCGTCGAGCACCTGGGCATCAGCCTGCGCCGCATCGCGATCGGAGCCGGCCTCGGCATCGCCCTCGGGGTGCTGTCCGGGCTGCTCATGGGCACCGTCGGCCGGCTGCGCTCGCTGTTCGAGCCCTGGATCACCTTCCTGCGGACGCTGCCGCCGCTGGCGTACTTCTCGCTGCTCGTCATCTGGCTGGGCATCAACGAGGAGCCGAAGATCACCCTGCTGGCGGTGGCGGCGTTCCCGCCCGTGGCGGTCTCCACCACCACCGCGGTCACCGCCGTGCCCGCGAGCCTGATCGAGGCGGCCCGGGCGCTCGGCGCCTCGCGGTGGGGCGTCGTCAGGGACGTCGTCGTGCCGTCCGCCCTGCCGGAGACGCTCACCGGTGTCCGGCTCGCCGTCGGTGTGGCCTACTCCTCCCTGGTCGCCGCCGAGTTGGTCAACGGCCTGCCCGGCATCGGCGGCATGGTCAAGGACGCCGCCAACTACAACAACACCCCCGTCGTGCTCGTCGGCATCATCGCCATCGGCGTCTCCGGCCTGATCATCGACGGCCTGCTGCTGCGGCTGGAACGCGCCGTCGTTCCCTGGCGCGGTCGCGCGTAGAAACCCCCGCACCTCCCTCTGCACAGAAACGGCTCCGCCATGTCCCGTGTCCCGCAAGGCCCGTCCCGCCGTCTCCTCCTCGCCGGCGCCCTGGCCGCCGTCTCCGCGGCCGTCACCGGCTGCTCCTCCGACAGCGAGGCCTCCACGTCCGGCGGCTCCGAACGGCTGCGGATCGGCTACTTCGCCTTCCCCAGCGGCGACCTGATCGTGAAGCACAAGAAGTTGCTGGAGAAGGCGCTGCCCGACCACGAGATCACGTGGATCAAGTTCGACTCCGGCGCCAGTGTGAACCAGGCCTTCATCGGCAAGTCCCTCGACATCGCCGCGCTCGGCTCCAGCCCGTTCGCACGCGGGGTGTCCGGCAGCTCGCCGATCCCGTACAAGGTCGCCTGGATCCTCGACGTCGCCGGGGAGAACGAGGCCCTGGTGGCGCGCAAGGACACCGGGATCTCCGACGTCGCCGGGCTCAAGGGCAGAACGATCGGCACGCCGTTCGCCTCCACCTCGCACTACAGCCTGCTGGCCGCGCTGGAGACGGCCGGGCTCGAGGCGTCCGACGTCAAACTCGTCGACCTGCAGCCGCAGGCAATCCTCGCCGCCTGGCAGCGCGGCGACATCGACGCCGCCTACGTCTGGCTGCCGACCCTGGACGAGCTGCGCGAGACCGGCACCCAGCTCACCAGCAGCAAGGAGATCGGCGGGGCGGGCAGACCCACCCTCGACCTCGCCGTCGTCTCGGACGACCTGATCGACAGGGACCCGAAGGCCATCGACGCCTGGCGCAAGGCGGAGGCCGAAGCCCTGCGCCTGCTCAAGTCCGACCCCGACGGCTCGGTCGAGGCCGTCGCCGCCGAACTCGGCATCAGCGCCGCGGACGCCGGGGCGCAGCTGAAGCAGGGCGTGTTCCTCACCCCGGAGCAGGTGGCCTCGGCCGACTGGCTGGGCACCGACGGCAGCCCGGGCAAGCTCCTCACCTACGTCACCGACACCGGCCGGTTCCTGGCCGACCAGAAGCAGATCGACGCCGCACCGTCCGGGGACGTCGTCCGCAAGGCCTTCTACCTCGAAGGGCTGTCCGATGCCGTCAAGTGAGCTCACCGGCGCCCGGGACGAGGCGGACCCCGCGCGTGCCGGGTCCGTCCGCCTCGACCACGTCACCCACCGGTACGGCCGGGGCGGCGAGGCGTTCACCGCCGTCGGCCCGGTCGACCTGACCGTGCCGGCGGGGGAGTTCCTCGTCCTGGTCGGCGCCTCCGGCTGCGGCAAGAGCACCCTGCTGCGGCTGATCGCCGGGTTCGAACGGCCCACCGGCGGCTCGGTGCGGGTCTCCGGGGCCGAACCGCGGCCCGGCGGGACGGCCGGCGTGGTGTTCCAGACGCCGCGGCTGTTCCCGTGGCGGACCGTGCGCGGCAACGTCGACCTGGCGCTGCGGTACGCGGGGGTGCCCCGTGCGCGGTGGCCCGAGCGCCGCGCGGAACTGCTGGCCCGGGTCGGCCTCGAGGGCACCGAGGAGCGGCGCGTCTGGGAGATCTCCGGCGGCCAGCAGCAGCGCGTCGCCATCGCCCGGGCGCTCGCCGCCGAGAACCCGCTCCTCCTCCTCGACGAGCCGTTCGCGGCGCTGGACGCGCTGACCCGGGAGCGGCTCCAGGAGGACGTCCGCCGGGTGACCGACCGGACCGGACGGACCGCGGTGTTCGTCACGCACTCGGCGGACGAGGCGGTCTTCCTCGGCTCCCGCATCGTCGTGCTGACCAGGAGCCCGGGAACCGTCGCCCTGGACCTGCCGATCACCCTGCCCCGCGGCGACGTCGACGCGGAGGAACTGCGCGGCTCCCGGGAGTTCGCCGAGCTGCGCGCGCAGGTCTCCCACTCCGTCAAGGCCGCCGCGGCGGTCTGATCCCCGCACCACACGAAAGGACACGCAGGTGAGCATCCTCAGCGAGCGGCCCGCCCCGGCGGCGCTTCCGGTCGTCGAACTCGGCCCCCACTTCGGCGCCGAGATCCACGGCATCGACCTCGCCCGCCTCGACGACGACCAGGTCCTCGCCCTGCGCGCGGCACTCGTCAGGTACAAGGTGCTGTTCGTGCGCGGCCAGCACGGCCTCGACGACGCCGCGCAGATCGACTTCGGCAGGCGCCTGGGCGAGGTCACCGCCGGGCATCCCGTCCACGACTCCGGTGACGTGGCTCCCGAGGTGTACTCCCTGGACAGCCAGGACAACGGGTTCGCCGACGTGTGGCACACGGACGTGACGTTCGTGCGCAGGCCCCCGGCGATCTCCGTGCTGCGGGCCGTGGTGCTGCCGCCCCACGGCGGCGACACCAACTGGGCCGACAGCCAGCTCGCCTACGCGTCGCTGTCGCCGGGCCTGCGGGCGTACGTCGACACGCTGACCGCCGTCCACGACGGCACCCGGGAGTTCGGCTACTACCTGGCCCGGCGCCGGCAGGGCCGCGGCAACCTGTGGGAGGGCGAGGTGTTCACCGAGCTGAAGCCCGTCGAGCACCCGGTGGTGCGGGTGCACCCCGAGAGCGGCCGCAAGGGCCTGTTCGTGAACCCCGGCTTCACCTCGCACATCGTGGGCGTCTCGGAGCACGAGAGCCGGGGCCTCCTCGACATCCTGTACGCCCACCTCACCAAGCCCGAGCACGTCGTGCGGCACCGCTGGCAGCCGGGTGACGTCGCCCTGTGGGACAACCGCAGCACCGCCCACTACGCCAACCGCGACTACGGCGACCAGCACCGCGTCATGCACCGCATCACGGTGCGCGGGGACACCCCCGTCGGCCCCGCCACCGCGGCCCGCTGACCCGCGCGGGACCCGGCGGCGGCGTTCCCGCGTGCCGGGCCCGCGCTCACCCGGGGCCCGCTCCCGCGCCGGCGGCCCGCGGGGCCCGACCCGGCCGGCGCCACGGCCTCCTCGTCCGCCGGCGGGAGCGCCCGTCCGCCAGGCCGGGCGGCGGGCCGGCGCGCCGGTGCGGCCGTCCTCGCGGTGGACGGACGCCCGGTGCTGCCCGTTCCTCACGGAGGCGGGGCGCGCTGTCGTCGGCGACGGCCCGGCCGCCTTCACGGACGAGGGTGCTCCTCCCGCTTCCGGCCTTCGGCCGGGTGAGCGGCGCGCCGGCACGACAGGGGACGCCGTGCCCTGAGGCCGGGCGACCACCGGGCCGCCGGGTGGCGATCAGCCCGGTGGTCGTCGGGGAGCCGGCCTCCGTCCCGGTCGGCGGGGAAACAGCGGTCCGGCCCGCCGGTGCGTTTCCCCCCGGCCCTCGCCGTCCACGGCGGGGCGGGGCGAGCGGGTCTCCCGTTACGAGGGGATAGGTCCGTTTCCGCGGGCCGCCTTCCCTCCCGTCACCGAATGCGCTTTCGGCCATCGCACGCCGTATGGCTAATATCAGGCCATCAACCGCTACTGTCTGGCGCGTTCTCGTCACAGGTGCGGCTGACCGGTGACGAGGAGGGTGTCCTGCGGGTGAGCGGATCGAACAGGGGCGGACGGCGCGGAGCGGACGGCGCGCGGGCCGGCCGCCGGCGGACGGGCGCGACGGACGGGCAGCCGTGGACGGCCGGTGAACGGCGCCTGCCGCTGCGCACGGTGCTGCTGGTGCTGCTGCTCGTGCCCAGCGTGGCGCTGGTCTCGCTGTGGGGCCTGGCCACGTACGAATTGGGCGACGAGTACCGGGTGCAGGCCGCCCAGCACGACCTCAAGACGACCGTGGGCCCGCGCAACGCGGCCCTGTTCAACGCCCTGGAGCGGGAGCGGCGGCTGACCCAGGAGGTGCTGGCCGCGCCCGAGGCGTCCCGGACCGACCTGGTCCGGCAGCGCACGGTCACCGACCGCGCCCTGCGGGCCTTCGAGCCGCTGGCCTCCGCGGACACCGGTGACGGCCAGCAGGGCCTGGCCGAGGCGATCTCCCGGACCGTGCGGGTGGCCGGACGGCTCGCGCAGGAGCGCCGCGCGGTGGACGCCGGGACCGCCGACGAGGAGCGGGCGTTCACCTACTACACCGAGGCCATCGCGGCCGGCACCGAAGTCTTCGCGGCCATCTCCCGCGGCGCCAACGGTGAGGTGACCGGCCTGTCGCAGGTCCTGTTCGACCTGAACGGGGCCGTGGACATGATCTACCGCGAGGACGCGCTGCTGGCCCGCGGCTGGCCCTCCGGCCGACTGTCCGACGAGGACTACGACCTGATCACCGACGCCGTCGGCACCCAGGAGTACCTGCTCGCGTCGCGCGTGGCGCCGAACCTCAACGCCGAGGAGAGCCGGCTCTACACGGCGATGATCAAGAGCGAGGAATGGCAGGCGCGGGTCGCGCTGGAGGAGCGGCTGCAGTCCGCCGACGGCGAGGGCATCACGCTGTCCCGGGCCCGCGCCGAGCAGTGGCGGACCGCGGCGGACGCTTCCGTCGCCCGTCTCGAGGCGCTCATCGGCGTGCACAGCCAGGTCTCCGACGCGGCCGGCGCCGCCGCCGTGCGGGAGCTGGAGGTCTACCTGTACTCCGCCGCCGCCCTGGGCCTGTTCGCGGTCGTCCTGGTCGTGCTGATGACCTGGCGGCTGACCACGCTCCTGCGCCGGCGCGTCCTGGCCGTGCACAGCCAGGCGCAGGACCTGGAGCAGCGGCTGCCGCGGGTGGTCACCCGGCTCGAACAGGGCGAGGACGTGGACGTGGACGCCGAGGTGCCCGAGGTGTCCCCGGCCCCGGACGAGTTCGGCGAGCTCAGCCGGGCGCTGAACCTGGCCAGCCGCACCGCCGTGCACACCGCGGTGCGCCAGGCGGAGCAGCACCGCGGCTTCGAGCGGCTGCTGCAGCGCATCGCGCGCCGCACCCAGCTGCTGATCGGCCTGCAGCTGAAGAAGCTGGACGAGCTGGAGCGCCGGCACGAGGACCCGCAGCTGCTGGAGGGCCTGTTCGACCTGGACCACCTCACCGCCCGGCTGCGCCGCTACGAGGAGAACCTGGTGATCCTCGCGGGCGGCCAGCCCCGGCGCCGCTGGCGCAGGCCGGTGCCGCTGCTGGACGTCCTGCGCGCCGCGCAGGGCGAGGTCCAGGACTACCGGCGCGTCGAGATCGACGTCGAGGGCCGGCCGTGGATCTCCGAACGGGCGGTGGGACCGCTCATCCACATCCTGGCCGAGCTGATGGAGAACGCGACCGCGTTCTCCAAGCCGCCGGCCCCGGTCGAGATCAAGGCGGCGCCGGTCAGCCGGGGCGTCGTGGTGGAGATCGAGGACCGCGGACTGGGCATGGAGGCCCAGCAGTACGAGGCCGCCAACGCCCTGATGCAGGCACCGCCGCAGATGGACGTGATGACACGTGCCGACGACGTGCGCCTGGGCCTGTACGTGGTGGCCCGGCTGTCGAAGAGCCTGGGCCTGCAGGTGGAACTGCGGCCGTCGGCGTTCGGCGGCACCCGCGTCATCGTCCTCGTGCCGCAGGACCTCGTGGCCGAGCGGCCCCGAGCGGTGCCGGACGCGGCCGACAGCCCGTCGCCCGACGGCGCCGGCGCCGCCCCGCCCCCGCCGCGCCGACCCGCCGGTCCCCGTCCCGCGGACGAGGACCACCCCGCGGACGGCCCGGACGACCTGCCGGTGCGCTCGCGGGGACGGGCGATGGCCGACGTCACCGCACCGGCGCCGGTCCCCGCGCGGCCGGATCCGCGGACCGGGCCCGCACCGCTGCCCCGCCGGACGCGTCAGGCCAGCCTGGTGGACGAACTGCGCGCGCCGGCCCCGCAGGACGCCCCCGCCTCCCAGGGGCCGTCCAGCGCCCCGGCCCGCTCCGGCGCCACCATCGGCGCCTTCCAGCGGCAGTCCCGCAAGCACCGCGCCGCCGGTGCCCGGCCGTCCGCGCCCGGCACCGACCAGCCCGAACCGCCCACGACGGAAGACCGAGGATGACTCAGCGAACCACCGCCACCGACGCAGACCTGGACTGGCTCCTCGACGGACTGGTCGACCAGGTCGCAGGCACCCGGCATGCCGTCGTGCTGTCCGACGACGGCCTGGTGATCAGCCGCTCGAAGACCATCGAGCGCTCCGACGCCGAGCGCCTGGCCGCGATCGCCACCGGTCAGCAGAGCCTGGCCCGCGGCGTCGGACAGCTCTTCCAGGGGGGCCCGGTCCACCAGGTCATCGTGGAGATGGCCGATCTGTGGCTGTTCGTCACCGCGGCCGGCCGCGGCACCCACCTGGCCGTGGTCGCCTCCCAGGAGGTCGACGCCGAAGTGATGGCGGTCGCCATGCACACCCTGGTCCAGCAGGTGGGCCAGAAGCTGGGCACCGACGAACGCACCCCGCAGTCCGACCCGTCCCCGCCCGCCGGCCCCGGGGCCGGCGCATGAGGCACTGGGCGGAGGAACCGGAGGACGACGCCGACGAACCGCTGGTCCGTCCCTACACCATCACCGGCGGCCGTACCACCGCCGGCCGTGACGACCTGACCCTGATCACCCTGATCTCGGTGCAGACCGCGGCCGGCACGGACACGCCGGCCGGCCGGCACGCGCTGCAGCCGGAACACCGCACCGTCCTGCGCCTGTGCGCGCGCAGGCCCGTCGCGGTGGCCGAGATCGCAGCCGAGCTGGACCTGCCGGTGTCGGTGACGAAGATCCTCATCGGCGACCTGATCGACGCCGGCCGGGTGAAGGCCCGACCGCCCCTGACCTTCACGCACAACGGCACCCTCCCCGACATGACGATCCTTGAGGCGGTGAGAAATGGGCTCCGCGGGCTCTGATCCGGCACAGACGGCCCAGGCCGTGAAGATCCTGATCGCCGGCGGCTTCGGCGTGGGCAAGACCACCCTGGTCGGCTCGGTCAGCGAGGTCGCCCCCCTGCACACCGAGGAGAACCTGACCCGCGCCAGCATCGGCGTGGACGACCTGGTGGGCATCGACGGCAAGACCACCACGACCGTGGCCCTGGACTTCGGGCGCATCACCATCAGCGACGAGCTGGTGGTCTACCTGTTCGGCACCCCCGGCCAGGAACGCTTCTGGTTCATGTGGAACGACCTGGTGCACGGCGCCCTGGGCGCGGTGGTCCTGGTCGACACCCGCCGCCTCGAGGTCAGCTTCGCCTCGATCGACTTCTTCGAGAGCCGCGGCATCCCGTTCGTCGTCGCGGTCAACTGCTTCCACAACGTCCGCGACCGCACGCCCGAGGAGGTCCGCACCGCCCTGGACCTGGACCCGCAGGTCCCCCTGGTGATGTGTGACGCACGCGAACGGGCCGAAGGCCGGGACGTCCTGCTCACCCTGATCGAACACCTCATGTCCCGCCACGCCGAGGTCCAGCCGACCGCGTGAACCCCGGCCGCGGGGCCGGCCGGACGCGCCGGCCCCGCGGCCTTCACCCCGCACCGGGCACGGCCGCCGTGCCCGTGCCCGGGGCGAACGTGCCCGGTCACCCGTCGTGGGGAAGCCCCCCGCCGCCCGCGCCGGCCGAGCCCGCCCGCGCGGGCGCCGGGGGCGAGGCGGGCGGGGAGCCCGCGGCGGGGGAGTGCTCCACCGCCGTGCCCTCCCCGGCGGGAAGGCCGCGCGGGCGCAGGCCGCCGACCAGGCCGAGGATCAGCACGGCGATGCCCAGCCACACCGAAGGACTCGGCATGCCGGTGCCCGAGACCGCGCCGGCGGCCGCCGCGGCGAGCGGCGCGATGCCGGTGAGCAGCCCGGCCCGTCCGGCCCCGACGGCGCGAACCGTCGAGTACCACAACACGAAGGCGACCGCCGTCACCATCAACGCGAGGTGGCCGACGGCCGCCCACTGGGCCCCGGACAGCTCCCGCACCGCCGAAGGCCCCTCCGACGTCACACCGAGAACGGCCAGCAGCACCCCGGCCAGCCACATCGCGTGCAGGGACACCCCCCACGGGGAGTGCCGCCGCAGGACCGGTACCGCGAGCAGCGTGAAGGCCGCCTCGCAGCCCAGGGCCAGCGCCGCCCAGGCCAGCCCCACGGCGTCGGTGCGTCCCGTCCCCTCCACCAGCACCGCGCCCGCCATGACGACAGGCGCGGCCCACAGCACCTGCCGGCTCGGCCGGCGCCGCTCCAGCACCGGGCCCACCACCCCGAGGACCAGCGGCACGCACGCGACCGCGACGGCGATCACCGCCGGTTCGGCGTGCTCGACGCCGCGGACCACGGCCACGTTGAACAGCACGAGACCGGTGACCGCGATACCGGCCAGCCACAGCCACTCCCGGCCGCGCGGCCACACCGGACGCGCACCGGCGAGCCGGGCCATGACCAGAACGATCGCGGTCGCGGCCGCGTAGCGGACCGCCTGGGTGGTGAACAGCGGGGCGTCGACGAGCGTGTGCGAGACGGTGACGCTGCTGCCGACCAGCGCCATCCCGACCATGCCGGGCAGGAGCCGGCCGAACGAAGCGGAAGATGTGTCCATGCCGACCACGGTGCCCGCACAATGGACGTCATGGACAGGTCCACGAACGCGTCGGTGCAGGGGTCCAAACAGGGGGGCGCCTCGGCGGACGGCACCCCGGCCCGCGACCGGACCACCGGCTCGGACTTCCTCCAGCTGGACATCGGCCAGGCGCCGCCCGGCGGGCGCACCGCCTGGCTCGCCGGGCAGCTGCGGTCCGCCATCGCCGACGGCCGGCTGCCCGTCGGGACGCGGCTGCCCGCCAGCCGGGTCCTCGCCGAGGAACTGCGCGTCACCCGGGGCGTGGTCACCGAGGCCTACCGGCGGCTCGCCGAATCGGGCCAGATCGCCGGCCGTGGCAGGCTCGGCACGGTGGTCGTGGCGGCTCCCGCCGCGCCCCGCGAGCGCGACCGCGACGCGGCGGGGCCCGCGTCCGGCGCCGGGCCGGGCCCCCGCTCCCGCGCCGGGGCCGGATCCCGCACGGGGGCCGGACCCCGGCCCGGCCCCGTGATCTTCGGCTCGGGCGGCCGCGAGGGCGCCGTCGACGCCCTGCGCGCCGTGCCCTGCCGGATCGATCTCTCCCCGGGCGTGCCCGACCTCGCCGCCTTTCCCCGCACCGAGTGGCTGCGCGCCGAGCGCGCCGTCCTCGCGGGCGTCACCCCGGCCGACTTCGGCTACGGCGACGCGCGCGGCGCCCCCGCCCTGCGCCGGGCCGTCGTCGGCTGGCTGGCGCGCAACCGCGGCATCCGCGCCGACCCCGACGAGGTCGTCGTGGTCGCGGGTGTGGCACAGGCCCTGAACCTGCTCGGGCACATCCTGCGGGAGGACGGCGTCCGCCGGGTCGCCGTCGAGGACCCCGGATCGCTCGGGGCGCGCCAGCAGCTCGAGTACGGCGGCCACTCGGTCGTCCCCGTGCCCGTGGACGCGGGCGGTCTCGACGTCGGGGCACTGCGCGACAGCGGCGCCCCGGCGGTGCTGATGACGCCGGCCCACCAGTTCCCCACCGGCGTCGTCCTCGACGGGGAACGCCGCCGCGAGCTGCTGGGCTGGGCGGCCGACGGCGGGATCGTGATCGAGGACGACTACGACGCCGAGCACCGCTACGACCGGCCGCCGGTGCCCGCGCTGCGCTCGCTGATGCCCGAGGGCGTCTGCTACGCGGGCAGCGTCTCCAAACTGCTGGCGCCCGCGCTCCGCGTCGGCTGGCTGCTCGTCCCGCCCGACCGCCTGGACGCCGTCGTGACCGCCAAGCGCTACGCCGACCTGGGCAACGGCGTCCTCGCCCAACTGGTCCTCGCCCGGCTGATGGACTCGGGCGCACTCGAACGGCACCTGCGTCACGCCCGGCGGCGCCACCGCCGGC
Organism: Streptomyces sp. NPDC017936; assembly: GCF_044328485.1. Classification (NCBI taxonomy): domain Bacteria; kingdom Bacillati; phylum Actinomycetota; class Actinomycetes; order Kitasatosporales; family Streptomycetaceae; genus Streptomyces; species Streptomyces sp. NPDC017936. The sequence continues at coordinate 277,425 of NZ_JBIRHK010000009.1, read as the reverse complement.
GCCGGGACGTGATGCTGCGGGCCGTCGAGGAGCACCTGCCCGGCGCCCGCGTGCACGGGGCGGCGGCCGGCCTGCACCTCATGGTCACCTTCGACGACCCGCCCGGCACCGCCCGCGACCACGGCCCGCGCGCCCGCGGCCTGCGCGACACCGACCTCGCCGCGGCCGTCCTCGACCGCGGCGTGAAGGTGCACCCGCTGTCCTGGCACCGGCTCGCCCCCGGCCCGCCCGGCCTGGTGCTCGGCTACGCGGCGGGCCCCGCCCACGAGATCGAGGAGGGCATCGCCACCGTCGGCGCCGTCCTGCGCGGCTCGCTCCGCTGAGGGGCCGCGTCAGCGCTCCTCCGGCCGCCTCCACGCGTGCGGCCCGCCGCCCCGCCACTCGATCGGCCCGGACGTCCGCGCGCAGGCCTCGTCGGCGTCCTCGACACCGGCCCGGCGCAGGAAATCGGCGACGTCCAGCGGGCCGTACGCGATCCCCAGGAACTGATCGCCGACGCGCACCCGGCGCCCGCCGTCCGCGGCGGGCGGGTAGACGACGACGGATCGTCCGCAGTCCATGGGACCAGGGTGGGGCCCGCGGCCGCCGCGCGCACGCGGGACCCCCGGGGCGCTCGGGGACGGGAGCCGCCGCACCGCGTACGACGCCTGCCCCGTCCGGCCGCCGGCATCGATTACCTGCCGGGTCATCGACCCCGGCACAGGCGCATGCCACGATCATCCGCGAACGGAGCCCGACCGACCGGAAGGACACCATGCCCGCCTACGCCATAGCCCACCTGCGAGAGGCCGCTCCCCACCCGGACGTCACCGAGTACATCGAGCGCATCCCCTCCACCTTCGAGCCGTACGGCGGCCGCTTCCTCGTGCACTTCGCGCAGCACGAGGTGAAGGAGGGCAGCTGGCCCGGCGCGGTGGTGATGATCGGTTTCCCCGGGATCGCCGAGGCACGGGCCTGGTGGGACTCACCCGCCTACCAGGAGATCGCCCCGCTGCGCTCACGGCACATCGAGGGCGACATCATCCTGGTCGAAGGCGTCGCCGAGGACTACGACCCGGCTGCCACCGCGAAAGCCCTGCGGGAGTCCCTGCCCGCCGACTGAACCCCGGCGGCCCACCGCCGCCCCGCGGCTCCCGGCGGACGGCATCTATGCTGTATTGACCGGAATCCGGCGGGAATCACGAAAAATGCCGGCATCCACAGACTTGACCCACTCCAAAAGAGGCGTACGGTCGTACGGGAGATCTGCCACCGTCCCCGAAAGTCCCCCCTCATGGATCGCACTGCTCCCAGGAAAGTCCGCCCGGGCGGACCGATCGCCGACGCGGCTCTCCCCGGTCCTCAGCGCTCCGCTCCCCGCCCCGCGTCCGGCCCGCCGACCGGGGCCGGCGTGGAGTCGTTCGTCGGCGGACCCTGGTCCCTGCCGTGGTCGCCGACCGCGTGCGGGCTGGCGAGGAACGTCATACGCGACGTCCTGCCCCGCTGGGGCCTGCACGACCTGGTCCCGACCGCGGAGCTGCTGGTCAGCGAACTGGTGAGCAACGCGCTGCGGCACGCCTCCGGCCCGCTGCGCCTCACCCTCGAGCGGGTGTCCGACCTGCGCTGTCTGGTCAGCGACGGCACCACGGACTCCCCCCGTCCGACCGACGCGGGCCCCGACGACGAGAACGGCCGCGGGCTCACCCTCGTGGACCTGCTGGCCGCCCGCTGGGGCTGTGAGCGCGGACCCGAGGGCAAGAGCGTCTGGTTCGAGCTCCCCGGCGACACGGACACCCCCGACCCCGACACGGACGGGAGGGGTGAGGCGGCGTGACCACCGCTACGGCAGCCGACGAACCCATGGCGCTGGCCGCCGCACGGCTGCGTACGGCGGGCATGCGCGTGACCGCTCCCCGCATGGCCCTGCTGACGGCCGTCTCCGACGCGCCCGACCACCTCGACGCCGACACCCTGCGCGAGCGCGCCCAGCGGATCACCGGCCGGCTGTCGCTCCAGGCCACCTACAACGTGCTGCGCGCCCTCACGGACGCCGGCCTGGTCCGGTGCACCCAGATCCCCGGTCACCCCGCGCGCTACGAGACCGAGCGCCACGACAACCACCACCACTTCGTGTGCCGGACCTGCGGAGCCATCCAGGACGTGACGTGCACGGTCGGCGCGGCTCCCTGCATGGAGCCCCAGCTGCCGGAGGAGTACGACACGCAGGAGGCCGCCGTCACCTTCTGGGGCCTGTGCCCCGGCTGCCGGGACACGGTTCCGGCGTCGTGAGCGATCCCGGCCGTTCCGGTCCGGCGCGGCGTCGGGTGCGGTGAGGATCCGCGGAAGCGGCTGATCGCCGGACGCGAGGGAGCCGTTCCCGCCGATCGCCGTCCGCTTTGTCCCTATAGGATCAATTCGTGATCAGTTCAGGACGGCTCCGGCGGCGCCATCGTCCCCACGACGGCCAGCGGAGAGCCGTACTGCTGTCACCGGTGATCGTCACCGTCCTCATCGCCGGCCTGGCGTTCTCCACTCCGCGGGAGATTGCCTTCAGTCGCCTGCTGCCCGCGGCCCCCGCCCTCGCCGCCGCCTTGTGGCCCGTGCTCCCGACGGTGGTGCTGGGCGCGTTCTGCCTGCTGATCATGATCGGCCTCAGCTTCGTCTACTCCGATCTGGGGACGCCGTACACGGCCGCCGCGATCGTCGCCGTCACCCTGGCGGCCGCCTACGCGAGCCACCTCCGGCTCCAGCGGGAGGAGGCGCTCTTCCAGGTCCGGCTCGTCGCCGACGCGGCCCAGAAGGTGCTGCTGCGTCCGCTGCCGCACCGGGTCCAGGACATCGACCTCGAGTCGCTGTACCTCGCGGCACAGGAGCAGGCCCAGATCGGAGGCGACTTCTTCGAGGTCGTCGACACGGCGTACGGAGTCCGCCTGCTCATCGGAGACGTGCGCGGCAAGGGGCTGTCCGCGGTGGGAGCCGCCTCGGCGATGATCAACTGCTTCCGGGAGAACGCGTACGACGAGCCCGACCTCAGGAACGTCGTCCGCCGCCTCCAGACCACCAGCACCCGCTACAGCGCCGCGGTGCCCACCGACGACCAGTCGGAGCAGTTCGCCACCGCCCTCCTCGCCGAGATCCCGCGGGGCGGCGGGCTCGTCAGGATCCTCAACTGCGGTCACCCGCCGCCCGTGTTCGTGCGCGACGGGCAGATCCAGGTCCTCGAACCCACCGTCCCCTCCACCCCCCTCAACCTCGCCGCGCTCCTCGGCGACCACTACCACCTGGACACCGTCGCCTTCCGGCCGGGCCACCAGATGCTGCTCTACACCGACGGCGTGTCGGAGACCCGGGACCGCGCCGGCGTGTTCTTCCCGCTGCCGGACTGGATGCGCCGGCACGGCCAGGCGCCGCCGCGCGAGCTGCTGGACCGGCTCCACCGGGACCTGCTCCACTACGGCGGCGGACGCCTCGACGACGACATCGCGGCCCTGGCGGTGCGCTGCCGGCACACCCGGTCCGAGGGTCCCTGACCCGTCCTCGGCGGAGCGCGCGCCCGGACGCGGGGCGCCGTCCGGCAGGCCGCCGCCGCGCTGCCGGACGTGCGGGGCGGGTGGGCCGGTGCTGCAATGGCTGAAGAAGCCGTCCGTCAGGGGAGATGAGTGAGCATGCCAGGACTCCTACGCGGTGTCGCCCGCACCGCGGCGATCGCCGGCACGGCCACCGCGGTGTCGAACCGGGTGTCGCGGCGCCAGGCGGGCCGCTGGGCGCAGCAGGCCTCCGAACAGCAGTCCATGACGCAACCGGCCGCCGCCGCGCCGTCCACCGCCGCGCCCGCCGCCGAGCCGTCCGCCCCCCTCCACGACGACATGACGAGCAAGATCGATCAGCTCAAGCAGCTCACCGACCTCAAGGCGCAAGGCGCGCTCACCGACGAGGAGTTCGAGGCCCAGAAGCGCCGGGTGCTCGGCTGAGGCGGGGGCACGGGGCCGTGACCGAACGGGGGTCCGACGCGGCGCGGCCGGTCGGTTCACAGCCCGAGGAGGCGGACCGGCTGCGCGAGCTGCTGCTCCAGCGCGCCTACCAGAGGGCTCTCGTCTTCTGCGCGCTCATCGGTGTCCCGGTCGCCCTGCTCGCGTTCTGGTTCCTGGCCGGGCTGCACGAGCTGGAGCGCCTGCTGTGGTCCGACCTGCCGGAGCGACTGGGCTGGGACACCCCTCCGTGGTGGTGGCCCCTGCCGCTGCTCACTCTCGGCGGCCTCGCGGTGGGCCTCGTCGTGAGACACCTGCCCGGCGCCGGTGGTCACGTCCCCGCCCTGGGGCTGCACGCGCCGGGGACGACCCGGGCCGCTCTGCCGGGGGTGGTCCTCGCCGCCGCGGCCAGTCTGCCGCTGGGCGCCACACTCGGACCCGAGGCACCCCTGATCGCGCTGGGGGGCGGCCTGGCGATGCTCTTCGCCCATCTGGCCCGCGCCCCGGCGACGCCGCAGAGCACGGCGCTCCTGGGCGCGGCCGGTTCCGCGGCGGCCCTCTCCGCGATCTTCGGCAACCCGCTGGTCGGCGCCGTCATCCTCATCGAGGTGGCGGGCGTCGGCGGCCCGCGGCTGTTCGCCGTCATGCTGCCGGCGCTGCTGTCCAGCGGGGTCGGAGCGCTGGTCTTCACCGGGTTCGGCCGCTGGACCGGCCTCTCCACCGGCAGCCTGACCCTGCCCCTGGGCGTCCCCTCGCCCCGGCTCGACGCCGGGGACGTGCTCTGGTCGGTGGTGATGGCCGTCGGTATCGGTGTCGCCCTCCACCTGATCCTGTCGACGGGGCGCCGGGCCGCCGGCTTCGTCGCCGAGCGGACCGTCACCCGCACGGCGCTCTGCGCACTGGCCGCCGCGGCGTGTGCCGCGGTGTACACGCTGACCGTCGGCCGGTCACCGGCGGACGTGGCCTCGTCCGGTCAGGCGGTGCTGGCCCGGCTCGCCGCGGACCCCCACGCCTGGGGCGTCGGCGCCCTCGTCGCCGTGCTGGTGTGCAAGGGAGCGGCGTACGCGCTGTGCCTCGGCAGCCTGCGGGGTGGCCCCATCTTCCCCTCGCTGTTCCTGGGAGCCGCGGTGGGAGTGCTGCTCGCGCCGCTGCCCGGACTGGGGGTCGTGCCCGGCATGGCGGCCGGCATGGCCGCCGCCTCGGCGGCCGCGCTGCGGCTGCCGGTGAGCAGCGCCGTGCTGATCGTGCTGGTCCTGGGCAGTGCCGAGATGATTCCGGTGGTGATCCTCGCGGCCGTGGTGGCCTTCGTGACGGTCGAGGTGCTGCCGCCCGGCCCCCGCTCCGGTCACGGGCCCCCGGCCGCCGGTCACGGGCCTCCGCCCTCCGGCCCGCCGGACGGCGGGCCGGGGACCGGGGCCGGCGGACCGCCGTGAGCGGTCACGCCCGGCCCGGCCCCCCCCCGCACCGCCGGGGCCGGCCCCCGCACCGTGCCGCACGGGACGGGCGGTACGCGCCACGCGGCACGAGACGTGCAGCACCACGGACACGCGGCACCGGACACGCGGTGCGAGCTCCCCACGCGGCGGACGCGTCGGTGCCGCGCCACGGCGGACCACCGGGCGAAAGCCCTCCGCCGCCCCGCGGTCCCGGTGACGGCCGACCGCGCGGTCCCGGGCCCGGGCCGGGTGGACGACCGGGCCGCGCAGGGGGGAAGGAAGCGTCGTGAGCCCCGCCGAGTCGGCCGCCGGCTTCCGGGACGAGCCCGCGCCGCCGGACCGCCCGGAGGGTGAGCGCGAAGCGCGGGTCGTCCCGCCGGTCCACGAGGACGTCCGGCGGCCGGCCGTCGTCCGGCGCACGGACGCCGTGGCCGGTGAGCCGTGCGCCGCGCCGTCCGCCTCGAACACCGCCCCGTGCTGCGACAGGTGCGGCCGAGGGGACCGGTGTCCGTGGCCGAAGCGCGGGAGGAGGAGCCGGGCGACGGTCCCGCCGGGGTCACCGGTGCCGCGGTCCGCGGGGCGCCGGGAAGGCCGTGGTGCTCGACGGACGGGTGGTCCCTCACGGAGCTCCCCCGCCGCGGACGCCGTTCACCCGAAAGCACCAATCCGGCCTGAGCAGGCGATCCGTGTTCGGCGCGACGAGTCGCCGGTCGTCACCGTGCCGCCGCCGGCGGCTCGGGGCGGCGACGCCGGGCGGGCGCGGTGATTCTGACGGATATTGGTGCCCGGACGACGTTCCGGCCGGTCCCGGCCGCGGCACAGGAGGCCCGATGTCCGTTTCACGGTCGGTGACGACCCTCGCCGGCATCATCCTGCTCGGCACGACGACGGCTGCCTGCGCGGACAAAGAAGCGCTGGGCACGATCGAGACGCGCGACGAGAAAGGCAAACTGGTCGAGACCATCGTGAACCCGCCGGTCGAGGGGTGCCACCGGCTGGGCGAGGGGGTGACCCGCGTCCACAACTACACGACCAACGACCTCGTCCTGTACCAGAAGGCGGACTGCACCGAGCCGCAGGACGGGAGCAGCACCTATGTGGGCACCCAGCTGTCGGACGTCGCGGCCCCCGTCGAAGGTCCGTGGCGCAGCTTCACCATCGTCGGCTGACCCTGCCGCCCCGGTCGCCGGTCCGGCGACCGGGGCCCGCCCCCCGGACCTCTCACGCCGTGGCGTCGGCGGCTTCCAGCGACGCCAGCAGGGCCTGCACCGGGATGCGGCCACCGGCCACCATCTGCGCGCCGCTGCGCCGCAGCGCCCGTGCCAGGGGAGCGGCCCAGGTGTTCTCGTACACGAGGACCGCCGCCGAGTTGCCGGGCTCGAGCGCCGTGCCGGCATCGTCCAGGTCCCCCTGGTCGAGCAGCCCGGAGGAAGCGCCCTCGAACACGGTCAGGTCGACTTCGTCCCCGAGTTCGCGCAGTTCCACCGCGGTGACCGAACCGTCGGTGTCCTTGCGGATGAAGACGAGGTCGATGACGCGGATGATGCCGCGGTCGACCAGGTCGACGAGCAGGGGGAAGCCCTCACCGGTCATGCGGTTCCCGGGGAACTCGACGATCAGGTAGTCGACGGGCCCCATGTCCTCGAGATCTTCGTTCATGGCCACTCCTCGGCAGTGCGCACCGGCCGGGGACGATGCCCTGGCCGTCGGCCCACCGGCGGCGCGCGCGGGATGCGAACGGGGACGGAAAGTCCCCCAGTCATTGCAGCACCGCGGGGACGGGCCCGCATGTCCGTCGAAGGCCCGGCCCACGCGTTCGCCGGGAGGCCGGGCCGCGCCTCCGCCCGCGTGGACCGACCGGTACCGGCACGTCAACCGGTCAGCTGCCAGACGCTCTTTCCCGCCAGCCACAGGCCGACCGCGAGACTGCCCACCGCGATCGCCCGCTGCGCGTGGTCCTCCATCCACGTGCGGATCCCGAGCAGCCGGCGCTGCGCCGCCGCGGGCGCGCACACGGCGTACAGCTCGGCGGCGAGCAGACTCGCGGTGGCGACCACGCAGAACGTGACGAGGACCAGCCACGTCGAGGCGCGGGAGGTGTCGGCCTGCATGACCGTCAGCGCGCCCGCGGCCACGAGTCCCCACGGCTGGAGGAGGACCGCCAGTCCCGCCGTCGCGACGACGGAGCCGCGGTCCGGCCGGGCGCCGGGGGACGTGGACGACCCGGGGCGCGGCGCTCCGGCCGCCGTGGACGGCTCCGGCCGCGACGGCCGCCGGTCCGCCACCCCGGCGTGCCGGGACGCCGTCCGGTCCCGGACGAGCCGCCGGCCCCGGACGGCGCCGTAGACCACCAGCGACACGCCGATGACGAGCTTCACCACGAGGGCGGCCGTGGACGGGGGTGACCTCGGTGGCGGCGGCTGCCCCCCGGTCAGTGCGAGGACCAGGGCGATCACCACGACGAAGCAGGTCAGCCAGCCCAGGATGAAGGTCAGTCCCTTGAGCACCCCACGGGCCGAGGCCACCACCAGGACGAAGGCCATGAGGGGAAGCGGGTCGAGGGTGATGGCGAGGGCGATGAGCAGCAGGTCGAGGACCATGGGCGATCCCATCGTGCACGAACGGGACGAGCCTATGCAGGGGTGCGGGCGGTCGCATCCTCGCGCCCGCTCCCGGCCGGGGCGCCGCGGGTGCCGCGGCGGGCGCGTTCACGCACTCTGGACGTGGGAAGGAGCAGCCCGATGGAGATGTCCGCGTGGGGTCCGTCGCCGTGAGGCACGGGTCCGGGGCGCGCCGCGGCCCCCGCTCCGTGACGCGCCGCACCCGGTGGCGGGACCGGACGCGTGCGGCGGCCGCCCGGGCCAGGGCCCTCCACGCCCGTCTCGAGTCCCGGCTCCCGGTGATCACGCGTGTCGTGGACCGCATGGTGGCGGTGAACATCTTCGACTCCGCCACCCGTCTCGCGGCCCAGTGCTTCCTCACCGCGGTGCCGCTGCTCTTCGTGGTCGGCGCGTACGCCCCGACGGCGGTGCAGCACCAGCTCGTCGCCTCGGTGAGCGCCGTCTTCGGCCTGACCGACGGCGCCCGTTCCCAGTTGGAGCAGGCGTTCCGGCCCCCGAACGACGACCTCCGGCAGGCCACCGGCGTGGTCGGCGGACTGATGGTGCTGCTCTCGGCGACGGCCGTCAGCCGCGCGATGCAACGGCTGTGCCGACGGGCCTGGGCGCTCCCGAGGGCCGGGGCGCGGCTCGCTCCCTGGCGGTGGCTGGCCTGGATCGTCCTGTGGCTGGGCGTCCTGGTCGTCCAGGGACCGCTGCGCGACGGGTTCGGCCTGGGGGCGTGGCTGGGCGTCCCCGTCACCCTGGTGACCCAGACGGCCCTGTGGTGGTGGACCCAGCACCTCCTGCTGGGCGGGAGCGTCCGCTGGGCTCCGCTCCTGCCGGGTGGCGTCCTCACGGCGGTCGCGGTCACCGTCCTGTCGGTGACCGCCCACTTCTACATGCCCCGGGCACTGAACCGGGCCCTGGCCGACTACGGTTCCGCGGGATCCGTCTTCGTCCTGCTCTCCTGGCTCATCGTGGTGTGCGTGGCCATCGCCGTCAGCGTCAGCGTGGGTGCCGTCCTCTCCGGGGAGCCCTTCCTGGCGGCTCGCCTCGGCGTACCGACGGCTCCCCGGGCCCCCGAGTAGCCGGCGGACGGGCGCCGGGGTCCCCCGCCGGATGCCGTTCGGCGGACGCGGCACCTGGACGGCGCACCCCGGATCGCCGGCGGCCCGCCGCGGTGGTGTGATGGCGACATCGGCCAGGGCCCCGTTGGCGAAGACGGGGTCCTGGCCGGTCGCACTCGACCGCACGGCGACACGGGCGCCCGCCCCCGGGACCGCCGTGACGCGGCAGGCCGGCCGCGGAGGCGGTCTCGGACCGGGCCGTCGGGCGGCGGTCTTCGACGCGGCCGGAAACCACGGCGGCACGCCGCCCCGGCGGCACCGGGTGTCAGTGGTGATCTTTAGGGTGTAGGCGTGGTCCGGTTCCGCACGCGCCCGCGCGCGTGCGGAACCGGACCACGTCCCCGCACGTCGAGCCCCTGAAGGAAGCCGCCGGTCATGTTCCAGGAGACCCCGATCTACGCCCGCCTCGTCACCGAGCGAGGTGACGTGCCCGGCCAGGTGCGCCGCGACGCCGAGCGGATACACCAGGACCTGGCGCGCGTGATCACCGCCGGTCCTCCGTCCGTGCCCGGCCCCGCGCGCAGAGCTTGAGAGCCGTTCCCCGGTGACCGGCGACCGGCACCGAGGAATCCGTTGAGATCAAGAACCGCCCTAACCGGGTAGGCGATCTCGAGTCCCGTCGTCGGAAAGGCCCATGCTGATGCCGTCCCTGAAGTCGTCCGCCGGATCCGATGTCCTGCCGGCCCTCACCGCTGCCGATGTCCTGCGCATCGTCTCCGACTCGCGCACACCGGTGTTCGTCACGGTGTACGAGAGCGGCCGGCGCCGCTGCGGCTACTGGCAGCCGTACGACTCCGGCACCGGCAAAGGGGGCTGCTACGTCGCCCTGCCCACGACGATATGCGAGGAGCTGTACGCCCTCGGCCGGATCACGCTCGGCGAGCCCGTCGTGGACCCCACCAGGACGACGTACCGCGTACGCGCCACCCGCACCCGCACCCGGAGCACCCGGACCACCCCCGTCCGACCGCACAGGGCGCCCGTCCGTACGCCGAGCGCCCCCGTGGTGGTCGCGACGGCTCCCGGGCGCGCCCCGGCCGTGCGGCCGCTCGTCGCCTGAGCGGCGCGCGCCCGCGGCCCGTCCACGGGCCCGGCGCCGGCCCGGCGTCCGCGCGACGCAGGCCGGAACGGCGGTCCGTCACCGCCGCGCGTCCCGTCCGCGCCGGGACCGCGTCGCCGTGCCGGCGGCCGGCGGCGCGTACCTCGCGCAGGAGGTGTCGACGCGGCCCGGGGCGGCCCGGGACGCGGACCGCCCGGGACGGCCGGGGGCGCGCGGACGACGAGGCGCCCCGTGCGCGCCGTGGTTCCCCGCCGTGTCCGCCTACGCGGCCCGGGCGACGAGCAGGGCGACGTCGTCGTGGTCGTCGGGGTGGCGCAGGCCGTACAGCAGGAGGTCACAGGTCTCCTCGAGCGGCCGCTGGGGCTCGTCGAGGAAACCGAGGAGGACGTTCAGGCGGTCGTCGATGGGGTGGAGCCGGGTCTCGACGAGGCCGTCGGTGTACAGGACCAGCAGGTCGCCGGGGTCCAGGCGGACCGTGGTGGCCTCGAACGGGACGCCGCCGACGCCCAGCGGGGCTCCCGGGGGCAGGTCGAGCAGCGTCGCGGCACGGCCGGGACCGGCCAGCGCGGGCGGCATGTGCCCGGCGTTGGCGACGCGGCACCGCCCCGTGCGGGGGTCGTACACCGCGTAGAGACAGGTGACGATGTAGTGCTCCAGGTCGCAGGTGATCTTGTCGAGGTGCTGGAGCACGGCGCCGGGCTCGAGGTCGAGGTCCGCGTAGGCGCAGGTGGCGGTGCGCAGCCGGCCCATGGTGGCGGCGGCGTCGATGCCGTTGCCCATCACGTCCCCGACGACCAGGGCGGTCTTGTCGTCGGTCAGCGGGAGGACGTCGTACCAGTCGCCGCCGACCTCACTGGTGGCCAGGGCGGGCTGGTAGCGGGAGGCGAGCTCCAGTCCCCGGTGGCGCGGCGGGTGGTCGGGCAGCAGACTGCGCTGGAGGGTGAGGGCGGTGTTGCGCACGCTCTGGAACCAGCGCGCGTTGTCGATGGCCACGGCGGCGCGCCCGGCCAGCTCGGTGGCGAGGACGACGTCGTCCTCGTCGAACGGCACCGGGTTGCCGGTGCGCTTGAGGTCGAGGGCGCCGAGCACCTCGCCGTGGGCGATCAACGGCACCGCGAGGTACGAGTGGACGCCGGCCCGGGCCAGCAGGGAGCCGGCCTCGGCGTCCCGGGCGATGCGCGGCAGATCCCGGTCGCCGACGTGCCGCACCAGCACCGGCCGGCCGGTGTGGACGCACAGGGTGACCAAGCGGTCCCCGTCGTACGCCGCGAGGTCGCCGGGGTGGTCGGCGGCGCGCAGCGCCACGGTGGGCTCGGCCGCCTTGAGCGCGAGGGCGCGGAAGAGCTCCGGGCCGTTGTCCGCTCTGCGCGCGCGGCGGCAGGCCAGGGCCGAGTCCAGCACGTCCACGGCGACCACGTCCGCGAGCCGGGGGACGGCGATGTCGGCCAGCTCACGGGCGGTCTCCTCCACCTCCAGGGTGGTGCCCACGCGGGTGGAGGCTTCGGCGACGAGGGCCAGGCGCCGCCGCGCCCGGTCGGCCTCGGCGGCCGCGCGGTGCCGCTCGGTGACGTCGACGACCGAGATGGCCGCGCCCAGGACCCGCCCGCCGGGGTCCTCCAGCCGGTAGAAGGAGACGGACCAGGCGTGCTCGTGGTCGGGGTCGGCCGACGGACGGCCCACGTGGTACTGGTCGAGCAGCGGGGTGCCGGTGGTGAACACCTGGCGCAGCGCGGACTCGACGGTGTCGACGTCGGGCAGCGGCAGCACGTCCCGGAGGCGACGGCCGACGTGGTCCTCGGCCGGGATGCCGTCGATGCGCTCCAGCGCCGGGTTGACCAGGAGGTACCGCAGGTCGGGGTCCACGAGGGCCAGGCCGATGGGGGACTGGTCGATCAGCCGCTCGCACAGGGCCAGATCGGTCTCGACGCGCTGGAGCAGGGAGTGGTCGGCCGCGATGCCCAGGGCGTAGACGTCCCCCACGTCGTCCTGCAGCCGCATGTTGCGGAACTCCATCAGGCGGCTGCTGCCGTCCTTGTGCCGGACGGGGAAGGCGCCGGCCCAGCTGCGGCCGGTCTCCAGCACCTCCGTGAACAGCCGCGTCACGGCCTGCAGGTGTTCGGGGCGGATGATCAGCCGGGCCGCGTACTTGCCGAGCGCCTCCTGCGCGGAGTAGCCGATGAGCTCCTCCGCCTGGGGAGTCCAGAACACGATGCGCCCGTCGGCGTCGAGGACCATCGCGGCCACGCTCAGCACGTCCAGCAGACCGGTGGGAGGGGGCGGCGCGGAGCCGTACGCGTCGCCGTCGGACAGGAACGATTCGGCCGTCATCCGGATCCTCCTCCGCCGTGCGGCGGGCCGCGGCGGCCCGCCTCCGCCGGCAGCGGCGCGCCTGGGCGCCGGCCGCCGGCACTTCCATGCTGCCCCCGCCCCCGGGAGTGCGGAAACGGAGCGGGCCGCGACGGACGCCGCGCCCGAGCCGTGCGCACCCGGCGGGCCGGCGGGGACACGGCCGTGCGGAGCGGGCGGGGACGTGGCGGGAACCCGGTCGTGGATCCCCCGACCGGTGTCGGGAACGCTGGCGGGCCTGCTCCGCACGGCTCCGCTGCGCCGGCGTCACCGCGCGGTGCCCGCCCGCGGGCCGCCCGCTCCGGCACCCGCCTCCCGGTGCCGCGCGCCTACCCGCCCGCGGACAGGCGCGCGGCCGTCGCGCACCCGGTGCGGCCAGGCCGCGCGGAGGCCGTCCCTCCGGTCGGCCGCCCGCCGGGTCGCCGCGCGCACAGCGGCGCGGCACGTCCCGGCGCGTCGTGTCCGCAAGGGCATGGAAGAGCCGGCCCGGTGTCCCGCCGGCGCCCGGTCCGCACGGCGTCCGGTCCGCACGGCGTCCGGTCCGCACGGCGTCCGGTCCGCACGGCGTCCGGTCCGCACGGCGCGCGGTCCGCACGGCGCCTGGTCCGCACGGCGCCCGGTCCGGCCCGGGCCGCGGGGCCCTCGGCGCCGGAGTCCTCCGCGCCGGGCGCTCAGCCGGTGTCCCCGCCCCCCAGCCGCACCTGCTCCTCCAGCCGTCGCAGGCTCGTGTCCAGGGCGTCCTGCACGGCTTCCTCGCCCGGGTCGTGGGCGTCGTCGAAGAACGACAGGTGCACCGTCACCTCGCTGGTCCCGCTGTCGATGCCGGCGACCTGGAGCCAGCCCGCGTAGCCGCCCTGGTCGCGGGTGCCCCACTCGATCCGCATCTGCTCGCGCCGGGCGCGCAGCAGGGCGGAGATGTCCTCGTCGACGCCCTCTTCCCGCACGGTGACGGCGGGCAGGTCCCCGGCCTCCACATGCAGGTCCTGCGGCAGCCAGGCGTCCATCCGGCCGATCTGGGCGGCCTGGTCGAAGACGTGTTCCGGCTGGGCCGGCATCGTGCGTGAACGTTCGTACTCGGTCATGCCCACCGCTCCTCGCTCGGCTGGTCCCGCGACCGCGTGGCGGACGTCAGGCGCCCACACCTCTGCGGCGTGGGCGTCGGATCCGCGCGCGGACGCGCCGGGTACCCAGGTCCGGCAGCGGGAACCGGAAGGTTGGCTCGCCGTGTCACAGGGGTACCCGTGCAAGTCCCCAACCGGTCGCAGACATCCGGAGGTGATGGGAGTGACAACCTCCCCCAGGTCGTCGATGGAGACCCATCCCGACATTATCGCCATGCGCGACCGCCACGAGATGGCGGAGCGCGCGACCAGCACCCCCAGGGGGCAGGCCATCGAGGCCCTCGCCCTGATCACCGGGGTGTACCTGGCGGCCTCCCCGTGGATCGCCGGGTTCAACGGCCTGTCCACGCTGGCGGTGAACAACCTGATCGTCGGCGTCGTCTACGCGCTGCTGATGAGCGGCGGCTTCGGACGGGCCTACGAGCGCACCCACAGCATGGCGTGGGCCGCCTGCGCGCTGGGCCTGTGGACGATCATCGCCCCCTGGGCGGTCGCCGGTGACGTCAGCACCACCAGGACCATCGTGAACAACGTCATCGTCGGCATCCTCTGCCTGCTGCTCGGCCTGGCGGCCAGCGCCGCCGCCCAGCAGCGCGGTACCCCGCGGAGCGGGCACGGCATGATGAAGCGGTGACCGTACCGCGGCGGCCGACCGCGGCACGCCCATCCGCTCCCGGCCGTCCTCACCGGCGCACCGGCTCCGGCTCGGTGGCCCGACGAAGAGGCCGGCTCGACGTCCTGTCGAGCCGGCCTCTTCACCGGTGATCCGTCCCCTCGGGGGGCCTCCCCCGGCCGGACCCGTGGTCAGTCCGTGCCCGACTCCATCGCCGCGCGGTCCAGCAGCACGTCCTCCTCGGACACCGCGCCGCGGGAGGCGATGGCCTCGGCGCCGCCCTCCGGCAGCTCCGGCATGGTGCCGATCAGCCCGGTCGCGGCGGCCTGCGAGGCGCCGATGGTGGGGCTGCCGGTGCCGATCAGGCCGAGGCCCGCGTACTGCTCCAGCTTGGCGCGCGAGTCGGCGATGTCGAGGTTGCGCATGGTGAGCTGGCCGATCCGGTCCACCGGGCCGAAGGCCGAGTCCTCGGTGCGCTCCATGGACAGCTTGTCCGGGTGGTAGCTGAACGCCGGGCCCGTGGTGTCGAGGATCGAGTAGTCCTCGCCGCGCCGCAGACGGAGGGTGACCTCGCCGGTGACCGCGGCGCCGACCCAGCGCTGGAGCGACTCGCGCACCATCAGCGCCTGCGGGTCCAGCCAGCGGCCCTCGTACATCAGACGGCCCAGACGCCGGCCCTCGTTGTGGTACTGCGCCACGGTGTCCTCGTTGTGGATCGCGTTGACCAGGCGCTCGTACGCCGCGTGCAGCAGGGCCATGCCGGGCGCCTCGTAGATGCCGCGGCTCTTGGCCTCGATGATCCGGTTCTCGATCTGGTCCGACATGCCCAGGCCGTGGCGGCCGCCGATGGCGTTGGCCTCCATCACCAGGTCGACGGGGGACGGGAACTCCTTGCCGTTGACCGTGACCGGACGGCCCTGCTCGAAGCCGATCGTCACGTCCTCGGCGGCGATCTCCACCTCGGGGTCCCAGAACCGCACGCCCATGATCGGCTCGACGGTCTCGACGCCGGTGTCCAGGTGCTCCAGCGTCTTGGCCTCGTGGGTGGCGCCCCAGATGTTGGCGTCCGTGGAGTACGCCTTCTCCGTGCTGTCGCGGTAGGGGAGGCCGTGGGCGACGAGCCACTCCGACATCTCCTTGCGGCCGCCGAGCTCGGTCACGAAGTCCGCGTCCAGCCAGGGCTTGTAGATCCGCAGGTGCGGGTTGGCGAGCAGGCCGTAGCGGTAGAACCGCTCGATGTCGTTGCCCTTGAAGGTCGAACCGTCGCCCCAGATCTGGACGTCGTCCTCGAGCATCGCCCGGACCAGGAGCGTGCCGGTGACGGCGCGGCCGAGCGGGGTGGTGTTGAAGTACGAACGGCCCCCCGAGCGGATGTGGAACGCGCCGCAGGCGAGCGCGGCCAGGCCCTCCTCGACCAGCGCCGCACGGCAGTCCACCAGACGCGCGACCTCGGCCCCGTAGGTCTTCGCACGACCGGGCACCGAGGCGATGTCGGGCTCGTCGTACTGACCGATGTCGGCGGTGTAGGTGCACGGAACGGCGCCCTTGTCGCGCATCCACGCGACCGCGACGGAGGTGTCGAGGCCGCCCGAGAAGGCGATGCCGACGCGCTCGCCGGCCGGAAGGGAGGTGAGGACCTTTGACATAGGAAGAGTTTGCATCAATCCGCATGATTATGCAAAGCCGCCGTGCCCCCGGCCGGCGCCCGGCGGAGCGGGGCCCCCGGAGCGGCCGGGCCGTCGGCGCGGGTCCCCGTCAGTCCACCGGCCAGGTGTGGACGGGGGCGTTGAGGTGCATGTAGTCGATGTACAGCTGCGTCATGCGGCGCAGGGCCTCGTGCCGGCCGGAGGGGTCGGAGGCCGCGACGTGGTGGCACATCTCCTTCTGCCAGACCGCGCCGTTGCGGCCGGTCACGCACCGCTGCTCGATGACGCCGAGCAGCGGCTCCCGCCAGGACGCGTCCATGCCGGAGTGCTCCAGCCCCCGGTGCGCCAGCGGCAGCAGGCGCCGCAGGACCAGTTCCGGCACCGGCACCTCGCCCATCCCCGGCCAGTACAGCCGCGCCTCGATGCCGTGCCGGGCCGCCGTGTGCAGGTTGTCCGCCGCGGCCGAGAAGGACATCCGCGACCACACCGGCCGCTCCTCCTCCACCAGGGCGCGGGTGAGGCCGTAGTAGAAGGCGCCGTTGGCGAGGGTGTCGGCGACGGTCGGGCCGGCGGGCAGGACGCGGTTCTCCACCCTCAGGTGCGGAGTGTCGTGGGCGACGGCGTAGACCGGCCGGTTCCAGCGGTAGATGGTGCCGTTGTGCAGGGTGAGCTCCCCCAGGTCGGGGATGTCGCCCTGGTCCAGCGTCTCCTGCGGGTCCTGCGCGTCGCACAGCGGCAGCAGCGCCGGGAAGAAGCGGAGGTTCTCCTCGAAGAGGTCGAAGACGCTGTTGATCCACTGCTCCCCGAACCACACCCGGGGGCGCACCCCCTGCACCTTGATCTCCTGCGGACGGGTGTCGGTCGCCTGCTCGAACAGCGGGATGCGGGTCTCGTGCCACAGTTCCTTGCCGAACAGGAAGGGCGCGTTGGCCGCCAGCGCGACCTGGACCCCGGCGATGGCCTGGGCCGCGTTCCAGTAGTCGGGGAACTCCTCCGGGGACACCTGGAGGTGGAACTGCGTACTGGTGCACGCGGCCTCCGGAGTGATCGTGTCGGCGTAGGTCCGCAGCCGGTCGACGCCGTCCACCTCGATCCGCAGGTCCTCCCCGCGGGCCGCGAAGACCTGGTCGTTGAGCAACCGGTAGCGAGGGTTCTCCGACAGCGCCGCCTCGCCGATGTCCTCCTGCCGCAGCGTGGGGAGGATGCCGATCATGATCAGTCGTGCGCCGACGGACCGGGCGCGCCGGTCGGCGTGGTTCAGCGCCGCGCGGATCTCGGACTCCCACGCGTCGGGGCCGCCCTCCGTCAGCCGGCGGGGCGGAACGTTGATCTCGAGGTTGAACCGGCCGAGCTCCGTCGACCAGGCGGGGTCCGCGATCGCCTCGAGCACGTCGCTGTTGCGCATCGCCGGCTCGGCCCGGTCGTCGACCAGGTTCAGCTCGATCTCCAGCCCCACCTGCGGCCGCTCGGCCTCGAACCGCGCCTCGCGCAGCATCTGGGCGAACGCGTCGAGGCACTCCTGCATCTTGATCCGGTACCGGCGGCGGTCCTCGCGGGTGAAGACCAGCGCCGGAACGTCTCGTCCCATCGGTCCTCCAGGGAGCCCCTCACGGGGCGGCTGTCACTCCAGCGTCGCACCCCCGGGCTGCCCTGACCACGCGGGCCCGCGACGCGCCACGACGAGACGTCCGTCAGCGCGGCGGCGCCACCGGCGCACGCCGGACCGGCGACATCGCCCACCGGATCGCCGCGGTCACGGCGCGGCCGAGCGGCCGCACGCACAGTCCGTCGACCACCGGCAGCCGCGGCAGACGCAGCTCGCGGGCGGCCCAGTCGGGCAGCAGCGAGACGGCGTTGGCGGCGAGCACCCCGTAGGGGAGGCGGGCGGCGAGCGGCACCGGCGGGTCGAGCAGCAGGTAACGCGCGGTGTCCCGGGCCTGCGCGCCGGCCCTCAGCTCCGGACGGTAGGCGGCGAGCCGCTCGGTCAACTCGGCCCTGCTGCGCGGGGGATCGGGGATGCCGAGCGCGACGGCGACCCGTGCCGTGTCCGCCACGTACCCGTCGCACTCGTCGGCCGAGAGGGGGCGCAGGCCGTAGCGCTGGTGGGCGCGCAGGAAGCTGTCGACCTCGGCGACGTGCACCCAGCCCAGCAGGTGCGGGTCCGAGGCCCGGTACGGCTCGCCGTCCGCGGTCACCCCGTGGATGCGTTCGTGGACCGCCCGCACCTGGTCGCAGGCCCGCTGTGCGTGGTCCGCGGTGCCGTACGTCGTCGTGGCCAGGAAGGTGCTCGTGCGCTGGAGCCGGCCCCACGGGTCGCCGCGGAAGCCCGAGTGGGCGGCCACGGCCGCCATGGCGAGCGGGTGCAGCGACTGGAGCAGGAGGGCGGAGAGCCCGCCGATGAACATGGACGCGTCGCCGTGCACACGGCGGACGGGGCGTTCCGGTCCGAACCAGCGGGGTCCGGGGGTGCCGTGGATGCGGGCGCGGTTGCGGGCCCCGTCCGGTCCGGCGACGCGGGCGAACAGGCCGTCGCCCAGCCACTGCCTGGGCCCGGTCCCGCCCGGTGCGGTCGTCCTCATGGCTGCCGTGGCCTCCTTCTGCCCCACCGAGCCGGATCCGGCCCGGTGGGGACGGCCGTCAGGCTTTTCCGCTCGTCCCGGCCGGCTCCGCGGACAGGGGTTCCTTCCGTCCCGGACCTCACTCGTGCCGGGTCGCCCACGGTGTCGCGTGCCGAGGGCGACGGACGGTTCCCCGCCGCGGGCGACGGGCGCGCGGGCGGTTGAGCCGGCGGCTCGCGCGGCCGCTGAGCGGCCGGGCGGCCTCGCCGGCGGTCACCCCGTGCACTCGGCGGTCGCCCCCGTGTATGCGGCGACCCTACTCCTGACGGTCCGCGGTGTCGCCTCGGCGACGACGCTCTGTGCGCGGTCACGGCGACGGCCCGCGACCCCGGCGCGACCGTCACGGCCGAATCCGGCCGTACGGACCGGGACGGAGAGGAGGCCCCGGCGTGAACCGGAGATTAACCGACCGATCGGTTTTGTCACGGGGAGGTTCCCTCCCGGGACCGCGGCGCCGAGGAGGCGGTCTCGGGGAGGGCCTCGCACTCGAGGAAGACCCGCTCGCCGCGCTCCGGGGAGAGGTCGAGGGCGGCCAGCATCGCGGGCGTGGAGATGCCGGGCAGGACGTGGCGGAGCAGGACGGAGACGCGACGGCCGAGGTCGGCGCGGTTGCAGCGGGCCTGTGACATCGCCTGGACGCCGGCGAAGGCGCCGGTGAGGACCTCCGCGGTGTCGGAGACGTCGATGTGCGGCAGGAGTTCGCCCTGGGCGCGCGCCTCGGCCAGGATCTGCTCCAGCTGATCGGCCCAGGCCCGGAAGGCGGCGTTGCGGTCCAGCTCTCCCGCGCCCTGGTCGAGGGCGAGGGAGACGCCGGCCTGCACCAGCGGATCGTGCTGCAGCCGGTAGGCCATGACCATGCCGTGGTCGACGAGTTTCTGGAGCTTGCTGGACCCCTCCGGAAGCCGGTCGAGGGGCATCTGGGCGGCGAGCACGCCGAGCGCGACCTCCTCCTTGGAGGAGAAGTGGAAGTACAGGGCGCCCCGGGTCACCCCGGCGCGGCCGAGGATCTCCTCGACGGTGGCCGAGGCGTAACCACGCTCGCCGAACACCTTCGCGGCCGCCTCGAGGATCGACCGGCGGGTCCTGATCGCTCGGTCCTGCTGGGCCATGGGTCCCTCCACCGTTGCGCGCACCATCACGTCGCGTATTGAAAAGAAAACCGGATCACACGTATCTTATGCGCCGGGTGAGGACACCTCGCTCTGGCGAATGACTCGGGGGGAGCCATGGGCCGGACGCAGTTCATCGACGCAACGGCACGGGACGAGCAAACCACAGGCGCTGCCGCGCCGGTCCCCGTAACGCCCTCATGGCATACGGAGATCAGCGGCGCACAGGTGCACCGGCCGGATCCACGCGACGCCTTCCCCACCGGGTGGCGCCGCCTGGACGACACGCACTTCCAGGTCAGGGCCCGCTGGCCGCTGTGGCACCGGCTCTTCGCCGAGGCGTCCGGGCGCTTCCAGGACCCCCTGCTCGTACCGGAGATACTGCGGCAGAGCACGATGCTGCTGGCCCACGCCGTGTTCGGCGTGCCCCTCGGCGGCCGGTTCGTGATGCAGTCCCTGAGGTACTCCACCTCGCCGGCCGGGCTCGCGTTCGACCGCTCCACCGAGGACGTCGTCGCCGACATCGCCTGCGGCGACGTGCGGCGCCGGGGACAGCGGCTGGCGGGCATGCGCTGCGGCATGGTGCTGCGCCGCGCGGGCCGGGTGATCGCGACCGCCGACGGACGGGTCGACTGCGTCTCGGAGGAGGCCTACCGCCGGCTGCGCGGTGAGCGGTTGTCGATGACCGGCCGTCCCGTGCCGCTTCTGCCGGGGCTGCCGCCCGGGGCCGTCGGCAGAACCGACACCGCCGCCGTCGTGCTGGCGCCGTCTCCGCGGCCGGGGTCCTGGCAGCTCAGGGTCGACACCACGCACCCCACGCTGTTCAGGCGGCCGAACGACCACGTGCCGGGCCTGGTGCTGCTGGAGGCGGCCCGCCAGGCCGCGACGGCCCTCTCGCTCTTCCCGGGCCCGACGATGGCGACGGGGATGGACATGGTCTTCCGCCGGTACGCCGGACTGGACCGGCCCTGCTGGATAGAGGCCGACACCGCGCCCGAGGATGACCCCGGCCCGGCCGTGGTCCGGGTACGGGGCCTGCAGGACGACGGCGAGGTCTTCCGCTGTGCCGTGACGGTCACGGCACCGGAGCCCCGCGTCCCCGACCTCGTCCCCGGTGCCGCCCGGACCGGGTCCGTCACCGACTGTTGACCACGACACGCGAACCGCCGGCAAAGGGGGAGGACCCACCACCTTGTCACCACGCATCCTCATCACCGGAGCCGGCGGCTTCATCGGCGGTCATGTCCTGGCCGCCGTGCGGGAGGCGGGCTCCGCCCCGCCCCCGGTCCGGCTGCTGCTGCGCGACCCCGGGAGCCGGCCGCCGGGGCCCGGCGGCCCGGCGGCGGACGTCGTGAGGGCGGACCTGGCCGCGCCGGAGTCCCTGCGCGGGGTCTGCGACGGCGTCGACGTCGTCCTGCACTGCGCCTCCCACATCGGCGACGACGAACGGCGCACCGAGGCCGTCAACGACCGCGGCACCCGGGCCCTCGTCGAAGAGGCGGCGCGCGCCGGGGCGACCCGGGTCGTCTACGTGAGCACGGCCGCCGTATACGGTCGGGGACCCTTCACCGGCGCGCTGCCGGGTGAGCCGCCGCTCGCGCCGGCCTCGCCGACGAGCCGTTCCCGTGCCGCCGCCGAACGGCACGTGCTGGACGCGGGCGGCGTCGTGCTGCGTCCGCACCTCGTGCTCGGGGCGGGTGACAGGTGGGTGGTGCCGGGGCTGGCCGCCCTGATGGGAGCCCTCTCCGCGCGCCTGAAGGGGTGCGTCTCCCGCCATTCCGTCGTCGACGTGAGGGCGTTGGGGCGTGCGGTGGTCGCCGCCGGGCTGTCGGACCGGGGGGCGCGGGGCGTGCATCACGTCAGCCATCCCGAGCCGGCGGACTGTTCGGAACTGCTGGACACGGTGGCCGACCGGCTCGGCCTGCGCCTGCCGGGCACGCCCCTGGACCTCGACGGGGCACGCGCACGTCTCGCCGGGCAGCCCCGGGCACTGCACCACCTCGAGATGCTCGCGGTGGACCACTGGTTCGCCGACGGCGGTTTCTGGGCCGGCGCCGGCGCGGACCCCGGAGCGGGATTCGCGCGGAGCCTGGCCGAACACGCGCCGTGGTACCGGGACTTCCTGGGCCGCTGACGGGCGCGCCGCCTTTCCGTACCTCTTCGACACACAGGGTCTTCGTGGACACCAAACGCACACTGACAGGCAGGACCGCACTGGTCACCGGGGCCGGCCGGGGCATCGGCAGAGCGATCGCCGGACGGCTGGCCCAGGACGGGGCGCTGGTCGGCGTCCACTACGGACACAGCGAGGCCGCCGCCGCGGAGGTCGTCGAGCAGATACGGAGGAACGGCGGGCGGGCCTTCCCGGTCGGGGCGGAACTCGGGGTGCCCGGCGACGCCGACGCCGTCTTCGAGGCCTTCGACGCCGGGCTGCGGGAGGAGGGGGAGGAGCCTTCGCTCGACATCCTGGTGAACAACGCCGGGGTGAGCGGTTCGGGGCCGGTGGACCAGGCCGTTCCGGAGGTCTTCGACCGCATGATCGCCGTGAACGCCAAGGCGCCGTTCTTCCTCGTGCAGCGCGCGCTGCCGCGGATGCGGGACGGCGGGCGCGTCATCAACGTCTCCTCGCTCGCCTCACGGCACGCCTTCCCCGAGTCCGTGGCGTACGCCATGTCCAAGGGCGCGCTGGACACGATGACCCTGTGTCTGGCGAAGGAGCTCGGCGGGCGCGGCATCACCGTCAACACGGTCGCGCCGGGGTTCGTCGAGACGGACATGAACGCCCGCCGCAGGGCGACTCCCCAGGCGCGGGCCGCCCTGGCCGCGCGGTCCGTGTTCGACCGGATCGGCAGGCCCTCCGACGTGGCGGACGTGGTGGCGTTCCTCGCCTCCGACGACTCCCGGTGGATCACCGGCCAGTACCTCGACGTCAGCGGAGGCACCGACCTGTGACGGCGCACCGCGGATCAGGGAGCGACCGGGCCGGCCGGAGCCGGTACGAACCCCGTGCGCACGGCCGCGTTCGACGCCTGGTGTGCCGCGTCCGTGCCCGCGGGCCGCAGGTGCGTCAGCGTCTCGGGGGCGACCAGCGTGGGCAGCAGCACTTCCCAGAAGCCGGTGACGGTGAAGCCGGACAGCCACTCCGGATCGGTGCGGCTCAGCACCTCGTACCCGATGGTCGAGGCCACCAGCGCCCCGGTCAGGTGCTGCTGCCGGGCCTCCGGGACCAGCATGCGCTCGTCGGCCGCCTCGGCCAGGAGCTGCTGCACGCAGACCTGCCACTCATGACGCAGGTTGAGGTCCGTGCCGTGCGCGCCCTCGCAGCTGAGCAGGAAGCCGGCGCGTACGACGATGCTCCGCCGGAGCACGTCGGCCAGGGCGTGCGAGACGTCGACCAGTGTCTGCAGCGCGCTGGTCCGGCGGCGGCGGGCGAGGCGCGCGGCCCGGCGCAGGGCGTGCGAGGCCTCGGTGCGCAGGGCCTCGGCCAGGGCCGCCTTGTTCTCGAAGTGGAAGTGCAGCGCGCCCGAGCTGACCCCCGCCTCGGAGCTGATGGCGGACAGCTTCGCCCTGTCGTGACCGTGCCGTTGGAACTCACGGGCGGCCGCCAGCAGCAACGCGTCACGGGTGCGGGCGGCCCGTTCCTGCTTGGTCATCGTGGGCCTCGCACACGAACCGCGATGTCCCTCGTGTTCACTTCCAGGCTCCTCTTGTACTCATGGCCGGGTGAGGGAGGGAGCCCCGCGTCCCGTGCGGGAGCCCTCGGGCCGGTAGGAAACCGATTCAGCTCGCGCCCGGGGCGAGCCCCCAGTGAGCTGGATCATAACAAACCGTCTTGATTGTTTGGTGAGCCGTCCGCCCGGTCGGCGGATGGTCGTCATTTGCCCGCAGTTTCGCTGAACTGTGCGGCCGTGGGCTTGATTTGACGTTCCACTGAACACCGTTTGGGTCAGTCTTCACGGGCCTGAGGCTCATTCACATACCGGAGGATCGGTTTGTAAGTTTCCGGTGTCCGCTCCGAAAGGAGCGATTCGGGCAAAGCTGGACTAGCTGGGGGGCTGATGAGCCAGCGTTCCACCCGACTGAAGGATCCTCATATACCGGCTCCTCGCCGCGGGGAGGTGACGGCCTGGCGCGTTCTCGTCGTGGAGAACGACGCAGCCGAGGCGGAAGCACTGGTGTGCGCGCTCAAGCGCCATGGTCACGATGTGGACAGCGTCGCCTCGGGCGGCGCCGCACTCCAGTCCTGCGCGGACGCGGGTCGCCAAGAACGTGGTCGCCGCGGGGCTGGCCGCGCGCTGCGAGGTGCAGGTCGCCCATGCGATCGGCAAGGCCGAGCCGGTGGGCCTGTTCGTCGAGACCTTCGGCACCCACACGATCGACCCGGAGAAGATCGAGAAGGCCATCGACGAGGTCTTCGACCTGCGTCCGGCCGCGATCATCCGCGACCTCGACCTGCTCCGCCCGATCTACGCCCAGACCGCCGCGTACGGCCACTTCGGCCGTGAGCTGCCCGACTTCACCTGGGAGCGCACCGACCGCGTGGACGCCCTGCGGAAGGCGGCCGGAGCCTGATGCGCATCGCCGTCACGGGCTCCATCGTCGCCGACCACCTGCTGTCCTTCCCCGGCCGGTTCACCGAGCAGTTCGTCACCGACCGGCTGGGCCGGGTCTCCCTGTCCTTCCTCGCCGAGAGTCTGGAGGTGCGCCGCAGGGGAGTGGCCGCCAACATCGCCCTGGGCCCGGCCCACCCGCGCCATGCCGGCGCCGGCATGGCGCGGGTCCACCGCCCCGGCCGGGGGCGCGTGGCGGGCGGGCCGGCCGGGCCGCCGGAGGCGTCATCAGGTCAGGTGTCCCGGACCCTTGACTCGCACCTCGCCAGTGGCGATCCTCGTCGCACAGATTGTGCCGGTCATGACAACCTGTGTGGCCGCCGAGCGAGGGACGTGGGTCATGACCAAGCCGCGACGCCCGCACCGCGGACGCAGGGACGTCACCGTCGTGTCGCTGCTCCTCCTCGTGCTCGCCGCGGTCCTCGGCCCCGCGCCGAGCTCGGCCGCCGCGGGCGACTGGTGGAACCCGACCGCGCGGCCCGCGCCGGACTCCGGGATCGACGTCACCGGCGAGCCGTTCACCGGCACCGACGCCCGGGGCGAGGTGCGCGGCTTCGTCGACGCGCACAACCACCTGTTCTCCAACGAGGCGTTCGGCGGCCGGCTGATCTGCGGCAAGGTGTTCTCCGGAGCCGGAGTCGCCGACGCCCTCAAGGACTGTCCCGAGCACTACCCCGACGGCACCCTCGCGGTCTTCGACTACATCACCCACGGCGGCGACGGCCGGCACGACCCGACCGGCTGGCCCACCTTCGCGGACTGGCCCGCCCACGACTCGATGACCCACCAGGCGAACTACTACGCCTGGGTGGAGCGCGCCTGGCGCGGCGGCCAGCGCGTCCTCGTCAACGACCTCGTCACCAACGGCGTGATCTGCTCGGTCTACTTCTTCAAGGACCGCAGCTGCGACGAGATGACCTCGATCCGGCTCCAGGCCAAGATGACGTACGACCTCCAGGCCTACGTCGACAGGATGTACGGCGGCACCGGCAAGGGCTGGTTCCGGATCGTCACCGACAGCGCGCAGGCCCGCGAGGTCGTCGAGGCGGGCAAACTGGCCGTCGTCCTGGGCGTGGAGACGTCCGAGCCGTTCGGCTGCAAGCAGGTCCTCGGCATCGCGCAGTGCAGCAGGTCCGACATCGACAAGGGACTGGACGAGCTGTACGCGCTGGGCGTGCGCAGCATGTTCCTGTGCCACAAGTTCGACAACGCGCTGTGCGGCGTCCGCTTCGACTCGGGCGGCCTCGGCACGGCCATCAACGTCGGGCAGTTCCTGTCGACCGGCACCTTCTGGAAGACCGAGAAGTGCACCGGCCCGCAGCACGACAACCCCATCGGCACGGCCGCCTCCGCGGCCGAGGCGGACCTGCCCGCGGGCACCGAGGTCCCGGAGTACGACGAGGACGCCCGGTGCAACGTCCGCGGCCTCACCGACCTCGGCGAGTACGCCGTGCGCGGCATGATGAAACGCAAGATGATGCTCGAGATCGACCACATGAGCGTCAAGGCCACCGGCCAGGCGCTCGACATCCTCGAGGCCGCCTCCTACCCCGGCGTGATCTCCTCGCACAGCTGGATGGACCTGAACTGGACGGAGCGGGTCTACGCCCTCGGCGGCTTCGTCGCCCAGTACATGCACGGCTCCACGGGCTTCAGCGCCGAGGCGGAGCGCACCGACGCGCTGCGCGAGAAGTACGACGTCGGCTACGGCTTCGGCACCGACTTCAACGGCGTCGGCGACCACCCGGCCCCGCGCGGCGCGGACGCCGCCGACAAGGTCACGTACCCCTTCAGGAGCGTCGACGGCGGCTCGGTCATCGACCGGCAGACCGTCGGCGGGCGCACCTTCGACATCAACACCGACGGTGGCGCCCACGTCGGGCTGGTCCCCGACTGGATCGAGGACATCCGGCTCGTCGGCGGCCAGGACGTGGTGGACGACCTCTTCCGGGGCGCCGAGTCCTACCTCGACACCTGGGGCGGCACCGAGCGGCACCAGGCCGGGGTCGACCTCGCCGAGGGGGCGGCGGCGACGGCCAGTTCCTCCGAGTCGAACCCCTTCACCAGCTACCGGCCGGGGCGGGCCGTCGACGGCGACGACGGCAGCCGCTGGGCCAGCGACTGGAGCGACGACCAGTGGTGGCAGGTGGACCTGGGCTCCACCCGGCTCGTCTCGCGCGTCACCCTCGACTGGGAGCGCGCGTACGGGAAGTCGTACCGCGTCGAGCTCTCCACCGACGGTGCGAACTGGCGGACCGCGTGGTCCACCACCTCCGGCGACGGCGGCCTGGACACGGTCCGGTTCACCGGCACACCGGCCCGCCACGTCCGCGTCCACGGCCTGGAGCGCGGCACCGACTGGGGCTACTCGCTGTACGAGGTGGGCGTCCACAGCGGCTGACCGGCAGCCGGTACGGGCACGACACGAGGGGCACGCACGATGGCGCGGATGCCGTCGGCCGAACGGCGCCGGCAGCTCACGGAGGCGGCGATCGCGGTGATGGCCCGGGACGGCGTCGCCAGGGCGACGACCCGGGCCATCGCCGCCGAGGCGGGCGTGTCCCTCAGCGTCTTCCACTACTGCTTCGACTCCAAGCAGGAACTGGTCGAGTCCGTCATCACCGCCATCACCGACCACTCCGTGACCGTGGTGAAGCGGGCGCTGCGGCCCAGGGACACGCTCGCGGAGACCGTCCGGGCCGGCTTCCAGGCCTACTGGGACCACGTCCGCGCCCACCCCGAGGAGCACATGCTCACCTACGAGCTGACCCAGTACGCCCTGCGCCGGCCGGGTTTCGAGCACCTCGCGCGCCGCCAGTACGAGGCCTACGGCGCCACCTTCGCCGAGCTGATCGACGAGCTGCGACGGAGCAGGGGCTTCCGCCTCCGCGTGCCGGTGACCGTGCTGGCCCGCTACCTGGCCGCCGTGACCGACGGGCTGACCCTCGACCACCTCGTGCTCGGCGACGACGAGGCCTGGGCCGGCGTCCTCGACACGGTCACCGCCCACGTCGTCGGCCTGGTGGACGACGGCGCCTCCCCCTGAGGTCCCGGGGACGGCGGGGCGGCGGGGACCGGCCCGCGGGAGCGGCGCGTGTGCCGTTCGCGTGCGGGGGAACTCGGCGCGCCGTGGAAGGCCGGACCCGCTCCAGGAGGTGCCATGACCGTCGACGCCGTGGGTTACGAGGAACGGGCCGACAGCGAGGAGGCCGTTCCCCTCGGCGGCTACGCGGTGCTCGCCGGCACCTTCACGGCCGCCGCCGCCGTGTACGCGGGCGTGGCGCGGCACCGGGGGGTCCGGCTGCCCGAGCGGGTGCCGCCGTGGGACGTCGCCCTGCTGGGGGCGGCCACGTACAAGGCGGCCCGGCTGCTGTCCCGGGACAAGGTCACGAGCTTCCTGAGGGCGCCGTTCACCCGCCGCGAGGGCGAGGCCCTCGGAGCGGAGGTCATGGACGCACCCCGGGGCAGCGGCCTGCGGCGTGCCGTCGGCGACCTGGTGTCCTGTCCGTTCTGCGCCTCGATGTGGGCGGCCGGCGCCCTGGTCGGGGCGTACGCGTGGACGCCCCGGGCCACCCGGCTCGTCTGCGCGGGCTTCGGCGCCGTCACGCTGGCGGACTGGCTGCAGTACGCCTGGACCTGGACGCAGCAGACCACGGAGGACCGATAAGTGAGCACGATGGACCACAGGACCCCGTCCCAGGCCGAGGGCGAACGGGACGACGAGGACCTGCGCGACACGACCGAGTACCCGACCCCCTCCCAGGCGGAGGGCGAACGCGACGACGCCGCGGAGGAGGAGGTGGGCGGCGAGGAGCCCGGTTCCTGACGGGACCGGCCGGACCGCGGACCCCCGCCCGGGGCGCCCGGGCCGCCCCCCCCGCCACCCCCCCCCCCCGCGTGTGGTGGCGCGCCGGCGGCCCCCCCCCCCCCCCCCCCCCCCAACCGC
>NZ_JBIRHK010000009.1:109559-249236 GCF_044328485.1 Streptomyces sp. NPDC017936 | reverse complement strand
CGCCCGCCGCCGGGGGGGTGGGGGGGGGGGGGCCGGCGCCCGGTGCCGTCCGGCCCCGGCCCGCCCCCCCCCCCCCCCCGGCGCCCCCCCGCCCCCCCCGCCCCCCCCCCCCCCCCCGGCGATGATCTGCGCGCGCGTTCGAGCGCCGCCAGCCGGCGCTCGAGCTCCGGCGGCACCGGGGCGCGCTGCCTCAGCACCCAGGGCAGACCCGCCGCCGCGTACCCGAAGGCGCGCACCGAGGCCGCGTCGCGCGGCACCGTGGCCATCAGGTGGGCGGTGCGCCGCAGGGCCGGCCGGAGCGGGCGGCGCAGCCAGGTGAACCAGAGCGTGTTGCGGATCCCCAGGACCCGGCGCGCCGTGCTGTCCCTGGCCGCCGACGCCTGGTGGTGGACCGTCAGGTCCGCGACGTAGCTCAGCCACCAGCCCTGCCGCAGCAGATCGGTGGCCAGGAGTTCCTCCTCGCCGCCCAGCCACAGACCGGGGTGGAAGCCGCCCGCCGCGCGGAAGGCGTCGGCGCGCAGCACGGTGGCGGCGGCGAGGAAGGAGCCGAGGGCCGGTCCCGGCAGGAAGTCCGGCCCGGACAGGGGCGACTCCCGCAGCTCCTCGACGACGGGGTCCTCGGCGCCGGACGGCTCGACGACGATCCGGGCCGTGACCCCGGCCAGACGCGGCCGCCCGTCGAGCAGGTCCGCCGCCCGCCGCAGGCTGCCCGGCTCCCACCAGGTGTCGTCGTCGCAGAACGCCACGTACGGCGTCCGGACCCGGCGCACCGCCAGATTGCGTCCGACCGCGCCCAGGTTCCTGCCCGGCTCCAGCAGCACGACCTCGGGGAAGTCACGCCGGACCGCCTCGGCCGTGCCGTCGCACGAGGCGTTGTCGGTGACGACCACCGAGGGCCGCTCCGGCAGCTCGCGCAGGCGGGCGAGGGTGCGCAGGAGCTCGGCGCGGCGGTTGTGGGTGATCACCACCACCGTGGTCCGGGCGTCCCGCCGCGCGTCCGCGCTCATGCCGGCCCGCCCTGCGGGCGGTCCCGGTCCAGCAGCCGGGCCGCCCGCTCCACCGCGGGAGGCAGGGGCCTGCGGCGCGCGAGGGCGGCGGGCAGGCGCACCGCCAGCTCCCCCAGGGCGCGCCGGGAGCCGGGCTCACCGGCGAGCGCGGCGGCCGTGAGGCCCGCGGTGGCGCGCAGGGCCACGGTGAGGGGGCGGCGCAGCCACAGGGTCAGCACCTCGTTGCGGCGGAACAGGTGCTGCCGTCCGTCACGCCCCCCGGGCGCCGGATGGTGGTGGGCCGTCAGCGTCGGCTCGTACGTCACGCCCCAGTCGGCGGCCGCGAGGTCGTAGGCGAGGAGGGTCTCCTCGCCGCCGAAGAAGAGCAGCGGGTGGTAGCCGCCCGCGCCGAGGAAGGCGTCCCGGCGCACCACGCACGCGCATCCCAGGAAACCGAGCACCGGACGGCCCGGCAGGTCGGGTTCGTCCGGCAGGGGAGAGGCGGCGAGCACGGCGTTCAGCGGGTCCTCCGCCCCCTCGGGGCCGACCAGGGTGCGGGCGGCCACCAGCCCCAGGCGGGGGTACGCGTCGAGCAGGTCCGCCGCCCGGCGCAGCGCGCCCGGCGTCCACCAGGAGTCGTCGTCGCTGAACGCGACGTACGGGGTGGCCGCCTGCCGCACGGCGAGGTTGCGGCCCACGGCGCCGGTGTTCCGCCGGGGGGTGAGGACGCGGGGGGCCGAGGGGTGGCGGCGTACGGCCTCGCAGGTCGCGTCGTCCGAGCCGTTGTCGACGACGATGACGGGCGGGCGCTCCGGCAGCGCGGTCAGGGCGTCCAGGGTCCGCAGGACTCCGGCACACCGGTTCCGGGTGATCACCGCGACGGTGACCCGGTCGTCCGGTGCCTCCCGGACGGGCTCGGCCGTGCGGACGGGGTCAGCGGACACGGGCCTCCTCCTCCCTCCGGGCGGTTCCGCCGGGGCGCAGCAGGGCCAGGGCCGCGGCGGTGGCCTCGTCGGTCCGGATGCGCAGGAGCAGCGGGTCGGGGACGTCGCCGTGCGGATCGCCGGGCGGTCCCGGTTTCCACAGGGCGACGTGCCGGGCGCGGC
The DNA here is from genome assembly GCF_044328485.1 of Streptomyces sp. NPDC017936. Taxonomy (NCBI): domain Bacteria; kingdom Bacillati; phylum Actinomycetota; class Actinomycetes; order Kitasatosporales; family Streptomycetaceae; genus Streptomyces; species Streptomyces sp. NPDC017936. The sequence continues at coordinate 247,144 of NZ_JBIRHK010000009.1, read as the reverse complement.
GGGGCGGACCCCACAGGCGCGGGGACACCGGCCCGAAGAGCGTCACGGACGGCGTGGCGTGGGCCACCGCGAGGTGCGCGAGCCCCGTGTCGCCGCTGACGACCAGCGCCGCGCCCGCCACCAGCGCCGACAGCGCGCCGAACGGCAGCCCGCCGCGCAGCGCGTCGCGCTCCGGCAGACCGGCCCGGCCGGCGACGTCCAGGACCAGCGCGTCCTCCTTCGGGCCCCCGGTGACCACGACCCGGCGCCCGCCGGCCCGCAGCTCCCGCACGAGGGCCGCGTAACGCTCGGCCGGCCAGCGGCGGGACGCGGACTCGGCCCCCGGGTGGACGACCACCGCTCCCGGCGCCGGGGAGGCCCCGGCCGGAGGGGGCAGCCGCACGTCGTCGGGGTCGGCGGCGATGCCGTGGGCCGCGAGGAGGCGGCACCAGCGCGCGCGTTCGTGCTCGTCCGGCCGCCAGGCGGGGGTCCCGGGGCCCGGCAGGGCGAAGGCCAGCAGCCGGCGGGGGGCGAGGGCGGCGAGCGCGTCACGGCTGGCCGGACCGTTGCCGTGGAGGTCGACGGCGAGGTCGGGCGGCGGTCCCGTCCAGTGGGCGAGCGACGGCACGCCCCGGTGCGGCGCCTCGGCCGGCAGGACGGTGTCCACGGTCGCGGTGGCGAGCGCGGCCTCGCGCAGGGCCGGGGGCAGCGCCAGCACGACCTCGTGACCGGGGAAGGCCCTGCGGACACCGCGCAGCGCGGGCACCCCGGCGAGCAGGTCGCCGAGGCCCAGCGCGCGCAGCACCAGCACGCGGGGCCGTCGCCGTACGGACGTCACCCGCGCTCCCGTCCGGGCGCCAGGCCGGCGGGCCGGGGCGCCCCCGCCGCCTTCTCGGCGATGCCGGTGGTGGAGCGGCCGTCCAGGTACGGGAACAGCACGACCTGCCCGCCCCAGCTCTCCACCAGGGGGGCCTCCGGCAGCCGTTCCAGCGCGTAGTCGCCGCCCTTCGCCCAGATGTGCGGGCGCAGCACGGAGAGCAGCCGTTCCGGGGTGTCCTCGTCGAACACGGCGACCGCGTCCACGCACTCCAGGGCGCGCAGCACCCGCAGCCGGTCCGCCACCGGGACCAACGGCCGTCCGGCGCCCTTGCGGCGGCGCACGGACGCGTCCGAGTTGACGCACACCACCAGACAGTCCCCGGTGCGGCGGGCGGCCTGGAGCAGGGCGACGTGACCGGCGTGCAGCAGGTCGAAGCAGCCGCCGGCGGCGACGACCGTGCCGCCCGCGGCCCGGACCCGGGCGGCGGTGCGCAGGGCGTCCCGCGTCGGGTCGCCGTCGGCCGGCGGGAGCGCGGCCGGGGCCGCCGCCGGGTCCGCGGCGAGCGCGCGGACGCCTCCCTCGGCGACGTACCGGGTCGCCGCGTGCACGGCTCCCCGGACGGCGGTCTCGGTGAGCTCGCCGTCCGCCAGCAGTCCGGCGGCCGCCGCGGCGAACCGGTCGCCGGCCCCGCAGGCGTCGCCCTCGGCGGTGACCGGCGACGGCACCAGCAGCGGGGTGTCGCCGTGCGACAGCAGGGCGCCCCGCCCGCCGAGGGTGACGGCCACCGAGGCCGCCCTCCAGGCCCGGACCAGCGTGTCGGCGTCGTGCGCCGCCGTCTGCAGCGGGCCGGCGTCCCCCGGCGGCTCGCCGCCGGCGAAGGTACGCGCCTCGCTCGCGGACGGGGTGACGAGCCGGACGCCGGGCACCGGCGTCTCCCCCCGCGGGTGCGGATCCCAGACGACGGGCACCCGCGCGGCCGCCGGCTCCAGCACCCCGCGCAGCACCTCGGCGGCGCCCCGGCCGTAGTCGGCGACCAGGACGGCACCGGCCTCGGCGACCGCCCGGCGTGCCTCGTCCGTCGCCTCCCGGGCCCGCCCCTCGCCCTCGTCCAGGCGCAGCAGGGGAGTGCCCTCCGCGAGGACGCGGGTCTTGCTGGACAGCGCGCCGGTCAGCGGCAGCCGCACCAGACGGACCCGGTCGGCCAGCAGCCCGGCGAGGCACGCGCTGGCCTCGTCGTCGCCGAGCGCGGTGACCAGGGTGACGGGCCTGCCGTCGGCCGCCGCGAGCGTGGCCGCCAGCGCGGCTCCTCCGGGCCGGGACACGCGCCGCGCCTCGCTGACGACCGGCACGGGCGCGTCGGGAGCCAGGCGCTCGGCCCGCCCGCACAGGTCGTGATCGAGCAGCGCGTCCCCCACGACGAGCAGCGGGGCCGGGGCGCTCATGCGCCGTCCCTGCCCGCCGGGGCCGTCCACCGGCCGGCGTGCGCCGGCCGCTCGACGGCCATGCGCCGTTCCACCCTGAGGTCGAAGGACTCGCAGAGCATGTGGACGGCGACGAGGTGCAGTTCCTGGACGGTGGCGGCCGTCGCCGCCGCCACGCACAGCGCCGCGTCCGCGGCCCCCGCCAGCGGGTTGGGCGCCGGACCGGTGAGGGCCCACACGGTCACCCCGAGACGGCCGGCCTCCTTCGCCGCGACGAGCAGGTTCTCGCTCGCGCCGCTGGTGGACAGCAGCACCAGGACGTCCCCGGCCCGGCCGTGCGCGGCGACCTGCCGGGCGAAGATGTCCTGGACGCCGTAGTCGTTGGCGATCGCGGTCGTGGAGGAGGTGTCGGCGTGCAGGGCGAGCGCGGAGAACGGCGGGCGGTCGTCGCGGTAGCGGCCGACCAGCTCGGCGCTCAGGTGCTGCGCCTGCGCGGCGCTGCCGCCGTTGCCCGCGACCAGCAGCCGGGCGCCCGCCCCGAGCCGGTCGGCGAGGCCGGTGCCCCACCGCCGCAGGACGGGGGAGGCGTACTCGCGGAAGTCCCCGAGCGCCTTCATCAGGTCGTCGCAGTGCGTTGCGTCGGTGACGGTCTTCATCGGACGACTCCCGAGAGCGAGGGGACACAGGACACCGCGCCGTAGACCCGGGTCACGCCGTCGGCGACGCGGTCCCAGGTGTAGCGGGCGAGGACGCGGCGCCGGCCGGCGGCGCCGTACCGGGCGAGCCGGGCCGGGTCGTCGAGGAGACCGCGGAGGGTGGCCGCGAGGTCGTGATCGTCGCCGTCGGGTGCGGCGGGCGGCACCAGGACGCCCGTGACGTCGTCCACGACGGTGTCGAGCTGCCCGCCGACGGCGGTGGCGACGACCGGCGCGCAGCAGGCCATCGCCTCGACCGGGACGATGCCGAAGGGCTCGTAACGGGGGAGGGACAGCACGAGGTCCGCGCCGGACATCAGCCGGGGCATCCGCGCGGGGTTCACCCCGCCCAGCAGCGTCACCCGGTCGGCGACCCCGCTCTCCTCGGCGATCGCGCGCAGCCGCTCGGCCTCCGGCTCGGCGCCCAGCAGGGCCCGCTCGGGCCCGCCCACGACGAGGAGTTCGGCGTCGGGCACCCCGGCCAGGGCGCGGATCGCCCGGTCGAAGCCCTTGCGCGGGACGAGCCGGCCGACCGAGAGCAGCCGGCGCGGCGCGGACGCGGACCGCCGGGCGCCGGCGACCGGCACGAACAGCGTCGGGTCCACCCCGCAGGGCACGACGGACACACGGTCGCGGGGCAGCCCCATGGCGACCAGCTCGCGCACCTCGTCCGCACAGGTGGCGATGATGCCGGCGCACTCGTGGCCCACCGCCGTCTCGATCGCGACGCGCTGCGGCGGACTGGTGTCGGCGGCGCCCTGGTACCGCTTCTTCACCGTGCCGAGCGCGTGGTACGTCTGCACCACGGGCACGCCCGGGGCGCGCGCCCCCGCCACCGCGGCCATCCCGGACATCCAGAAGTGCGCGTGCACCACGTCGGGCGGCTCCGCGGCCCACTCCCGCGCCAGCCACGCGCCGAACTCCGGGATGTACGGCAGGAGTTCGTCCTTGGGTATCGGAGTCGGCGGTCCGGCGGGCACATGCACCACCCGCACCCCGTCCGGTGTGGTGATCCGCTCCGGCAGCCCGGGGCCGTCACGGCGCGTGTACACCGTGACCTCGTGGCCCCGGCGGGCCAGCTGCCCGGCGAGTCGGGCCACGTACACGTTCTGCCCGCCCGCGTCCGGGCCGCCGAGCTCGGCCAGTGGGCTGGCGTGCTCGGAGACCATGGCGACGCGGCCGGCCGTCGGGTGGCTGGGGCTCATCGGGTGACCTCCTTGATCAGGCGCTCCCAGTCGTCCCGGAAACGCCGTTCTCCGTAGCGGGCCTGTACCGCGGCCCGGGCGGCCTCCCCCGTCGCGCGGGCGTGCGCCGGGTCCGCGGCGAAGCGGCGCACGGCGTCCTCCAGCACGTCGAACCGGTTGGAGACCACGCCTGCTCCCTCGGGCACCGCCTCGCGCACCTCGGTGGTGTCGAGAGCCACCACCGGCATGCCGAGGAACATGGCCTCCAGCAGGGAGAGGCCGAGCGACGTCCACCGGACCGGATGCAGGTAGAGGCGGCAGCGGGCCATCGCCGGGTGCAGGTCGCCCTGCGGCAGGTCCCGGCCGCGGCACCGGCCGGGCGGCAGTCCGAGGTGGTCCGCGAGTCCCTCCGTCCGCATGCCGAAGACGTCCAGCGGCAGCGTGCGGGCGAAGCCGGGCAGCAGGTCCGTCCCGGTCGTACGGCCGCGCCGCACGGGCTCGTTGACGACGACCGCGGCGCGCGGTTCCTCGCCCGTCCACAGGCGGCCGGGGTCGATGACGCCGTGTTCGATCACGGTGGTCGGGGCGCGGCCGTTGTCCCACATCAGCCGGTTGAAGTGGGTGACGTGCACGAGCGTGACGTCGGTGCGGTCGGCGAGGGGGTGGCGGGTGTCGACGGCCGACTCGTGCGGGCTGTTGTGCTCGACGTACACGGCGGGCACGTCGACGCCGGGCCGGCGCCCCGTCCACTCCCGCGCGAGTTCCAGCTCGTGCGGCCGCTGCAGCACCATCAGGTCGATCGCGGCCCCGCGCAGCTCGTCCGGGCCCGCCTCCCGCACCGTGCGCGGCCAGTCCCAGGTCCGGGCCCGCCCGAGCCCGTCGGGCCCCCGGTCGGGCGTCACCGGGACGAGGAAGGTGTGCGGGCCCTGGACGAACGACGTCAGCCACGAGCCGTGCACGTGCCAGACAAGGATGTTCATGCGCGCTCCTCGAGGAGTTTCCGCACCGCCTGCACCACGTCCTGGCCCGTGACCTCGCTCAGGCAGGGGTGTCCCGGAACGGGGCAGTTCCGTGCCCTGCTGTCCGCGCAGGGCGCCGTCTGGTCGCCGAGCAGCACGCCGGGCACGCCGTACGGCGCCCAGCGATCCGCCGGGACGACCGGCGCGAACAGGGACACGACCGGGGTGCCGACGGCCGCGGCCAGATGGGCGGGGCCGGTGTTGCCGCACACGACGACGTCGGCCGTGCGCAGGACGCCCGCCAGGGTGCGCGGTTCCGTCCTGCCGCCGAGGTCCACCGCCGTGCCGCCGCTCACCCGCCGGGTGAGGTCCGTCTCGCCGGGGCCACCGGTGACGACCACGCGGTGACCGGCGTCGGCGAGCAGCGCCACGGCCTCGGCGCAGCGTTCCGCGCCCCAGGCCCGGGCGGGCGCGCTGGCCCCGGGGTGGACGACGACGTACGGCCCGTTGCCGGTCAGCGCGACGGTGTCGGGCGGCGGCAGCACACGCAGCCGGCCGTCGTCCCCGGCGGGCGGGAGGAACCCCAGCGCGGCGGCCGTGTCGAGCGCCGCCTGCGCCTCGTGCCGGCCGGGCAGCCGCCGGTGCCGGACGTCGAGCAGGCTGCCGGGGTGGTCGACGCTCTCGGCGCCGATCCGCGCCACGCCGGCCAGCCGCAGCAGCAGGGCCGTGGGCAGGGGGCTCTGGTGGAACGACGTGAGGACGAGCGCGACGCCGAACGCGGCCTCCCGCAGCCGCCGCACCAGGTCCTCGACGTCGGCCTCCCGGACCGGGGGCGGGTCCACGCCCTCCCAGGGCGCCTCCCACACGATCACCTCGTCCACTCCGGGCAGCAGCCGGGCGGCGGGCTCCCCGCGCGGGCCGCACAGCATCGTCACCGAGGAGCAGTGCGCGGCGACCGCGCGGACGGCGGGCCCGGCGAGCAGCACGTCGCCGAAGCTGTCCAGGCGTACGACCAGGGCCCTCATGACCCGCCTCCCGGTGTCCGGGCGAGCACCAGGCGGACGGCCGTCGGCAGGTCGGGCGCGGTGAGCGGCGCCGACGCGACCTCCCGCGGCAGCGTCGCCGCGTTGGGCACCAGCACGCCCCGGGCGCCCGCCGCGCGGGCGGCGAGCACGTCGGCCGCGATGTCGCCGATCACCACGCAGTCCCGGGGAGCCACCCCCAGCCGCCGGGCCGCCTCGACCACGAGACCCGGCCGGGGTTTGCGGCACGCGCAGCCGTCGTCGGGCAGGTGCGGGCAGTACACCCAGGTGTCCAGCCCGCCGAGCACGGCGTCCGCCCGGTCGTTGACGGCCCGCACGTCGGCGTGCGTGAGCAGCCCGCGGCCGATGCCCGACTGGTTGCTGACCACACCGGTCGGGACGCCCGCGGCCCGCAGCAGGCCGAGGGCCTCCCCGGCCCCGGGCATCGGACGCACCCGGTCGGGGTCGCCGTTGTAGGGGACGTCCTCGACGAGGGTGCCGTCCCGGTCGAAGAGGACGGCGGCCACGGGGGTGGGGGCCCGGGACGCGGTGCCCGTGTCCGGGCGGTCCGCGTCCCGGCGCGCGGCGGCCGGGGCCGCGGCACGGGGGTGCACGGCCCGCCCCCGGGCGCCGCCGGCCGCCGCGGGGCGGCCCGTCGTGCGGGGCCTCACGGCCTGCCCCCCACCGGCAGCGCCCCGCGGTGCCGCGCCCGGCCCAGGAGCCAGTGGCCGACCGCGAGCGGGGGGATGAGGACGCTCGTGCCGAGCATGGTGGTGATCTCGTGCCGGGTCCGCGGGCCCGGGCGGATCCGGGCCAGGGCGAACTCGGCCGTGCCCAGCGTCCACAGGGCGCCGGCGACGCCGGCGGCGCGGCGGCGGCCGGCCAGCGCGCAGGCGGACGCGGTGAGCGCGGCGGCCGTCACCAGCACGTGCCGGGGGAGCCGCCCGCGGGGTGCTCCGGCGCGGGTCCACCAGTCGCGGCCGTGCAGCCGGTTCATCAGGGCGTCGTCGGCGTTGCCGCGCTGCGCCCGCACCGACACCCAGCGGTCGGCCGGGCGGACGGGGTGGCGGGTGGTGCGCCGGCCGCGGCGCAGGGTCCACCCGGCCCGGTGGACGCGCAGCGCCAGGTCGGCGTCCTCGCGGAAGGCCCGGCGGAACCGCTCGTCGAACCCCCCGACGTCGGCCAGCACGGCCGTGCGGTACGCCATGTCGGCGGTGGCCCAGGCGGCCTGCTCCAGCCCCGCCGTGCCCCGCTCCCAGTCGGTCGGCCTGCGGTGCGCGGGCAGGGGGACCGTCAGCCGGCCCTGGACGCCGGCGGTGGCCGTGCCGGCCGCGGCGAGGTCCTCCGCGAGGCGGCGGGACCAGTCGGGCAGCACCTGCACGTCGTCGTCGAGGAACACCGTCCACGGCGTGCCGACCGTGCGCCAGCCGGCGTTGCGGGCGGCGGCCGGACCCCGTCCGCCCGTGCGCAGGGTGCGGACCCGTCCGCGCAGCACACCGGCCGCCTCCAGCGGCAGCTCCCCGGAGGCGGTGGGGCGGTCGTCGACCACGACGACCTCCTCGGGCGGGTGGCCCACGGCCGCGGCCAGCGCGCGCAGGCAGCCGGCCAGGCAGGGGCGCCCGATCGTCGGCACGACGACGGAGTAGGCGGGGGCGGCCGGCGCGGCGGAGCCGTCCGTGCGGTCCGTCATGCGAACACCCTCTTCCGGCGGATCGCGAACGGTCCCAGCGCGAGCAGGTCCACGGGCGCGGACCCGAAGCACTCCAGGGCGTCGCGCGGGTCGTCGACCATCGGCCGGCCCGCGGTGTTGAGGCTGGTGTTGACCACCACCGGCAGTCCCGTGCGGCGCTCGAAACCGTCGATCATCCGTGCCACCAGCGGCTCGTCCGCCCGGTCCACGGTCTGGATCCGGGCCGTGCCGTCCACGTGGACGACGGCGGGGATCCGCTCCCGCCACGCCGCGGCGACCTCGTGCACGAACAGCATGTAGGGGCTGGGCAGCGGCCCGTCGAACAGGTCGGCGGCCCGCTCCGCCAGGACCATGGGGGCCACCGGGCGGAACTCCTCGCGCCCCTTCACGGCGTTGAGGCGTTCGAGGTTCTCGGCGCGGCCGGGATGGGCCAGCAGCGAGCGGTGGCCGAGGGCCCGGGGACCGTACTCGCTGCGGCCCTGGAACCAGGCCACCACACCGTCCCGGGCCAGCTCCTCGGCGACGGTCTCGGCGATGTCGTCGGGCTCCTCGTGGGGGACGGCGGCCCGCTCCAGCCACGCGCGCAGTTCGGCGTCGCTCCAGCCGCGGCCCAGGGCGGCGGTCGGCATGGCCTCCACCGTCTCCTTCTGGTGGGCGACGTGCAGCGCCGCGCCGAGCGCCGTGCCCGCGTCGCCGGCCGCCGGCTGCACCCAGACGTGCCCGAACGGTCCTTCCCGGTACAGGCGGGTGTTGGCCACGCAGTTGAGGGCCACCCCGCCCGCCAGCGTCAGGACGTCCTCACCGGTGCGCTCGTGCAGCCAGCGCACCAGAGCGAGCAGCACCTCCTCCAGACAGGCCTGCGCGCTGGCGGCCAGGTCGGCGTGGTCCCGGCTCCACGGGGCGCCCGCCGGACGCGGCGGCACCAGCGAGGACCAGGGGACGGGCCGGGCCCGGAAGCCGCCCCGGCCGTCCGCGCCGACGTGCTCGCGCAGCCGGTCGAGGAAGCGCGGCTCCCCGTGGGAGGCGAGGGCCATCACCTTGAACTCGTCGCTGCTGCGCAGGAATCCGAGGTGCTGGGTGAGGTCCTCGTAGAACAGTCCCATCGAGTCGGGCAGCGACTGCGAGGCGAGCACGGTGAGTTCCCGGTTCGCGTAGCGGCCGGCGAGGTGGGAGCCGCACTCGCCGCGCCCGTCGAGGACGAGGACGGCGCAGTCCGGGTGGGGGGAGGCCTGGCCGGCCGAGGCGGCGTGCGCGACGTGGTGGGGGACGAAGCGGACCTTGGCCGGGTCGAGTCCGGGCAGGGCCTCGGCGAGGAACTCGGGGGCGCGGCGCGCGTAGTCCTGGCGCAGGTGGTCCCAGGGGTCGTCCAGCCCCAGCCGCTCGGCCGGACGGGCGAGCCCGGGATCGTAGGAGTAGGCGACCGCGTCCAGCTCGGACGGGGCGAGCCCGGCCTGCTCCAGGCACCAGCGGGCGGACAGCTCGGGCAGTTCCCAGGCGGAGAAGGGGACGGGCCGCTTGCCGTGCTTACGGCGGCTGAAACGTTCCTCCTCCGTGGCCGCCACGATCCTGCCGTCCATGACGAGGGCGGCGGCGGGATCGTGGAAGAGGGCGTTGATTCCCAGAACGCGCATGCGGTGCCTCCGTGGGCGTGGTGGAAGACGGCTCAGTCCCGCGGTGCCGGCTCCCCGGTCGGCCGTGTCGCCGCGAAGTAGGCGATCGTGTGCTTGATCCCCTCCTCCCAGGGCACCCTGGGCGCCCACCCCAGCAGCTCCCGGGCGAGGGTGGTGTCCGGCCGGCGGCGCTGGGGATCGTCGACCGGGCGGTCGACGAACTCGATGCGTGAGGAGGAACCGGTCAGCTCCACCACCCGGCGCGCCACGTCACGGACCGCGACCTCGTCGCTGCCGCCGATGTTGACCGGCCGGACCGAGTGGCTCGCGGCCACCAGCAGGATCCCCTCCACCGTGTCGTCCACGTAGCACAGCGACCGCGTCTGACCGCCGTCGCCCGCCACGGTCAGGGGCTCGCCGGCCAGCGCCTGGCAGACGAAGGTCGGGACGGCCCGGCCGTCGTGGGCGCGCATCCGCGGCCCGTACGTGTTGAACAGCCGGACGATTCCGGCGTCGGTGCCCCTGGCCCGCACGTGGGCGGTCACCAGCGCCTCGGAGAACCGTTTTGCCTCGTCGTACACGCTGCGCGGCCCGACGGGGTTGACGTTGCCCCAGTAGTCCTCCCGCTGCGGATGCACCAGGGGGTCGCCGTAGACCTCCGACGTCGACGCCAGCAGCAGGCGTGCCCCGTCGCGCTCCGCGACGGACAGCATGTTCCGGGTGCCCAGACTGCCCACGTCGAGCGTCTCCAGGGGCAGCCGCAGGTAGTCGGCGGGGGAGGCGGGGCAGGCGAAGTGCAGGATCAGGTCGTACGGCCCGGTGAGGCGCCCCGGGCACTCGGGCGCCGACACGTCGCACTCGACGAAGCGGAACCCGGGGCGGCCCACGAGGTGGGCGATGTTCCGGTGTGAACCCGACACCAGGTTGTCCACGCAGTCGACTTCGGCACCCGAACTCAGCAGGCGCTCGCACAGGTGGCTGCCGAGGAAACCGGCGCCGCCGGTCACCACGGCGCGACGCCAGGGCGGACGGGGGATCGCTTCGGTCATGGGACACCCTTCAGCCGCACCCGGAAGCGCCGGGGAACGGCGCACGGGGCCCGGGGCGGCACGGGAGGCGGGGGAGACGGTCGAGGAGCAGGACGCCGGGACGCCGGAGACGGATCGCGCCGATCGCCGGCGCCGTCCCGGCCGGACCGCCGTGGTCCCGACGGCCCTGGCGTGGATTCCCGTACCAGTAGCTTTCACATCTTGATCCCCATTGTGCTCACGCACCGACGCACGCGCGACTCATGGGCCACGCCGGCCCCACGGGCGCCAGAGGTACCGCCGTTCCGGTGAGAACCGGTGTCGAGCCCGCGACGCGGGGCACTCGGGCCCCCGGCGGATCCGACCCGGAGCCGTCGTGCCCAGGCTGGAGGTGAAGGACATGGGTCATGGTGGGAACGTCATCGACGAACTGGTGACCGATCACCGCGAGGTCGAGGAGCTCTTCGGCAAGATCGAGGCGCTGCCGTCCGGACACGGGGACCGCAAGCTGTACGCGGACCAGGTCACGATCGAGCTGGTCCGGCACTCCGTGGCGGAGGAGGCCTACCTCTACCCGGCCGTGCGCGAGCACGTGTCCGGCGGGGACGCCCTGGCCGACAAGGAGCTGGAGGACCACGCCGAGGCCGAACAGATCATGAAGGACCTGGAGGGCTGCGAGGCGGGCGACGCCGAGTTCGACCGGTTGATCGGGATGCTGATGAGCGAGATCCGCGAGCACGTGGCCGACGAGGAGGACAACCTCTTCCCCCGGCTGCGGGCGGCGTGTCCCGCGGACGCCCTCGACGACCTGGGCGACAAGGTCCGCCAGGCCAAGAAGACGGCGCCGACGCGCCCCCACCCGTCCGCCCCGGACAAGCCGCCGGCCAACAAGCTGCTGGCGCCGGGCGTCGGCATGATCGACCGGATGCGGGACGCGCTGACCGGGCGCGGCAAGGAGAGCTGAGACCGGCCCCGAGCGTCCGCCGCCCGGGGCCGCCGCACAGGCGGCGGCCCCGGGCGGCGGGACGAGCAGGGGAGGCCTACTGCCGGTGGCGGGCCCGTCGGGCGGGCACGGGAGGCGGGTTCGTTCCCGGGGGAAGGCCCGTCGGCGCGTGCGGCAGCGCGGACCCGTCCCTGACGGCGGGCCCGTGGGCGGGCCGCCGGAGGGTGAGGGCCGGTCTTCGGCGACCGGCCCGTCGACGGGGGCCGGTCCGCGGCCCCCGGGAGGAAGGCCCGCCGTTCGCGGCGGGCCTTCCGCACGTCCGGGTGCCGGGCGGCTTGTGAGCAACCCCACGTGACCGGGCAAGTGCCCGAAGGGCCAAGGCGTTTGCGTTCCGCGGGGCGGTACCGCGGCGGGCGACTCCGCCGCCTCCGCCGCCCCGTCTGCCACGATGGTCCGCGCCGTGACCGATCAGGTGGAGTGACCGCGCAGCGCAGCCGGCGTCCCCCGGTTCCGCCGTTCCTGTGACCTTCGCTCGCCCCTGGGTACCGCACTGTGTCTTCTCCTCCTGCCTCCTCCCCGCCCCCTGCCCCGCACACCGCCGCGCCGCCCGACGCGGCGCGCCCTCCGGCCACCGCCGCCGTCGCCGGGAAGGCGTCCCGTTCGCCGTGGCGGTCCCTGAGGCACCGCAGCATGCGCTGGTGGTCCGCGGCGAACTTCCTGTCGAACGCCGGCACCTGGATGCAGCTCACCGTCCAGAACCTGCTCGTCCTGGAGATCACCGGCTCCGCCGCCGCGACCGGCCTGTCCATGTCGGTTCAGGCCGCCCCCGCCCTCTTCATGAGCATGCTGGGCGGCGCGGCCGTCGACCGCTGGCCGCTCAAGCTCACGGCCGCCGTCAGCCAGGCCCTCCTCGGCGCGGTCGCCTTCACCACGGCCGTGCTCGTCGCGCTGGACCGGCTCGACATGACGTCGCTGATGGTGCTGGCCGCCGTCACCGGCACGATCGCCACCGTGGACGGGCCGGCCTGCGCGCTGCTGGGCAACGACCTGGTGCCCGTGGAGGACGTGCCGTCCGCCATCGGCGTCGGCGCGCTGGTCCACAACGCGGGCCGGCTCGCCGGCGCGGCGCTGGCCGGCATCACGGTGGGCTTCCTCGGCACGGCCGCGGCGTACGCGGCGAACGGGCTCTCGTTCCTCTTCGTGACCGCGGTCATCCCGTTCCTGCGGCCGGCGCCCGGCGCGGCCCGGCGGGGCGGGGCGGGCGCACGGAGCGGGACGGGCAAGGACCCGGCGGGCAGGGCCGTGATCCCGCGGCAGCGCGACCGGCGTGCCGACCTGACCGTGCGGGAAGGCCTGGCCTACTTCGCGCGCCGGCCCCGTCTGGTGGCCCTCGCGGGCATCACCGGCGTCAGCGGCGTCTTCGGCCGGAACTACGGGCTCACCCTCGCGGTGCTCGTCACCGGACCGCTCGCCGGCGGACCGGGCGCCTTCGGCACCGTCTCCACGGTGCTCGCCGTCGGCGGCATCCTCGGCGCGGTCCTCGGCGCCCGGCTGCGCAAGCCCTCGGTCAGGGCCGTGGGCGCCCTGGCCGCCGCGGGTGCGCTGTTGCAGGTGGTGGCGGGCCTATCCCCGTCCCTGGCCATCCTGCTGGTCATGGTCCTCCCTATGGCCGTGGTGGAGTCCGTCTCGGACACCGCCGGCACGGCCGTCCTCCAGACCGACCCGCCCGCCCACCTGCGGGGACGCGTGCTCGGCGTGTGGAGCAGCATCGGCACGGTGTGGGGCCTGGGCGGCCCGCCCGTCCTCGGCCTCCTCATGGAGCTGGCCGGCGCCCGCGGCGCCCTCGTCACCGGCGGCCTGCTCGTCGCCGGCTCGATCGGCGCGGGCTTCCTCCTGCGCGCCCGCCGCACCCCCCGGCCGGTGCCCCTGCCGGCGCCGGGCAGGGAAGCGGCGGGGCGGGCGGCCCTGGAGACGGCCGCCTGAGGCCTCCGGCCGGGACGGGCGACCACGCGCGGACCGGCTGAACGGCCGAACGGCGGGGCGGTGGAGGCGACCGCCCCGCCGCGGAGCGCACGGGCTCACCGGCGCACACCGCGGGAGACGAGGACGCGGCGGACCCTCCACGGCCGCCGCGTCCCGGCCCGGTGCGTGACGACGCCCCGATCCCGGCGGGGCGGTGCGGACCCGTGCGACGGCGGGCGGGGCTCCGTCCTTCCCGTCCCGCGCCCCAGGACGTCGACCGGGGCGGGGCCGGAGTCCCCGCCGCTGCCGCTCCTCCGCGACCGTGAGCCCCGCCGCTGCCGCTCCTCCGCGACCGTGAGCCCCGCCGCTGCCGCTCCTCCGTGACCGTGAGCCCCGCCGCTGCCGCTCCTCCGTGACCGTGAGCCCCGCCGCTGCCGCTCCTCCGCGACCGTGAGCCCCGACGGTTCCGCCACGGAGCCGGGGACCCCTTCGCTCCGGCTCGCGCCGGGAACGGCTCGGCCGGGATCGCGCCGCCGCCCGCTCAGGCGATGAGGGCCTGCCCCGGTTCCAGCAGGGCCAGCAACTGGCCCTGGTGCAGCCCGGCCACGGGGGCGAGGAGGTCGGGGTGGCGGAGCAGGGCCGCGGCCTGGCGGTCGCGGGTGTCGGGGGCGACCAGACGGCGGAACTCCATCGGGATGCCGGTCGTGTGATCGCCGCCGTCCAGGCCGGCCACGGCCAGCGCGGCCAGCTCGGGGTCGGTGAGCAGACAGGCCGCCCAGCTCGCCACGACCTCGTCGACCCAGCTGCGCCAGGCCGCCTCGTCCGCCTCCACGTCGTCGCGTGTCTCCGCGCCGCTGATCCAGTCCAGCCGTGCCGAACCGCCGGGGCCGGCCATGCCGACCAGCGCCGCGTCCATCACGGTCGGGTAGCGCAGCCACGCCGCGACCGTGACCGCCTGGCGGGCCTGCACCTCGCACAGGGCGGAGGCCATCGCGCCGCCGGCGGCCGGGTAGGCCCGCGTCAGCCACTGGGCGGTCGCCGCGATGAGGGGGGAGAGGTCTGCGCGCACTGAGAGCCGTCCGAGCTGCGTACGGGGAAAGGGCCGGAGGGAAACGGTAGCCCGCGGTCCCCGCGGGGGGACATGGCCCGAACCCCACCGGCGGCGTGGCTTCGGCCACACGCGGTCCGGCCGACGGCCTCACCCGGCCGTCCCACGCGGCGGTCCCACCCCATGGGCCCCTCCGGTGTCCCACGGCGACGGCGCCCCCTGAACGAGGGTCCCCCCGGGCGACGGGCCCACCGGGCGGCCGTCCCCCTGAGCGGCGACCTCACCGAGTGGTCCCTCCCACGCCGCACGGCGACGACCCCACCGGGCGCGAACGGCGGTTCCTCCTCGACCGCCGGCAGTCCACCACCCCGGCCGGCTCCCCCTCCCCGGCCGGGGCACCGGGAGTCCCGCGCGCCCGGCGGCGGCACCCGTCCCGGCAGCCGCGCGAACCGGACCGGCCGGCTCGGCGAGGCCGTCCTCCGGTCCGTCCCGCCCCGGGCGCCGGGAAAGGCGCCCCCACTTCGGGCCGGAGTCGAGAAGAACGGGCTCGCGGGCCGTACCTGGTGGCACGAGGGGCCGCCCGCCCCCCGACCGCGCCACCGATACAAGGGACGTACCTCATGAACGCAACCGCTGCCATCGGCGTCACCGGCCTCGGCGTGATGGGCCGCAACCTCGCGCGCAACTTCGCCCGCAACGGCCACACCGTCGCCGTGCACAACCGCAGCGCGGGCCGCACGCGCGCGCTCGTGGAGGAGTTCGGGCACGAGGGCGCGTTCGTCCCCGCCGGGACGGCCGAGGAGTTCGTGGCCGCGCTGCAACGCCCCCGCCGCCTGATGATCATGGTGCAGGCCGGTGCGGTCACGGACGCCGTCATCGACGAGTTCGCCCCGCTGCTGGAGCCCGGCGACATGATCATCGACGGTGGCAACGCCCACTTCGCCGACACCCGCCGCCGCGAGGAGGCCCTGCGCGAGCGCGGCATCCACTTCGTCGGCGCCGGCGTCTCCGGCGGCGAGGAGGGCGCGCTGAACGGGCCGTCGATCATGGTGGGCGGCTCGGCCGAGTCGTACGCCGTGCTCGGCCCGATGTTCGAGTCCGTCAGCGCGCGGGTCGGCGGCGAGCCCTGCGCCGCCCATGTCGGCACCGACGGCGCCGGGCACTTCGTGAAGATGGTCCACAACGGCATCGAGTACGCCGACATGCAGCTCATCGCCGAGGCCTACGACCTGCTGCGCCAGGTCGCCGGCTACACCCCGGCGGAGATCGCGGGCATCTTCCGCACCTGGAACGAGGGGCGGCTCGGCTCCTACCTGATCGAGATCACCGCCGAGGTCCTCGGCCACACCGACGCGGCCACCGGCCTGCCGTTCGTCGACGTCGTGACGGACGCCGCCGGCCAGAAGGGCACCGGCCGCTGGACCGTGCAGACCGCCCTCGACCTGGCCTCCCCGGTCACCGCGATCGCGCAGGCCACCTTCGCCCGCGCCGCCTCCGGCCAGAGCGGCCTGCGGGCCGCCTACGCCGGACTGCCCGGCGGCACCACGCCCCCGCTCAGCCGCACGGAGGCCACCCGGTTCACCTCACAGGTCGAGCACGCCCTGTACGCCTCCAAGGTCATCGCCTACGACCAGGGCTGGAAGATGATCCAGGACGCGGCGGGCGAGTTCGGCTGGAAGATCGACCTGGGCGCGGTCGCCGCGATCTGGCGCGGCGGCTGCATCATCCGCGCCTCCTTCCTCGACCGCATCCGCACCGCGTACGCCGCCGACCCCGAGCTGGTCAGCCTGCTCGCCGAGGAGGAGTTCGCCGCGGAGATCGCCGAGGCGCAGGTGCCCTGGCGGGAGACCGTCGCCTCCGCCGCCCGCCGCGGCATCCCCGTGCCCGCGTTCTCCGCGGCCCTCGCCCACTACGACACCCTGCGCGCCGGCCGGCTGCCCGCCGCCCTCCTCCAGGGCCAGCGCGACTTCTTCGGCGCCCACACCTACGGCCGCACCGACCGTCCCGGCGCCTTCCACACCCACTGGGCGGAGCCGGGCCGGCCGGAGACGCCGTCGGCGTGAGGGGTCTCGTCCGGCCCGCCCCCGACCGGGCGGGCCGGACCGTCCGTCAGGCGCCGGGCGCCGGGTACGTCGGGTACTCCACGCCGGAGACGTGCTGGACGACCCGGACGACCTGGCAGGAGTAGCCGAACTCGTTGTCGTACCAGAGGTAGAGGATCGCGTTGTCGCCCTCGACCTTCAGCGCGCCGGCGTCGACGATCGAGGCGTGGCGCGAGCCGATGAAGTCGCTGGAGACCGCGTCCGGGGCGGTGATGAAGTCGATCTGGCGCTTCAGCGGAGAGGTCAGGGACACCTCACGCAGGTGGTCGACGACCTCCTCGCGGGTGGTCTCCCGGGCGAGCTGGAGGTTGAGGATCGCGATCGACACGTCCGGCACCGGCACCCGGATGGAGCTGCCGGTGATCCGCGCCTTGAGGTCGGGCAGCGCCTTGGCGACGGCGGAGGCCGCGCCGGTCTCGGTGATGACCATGTTCAGCGGCGCGGACCGGCCCCGGCGGTCGGACTTGTGGTAGTTGTCCAGCAGGTTCTGGTCGTTGGTGAACGAGTGGACGGTCTCCACGTGGCCGCGCAGCACGCCGTACTCGTCCGCCATCGCCTTCAGCGGCGGGACGATCGCGTTGGTGGTGCAGGACGCGCAGGACAGGATCCGCTCGTCCGGCTTGACGGTGTCGTGGTTGACGCCGTGGACGATGTTCGGGACGTCGCCCTTGCCCGGCGCGGTGAGGACGACCTTGTCGATGCCGGGCCGCAGGTGCTTGGAGAGCCCCTCGCGGTCGCGCCACTTGCCGGTGTTGTCGATGAGGATGGCGTCCTTGATGCCGTACGCCGTGTAGTCGACCTGCGTCGGGTCGTCGGCGTAGATCACCTTGATCTCGTTGCCGTTGGCGATGATCTTGTTGTTCGCCTCGTCGACCGTGATCGTGCCCTGGAACTGGCCGTGCACGGAGTCGCGGCGCAGCAGCGAGGCGCGCTTGACGAGGTCCTCGCAGGCCCGCCCGCCGCCGCCGCGCACCACGATGGCCCGCAGGCGCAGGCCGTTGCCGGAGCCGGACTTCTCGATGAGCAGGCGGGCGACCAGGCGGCCGATGCGGCCGAAGCCGTACAGCACGACGTCCCGCCCCTCACGGCGGTCGATCTTGTTCGCGCCGGTGGCGCCCGCGACGGCCTCGGCGGTGAAGTCCTCCACCGACAGGCCGCGGTCGTCGGCCCGGTAGGTCGCGGCCAGCATGCCGATGTCGATCTGGGAGGGGCCGAGGTCGAGGGCGGTCAGGGCCCGCAGGAAGGGCAGCGTCTCGGTGACCGAGAGCTCCTCGCCGGCGATCTGCCGGGCGAAGCGGTGGGCCTTCAGGATGCTGACCACCGACTTGTTCACCAGGGAGCGGCTGTGCAGCAGGACGGTGACGTCCCGCTCCCGGTGGAGCTTGCCGATCATCGGGATCATCGACTCCGCGATCTCCTCGCGGTTCTTCCAGTCGGTGAACGAGTCCTCGTTGACAGTCACAGGTATCTCTTTCGAGCTAGGTGGCGCTCATACGATAACCCCCTGCTCATTCGATCATTCAAGCGCCCACCTGTGCGGCGGTGGGAGGTCCGGGTCGGGGCCCGCCGTCCGGGTGAAGCGGGGGCTCAAGTGGCAAAGTGCCTAAGGGAGTTGAGGGCCGCGAGGGGTGTGGGCACCGGGCCGGGCCGGCTCCGGGCGCCGCGGAACGCCGCCGTCCGGGCCCGGCGGCCGGGGAAGGGCGCCGAAAGTCCGCGGACGTCGCCACCGTGCGAGGACTCCGCCGGTGCGGAAGGGGCGATACCAGCTCAGGATAGACGTGGCTGCCCTAGCATTGGCCCGTCACGGGAGCGGGGTCGGCCGTAGCTGCCGTGGCTGATCACGGAGGGAGTGCTGTGTCGAATCCTCGGCTGGGGGAACAGCTCTTGGCCGTCGGCCCGGCCCGGGCCGCCCGGCTCTGTCCCGCTGCGCACGGCAGCCCGGAAGCGCTCTGGGGCGACGTGGACCACCCCGTGCTGACGGAGGTGCTCAGGCAACTGCTGGAGCGGGAGAAGGACCGCGACCGGGTCGCGTTCTACGAGGACAGTCCCTGAGGTGACGCACGGTCCCCGAGGGGGAGCGGCGGCCGCGGCCGACGTGCACGCGTCCGCCCCGTGGCCGCACCGGTTGCTGGACGTACCCGCTCTCCGGCGCGCAGGCACCGCGCCGGTTCCCTTCCACCAGTTCGTGCTCAAGCTGCACAGCCGCTGCAACCTGCTGTGCGGCTACTGCTACGTGTACACCGCGGCCGACACGAGCTGGCGGCGGCGTCCGGCACGCGTGTCGGAGACCGTGCTGACCCGCAGCGCCGAGCGGATCGGCGAGCACGTGGCCGCCCACGGCCTGGACCGCATCCGCGTCGAGCTGCACGGGGGCGAGCCCCTGCTGGGCGGCGCCGACACGGCCCTGCGGCAGGCCGCCGCGGTACGGGCCGCGGTGCGCGCCGCCACCGGCCCCGGGTGCGAGATCCAGGTGAGCGTGCAGACGAACGGCACCCTGCTCACCGCGGACGTCGTCCGGCGGCTCGCGGCGGGCGGCATCCGGATCGGCGTCAGCCTCGACGGCGGCCGCCCCGAGCACAACAAGCGGCGCGTGGACCACGCGGGCCGCCCCTCCTGGGACGCCGCCACCCGCGGCCTCGCCGTCCTCGCCCGCCACCCCGAGGCGTACGCCGGCCTCCTGTGCACCATCGACCTCGGCCTCGACCCCGTCGAGGTCTACGACTCCCTGCTGGAGTTCCGCCCCGCCGCCCTCGACCTGCTCCTGCCGCACGCCAACTGGGCCTCGCCCCCACCCGGCAAGGGCCCCTCCAGCGCGGGCTCGACACCGTACGGGGAATGGCTCGCGCACGCCTTCGACCGGTGGTTCGACGGCGGCCGGTACCGGACCCGGATCCGCCTGTTCACCGAGATCATCGGGCTGCTGCTCGGCTTCCCCGGCGGCGCGGAGGCCGTCGGGCTGTCTCCGGTCGCCGCCGTCCTGGTGGAGACCGACGGCGTCATCGAACAGGTGGACTCGCTCAAGGCGGCCTACCAGGAAGCCCCCGCGACCGGAATGGACGTCTTCCGCCACAGCTTCGACGACGTGCTGGAACACCCCGGCATCGCCGCGCGGCAGCTGGGCGAGGCCGCGCTCTGCGACGAGTGCCGCGCCTGCCCGCTGGTCCGCGTCTGCGGCGGGGGCCACTACGCCCACCGGTACCGGCGGGGCAGCGGATTCCGCAACCCGTCGGTGTACTGCGCCGACCTCGACCTGCTGATCCGGCACATCGCCCGCAGGCTCGAACGCGTCCTGGGCGTGGACCCCCTGCTGTCCGGTTGAAGCCGTTCTGATTGCGGGCGAGTTGAAGCCGCGTCAAAATCTTGGTGTGAGCACCGTCGGGGGAACGGCCGTGGCAGAGGACGTCTGGCGCGCGCAGAGCAGCTGGTCGCAGGCGGCGAACCGGAGCAGGGCGGCGATCGACCGGGCCCGTGCGGTGACGCTCGCCTGCACGGTGGCCGCCGGTGTCCTCGGCGTGGCCGCCTCCCAACTCATGGACCCCTTGCCGGAGCTGGGGCGCACCCTCGCCTTCCTGGCGCTGCTCGCCGCCGGCGCCGCCCCGCTCGTCGCCCGTGGCGCCGCCCCCGACCGGGTGCGCGAGTGGACCCGGCTGCGCTCCGTCTCCGAGGAGCTCAAGCGCCATGCCTACGTCTACCTGGCCCGGGTGTCCCCCTACCGGGACCCGGCCGGCCGTGACGACGAACTCCTGCGCCGCACCGACGCGGTACAGGCCCAGGCGGCCGATCTCACGGCTCTCGTACGGCAGTTCACGCCCGTCGACCGTCCCCTGCCGCCCGTCGCCGACGCGGCCGACTACGTCACGGCCCGGCTGCGCGGCCAGCTCGAGGGCTACTACCGGCCCAAGGCCGACCAGATGGCCCGCCGCGCCCGCCGCGTCGACCGCTCGGGCATGGCCCTCGCGGCCCTGTCGGTGCTCCTCGGCGCGGTCGCCGGCGCCTTCGCCGCCGAGCAGGCCGCGGCCTGGATCCCCGTCGTCGCGGCCGTCTCGGCGTCGGTGGTCTCCCACGGAGCGTCCGCCCGCTACGTCGCCCTGCAGGTCGAGTACAGCACGACCGCCGGCGAGCTGGAACGCATCCTGCGCTGGTGGCAGCGGCTCGGCCCCGCCACCGACGAGGACGCCGACCGGCTGGCGCAACGCACCGAACACGTCGTCTCGGTGCAGAACGAGGGCTGGACGGCCAAGTGGACAGCGGACTGAAGGCGGGGCAAGGGTGGTCAAGGTGTTCATCAGCCACAGCACCAGCGAGGACCCGCGGACCGCGGAGTTGAGGGACGCCCTGGCCCGTGGCCTCGAGGACCGCAGCTACGACGTGCTGCTGGACGTCGACATCCGGCAGCCCGGCCGGCCCTGGCAACTGAAGCTCGCCCGGTTCCTGGGCGAGTGCGACGCCGCGCTGGTGCTGGTGAACGAGGACGCCCTCGACTCGTCCTGGGTGCGCCGCGAGACCAACATCCTGCACTGGCGCAAGACCCTCCACCCGGACATGGTCCTGATCACCGTCCTCGTCAACGACGTGACGTCGGGGCTGCTGAGGAAGTCCGAACTGCGCTACCTCGCGGACGACGACCTGGAACGGGCGACCAACCGGACGCCCGCGCAGGAGGCGCAGCGGCTGCTCGAGGGGTTCCCGGAGATCCGGGCCGCCGACGACGCCGTCAGCAAGTGGCTGTCGAACATCGGCATCCAGCTCAACCACATCCAGGACCCCTCCGTCTTCGGCCGGATGGCGTCCGCGCTGGGCCTTCCGCAGGAGGAGCTGGCCCTGCTCACCCCGGGGCTCGGCCACCTGTTCCTGGCCTCCCAGATGCTCGACACGCACAGCGTCGAGAGACTCGCCAACGCCGTCTCCGAGGCCTGGATGGGCGGCCTGGACCGCAGCCGCGCACGGCAGCTCGCGGACATGGTCCTGCCGGTGTGGATCGACCGGGACGAGGCCCGGCGCATCGTGCGCGAGACGGACGGCTCCACCCGGCGCGTCGTCCTGCTGAACGTGCACCACCCGGAGATCGGCGAGCAGTACCTGGCGCGCGCGTTCTGCGTCGACCTGACGAGGTACTTCGCCACGGGCGTCCCCGGCGAGGAGGACTCCGAGGGACCGCTCATCGAACAGTGCGAGAAGGCGGTGAAGTACTACGTCGGCCTGGACGAGTCCGACGAACTCGACCACCCCGACGAGCCCACCGAATCCGGCCGGTTCTTCCTGGTGCTGGACGCGCGCAAGTGCGACCTCGACATGGTGCACCGGGTCGTCGCCCACCTCCAGGGCAAGGTCCCCTGGCTGCACGTCCTGGTCGTCCCCGGCCGCAGGCCCGGCGCACGCGGGCACTGGCCCGGGAACCCCGACGAAGTGCTGGTTATCGACCCACCGTTCGGGCAGAACCATGAGACTCTGGTCAGGGGAGTCAAGCGGCGTCTGATCGATCGTCTGAACTCCAGGGGGGCGTGATGACGGACCACCGGATCACGGCGGGCGCGGGGGCCGACGCCACGACCGACGTCGAATGGCTCGACACGCCCGACCGCGGCGACGGCCGCGTCTACGTGATGCCGGAGGACCTGCGCTTCGCGGTGCGCGTCGCCCTCGCCACCGGCCGCCCGCTGCTCCTGCGCGGCATGCCGGGCTCCGGCAAGTCCTCCCTGGCACCGTACATCGCCGCCCAGATGCGCTGGCGCTACTACGAACACGTCGTCACCTACCGCACCCAGCCGCGCGACCTGCTGTGGAGCTTCGACAGCGTCCGGCGGCTGGCCGACGCCCAGGTCGCCGTGCGCCAGGGGGCGACGCCCGACGACGCCAGCTACGTCGAGCCCGGCGTCCTGTGGTGGGCACTCGCCCCCGGCTCCGCCCGCCGGCGCGGCAGGCCGGACGGCGCCGAGGTCACCGACCCCTGCCCGGACCCCTTCGAGGAGATCAACTCCACCCGCAGGCCCGACCGGGCCGTCGTCCTCATCGACGAGATCGACAAGGCCGACCCGGACGTGCCGAACAGCCTCCTGGTGCCGCTCGGCTCCCACCGGTTCACCGTCGCCGAGATCGGCCGGGAGATCCGCACCGAACGCCCGGCGGGGGACCGGGACGAGAGCGAGGAGGACCGCCGGGCCCGTCACCTCGTCGTCCTGACCACCAACGAGGAACGCGAACTCCCCCAGGCGCTGCTGCGCCGCTGCGTGGTGCACGTGCTCCCCGAACACGACCGCGCCATGCTGGTGCGGATCGCCGAGGAGCACATGGACCTGTGGCCCGGCGAGGTGACGGACGCCGACCGGGAACTCGCCGACGCGGTGGCCGGCGAACTCATGAAGGTCCGCCAGCACGCCGACAAGCAGGGCGTCCGCCGCCCCAGCACCGCCGAGTACCTCGACGCGCTGCTCGCCTGCCGCTCCCTGGGCATCCGCCCGGCCACCGACGAGTGGCAGCTGCTCACCCGGAACGTGCTGATCAAGCCCCAGCAGATGGCCGGAGACCGCACATGATGGGTGAGGCCTGGCTGGGCGACGTCGCCCGTGCCGCGCGCGCCCTCGACGCCCGCACCCCGGACGACTTCGCCCGGATCGCGGGACTGCTCGGCGTCGGAGGCGGCCCCGTGGACACCGCCGGACAGCCCGGCGCCCAGCAGGGCCGGGGACAGCCGGCCCGGCAGGCGGCCGCCCGGGAGGAACAGTCCGGACCGCGGCCCCCCGAACAGAACCCGCCCCTGTTCGAACGCCGTCCCACGCCCGCCGGGGCCGGCACGGTGACCGTCCTCGTCCCGGTCGAGCAGCAGACCCGCCACCCCACCCGCTGGACCACCGACACCCTGGCCCGCCCCCGCGGCCGCGACGAGGCCCGCACCCGCCTCCCGCACCTCCCGCTGCTCGCCCCGCGCTCCACGGCCGCGCTGCTCACCGTCCTGCTGGCCAGGATCACCCGGGACGGCGAACTCGACGTCGAACGGGCCACCGAGGAACTCGCCCGGGCCCGCCCGCTCACCGCCATCCCCCGGCTGCCCCTGCCGACCCTGCGCTACGGCGTGCAGATCCTCGCCGACACCTCCGCCGCCATGGAGCCCTTCGCCCGGGACGTCGAGGACGTCATCGGGCACGTACGGGCGCTCGCCGGCGTGGCCGGCACCCAGGTCCTGCGCTTCGCCGACGTACCGCTGCGCGGTGCCGGCCCCGGACCCCGGACCACCTGGCAGCGGCCCTACCGGCCACCGCGGCCCGGCGTGCGGGTGCTGATCCTCTCCGACCTCGGCGCCGGAGGGTCCGAGCTCAACCCCTGGCGCGCCACCGAGCAGGAATGGCGCACCACCATCGAGTCCGTCCAGCAGCGCGGCTGCGAGCCCGTCGCCCTGGTACCGCTGCCCGAGCGGCACTGGCCCGACTGGGCGGTCCGCAGCAGGCTGCCGATGGTGGCCTGGGACCGCGGCACCACCGTCGGCAAGGCGCTGGGGGCCAGGCGGTGAGCGTGCCCGCCGGGCCCGGCCGGGAACTGGCCGTGCTGCTGAGCATCGCGGCCCGCATCGAACCCGAACTGATGCGGGCCGTCCGGCTGCGGGCGGCCCGGGGCCTCGACGTCGCGGCCGAGGTCGACCTGTGGTTCGGCGATCTGGTCGAACACCGCGGCTTCGGGTTCGTCGTCCTGGACACCGGACTGCTGGCCGAACTGCGCGCGGAACTCGGCCGCCGGCTGCAGGGGGCGGCCGAGGACGACCCCATCCACCACCTCTGGCCCACCTTCCAGGAGGTGCGCGCCGGGCAGAGCCCCGCCATGATCGCCCAGGAGACGGCGACCTGGCAGGCGGTCAGCGGCGGGCGCGGGGCCGACCAGCGGATCGAGGAGTCCCTCCAGCCCGCCCTGCGGGCCCTGATCGAGGAGGGCCGCGAGGGCGTCGCCCGCTGGTTCCTCGGCGCCTGGGACAGCCTGCCCGAGCGGGTGCGGCGCTCCACCACCGCCTGGCAGCTGCTCACCCTCTCCGCGGTCAGGCTCGCCGAGGACCCGCCGAAGGCGCCGCGGCCCCAGCGCCTGGCGCTCTCCGACGTCGCCGTGATCGCCGAGGGGCTGCCCCGGGTGCCGCTGTACCTGCGGTGGGCCGAGCCCCGGCTGGTGGTCGGCGACAGCGCGCCGGGGCCGGACTCGTTCGCCATCACCGTGCCGGACACCGACCCGCGCGTCGTGGAGCTGGTCACCTCCACCTCGATCCGCACGATCCTCATCGAGCGCGACACGGCCGTCGAGGAGTGGGTCGGCCCGGAGAGCGGCTGGCTGAACACCGCCGACGGCGCGACGTACCTGCTGCCGGGCCCGCCGGTGACGGCACCCCGTCCCGGCTCGCCGGCGGAGACGACGGACTCGGCGGACCCGGCCGGCACCGGAGGGGCCGGAGGGGCAGAGGGGACCGGCCGGACGGAGGCGACGGAGGAGACCGGCGAGGCCGCGGGGGAGAGCGGCGGGGCCGCGGCCCCGGCCGGCCGGCCGGACACCGGCGCGGCCCCCGAGCACCTCCCGGCCACCGGCCACATCAGCATCTGCTACGCCGGCGAGAGCCGCTCCTGGGCGATGTGGACGGCGCGCCAGCTGGAGCGGGCCGGCCGCACCACCACCCTGCTGCACTGGGACACCGCCTCCCGCACCCCCATCGAGTCCCTCGGCGCGCTGCTCGCCGCCCCGGGGCAGGTCCTGCTCCTGGTCAACGAGCGCGCCCTGCGCCCCGACCTGCACACCGGCCGGGCCTGGTCCGAGGCGTTGCGCGTGATCGTGGGCCAGCACCGGGAGCGTTTCGCGGCCATCGTCCTGACGTCCGAGTCCCTCCCCGAGGGCACCGGCCTGCTGCGCCCGGTCGACGTCACCGGACTCGACGAGGAGGAGGCCCGGCGCGCGATCCTGGAACGGCTCGGCGTCCCGGCCGGCGACCCGCCCGCGGCCCCCGACGGCCCCCGCTTCCCCAACGAACCCCCCCAGGTCCTCGAGGCCCCCCGCCGCAACGGCTACTTCACCGGCCGCAAGAACGACCTGGAGGAGATCTCCGAACTGCTCGCCGAGTCCGGCCCCGCCGGGGCGCGGGTCGTCCTGCACGGCATCCCGGGCGTCGGCAAGAGCCAGCTGGCCACCGAGTACGCGCACCGCTACGGCGACGGCTACGACGTCGTCTGGTGGATCCGGTCCACCGAACGCAGCCGCGCCCGCGAGGAGTTCGCCTCGCTCGCCGTCCATCTGGAACTGGCCGCGGGCCGCGACGTCGGCGAGCGCATCCGCGCCGTGCACGCCGCGCTGCGCGAGCGCACCGGGCCCCGGCAGCGCTGGCTGCTGATCTTCGACGGCGCGGACGACGTCGCCGAGGTCCGCGACCTGCTCCCCGAGGGCCGCGGCGACGTGCTCATCACCAGCCTCACCCGGGACTGGGTCAGCCTGCTGGGCTTCCAGGAGTACACGGTCCGGCCCTTCACCAGGAACGAGAGCGTCGCCTTCATCCGCCGCCGGGTGCCCCGCGCCACCGCGGCGGAGGCGGAGCAGCTCGCCGAAGCCGTCCAGGACCTGCCCCTGGTCCTCGCCCAGACCACCGCATGGCTGGCCGCCAACACCGCCGAACCGGTCGCCGAGTACGTCGAGTCCCTCCAGCGGCAGTCCCCGGCCGAGCTGGCGGTGCGGACCGAGGCCGACTACCCCCAGGGCTTCGTGGTGTCCTGGGCGCACTTCCTGAACGCCCTGCGCGAACGCAATCCGGAGGCCGCGGACCTCATCGAGCTGATGGCGATGTTCTCCCCGGACGCGATCCCCGTCCAGCTCATCAACGCCGCGCCCCCCAGCGTCTTCCCGCCCGGCAGCCTCGCCGGCACGGTCTCCGACTCCACCCGGTGGGAGAACGCGCTCGAGGCCCTCGCCGACCTCACCGCGATCCACCTCAGCCACACCCAGGACCCCTCCCTGGAATACGGTGTCGAGTCGGCCCAGATGCACCGGCTCTACCACCGGTTCATCCGCGGCAACCTCGACGCCGGGACCAGGACGCGCCTGTCCGCCGCCGCCTGCGGCATCCTGGCGGCCGCCAACCCCCACCGCCCCACGGACCCGCGCGAGTGGCCGGCCTACGCCCGGCTCATCCCGCACCTGGACCACGCGGGCGCCCTGGAACGCGACGAGCCGAACGTGCGCACCCTGCTGCTGGACTGCGTCAACAACCTCCGGGTGCGCGGCGAGTACGACACCGGTCTGCGGCTGTGCCAGCAGGCGGTGGCCCAGTGGCGCGCCCGGTATCCGGGCACCGACCGGGACATGCTGGTCCTGGTGCACCAGCACGCCAACCTGCTGCGCCGCACGGGCCGTTACCGGGACGCGGAGGCCGTCGGCGCGGAGGTCGTGGACCTGCTGGCGGCCCGCGAGCCCGACGACCTCGAACTCCTGCGCGCCAAGGACGGCCTCGGCGGCACGCTGATGGCGCTGGGCCGTTTCTCGCGCGCGCGGGAGCTGTTCGAGGAGGTGTGGCACGGGCACGCGGCCCGCTTCGGCCGGCAGGGCGACCGCGCCCTGGAGGCGAAGAGCAACATGGCCCTCACCCTGGGCCTGCTCGGCCGCTACCAGGAATCCCTCGACCTGCACCGGGAGCTGTTCGACCTGCGCATCCGCCGCCATGGCGCCGACCACTTCGCCACGCTGTACTCGGGCCTGCACGTGGCGTGGATGACCCGGCTGCTCGGGCGCTACCGGGAGGCGCTCGCCCTGCAACAGCACAACGCCCGGCTGCACAGCCGCACCCTCGGCCCGCACCACCCGCAGACCCTGCGCGCCGAGCACAACCTCGCCCAGTGCCTGCGCCGGGACGGGCTGGTCGACGAGGCCGCGTCCCTCTTCACGAGCGTCCTCAAGCGCTCCGAGCAGCGCCGGGGCGAACTGCACCCGGAGACGCTGATGATGGCGGCCGACCGGGCCACCCTGATCCGCGCCGACAGCCCCCGCGAGGGACACGAGCTGGCCCGCACGGTCTACGACCGCTACCTGCGCCTGCTCGGCCCGGACCACCCCTACACGGCGGGCTCGCTGAGCAACTGGGCGCTGGCCCAGCAGGCCGACGGCGACGAGCGCGCCGAGGCGGAGGCCTCCGCGCAGACCGCCTGGCGGCTGATGACCCGCGCGGTCGGCGACGAGCACCCCTGGACGCTGGGCTGCCGGCTGAACCTCACCGCCATGCTCGCCCGCGCCGGGCGGGCCGAGGCGGCGCTCGCGCACGACGACGAGCTGACCGCCCTCGCGGCCCGGAGCCTGGGGACCCGGCACCCCCTCACCCTGGCCGGGGAGACCGCCCGCGCCCACGACCTGCGCGAGACGGGCCGCACCGACGAGGCGGAGGCCGTACGGCAGGAGACCGTCGCCCTGCTCCGGGACACCCTCGGACCACAGCACCCGCACACCCGGTCGGCGGAGGAGCTCCGGCGCCCGCACTGGGACTTCGAGCCGCAGCCCATCTGACCCGCACCCGTTCGCCCGACCCGCCCACCCCCTCCGAGCCGCAGCCCACCGACCCGCAAGGGCAGGAGACCAGCCGTATGGGAAACCTCAGCCAGCCGAGCGGCGAGCACGTCACCATCAGCTACGCCGGCTTCAACCGGCCGTGGGCGTCCTGGATCGCCCACCAGCTGCGGGCCCGCGGCCTGAAGGCGACGCCGGTGCGCTGGGACCCCCGCGTGGACGTGCCGTTCGAGTCCGAGTTCGGCGGTCTGCTCGCCGCCGAGGGCCGCATCCTGCTGGTGCTGGACAACTGGTACTTCAAGCTGGGGCCCATCCCGGAGGAGGACTGGCAGCGCGTCCTGACCGACCTGGTGCCGCCGCACGCCGGCCGCCTGGCCGCGGTCACCGTCGCCACCCAGGAGGTGCCCGGCTCCGTCGACCTGCTCAGCCCCGTCGACCTGCACGACCTGGACGAGCACGAGGCCGTGCGACGGCTGCTGCGCAGACTCTCCCTCGACCCGGCGCGGCCCGCCGTACCGCTGCCCACGGACGCCCCGCGGTTCCCGAACGAGCCGCCCGAGGTCCTCGACATCCCGCGCCGCAACCGGCGCTTCACCGGCCGGGACGCCGAGCTGGAACGCATCCACGGCCTGCTGACCGCGACCGGAGCCCAGGGCGAGGCCGCCACCACCCGGCTGGTGCTGTACGGCGGCACCGGCACCGGCAAGACGCAGATCGCCGCCGAGTACGCCCACCGCTTCGGCAACGACTACGACGTGGTCTGGTGGATCGACGCCACCCACCGCGCCAACGCCCGGGAACGCCTCGCCGCACTGGCCCCCCGCCTCGGCCTGCCCGTGGGCGAGCGCATCGGCGAGCGGATCCGGGCCGTGCAGGAGGCCCTGCGCTCCGACGCGCGCAGCCACCGCCGGCTGCTGATCTTCGACGGCGCCGACGACGCGCTCCAGCTGGCCGACCTGCTCCCGGACGACGGCCACGGCCACGTGCTGCTCACCTCGACCACCCGGGACTGGTCGGCCGTCCCCGGCATCCGGGAGATCGGCATCCGGTCGTTCTCCCGCGTGGAGAGCGTCGCCTTCGTCCGCCGCCGGGCGCCCCGGGTCACCCCCGGCGAGGCGGACGCCCTGGCCTCCGCCGTCCAGGACCTCCCCCTGCTGCTCGCGCAGACCGCCGCCTGGCTCGACGCCAACGACCTGCCGGTGGCGGAGTACATCCGGCAGCTGCACGACACCCCGCGGTCCGCGCGCATCCAGACCGAGGCGACCTACCCGAAGGGCTTCCAGACCGCCTGGTCGATCACCCTCGGCACGCTGCGCGAGCGGGACCCCAAGGCGGCGATGCTGCTGAACCTGCTGGCGTTCTTCTCACCCAACGAGATCCCCGTCCGCCTGCTCACCGAGGTCCACTACAAGGACCTCCACGACGACCTGGACGAACTCGTCCGCGACCCGCGCGCCTGGCACCTGGCCCTGCGCCGGCTGTCGGAGTACACCGCCGTACGCCTCGACTACCAGCAGGAACTGGCGGACAACCCGGAGGTCGAGCAGGTCCTCATGCACCGGCTCTACCACCGGTTCCTGCGCGAGCAACTCCCGGCCGACGAGGCGAAGCTGTACGCCGAGATGGCCTGCCAGGTGCTGATCAGCGCCGATCCGCGGCGGCCGGCCGACACCCGCGACTGGGCCCGCTACGCCCGGCTCATCCCGCACCTGGAGTTCGCCGGGGCCTTCGAGTCCAACCGGCCGGCCGTACAGGAACTGGTGCTCAACTGCGTCGAGTACCTGCGGGTGCGCGGCGAGTCCCGCAGCGGTCTGAAGCTCTGCGACGAGGTGCTCGCGCACTGGCAGCGACGCCTGGACCCCTCCCACGGCGCCCTGCTGTCCCTCTCCCACAAACGCGGCAACATCCTGCGCCAGGCCGGGCGTTACCACGAGGCCGAACAGCTGGGCCGGACCGTGGTGCGCCGGCTCGCCACCGACAAGCCGGCCGACCACCCCGACCTGCTGCGCGCCAAGGACGGCCTCGGCAGCACCCTGCTGGCGCTCGGTCAGTTCACCCAGGCCCGGGACCTGTTCACGGAGGCGGCGGCGCGCTTCGCCGAGCAGTTCGGCACCGAGGCCCCGCAGACCCTGGCCGCCCGGCACAACCTGGGCCTGGCGCTGATGCTCCTCGGCCGCTACTCCGAAGCCCGGGAGATCCACCGCGAGGTCCTCCAGATCCGCCAGCGCCGGCTGCGCTCCCGGCACATCCTCACCCTGCACTCCGGAGCGGTCTACGCACGCCTGATACGCCTGCTGGGGGACTACCCGGAGGCCACCTCGCGCCTGGAGCAGATCGTCCGCACCCTGCGCCAGATCTCCGACGAACGCCACCCGCAGTCCATCAGCGCCGACCACCAGCTCGGCCTGTGCCGCCGCCGGGCGGGCGCGTACGACGAGGCCAGGGACCGGCTGTCCTCCGCCGCCTTCCGCGCCGCGCAGGTGCTCGGCCCCCAGCACCCCGAGACGCTCGTCGCGGAGGCCGACTACGCGACCTTCCTGCGGGAGCACGGCGAGCTGGGCACGGCCCTGAAGTACGCCGAGTCCGTCGCCGAACGGTACGCGCGCCTGCTGGGCCGCGACCACCCGTACAGCATCGGCACCCGGGCCAACGTGGGCCTGGCCCTGGCGCACGCCGGCGACCGCGACGCGGCGCTGGACCACGCCGGGTCGGCGCACCGGGAGATGACCGCCGCGGTGGGCCGCGACCACCCCTGGACCCTGGGCTGCGCCCTGAACCTGAGCGCCGCGCGCAGCCGCGTCGACGACGTCGAAGGCGCCCACGGACTCAGCCACGACACCCTCATGCGCGCGGGCCGGGCCCTCGGGGCCCGGCACCCGCTCACCCTGTCGGCGAAGACGGCCCTCGCCGACGACCTGCGCGCCCTCGGGCGGGTCGGCCAGGCGGCGGGCTTCGAGGAGGACGCCGTACGGCGGCTCAGCGACACGCTCGGGCCCGAGCACCCGCACACCCGGGACGCACAGCGCCGGGTGCGGCCCTACTGGGACTTCGAACCGCAGCCGCTCTGAGCACGAGGCCGCCGCGAAGACCGCGGCGGAGCAGCCCGCATGCGCAACTATCTGGTGAAACCGGGGATTTGGCGCACAATGGGATCCGGGCACCGTCCGGTTCCGGAACGTCGCGATCCCCCAGGAGCCTGCTCATGAGCACAGGGCTGCCGTCGGCCCACCCCGGTCCCGTCTCCCTCGTCTACGCCGGCGTGAGCAACGGCTGGGCCCGGTGGATCTCCTGGGCGCTGACCCAGGAGGGCTGCGCCGTCCACGAGCTGCGCTGGTCGCCGTTGAGCCGGCTGCCGGAGGTCGGGGAGCTCCACGACTTCTTCAGCCGGCCCGGACGCGTCCTGCTGGTCCTCGACGACTGGTACCTGCGCTTCGACACCGGACGCAACCGGGAGTGGGCGCAGGTGCTGCACCAGGTGATGCCCGGACTGCGCGACCGGGTCGGGGCCGTCACCGTGACCACCCGCGCGCTGCCCGACGAGGCGGTGAGCCTCGGCGCGGTGACCCTGCGCGGAGTGGGCCCCGAGGAGGCCCGGCGCCGGGTGCTCGGCATGGTCGGCCTGGTCCCGCGCCGCCCCTACACCCGCCCGGGCGAGGGCCCCCGCTACCCCGAGGACCCGCCCGACGTGACCAACGCCCCGCGCCGCAACCCCCGCTTCACCGGCCGCGAGGACCTCCTGGACGAGGTGCACGAGGTCCTGACCTCGGGCGACGGCCAGGGCCGCCGGGTGCTGCTGCACGGCCCGCCCGGCGTCGGCAAGAGCCAGACCGCCACCGAGTACGCACGGCGGTTCGCCGGTGAGCACGACCTCATCTGGTGGGTGCCCTCCGCCACGCAGGCCGCCGCCCGCGAGGGCTTCGCGGCGCTGGCCCGGCTGGTCGGACTGGGCGAGGGCGACCAGCTCACGGGCCAGATCGAGGCGCTGCAGCGGGCGTTCGCGAGCGACGAGGGACGCTGGCTGGTGATCTTCGACGGGGCCGAGGACGTCGACGACATCGCCCCGCTGCTGCCCGAGGGCCGCGGCCAGGTCGTCATCACCGCGCAGACCGACGAGTGGACCCGGTACGGCGCCGTGGCCCGCGAACTCCCGCCCTTCGCACGGGAGGAGAGCGTCGCCTTCGCCTGCCGCCGGGCCCCGCAGATGAGCGAGCGGCAGGCCGGGGAACTCGCGGACGCCCTGGAGAACCTCCCGCTCCTCATCGACCAGAGCGCCGCCTGGATCGACGCCAACCCCGCCGCCGACATCACGCAGTACCTCAAGGCGCTGAAGAGGGGCGGCCCGCACGGCACGGGCCCGGCCCCGGAGGTACCGCCCGCCCACCGGCTGGTGTGGGCGCGGACCCTGCGCTCCCTGGAGGAGCGCTCACCCGCGGTGCACGCCCTGCTGTTGCTGCTGACGTTCTTCTCGCCCGACATGCTCCCGGTGCGGCTGCTGCGCTCGGCCCGCCCCAGCGGCCTGCCGCCGCACCTCGCCGGGCTGGTCACCGAACCCGGCGCCTGGGACGCGGCCCTGCTCACCATCTCCGAGCTGACGTCCATGCGGGTGGAGTACGACACGGACCCCCGGCAGGACTTCGTCAGCATCGTCTCGCTGCGGATGCACCGCAGCTTCCGCCGCTTCGTCCGCGCCGGTCTCACCCCCGAGACCGAGCGCCTCTACGCGGCGACCGCCGCCCGCGTCCTGGTCGACTCCGACCCCGGCGAGCCGGGCAACCCGGCGCACTGGCAGCGCTACGCCGAACTCCTGCCGCACCTCGACCCCTCGGGCGCGGCGGAGTCCGAGGACGGGGACGTGCGCCGGCTCCTGCTGAACTGCATCGAGTACCTGCGGGTGCGCGGCGAGTACCAGGACGGCCTGCAGGCGACCCGCCGCGTCCTGCGGTGCTGGCGGCGCACCTCGGGGGCGACCGAGCGCAGCGCCCTGATCGCCGCCGACCAGGAGGCCCGGATGCTCCGCGGCCTCGGCCGGTACGAGGAGGCGGAGGAGGCCGGCCGCGCCATGCTCACCCTCCTCGACTCCACCGGACTCACCGGCACCGAACTGCTGCGCGCCAAGGACGGACTCGGCGGCACCCTCATGGCCCGCGGCCGCTACGACGAGGCCCGCGCCCTCTACGAGGAGGCGGCGCGCAGCGCGGCCGAGCGCGGCGAGCGCTACGTGCCGCAGACCCTGCAGTTCCGCACCAACCTGGCCCTGGCCCTGGGCCTGCAGGGCCACTACGCGGAGTCCTGCGCCCTGCACCGCGAGGTCTACGACCGCCGGGTCGCGCTGCTCGGCTCGCGGGAGCGCCGCACCCTCCAGTCGGGCACGTACACCGCCCGGATGCTGCGGCTGCTGGGCAGGCTGCGCGAGGCCCGCAGCCTCCAGGAGTACAACGCGCACCTGCTGCGCCGCACCCTCGACGAGGACCACCGCCAGACGCTGCTGGCCGAGCACAACCTCGCCCTGTGCCTGCGCCGCGACGGCGACCTGGAGGCCGCCCGCGCACTGATGCGGGAGGGGCGCCGCCGGCTGATCCTGCTGTCCGGCGCCGACCACCCCGACGTCCTGCTGGTCTCCCTGGACTACGCGATGCTGCTGCGGGCCCTGGGCCGGCGGGACCGGGCGAGGGAACTGGTCGAGACGACCGCCGCGGCGTACGCGCACACCCTGGGGGAGCTGCACCCGTACGCGATCGGCGCGCGCAACAACTGCGCGATCCTGCTCCTGGACGACGGAGAGGCCGAGGCGGCGCGGGACCTGGCCGACCGGTCGATGCGGGAACTGGAGGCGGCGGTCGGCCGCGGCCATGTGTGGGCGCTGGGCTGCGCGATGAACTGTGCCTCGGCGACGGCGGTCGCGGGCGACCCGCAGGGGGCGGCGGACCTGGGCAGGGACGCGCTGGACCGGGCGGTCGCCGCGGTGGGCGCGGGCCACGTGCTGGCCGTCAACCTGGAGGCGGGGCTCGCCCAGGACCTGCGCCGGCTGGGCCGGACCGGGGAGGCGGACGAGCGGGAGCGCAGGGCTTTGGCGGCCCTGTCCGGCAGCCACGGCCAGGACCACCACCAGACCCACTACATGCGCTCCGGCGCCCGCCCCTACTGGGACTTCGAACCGCAGCCGATCTGACCCGCGCCCCGTCCCGGCCGCCGGCCGGGGCCGGCCGGGACGGGGCTGTCTCCGGACGGCGCCACGGCGCGGCTCTCTCCCGCAGGGCCGTCAGCCACCGGTACGCGCCCGCCCGTCGAGGGCGAGGCGCCGACGGGCGTCCGTCGGGCCGACGGACGGGTCCGCCGCCGAGACCGCCGGAACGCGCGGCCGAGCCCTTCCTCGCGGACCGCGTCCGAGCGGCACCGTCCGGTGCGGCCCGGTCCTGGCGTACCCGTCCAGCGCGTCCTCGTGCTGCGGCACCCGCGCGGGCGCGGACGACGACTCCCACGCCACGGCCCCGCGCCCCACGGCCCCGTACGTCCTCCCGCGGGGTGACCGGTCCGTGGCCGGCGATCCGCCGCCGGCACGGTTGAGCTTCCGTGAGCCCGGGTACGCGTGGCCGGACCGTGCCCGGACGGATCCCGTCCGGTCCGGACCGTCCGACCACCGCTACCTGGGGAGCTGCCATGGAGACGCCGGCCCACGACGCCAATACCACCCCCGCCGCGCAGGCGCTGGACGCGCTGGCCCACGACACCGGGGACTCGGCGGCGCTGGACACGCTCGCGCACTCCGACGTGCTCGTGCCCGTGCCCGACGACGCCACCGACGAGGACGTCACCAACCCCAGCACGCTGGCGCTGCCCGTGCTGGAGCAGCCCGGCGGCACGCCGGTGGTGCCCGTCTTCACCTCCGAGCCGGAGATGACCGACCTGCTGCCGGGCGTCTCGCGCTACCGCCTGGTGCCGCTCGGCGCCCTCGCCCACCAGTGGCCGGAAGGCGAGCTGTCGCTCTCCATCGACGCGGCAGGCGCCCACCCGCTGACGCTCACCTCGGAGGGGGTGCGCACCCTGCTGGCCCGGTGAACCGCTCCTGCGGCTGACGCGCGGCTCAGCCGCGCAGCATCCGCTCCAGCACCTCGCGCTGGAGCGGCCGCACCTCGCTGTGCAGCGCGCGGCCCTTGTCGGTGAGGGCGACCCACACCCCGCGCCGGTCCTCGGCGCACACGGAGCGCTCCACCAGGCCGTCCTTCTCCAGCCGGCCGATGAGCCGGGACAGCGCGCTCTGGCTGAGGTGCACCCGTTCCACGAGGTTCTGCACCCGGCAGTGTTCGCCCTCCCGGGGCGCCTCGGCGGCGAGGAGGTCGAGCACCTCGAAGTCGCTCGCGCCCAGGCCGTGCGGATGCAGTGCGCGGTCGATCTCGCACATCGTGCGCGCGTGCACGGACAGGATGTCCCGCCACCGCTCCTCGAGGCCCGCCCCGTCCGTCTTCGCTGCCATACCCGCACGGTAACACCGACGGCGCCGTTCGTTTACCGTGCAACTAGTGCAAGCGCACGCAGGTGTACACAGGTGCACGCGGATGTCGCACGGCGCGCACGTCGTCGGCGGACGGGCCGTGGCGGGCCCCGTGCCCCGCCCCCTGGAGCGGTCGTCCTCCGGGAAGCGGGGGCGCCGGTGGCGACATGCCGCGAGGGGCGACCGCTCGTAGCCTGAAGTGGACGTCCGGGTCCGTCGGCGTCCACGGGCGGTCGGTTCGTCCCGTGCCTCCGGCCGAACGGGGAGGTTGTCCCATGAGCGGGCGCTGGACGGCGCGACTGGCTCTGGCGGCGGCCGCGGCGGCCGTCCTGGTGCTGCTGGTCACCGCCGGATTCGCGAGCATCGTGCTCGTGGCGGTGGGGGCGGCCGGTCTGGCGCTCACGGCGGCCGGCGTCTGGTGGACGCTCACCCACGCGGGCTGGGTCAGGCCGGCGGCCGGGCTGCTGGCGGTGGCCGCGCCGGTCACCGTCCTGGTCCTCTACAGCCTCGCCGGACTGCTGTGGGTCGTCCTGGTCTCGCTGGCCCTGTGGGCGCTGGCCGTCTCCGCCGGCCGGGCCGCCCTGGCCGACGGCTCCGCACCCGGTATGCCGGAGCGCTCCGTGGGACGGGCCGCACGGCCCTTCCTGATCATGAACCCGCGCTCCGGGGGCGGCAAGGTGGGGAAGTTCCACCTCGCCGAGCGGGCCCGGGCCCTGGGGGCCGAGGTGGTCGTCCTGGACCCGGCCCACCGGCAGGACGTGGCCGAGCTGGCGCGCCGCGCCGTCCGGGACGGAGCCGACCTCCTCGGTGTCGCGGGCGGCGACGGCACACAGGCGCTGGTCGCCGGGGTGGCCGCCGAGCACGACGTGCCGTTCGTGGTGATCAGCGCCGGCACGCGCAACCACTTCGCCATGGACCTGGGCCTGGACCGGCAGGACCCCTCGACGTGTCTGGACGCGCTGACGGACGGTGTCGAGCTCCGTGTCGACCTCGGCCGGCTCCAGGCCGGGAAACCGGTCCCGGGGGACGAGGGGCGGGTCTTCGTCAACAACGCCTCGTTCGGCGTGTACGCGGCGGTGGTGCAGAGTCCCGCCTACCGCGACGACAAGGCCCGCACCACACTGGAGATGCTCCCCGGTCTGCTCACCCACCACAGCGGCGCGCGGCTGCACGTCCGTGCCGGTCCGCACACGCTGCACAGTCCCCAGGCCGTGCTGGTGAGCAACAATCCCTACCACCGGGGCGACTCGGCGGGCCTGGGCCGCCGGGACCGGCTCGACTCCGGCGAGCTGGGGGTCCTGGGCATCGAGGTGGACAGCGCCGCGGAGGCGACGGACCTGCTGCTGCGAGGGAAGCAGGGGCACGGACTGACCGCGGCCACCGCCGCGGAGGTCGTCGTCGACGCCGACGTCCCCGTCATCCCGGTCGGCGTCGACGGGGAGGCCCTGCTGCTGCCCACGCCGGTGCGCTGCCGCCTGGTGCCGGGGGCCCTGCGGGTGCGCGTGCCGCGGCACCGGCCCGGCGTCCCCCCGGCGCACCCGCCGGTGGACTGGCGCGGAGTACGGCGCCTGGCGCTGACGATGGGCCGGGCCGCGGCCGGCCGCGACACCGCCTGACCGGCGCTCGGAAGGCACCACGACAGGACACCGCGGAACGAGCGGGCGGGCGCCCCCAGGCGCGCCTGCCACACGCGCGCCTGCCACACGCGCGCCTCCGGCACGTGTGTCTGCCGCACGCGTGCCTCCGACACGCGCACCCCCGGCACGTGTGTCTGCCGCACGCGCGCCTCCGGCACGTGCCCCTGCCGCACGCGTGCCTCCCGCCCGCACGCCCCAGGCACCCGCACCTGTCGCAGCGCACCTCGCTCGGCGAGGGGCTCACTCGTCGGGAGCGGAGGGCGGGGCCGCTCCGTCGGCTCCGGGGACGCCGGACCACCCGGTGGGCGGGGGCGTCCACTCCGCTCCGGTGCGTTCACGGTAGGCGGCCACGGCGGCCTCCACGGTGGGGAAGAAGTGGCGCGGATCGATGGTGCGGGTGAGCCCGTACCGCTCGATCTTGCGCCGCACGGGGTCCTTGAGCTCGGCGAAGACCAGGTGGACGTGTTCGGCGTTCAGGGCCTGGTCGAGTTCCTGCAGCATGTCGGCGGCGGTGGTGTCCACGTCGGTCATCGGCTCGGCCGCGACGACGATCCACCGCGGGCGCGGTTCGCCGCTCGCCAGGCGCCGGACCGCGTCGCGGAAGGTCCGGGCGTTGGCGAAGAAGAGCGGGGCGTCGAACCGGTACATCACCAGACCGGGCAGGTGGTCGGCCCGCGGGTAGGAGCGCACGTCGTGGAACCCCTCCAGCCCGCTCACCCGTCCCAGCACCGTGCCGTACGGCCACCAGGCGCGCCGGAACACGTTGAGCACGGACAGGGCCACGGCGATCGCGATGCCCGCCAGGACGCCGAGCAGGGCCACGCCGACGAAGGCGGCGAGCGACAGCAGGAACTCCGTCCGGCGCTGCCGCCACAGCCGTACGCTCCCCGGCACGTCGGCCAGGGAGAGGGAGGCGGTGATGACGACGGCGGCGAGGGCGGGCTGGGGGAGGTCGCGGAACAGGCCCGGCGCCAGCACCAGCACGAGGAGGATCAGCGCGGCCCCCACGACCCCCGTGAGCTGGCTCTTCGCGCCGGCGCGCTCCGCCACCGCGGTACGGGAGCCGCTCGTGCTGACCGGGAAGCCCTGGAACAGTCCGGCCGCCAGGTTCGCGACGCCGACGCCCGCCATCTCCTGGTTGCCGCGCACCTCGTGACCCGTGCGGGCCGCGAAGGCCGAGGCGTTGGAGATCGTGTCCGCCAGGGAGACCAGCGCGATGCCCAGCGCACCGCCGAACAGCGGGGCCAGGTCGGAGAGCCGGACGTCGGGGATCGTGAACGGGGGGAAGCCCTGCGGCAGTTCGCCGACCAGGTCGACGCCGTGCTCGCCCAGGTCGAAGGCCGTGGCCGCGGCGATCGCCAGGACGACCATGACGAGCACCGCCGGAACCCCGGGCAGCAGCCGCTGCAGCACCAGGATCAGCACGATCCCGCCGCAGCCCACCGCGGCGGCGGCCGGCACCACCGACCCCCCGGCGAGTCCCCGGACGAGGCCGGCGCACTCGCCGAGCAGGCCGTCCGCGTCGACCTCGAACCCGAGGAGCTCGGGCAGCCGGCCGACCAGGATGGTCAGGGCCAGGCCGTTCATGTAGCCGATCATCGTCGGTCTGGAGATCAGGTCGGCGATGAAGCCCAGCTTCGCCGCCGAGCCCACGATCATGATCGCCGCCACCATGACCGCCAGGACCGAGGCCAGCGCGACGGCCCGGTCGGGATCGCCGTCCGCCGCCACCAGGGGCAGCACGGTGGCGGCGATCATCGGGCCCAGCGAGGAGTCCGGGCCCAGCACCAGGATCCGCGACGGCCCGCACACGGCGTAGCCGAGCAGACACAGGACGCTCGTGTACAGGCCGGTGATGGCGGGCAGCCCCGCCAGCTCGGCGTAGGCCATGCCCTGCGGCACCAGCAGCGTGGTCAGGACGACCCCGGCCACCAGGTCCTTGACCAGCCACTCGCGCCGGTAGGACACCAGGGCGCGGACCCCGGGGACGGCCCGGATCCCCGGGCGGATCCTCCGGCCCGGCGGGCCCGGGGCGCGCCCGTTCACCCGGCGCCCCCCGGCCGGCGGGCGGCGCGGGCCGGGCCGGCGGGGTGTTCGCCCACGCGTCGGACTCGCGGGGAGGGCGGCGCGGCGGCGGTCCGGCCGCCGGAGGGTGGAGGCGTGCGGTCGCCGGCGGTCACGGCCGTGCCGTTCCGCAACGGTCCGCGCCGGGCCGTTGCGGCCCCTTGCGTACGCATGCTCGACCGTACCGTACGCGCTCCCGCCCGGGCCGTCCCGGAGGGACGGCGCACCGGCCGGCGGGCCGTCACGTCGACTCGCGCCGCACCAGTTCCGTCGGCAGGATCACCGCGGCCGGGTCCTCGCCGCCTATCTGCGCGAGCAGCACCCGGACCATCTCGTTGCTGATGCGGTCCCAGGGCTGGCGGATGGTGGTGAGGGGCGGGCTGGCGGCGGTGGCCGCGGGGGAGTCGTCGAAGCCGCCCACCGCGACGTCCTCGGGGACGCGGCGGCCCGCCCGCCGGAGCGCCGCCAGGACGCCCTGGGCCATCAGGTCGGACGCGACGAACACCGCGTCCAGGTCCGGCGCCCGCGCCAGCAGCCGCTCGGCGCCCGCCTCTCCGCTGGCCCGGCTGTAGTCGCCGGAGACGACCAGCCGTTCGTCGTGCTCGACCCCCGCCTCGGCGAGCACCTCCCGGTAGCCGGCGAGCCGTTCCACCCCGCCCGGGGTGTCCGGCGGGCCGGTGACGACGCCGATCCGGCGGCGGCCGCGCTCCAGCAGGTGGCGCACCATGTCCCGGGCGCCGTCCCGGTCGTCGGCGGCCACGTAGCTCACCTTCGAACCGATCCCGATCGGCTTGCCGCACGCCACCAGCGGCACGCCCGCCTCGCGCAGCTCCTGGGCGATCGGGTCCCCGGAGTGGCTGGAGACCAGCAGCACCCCGTCCACGTGCCCCGCGGTGATGTACCGCGTGATGCGCCGGCGCTCGTCCTCGGTGCCGGCCAGCATCAGCAGCAGCGGGATGTCGTGCGCGGCCAGCGCCTGGGTGCAGCCCCGCAGCAGCACGTTGAAGTTGGGGTCCTCGAAGAACCGCTCCTGCGGCTCCGTCAGCAGGAAGCCGACGGAGTCGGAACGGCCCGTGATCAGGGAGCGGGCGTGCCGGTTCACGACGTAACCCGTCTTGCGGATGGCGGCGTTGACCGCCTCCTGGGCGGTGGGGCTGACGTAGTGGCCGCCGTTGAGCACGCGCGAGACGGTGCCCCGGGAGACACCCGCCTCACGCGCCACGTCGTGGATCGTCGGCGGTTTGCGCCGGCCCCCCGCACCATTGTTCATGGTCATGACTTTACGGCTCCGGACAGCAGGTCCAGGCTCCAGAAGCGCTGAATGACGAGGAACAGCGCGACCAGCGGGATCACCGCGAGGAACGCGCCGGTGATCACCAACGTGTACAGGGCCGGCTGGTTGGAGCCCTGCTCCAGCAACGTGAACAGACCGAGCGTGATCGGGAACCTCTCGTCGTCGCTGAGCATGATGTACGGCAGCAGGAAGTTGTTCCACACGGCCACGAACTGGAACAGGAACACCGTCACCAGTCCGGGGACCATCATCGGCAGCGCGATCCGGGTGAAGATCCGCCACTCGCCCGCCCCGTCCATCCGGCCGGCCTCCACCACGTCGCCCGGCACGGCCGCGGCCGCGTAGATGCGCGAGAGGTAGACACCGTACGGGGAGAGGATCTGCGGCAGCAGCACGGACCAGTAGGAGTCCGTGAGGTCGGCCTGCGCCAGCAGCAGGTACTGCGGGACGGCGAGGATGATCGGCGGCATCAGCACGCCCGCGAGCAGGACGTTGAACAGGGTCTCGCGGCCGCGGAAGCGGTAGGTC
Organism: Streptomyces sp. NPDC017936; assembly: GCF_044328485.1. Classification (NCBI taxonomy): domain Bacteria; kingdom Bacillati; phylum Actinomycetota; class Actinomycetes; order Kitasatosporales; family Streptomycetaceae; genus Streptomyces; species Streptomyces sp. NPDC017936. Next base: position 206,167 of record NZ_JBIRHK010000009.1, on the reverse strand, counting down.
GCCAGCGCGTAGCCGCTGACCGCGGACACGCACGTCGACAGCAGGGCGCCGACGCCGGCGTAGAGGGCCGAGTTGCCCATCCACTTCCAGTAGACGCCGTCGCGGTAGGCGTTGAGGTCGCCGATGTTGTCGGCGAAACCGGTGCCCGGCAGGAACGTGAACGTCGAGAACAGCTCGCGTCCGGACTTGGTGGACGCGATCACCACCCACGCCACGGGCAGCAGGCAGTACAGCGCGCCCAGCAGCAGGGTGATCGTCGGGACGAGCGAGATCCGGCCGCGCAGCGGCGGGCGGCCCCGGTCGGCGCCCGTGGCGCCGGCCGCCGAAGGGGCCTTGCGGACGGCAAGAGAACTCATCGGGCTGCCTCCTGCTGGTGGCGACGGTTCGCGGCCCGCAGGAACCCGAAGGAGAGCAGCAGCGTGGCGAGCGCGATGATCACGGCCTGGGCGGCCGCCGCGTAGATGTCACCCGTGCCGAAGGCGTCCCGGTACACCTTCATCAGCGGACTCCACGTCGTGGACACGGAGTTGGTGAGCGGTTTCAGGGTGGTCGGCTCGTTGAACACCTGCAGCGTCGCGATGATCGAGAAGAAGAAGGTCAGCACCAGCGAGGGCGCCACCATCGGGATCTTGATCCGCAGGGCGATCTGCAGCGGGGTCGCGCCGTCCAGCCTGGCCGCCTCGTAGACCTCGGCCGGGATCGCCTGCAGCGAGGTGTAGATGACGATCATGTTGAAGCCGGTGCCGCCCCAGACGGCGATGTTGGACAGGGCGAGGTACAGCGGGCCGCCGTCCAGCAGGTCCGGCTGCGGCAGGCCCAGCTCGTCGAGCACGAAGTAGAAGGGGCTGACGTCCGGCAGGTACAGGAAGCCCCACAGCAGCGCGGCCACCACGCCGGGGACGGCGTACGGCAGGAAGATGGCGAGCCGGGTGAACGGGGCGAGCCGCACCTTCTCGGAGTCGAGCATCAGGGCGAACAGCAGGGCGAGGCCCAGCATCACCGGGACGACGATGCAGCCGTAGCCCAGCACGCGCAGCGCGCCGTCCAGCAGCTCGCTGTCGGTGAGGGCGGCCGTGTAGTTCTCCAGGCCGGCCCAGACCTCCTCGCGGGCGCCGGCGCCCAGGCCGAGCCCGGAGACCTTCACCTTGTGGAAGCTGAGCCAGACCGCGTAGCCGATGGGCAGCGCGAAGAACAGGGCGAAGAGGACCGTCGCCGGGACGAGGAAGGCGTACGGGGCCCCCTTGACCCCGTACGGCTTCCGGCGTGCGCTGGTCACTCGGCGACCTCGAAGCCCTGCTTCTTCATGTCGGCGACCGTGGCGGCCTGCATCGTGTCCAGGGCCGCGGTGAAGTCCGACTTGTTCTTCGCGGCGGCGCCGAAGGCGTCCTTGAAGGTCGTGTAGGCGACGTTCACGTTCGGGCCCCAGGCCGAGGGCGCCGTCGTCTTCGCGATCTCGGCGGCCGTGGTGTAGAAGTCCGCCTGGTGGGAGAAGTAGGCCGGCGGGGTGGTGAAGGCGCCGCTGAGCTGGGCGGAGGTGGAGGCCGGGTAGATGCCGCCCTCCTTGGCCAGCGCGTTGAGGGCGTCGCCGTCGGTGTTCAGCCAGGCGGCGAACTCGGCGGCGGCCTCCTTGTGCCGGGAGTCGGTGGTGACGGCGGTGGAGGAGCCGCCCCAGCTGCCGGTGACGTTCTCGCTCTGCGACCACTGGGGGAGCGGGGCCATGGCCCACTTGCCCGCGGTGTCCGGCGCGGCGGTGGTCAGGGTGCCCGGCGCCCACACGGCGGAGACCCAGGCGATCTGCTTGCCGGTGTTGAGCGCCTTGTTCCAGGCCGGGGTGTACATCGGCTGGTTGTCGATGGCGCCCTCCTCGACCAGGCCGCCCCAGAAGTCGGCGACCTTCTTGGTGGCCGCGTCGTTGATGCCGACCTTCCACTTGTCGCCGGAGGTGGTCCACCACCGGGCGCCGGCCTGCTGGGCGAGGCCCGCGAAGAGACCGGAGTCGTTGGCGGAGAAGGTGGTGAGGTCCAGGTCCGGGGCCTTCTTCTTGAGCGTGCGGGCGGTCTCGGCGAACTGCTCCCAGGTCACCGGGACCGTCAGGCCGTACTTCTTGAAGAGGTCCTCGCGGTAGTAGAACATCATCGGGCCGATGTCCTGCGGCACCGCGTAGACGGCGTCCGTGCCCAGCGTCGTCTGCTGCCAGACGCCGTCGGCGAACTTGCTCTTCGCGTCGCCGACGTCGCCGGCTATGTCCGCCAGCGCGTCGTTGCTGACCAGCGTCGGCAGCGCCTGGTACTCGGCCTGGACCAGGTCGGGCGCCTTGCCGGCCTTGTGGGCGGTGAGGATCTTGGTGACCAGCGTGTCGCCGGACGCCTGCTTCTTCACCGTGACGGTGATCTGCTCCTTCTTCCCCGGCCCCTTGTTCCACAGGTCGACGACCTTGTCCATGCCGGGCGCCCAGGTCCAGTACGTCAGCGAGACCGGACCCGACCGGGCCTCGCCGTCGTCGTCGGACGAGCCGCAGGCGGCGAGGGCGGTGCTGCCGAGCGTGACGGCGACGGCGGCGGCTGTGACCTTGGAGAGTCGACGGCGCTTCGCGTTGGGCATGGATTTCTCCCCTGACCTGGGTTCTCGCCCGCTGCGAGAACCTGCCATGCTTCTGTGAGCGTTCACAGTAGAGAAACATCCCGGACACTTGTCAATGGTTGTTGCTGTGCGGTTATGTTGGGCTCGCACCCCCGATGTTGTGTGTGCACGTTCCCAAATGATCGACCACACGGGAGACACCCATGCCGGACACCACCCCCAGGGGCCTCACCAGGCTCGCCTTCGGTGGGGACTACAACCCGGAGCAGTGGCCGGAGAGCGTCTGGCAGGAGGACGTCCGGCTGATGCGGGAGGCCGGCGTCACCATGGTGAGCGTCGGGATCTTCTCCTGGGCCCTCCTGGAACCGGCGCCCGGCGCGTACGACTTCGGCTGGCTCGACCGGGTCATCGACCTGCTGCACGAGAACGGCATCCGCGTCGACCTCGGCACCCCCACCGTGTGCCCGCCCGTCTGGTTCTACCGCGAGCACCCCGAGGCGCTGCCCGTCACCCCCGACGGCGTGCGCTACGAGTTCGGCTCCCGCGCCGCGATCTGCCACAGCAACGCCGACTACCGCGCGGCGGCGGCCGGCATCACCACACGGCTCGCCGAGCGCTACGGCGACCACCCGGCCCTGGCGATGTGGCACGTGCACAACGAGTACGGCGTCCCCGTCTCCGCCTGCTACTGCGACTCCTGCGCCGCCCACTTCCGCCGCTGGCTGGAGACCACCTACGGCACGGTCGACGCGGTCAACGCGGCCTGGGGCACCGCCTTCTGGGGCCAGCGCTACGCGAGCCTCGACGACGTCAACCCGCCGCGCACCAGCCCCACCGTGGGCAACCCGGGCCAGGCGCTCGACTACAAGCGGTTCGCCGACGCCACCATGCGCGAGAACTTCGTGAGGGAGCGGGACATCCTGCACCGCCTCGCGCCCGGCGTCCCGGTGACCACCAACTTCATGACGGCCCTCAGCCAGTGCGACTCCGTCGACTACTGGGCCTGGGGCCGCGAGGTCGACATCGTCACCAACGACCACTACCTGATCACCGACGGCCGCCGCACCCACGTCAACCTGGCGATGGCCGCCGACCTCACCCGCTCCGTGGCCGGCGGCGCGCCCTGGATCCTCCTGGAGCACTCCACCTCGGGCGTCAACTGGCAGCCCCGCAACCCCGCCAAGGCCCCCGGCCAGATGGCCCGCAACTCCCTCGCGCACGTCGCCCGCGGCTCCGAGGGCGCCATGTTCTTCCAGTGGCGGCAGTCCCGGCGCGGCGCCGAGAAGTTCCACTCGGCGATGGTCCCGCACGGTGGCACCGACACCCGGGTGTGGCGCGAGGTCGTCGAGCTGGGCGCCGCCCTGGACTCCCTCGCCGCCGTCCGCGGCACCCGCACCGAGGCCGACGTGGCCGTGCTCTGGGACTGGCACTCCTGGTGGGCGCAGAACCTCGCCTGGCGCCCCAGCGAGGACGCCGACCCGCGCGAGCGCGCCGACGCCTTCTACGAGGCCCTCTACGACCGCCACCTCACCGTCGACTTCGCCCACCCCGAGGCCGACCTGTCGACGTACCCGCTGGTCGTGGTGCCCGCCCTGTACCTGATGACCCGGGCGGCCGGGAACAACCTCCGGGAGTACGTGGAGAACGGCGGCACCCTCGTCGTGTCCTTCTTCTCCGGCATCGTCGACGAGCACGACGCCGTCCACGAGGGCGCCTACCCGGGCGCGCTGCGCGACGTCCTGGGCCTGACCGTCGAGGAGTTCTCGCCGCTGCTGCCGGGCGGGAGCGTGCGGCTCACCGGCCCGGACGGGACCGAGCTGAACGGCGACGTGTGGACGGAGTTCGTCGTGCCGCGCGGCGCCGAGACCGTGTGGACGTACGCCGACGGCCTCACCGCCGGCCACCCGGCCGTCACCCGCCACCGCCTCGGCGAGGGCACCGCCTGGTACGTCTCCACCCGCCTCGGCCACGAGGGCCTGGACGCCCTGCTCGGCCGGGCCGCCGAGGACGCGCGCCTGGCCCCGCGCGCCGGCCTGCCCCGGGACGTGGAGGTGGTGCGCCGCTCCGGCGAGACCGGCGACCACCTCTTCGTGATCAACCACACCGCCACCGACGCCAAGGTGCCGCTGGAGGGGCCCGGCACCGAGCTGCTGACGGGCGAACGCGCCGCCGGCCGCCTCGCGGTCCCGGCGGGTGCCGTCCGGGTCGTCCGACTCGACGGCTGAGCCGACTCCCCCTCCGCCCGTGGAGCCGCGAGCCGCGGGCGGAGGGGGCCCCTCACCCCGTGAGGGAACCGCACCCGGGTCCCTCGCTCCCCGTGAGGGCACCCCCATCCCCATCACGTCGAAGGGACGACGGACGACGATGTTCCATCCCAGACGCACCCTCAGAGCCCTGCTGGTCCCGCTCGCCGCGGGACTCGCCCTCACCGCCCTGCCCGCGCAGAGCGCCCGGGCGGCCGCCACGCTCACCAACGGCGGCTTCGAGTCCGACGGCACCGGCACCGCGACGCCGGCCGGCTGGTCCACCTACTCGGCGGCCGGCCAGAACTCCGCCTCCTTCACCGAGGCCGGCGGCCACGGCGGCAGCCTCCGCCTGACCCACTGGTCGTCCTCCGCCTACAAGGTCGAGACCTACCAGTACCTCTCCGGACTCACCAACGGCACCTACAAGCTCACCGCCTGGGTGCGCTCCGGCGGCGGCCAGAACTCCGCGTACATCGCGCTGAAGAACTGCGGCGGCGCCGAACAGCGCACCGACATCCCGGTGTCCGCGAGCGGCTGGATCAGGATCGTCACCTCCGTCGCGGTGACGAACAACCAGTGCACCGTCAGCGTCAACTCCGACGCGGGCGCCGGAAACTGGATCAACGTCGACGACCTGACCTTCACCCCGGGCTCGACGGGCCTGTCCGTCAAGGGCTCCGACGTGTCGTCGCTCGTCAAGAGCGAGGCCAAGGGCGGCGTCTACAAGAACGCCTCCGGCACCACGCAGGACGCGCTCGCCGTCCTCAAGAACGCGGGGCAGAACTACGCGCGCCTGAAGGTCTGGGTGAACCCCGCCGACGGCTACAACAACAAGACCCGCGTGCTGGCGGCGGCCAAGCGCGTCAAGGCGCAGGGCATGAAGCTGCTGGTCGACTTCCACTACTCGGACATCTGGGCCGACCCGGGCGCGCAGAGCGTGCCCTCCGCCTGGGCCGGACACTCCTACAGCCGGCTGAAGACGGACGTCTACACCCACACCTACGACGTCCTCGACGCCCTCGAGGCGCAGGGCACCACCGCCGACATGGTCCAGGTCGGCAACGAGATCAACGGCGGGATGCTGTGGCCGGCCGGCTCCACCGACAACTGGTCGCAGCTCGCGGGACTGCTCAACTCCGGCTACGCCGCGGTCAAGGCGGTCAACTCCGGTACGACCGTGGCGCTGCACCTCGCCAAGGGCGGTGACCTGTCCGGCACCCGCTGGTGGTTCGACAACGCCGTGGCCAACGGCGTGAAGTTCGACGCCATCGGCCTGTCGTACTACGGGTACTGGCACGGCACCCTCGCCGACTTCCAGACCACCCTCGACGACGCCGCCTCCCGCTACGCCAAGCCGGTCTTCGTCGCCGAGACGGCGTACCCCTTCCGGCTGGACAGCGAGGACGCGCACGAGAACATCATCGACCTCCCGGGCGAGCTGGTGTCCGGCTACCCGGCCACGGTCGCCGGCCAGACCCGGTGGATGAAGGACGTGGCGAGCATCGTCGAAGCCGTCCCGAACGGCCGCGGCCTCGGCGTCTTCTACTGGGAGTCCACCTGGACCGCCGTCACCGGCAACGGCTGGGACCCCACCGACGCCTCCTCGGGCAACGGCTGGGAGAACCAGGCCCTGTTCGGCTACGACGACCGGGCGCTCTCCTCGATGGCGTGGTTCGGCCACCGCTGACCCGACGGCACGGACCGGCCACCGCCGCACCGTGACCCCGTGACGGGGGCCCGGCCGCCTCCCCGCGGCCGGGCCCCCGCCCCTGTTCCGACAGCGGTGCCGAACTCGCCCGTACGGCAGGGGAGTTGCGATCCTGCCAACGGCGACCGAGCGCGGGACACGGCGGCCCCGGCTGCGCGAGAGTGGAACGGCGCGCCGAAGAGGAGGCCGGACGGAGGGACGACGATGCTGAGGGCTCCCGCCAGTGAGCGGCGGCTGGACATCCTGGAGTGGCTGAAGGAACCGGCCCGGCACTTCCCGCCGCAGCGCCACGGCGACCTCGCCGAGGACGGCGTCACCGCGGACGCCGTCGCGGCGAAGCTGGGCGTGCGCCGCGCGGTCGCGGACGCCCACCTGTCCCTCCTCGCCCGCCTCGGCCTGCTGCGCACCAGGCGGATCCGCCGCCGCACCTACTACCGGCGCGACGAGACGCGGATCGCCGAGGTGGCCCGGATGTTCGAGAAAGGGTGGTGGGAGGGGCGCCCGGGGGCCTGGTGACGCGCTGCGGAAACCTACGGCAAAGGATCACCGGCGGCCCGCACGGCCGGTCCGCCCGCCTGGCACGATGGCCGCTTCCGACAGGAAGGGCAGCACTTCATGGACCGACCCGCGGCTCTCGTCCCCCTCCGGTACGTCACCCTTCCCGACCGTGGACCCGAAGACGTCGTCGCCGACCCCCGAGGCCGTGTCCTGACCGGAGTGTCGGACGGACGGATCCTGCGCGTCGACGGCCTGGACGACCCGCCGACGGCCCGCGTCGAGCGGGTCGGCGAGATCGGCGGACGCCCGCTCGGCCTCGAACTCCTCCCGGACGGCGACCTGCTGGTGTGCGACGCCGACGGAGCGCTGCTGCGGCTCGACCCCGACGACGGCCGCGTCCGGGTGCTGGCCGAGTCGGCGGCGGGGGAGCGGCTGCGGTTCTGCAGCAACGTCGTCGCCCTGGACGACGGGACCGTCTACTTCACCGTCTCCAGCCGCGTCCACCCGCTGCGGGACTGGAGGGGGGACATCGTCGAGCACACCGGCACCGGACGCCTGCTGCGCCTCGCGCCCGGCGACCGGGAACCCGAAGTCGTCCTGGAAGGGCTCCGGTTCGCCAACGGGCTCGCGCCGAGCGCCGACGGGTCCTTCCTGATCGTCGCCGAGACCGGCGCCCGCCGCCTCACCCGCTTCCGGCTCACCGGACCCCACGCGGGGCGGGCCGAGCCGTTCGTCGAGAACCTGCCGGGCTTCCCGGACAACCTGTGGCGCGGCGCCCCCGACGGCCCCGTCTGGATCGCGCTCGCCGGACCCCGCGTCCCCCCGCTCGACCTCCTGCACCGCGCCGCCCCCGCCGTCCGCCGCCGCGCCGCCCGGCTCGCCCTGCGCGCCCCCTACCGTCCCCCGGGCGCCGTCGGGGTGCTCGCGGTCGACGACGAGGGCCGCGTCGTGCACCACCTCACCCGCCGCCGCTCCGGCTTCCGCATGGTCACCAGCGTCTGCGAGGCCCGCGGCCGGCTGGTCCTGGGCAGCCTGTGGGAGCGGGGCATCGCGGTCTGCGAGGCGCCCGGCACCGAATGATCCGGAGTTACCCTGTTGACCGGCCGTGATCACCGCCACCGCGCGGTCACGGGGGTCCAGGCAGGAAGACGCACGACATGACAGTCCCGCAGGCCAGGAGGCGACCCGGTGGCACGGGCCGGCTCCAGGAGGTGGCCGTGGTCGCCCTCGGCGGCGGCCTCGGCGCCGTCGCCCGCTACGCGGCCCTGCAGTGGTGGCCCGCGCGGGCCGGCGGTTTCCCGTGGACGACGTTCTGGGTGAACGTCGTCGGCTGCGCGGCCATCGGGCTGTTCCTGGTGCTGATCACCGAGGCGCTCACCGTCCACCGCCTCGTGCGCCCCTTCTTCGGCACCGGCGTCCTCGGCGGCTTCACCACCTTCTCGACGTACGCCGTCGACCTCCAGGGCCTGCTCGAGGCCGGCCACCCGCGCACGGCCCTGGCCTATCTCGCCGCGACCGTGCTCGCGGCGCTCACGGCGGTGTGGCTCGCGGCCACCGCGACCCGCCGCGTCCTGATCCGGAGGCATCGATGACGAGACCCACCGGCAACGCCCTGCGTCTGACCGTCCTCGTCGGCGAGAACGACACCTGGCACCACAGACCCCTCGCCACGGAGATCGTCCACCGTGCCCACGCGGCCGGTCTCGCCGGCGCCAGCGTCTTCCGCGGCGTCGAGGGCTTCGGCGCCTCCTCCCTGATCCACACCTCCCGGCTGCTCTCCCTCAGCGAGGACCTCCCCGTCGCCGTCGTGATCGTCGACACCGAGGAGCGCGTGCGGGCCTTCCTGCCCCAGCTCGACGAACTCGTCACCGACGGGCTCGTGACCCTCGACGCGTGCGAGGTGGTCCTGCCCCGGTCCCTCCTGCGCCCGGGCGAAGGCGGTCCCGCCGCCGGCCGCGCCGCGCACCGGGGCGGACCGGACGCGCAAGGTGAGAAGAAGGGTGAGAAGTCGTCGTGAACTGGCTGGTGGTCGTCGCCGGCGGCATGATCGGCGCCCCGCTGCGCTATCTCACCGACCGCGCGGTGCAGTCCCGGCACGACTCGCTCTTCCCCTGGGGCACCTTCGTGGTCAACGTGACCGGCTGCCTCGTCCTCGGCACCCTGACCGGGGCCGCCTCCGTCGCCCCCGACCTGCGGCTGTTCCTGGGGACCGGTCTGTGCGGGGCCCTGACCACGTACTCCACGTTCTCCTACGAGACCCTGCGGCTCGCCGAGACCGGTGCGGGACCGTACGCCCTCGCCAACGTCGCCGGGAGCGTGGTGGCCGGGCTCGGGGCGGCGTTCGCCGGCGTGTCCCTCGGCCAGGCCGTGTGGCCGTAGACGCGCCCGCTCCGCACCCGCGCCCGGCAGGACCGGGCCCCGCCCCGCGGCCCACCCGCAGAACTGTGCCGGAGGGCTGACCGGCGGCCGGGCGGAGCGGCCCGTCTCCGTCCCGTCGCCGGTCGCGCGCTTCCCGCCGCCGCCTTGACACCGCCCGCACGCCTGTCCGACCATCTCTTCCGTGCACCTGTCAGACAGCCAGACAGGTGGCCGGGCCCCGCGTCGCGTCAGCGCGCTGGAGGCGGTCCTGGGCCACCTCCGCGGCGCCATCGAGCGCGGCGAGTACGCCATCGGCGACAAGCTCCCCTCCGAGGCGGAGCTCTGCCGCACGCTCGAGGTGTCCCGGCCCGTCCTGCGGGAGGCCCTGCGCGCCCTGCAGACCATGGGCCTCACGGTCGCCAGGACCGGCAGGGGCACCTTCGTGATCGCGCACACCGTCGAGGACCCCACCTTCGGCGACTACGCGGCCGGCGACCTGCTGGAGGTGCGCCGCCACGTCGAGATCCCGGTCGCCGGCTACGCCGCCCGGCGCCGCACCCCGGAGAACCTCGACCACCTGACCCGTCTGCTCGACCGCATGGAACGGGAGACGGACACCACCGCGTGGGTCGCGATGGACACCCTCTTCCACCTGGCCGTCGCCGAGGCCGCCCAGAACCCGGTCTTCCGCCGGGTCATCGAGGAGATCCGCGACGCCCTGGCGCGTCAGTCCGCCTTCCTCAACGAACTGGGCGGACGCCGCGAGCAGTCCGACCGGGAGCACCGCGCCATCCTCGAGGCACTGACCGACGGATCCGAACACGACGCCGTGGAGGCCATGCGCCACCACCTCGACCGCGTCGAGACGGCCCTCACCGACATCGTGCGCCCGCCGCGCACGGACCTCCCCACGGAAGACGGACCCGGGACGTGAGCGAACAGCACGCCCCGGCCGGAGCCGGCGCACGAACCCGGCGCCGGTCCACGACAACCCACCAGTGATGCAGGCAGCGATGTACAGCAGTCCCCGTGCCCCCGCCGACGCCCCCGCGATCCGCGAACCCCTCCATGCCCCCGTCGCCCACCTCGTCCGCGGCGGGATGATCGAGGGCGTCCACCACGGCTCCGTCGTCGTGCTCGGCGCGGGGGGCGAGGCCGGCTTCCGGCTCGGTGACGTCGAGGCGGCCTTCTACCCGCGCTCGGCGCTCAAGCCCGTCCAGGCCGTCGCCATGGTGCGGGCCGGGCTCCCGCTCGACGGCGAGCTGCTCTCGCTCGCCGCCGCCAGCCACTCCGGCGAGGAACGCCACCTCGCCGGGACCCGGCGGATCCTCGAGCTGGCCGGTGTCACGGAGGACGACCTGCGGAACGTGCCGGACATGCCGTACGACCCGGTCGTCCGCGACGCGTGGGTCCGGGAGGGGCGCCCGCCCTCCCGTCTCGCGCAGAACTGCTCCGGCAAGCACGCGGCCATGCTGTACACCTGCGAGCTCAACGGCTGGTCCCTCGACGGCTACCTCCGCCCGGAGCACCCGCTCCAGCAGGCGATCGCCGGGACCGTCGAGGACCTCACCGGACAGCGGATCGCACGGGTCACCGTCGACGGGTGCGGCGCCCCGCTCTTCGCGGTCTCCCTGCACGGGCTCGCCCGGGCCGCCGCCCGCATCACCACCGCCGCGCCCGGCACGCCCGAGGCGCGGGTCGCGGACGCGATGCGCGACCACGCCGAGACGGCCTCCGGCTCCCGCCGGGACGTGGCCGCGCTGATGCGGGCGGTGCCCGGACTGCTCGCCAAGGACGGCTTCGAGGGCGTCGAGGTCGCCGCGCTGCCCGACGGCCGCGCGGTCGCCGTGAAGATCGCCGACGGCGCCGACCGGGCCCGCGTCCCGGTCACCGCGGCCGCCCTCGTCCTCGCCGGCGTCGACCCCGCCCTCCTCACCGCGTTCGCCGGCGAGCCCCTGCTCGGCGGCGGCGAACCGGTCGGCTCGGTCCGCCCGGCGAAGGCCCTCGACCCGGCCCTCGTGCCGGCCGGCGCGTAGGGCTCCGCGGGAGCGGCCGTGTCCGGGCCGTGGCGGCCGGCCGCGCCCGGACGAACGCGGCAACTCGGTGGCGGGCGCCGCGGCCCTGGACCGGTTCACGACGACGGGACCGTCGGTGTGCTGAACCCGGGCCCGCCGACATGCGGTCGAGGGCGAGGCGGCGCACCGGCGAAGATCCTCCGCATGTTCTCGCGCAGGCTCCGCCGCCCCCGGTCCCCCGAACTGCTCAAGGCCTGGGAGTGCCTCGACGCGGGCGACGTCCTCGCAGCGCTGCGCCAGTTGCGGAGGGCCTCCGAGCAGCCCCAGCCCCTCGCGGAGGTCGCCCTCGTGGCCGCCCGGGCCGCGGAGGCCGCCGGCTTCGACGACCTGCACCGGGCCGCCACCGCGCTGAGCGCACAGCCCGGCACGGCACGGACGCTCTACGACTACGGGTACGCGTGCGTGGAGCGCGGAGCGTCCCACCTCGCGATACCCGCGCTGCGCGAGGCGGTGCGCCTGGCGCCCGGCTCCCCGGCGGTCCTGCGCGAACTGGTCTCGGCGTACGAGGACGAGGGCCGGCACCGTGAGGCCGCCGACCTGCTGGCCGCGCGCGAGGGGAGCTTCTCCGAGTGGCCCGACCGCTACCTGCTGGTCTTCAACGCCGTCCTCGCGGGCGACCTGGAACTGGCCCGCCGCCACCACGCGCTGCTGCCGGCCCCGGACGACGACATGTGGCTGCCCGCCCGTGACCGCCAGAACCGGGTCCTGGAGCGCGCGGCGAGCGTCGAGGCGGTCAGCGCCCTGGACCGCGCCGACCTGCGCGGCTGGCAGTACGTCATGGGCGGTACCGTGCTGGGCACGCTCTCCCCGTACGGCTTCGGCCAGGGCACGACGGGCCGGTTCGCCTGCCTCCAGGACACCCACGACACCTGCCTGCAGGGTCTGCTCCGGCTGAAGGCGGTGCTCGACGCGGCGCAGACGCGCCCGCGTTCGGTGTCCCTGCTGCCCGAGCGCGGCAGCCGCATCCTGGGCCTGGCCGCCGCCGAGGTCCTCGGCCTGCCGGCGGAACCCTTCACGGCGGGGCGCCAGGACACGGTCGTGATCGCGTACGACCTGAACGGGATGCACCAGGTGGACGGAGGAGCGGAGATCGTCGGGCAGCTGTTCGACCGTGTCCCGGGGCAGGTGCTCCACGAGCACGCGAGCAACTGGACCGACACGCCCGCCGTCACGCCCGACAGCGTCGCACTGCTCCACCAGGCCGTGGTGGCGCCGTGGGGCGAGCGGATGCGGCACACCGCCGACGGCCGCGTGGAGCGCGACGAGCCCGACGGGCGGCCCGAGTCGGAGATCGCCGCGGAGATCGTGGCCGCCGACGCGACGCCGGACCGGGGCGACGGCGACACGCCCGCGGACCCCGTCGAGCGGCTCACGGACTTCGTCGCGGCCGTCCGCGGCACCTGGCTGCGGGGCGACCGTGCCCGGGTGAAGTCGTCCGGACCGGTCCCCGGTTCGCGCTTCTCCTGACCGGCCGGCGGTCACGCGCACGCGCCGGTCACGCGCAGACCGCCGCACGGAGGGCGGAGCGTCGCTCTCCGGCCACCCGGCGTCGCCACGCCGACGGAGCGTCGGCCATGGCTCTCCCCGTCGATCTCCGTCGTCCGCCGTGCTGGTCCGCGCCGGGCACCCGCGGGTGGCGGGCGCCCTGTACGCGGTGCTGTGCACGAGCGTGGTGCGGCTGTGGTTCGACGACGCGTCCGGCGTCGACGGTTTCCTGGGCGGCAACCTCTACCCGTGGATCACGCTCGGTCTGCTCGTCCGGCTGCCGACGGGTCAGCGCGGGGGGAAGCGGCGTCCCACGGCCCACAGCGCGAGCGCCACGACCGCGCCGCCCAGCAGGGCGGCGCCCGCGATGACGGCCGCCTCGGGCCAGCCGGGCAGCCCGCCGCCGGCGGTGGCCGAGACGGCGACGGGACCGGCGGCGGCCACCGGTGTCCCGGCGGGCCGCGGCCCTGACCGGGGCCCGCGCAGCGCGTCCAGCGAACCCACCGGGTCGACCCGGCCGGCGGCCTCGAAACCCCAGTCGAGCAGCGCGCGCGCCTCCTCGTAGACGGCGAGCCCGCCACCCTCCCGCGGGTTCATCACGGTCACGACGAGGGTGCGCCCGTCCCGCCGGGCGGCGGCGACGAGCGTGTGCCCGGCCTCGCTGGTGTAGCCGTTCTTGATGCCGATCAGCCCCGGGTACGGGTCGACGCCGTCCTTGCCGGTCAGCAGGCGGTTGGTGTTGACGATGGGGTACGGTCCGCCGTCCCGCCCGGGGAACCAGGCGCCCGCCGTCCCGCAGTAGCGCGCGAAGTCCGTGTTGCGCAGCCCCGCCCGCCCGAACACGGCCAGGTCGTACGCCGAGGACACCTGCCCCGGTGTGTCGTAGCCGTCCGGGGAGAGCACCCGGGTGTCGAGGGCGCCCAGCGACCGCGCCTTGGCCTGCATGCGGGCGGCCGTGGTGCGCCAGCCGCCGTTGAGGGCGGCCAGGACGTGCACGGCGTCGTTGCCGGAGCTGAGGAACACCCCGCGCCACAGGTCGGAGACCCGGTACGTCCGCCCCTCGACGACGCCGACCAGGCTGCTGCCGGCGCCGATGCCGGCCAGTTCCTCCCCGGCCACCCGGTGCTGGACGCCCCCGGGCAGGACGGGCAGCACCGTGAGGGCGAACAGGGTCTTGAGGGTGCTGGCGGGCGGCAGCCGGCGGTGCGCGTTCGACGCGGCGAGGACCTCGCCGGTGCGGGCGTCGGCCACCAGCCACGACCGCGCGGAGACGTCCGGCACCCTGGGGGCTCCGGCGTGCGGCCTGACCTGTGTACCGGGGCGGTACAGCAGCGCCGGCCGCGGCGTCGTCGCCCGCGGTTCGCCGGCCGCCCCGGGACTGCCGGGTTCCGCCACGGCGGGGCCGAGGACCAGGGCGCCCGCCACACACACGGCGCAGGCCGACAGCGCGACCCGGGGAGAGAATCCGATCGTCATACGGTCAACGTAGGAACGAATCGGGGCTTCCCCCGCCAGCCCGTGCCGGACATCTCGCGCGTGCACCCGGATGCCGCATGCCGCGTCACCCGGCGCCCCGGCGCCGCGCTCGTCTCCCGGCGCGACGGCCCGGACGACCGGGGCGGGCGGGACGAGCGCGGTGACGGAGCGGGCGCGGCGCCGGGGGTGACGGGGCGACCGGGCGGTTCAGGCGGCCGGGAGGGTCGGCAGGACGCGGCGCAGGAACGCGGCGTTGTCCGGCGTCCCGCGCATCCGCTCCAGGAGCGTCTCCAGGTTCGTCCGGCCGTCGCGGGTCCGCAGCGCGCGGCGCAGGCCGCGTACGGCGGTCAACTCGCCGGGCGACAGCAGGAGTTCCTCGCGACGGGTGCCCGAGGCGTCGATGTCGACGGCGGGGAAGACCCGGCGGGAGGCCGGTTCCCGGTCGAGGCGGAGCTCCATGTTGCCGGTGCTCTTCAGCTCCTCGAAGAAGAAGTCGTCGGCGCGGGAGCCGGTTTCGACCAGGGCGGTGGCGAGGACGGTGAGCGAGCCGCCCTCCTCGGCCGCCCGTGCGGCGCCGAAGAACCGCTTGGGGCCGATCAGCGCGGTCGCGTCGACACCGCCGCTGAGGGTGCGGCCCCCGGCGGCGGCCGCGTTGTTGTGGGCCCGGCACAGCCGGGTCAGCGAGTCGAGCAGGATCACGACGTCCTCGCCCGCCTCGACGAGCCGCTTGGCCCGCTCGACGACGAGTTCGGCGAGCGCGATGTGCTGCCGGGGCGACCGGTCGAAGGTGGAGGCGTACACCTCGCCGCGCACCGAACGCCGCATGTCGGTGACCTCCTCCGGACGTTCGTCGAGCAGCACCACCATCAGCCGGGCCTCTGGGTGGTTGCCGGCCACGGCGGCGGCGATCTGCTGGAGCAGGACGGTCTTGCCCGTCTTGGGCGGGGCGACGAGCAGCCCGCGCTGGCCCTTGCCGACGGGGGCGATCAGGTCGGTGAGGCGTCCGGCGAGACCGGCCGCCGGGTGTTCGAGGCGGAGCCGCTCGTGCGGGTGCAGGGGCGTGAGGTCGCGGAAGTGGCGGCGGCCGCCCAGTTCCTGCGGGGTGCGGCCGTCGACGCGGGTCACGTCGGTCAGCGCGTGCTGCGGGCCGCGGACCCCTTCGAGGAAGTCGCCCTTGCGCAGGCCGAGTCGGCGGATCAGCGCGGCCGGGACCGGGAGGTCGCCGGGGGAGGGCAGGCAGTGCTCGGCCCGCAGGTGTCCCTTCCCGCCGCCGTCGATGTCGAGGACACCGGTGACGAACCGGGCCGGGGGCTGCTGCCGGACAGGGGGGTGTGCGAGTGCGGTGGTCATGGTGGCCGGTCCTTTCGAGGACGGAGGCAGGGGACATGCGGAGGAAAGGGGGGAAGCCGCGAGGGGAGGGGCGTGGACGCACGCCTCCGACGGCGGGGAGCATCACCTCGGGCAGCGGGGATCCCTGCTCACGAGGGGTGCGGGGGAGCCGGTGCGCCGACCGGGAAGGGTGGGCGGAGCGGCGGAACGGAAGGAGAACCGGCATCGGCGCCCACAGCGGGGCGTGCACGGATGCTCCCGGGAGCGTAGCACCGGCCGCGCGGCCGTGGCCAGAGGATGCGCCCGGTTCCTGTCGGGACAACGCGGCGCGGCCCCCGTGCATTCCGCGCCGGCTCGCCCGGGGCGTCCTCGTGCCGCCGGGCGGGGCGGAGGGGACGGCCGCCCTCGGGCGCGAGGCGCTGAGGCGGTTCCCCGCCCACCCCGACGTCGCCGGGGCGCACGGCACCGGGGCGCACGGCACTTCGCGGCTCCGCGCGAGGGCCGGATCGCCTGGGGCCGGCCGCTGACGACGTCCGCGACCCGTGCCCGCGACGGTCACCGCGGCGGTGACGACCACCGCCGGCCGCGCTCTCCGGCCGGCCGTGCCTTCACCGCGCGGCGGACGGCGGAACTCCGCCCGCCGCGCCGGGGAGCCGGCGGACGGCCTGCTCGGCGGTCCGGCCCGCGCCCCGCCGGCTCCGGGCCGGCGCGTGCGCCGGCGAAGACGGCGCCGGATGTCCCCAGACCGTAACGATGCGTGACGACAAGGGACTTGACCGTCCACACTGCCTTATCTTCACACCATGTCCACGCCGCCTCAGTCTCCGCCGCCGGAGCAGCCGTCCGAACCGCCCGCGCAGCCGAGCGCGTACCCCTATCCGCATCCCCAGTCGCCGGGACCGGGCGGAACGGCCGCCTTCCCGCCGCCGGCCGCCCCGACCCCGCCGGGCGGTCAGAACTTCTACGCCACGCCCACCCTGGTGGGGCAGCCGGGTCCGGCCCAGGCGGCCGCGGGGCCGTACCACCAGCCGGGCGGGTACGGCCCCGTGGCCGCCCCGCCGGCCGGGGGCGGTGCCGGCGGAGCCGGGCGGGCGGTGCTGTGGGCCGTCGTCGGCGCGCTGGTGGCGTCCGCCGCCTGGGCGGCCGGCGTCTTCCTGATCGGCGGCCGGGGAGCCGACGCCGACCTGCGCGGCTACACGGCCCCGTCGAACCTCTGCAGCAGCGCGGACTACTCGTCGTTCAAGGACGAGTACCCGCAGGACGACGACTCCCCGACCCACAGCGAACTCGAGGACGCCGCCCTCGACGAGAGCTACTGCAACCTCGGTCTGGAGAAGTCGGGCTCGACCTACTCGGACGCCTACCTCTCGATCGAGGTGAGCCTGCACAAGAAGACGGACCCCGCACCCGAGTTCACGGCCAAGTGGAAGAACTACGCGCAGAGCCGCAAGGGTTACGACGTGGACACCGTCACGGGCATCGGCGACGAGGCCTACCTCGTCAGCGAGGACACCACCGACACCTCCGACAGCGGCTCCATGGACGTCACCCTGGCCGTACGGGACGGCTGGGTGACGTACACGATGAACTACAGCGTCTACCTCTCCTCGTACGACGAGGACGACACCTCGCCGAAGCTGGACGAGGTGACCGACTGGCTGAAGACGGACACCGGGGCCACCCTGAAGGAACTGCGCAGCTGACGCCCGCACGCCGGCGTCCCGCCGGGGGCGTTCCCGCGTCCCCGGCCGGGTCAGGCCGAGCGCGCCTCCGCCTCCTTCACGATCTCCTCGAACCGCGCCCCCATGGCCGCCGCCAGCGCCTGCGCCCCCGACAGCGGCCGCACCATCACGGTCAGCGCGTCGATCAGGCCGTCCTCGTCGACGTGGAGGAAGTCGCAGCCGGTCAGCTCCCGGTCGCCGACCCGCGCGGTGAACACCAGCGCGTGGTCGCGGCCGTCCGCGCCGGCCAGCTCCCGCTCGTAGCGGAAGTCCTCGAACACCTGGGACACGGCCCGCAGGATCGACGCGGTGATCGCCTTGCCCGGGTACGGCTTGAACACGACCGGACTGGTGAACACCACGTCCTCCGCCAGCAGGGCCTCCACGGCGTCGAGGTCGCCCGCCTCGACCGCCTCACGGAACGCGCGCATCCGATCACCTCATAGACAAATAATTGAATAGGTGTCGATGAGAATAATCATCGGCCCTTACCATGTCCACATGTCCCTCAAGTACGCCGTCCTGGCCGCCCTCCTGGAAGGCGAGGCCTCGGGCTACGAGCTGTCCAAGATCTTCGACGTCTCGCTCGCGAACTTCTGGCCCGCGACCCCGCAACAGCTCTACCGCGAGCTGGAGCGGCTGGCGCAGGACGGCCTGATCGAGGCGCGGGTCGTGCAGCAGGAACGCAGGCCCAACAAAAGGATGTTCACGCTCACCGGGGCCGGCCGCGAGGACCTGCGGGCCTTCGCCGCCGCCCCGCCCCGCCGGCCCACCGCCGTCCGCGACGAACTCCTCATCAAGGTCCAGGCGATGGACGGTGTGGACGCGGAGGTCACGCGCGCCCAGATCGAGGAGCGCATGACCTGGTCACGCGCGAAGCTGGCCCGCTACGAACGGGTGCGCGAGCGGCTCCTCGACGGCCGCAGCGAGGAGGAGTACCTGGCCGGGTCCGACCGGATCGGCCCCTATCTGACCCTGATGGGCGGCATCGGGTTCGAGGAGGAGAACGTGCGCTGGTGCCGGCGCGCCCTCGCGCTGCTGGAACGCCGTGCCGCGCTCACCCGGCAGGGATAGGGTGACGCGGATGTTCAGCCCCGAAGGCCCCACGCTGCGCGAACTCGCCGTCCAGGCGCTGTCGTCCGTCGAGCACGGCTACGACCTGCTCGCGCCGAAGTTCGACCACACGCCCTTCCGCACCTCCGACGCCGTCCTGGCCGCGGTCGTCTCGGCCCTGCGCCGCACCGGCCCGTACGATGACGGGCTCGACCTGTGCTGCGGCACCGGGGCGGGCGTGGACGTGCTGGCGACGGTGTGCCGGCGCGGTGTCACCGGGGTCGACTTCAGCGCGGGCATGCTCGACGTGGCCCGCGGGAGCACGCGCCCGGCGGGCCCGCGGGTGTCCTGGGTGCGCGCGGACGCCCGCGCCCTGCCGTTCACGGCCGCCTTCGACCTCGTCGTCAGCTTCGGCGCGTTCGGGCACTTCCTGCCCCGCGAACTGCCCGGTCTCTTCGCGCAGGTGCACCGGGTGCTGCGGCCGGGCGGCCGCTTCGTCTTCCCCGTGGGCGCCCCGCCCCGGCCGTCCTCCCGGGCCTTCTGGACGCTCCTCGGCTTCGACGCCGTGATGCGGGTGCGCAACGCCGTGTGGCGTCCGCCGTTCGTGATGTACTACCGGGCCTTCCGGCTCGGTGAGGTGCGCCGGGAACTGGAGCGCGCCGGGTTCCGCGTGGACCTGCGCGCCCTGCCCGAGTTCGGGACCAGGGACGACGGCAGCCCGCGCGCCCGCGTGGTCGAGGCGCGGCGCGTGAGCTGACCGTCCGGGCTCCCGGCGGGACCGGCCCGCCGGGAGCCCGGACGGAGCGCCGTGCGAGCCGTCAGAGCGCGGCGCTGCGCACCCGTCGTGCGGTGTCCCGGACGGCGTACGGGCCGTCCGCCGCCGGCAGGGTGAACGCGTAGACCAGTTCCTCCTGCCGCACGTCCGTCACCAGGTCGGTGATCTCCAGCGGCCGGGCGTACTGGTCGTGCACGCGGCGCGTCACCCGCAGCGAGCGGCCGCCGTCGCCGAGGGCGAGGGAGTCCCGCTGGTGCAGGGTCAGGCCGGCCCGGCGCATCCAGTCGTAGACGCGGCGCAGTCGGGGCGATCCGGTGGTGCCGGCGCGGTCGCGGTAGCGGGCGAGTTCCGGCACCTCGGCGAGGGCGACCGGGGAGAAGGACGTCACGGCCGTCCGCAGCCCGCGGCCGTCGGTCCCCGTGGACTCGTAGCGGTGGACGAGCGTCGGCCGGTGGGGAGCGAGCCCCAGCGCCTCGGCGTGCTCCGGCGGGGGCGGCTCCCAGCCGAGCGCGGCCCGGTCCACCGCCGTCGGGTCGTCCGACGCCCGGGCGCCCACGGGGAAGACGAGGAAGGACAGGGCGCCGGCCGGAGCCCCGGGCAGGGCCGCGTGCGTGCCCCGCCGGTCGGTCGCGACCAGGCCGTCCCGGCGCAGCACCTCCAGCGCCTGCCGGACGGTCACCCGGCTGACTCCGAAGTGCTCCGCCAACTGCCTTTCGCCGGGCAGGCGTTCACCGGGCGGGATGGTCCCGTCGCGCAGTTCGCCGAGCAACTCCTTCGCTATCCGCCAGTAGATGGGCCGTTCGTGGGGGGTGGTGCGGGCCATGCCGCGCGCCTCCTGGGGGTGCGTGCCGTGCGGGTTCGTGCGCCCCAGATCTAGCATTGGTCTAAACCACGAAGGAAGGGCGGGCGGTCCGATCGGCCGAAACCGGACCGCCCGGACGCCCCCTCACAGTGCGCTGTACACGGCCTCCACCAGCGCCATTTTGCGCGGGTCGTCCGCGATGCGGGGTCCCATCCGGTTCATCACGTATCCGAGGGACACCCCGGCCTCGGGATCGGCGAGTCCGCACGAGCCGCCGAAGCCGTCGTGCCCGAAAGCCCGCGGGTTGGGCCCGTAGGAGCCGTTCGGGCCGCTGAGCCACAGGCCCAGCCCGATCTCCGTCTCGTGCGCGAAGCCGGCGCCCAGCACCAGGT
The DNA here is from genome assembly GCF_044328485.1 of Streptomyces sp. NPDC017936. Lineage (NCBI taxonomy): Bacteria > Bacillati > Actinomycetota > Actinomycetes > Kitasatosporales > Streptomycetaceae > Streptomyces > Streptomyces sp. NPDC017936. Next base: position 185,669 of record NZ_JBIRHK010000009.1, on the reverse strand, counting down.
CGCGGCACCTGCCCTGGCCCTCGCGCACCCGCTCGGCCGCCTCGGCGGACAGCACGCGCCGGCCGGCGAACAGGCCCCGGCCGGCCAGGACGCCGTAGAGCGCGGCGACGGCCCGTGCGGTGCCGTGCCCGTTCGCGGCGGGGATCTCGGCGGCCCGCCACCCGGGAGAGTTGGCCGCGTCGGCGTCCGCCGCGGGGTTGGTCAGCGCGGCGATCGCGACGGGCGTCAACTGGCTGAGGACCGCGGCCTGTTCGCTGCTCGACGCGGCCGGCGGACGCACCAGCTCGGCGGCCCGCCCGGCCTCCTTCTCCGGCAGGCCGACGGTGAAGTCGATGCCGAGCGGACCCGTCACCTCCCGCTCCAGGAAGGCCCCGGGCAGCAGGCCCGTGACGCGCCGCACGACCTCCCCGACCAGGAAGCCGTACGTGAGCGCGTGGTAGCCGGACCGGGTGCCCGGCTCCCACCAGGGCTCCGTCGCCGCCAGGCGCGCCGTGGTCAGCTCCCAGTCGTAGAGCTGCTCCAGGCTGTGCGGTTCCCGCAGCCCGGACAGGCCGGCGCGATGGGACAGCAGGTGCCGCACGAGCACCCGCTCCTTGCCCGCCGCCGCGAACTCGGGCCAGTACGCGGCCACCGGCGCGTCGAGGTCGAGGAGACCCCGGTCGGCCAGGACGTGCGCGCACAGCGCCACCGGCCCCTTGGACGTCGACCACACGTTGACCAGCGTGTCCCGCTCCCACGCGCGCGTGCGCGCCGCGTCCGCCCAGCCGCCCCACAGATCGGCGACGGTCACGCCGTCGACGGTCACGGCCACCGCGGCGCCCAGCTCGCCGCGCTCCCGGAAGTTCTCCTCGAACGCGGTCCGCACCGCCGCGAAACGCTCGTCGCAGTGGCCGTGGACCTGTGGCACGTGCTCGGACATGGACCCTCCGTGATCCGCCGGAAGCCCGGACCGCGACGGTGCGGACCGGGCCCCCTGAACGTACCGACTGGTCGGACCGGAGGGAAGGCGGCGTCCGCGTCAGGCGTACGACCGCAGCCAGCGCACCTTCGCCGCCTCGTGGTACGGGCCGCCGCCCTCGTGGTCGTTGAAGTCGTACACCTCGATCGCCTTGTCGTCGCCCGCCCAGGCGTGGAAGGCGGCGAACACGGTCGACGGCGGGCAGGTCTGGTCCTCCAGGGCCACCGAGAAGAGTGCCGGGGCCGAGCCGCGCGCGGCGAAGTGCACGCCGTCGAAGTACGACAGGGTGTTCAGCACGTCCTGCGTGCGGCCGCGGTGCGTCTTGAGGAACAGCCCGATCTCCCGGTAGGGGTGACGGTCCGTCAGGGTCGCCGCGCGCGGGAAGTCGCACAGGAACGGCACGTCCGGGGCGACCGCGACCAGGTCCGGCACCAGGCCGCCCACGGCTATCGCGATGCCGCCGCCCTGGCTCGCGCCGAGCGCCACCGTGCGCGCCGCGTCGGTCAGCGGATGCGAGCGGGCCGCCTCGACGGCGCGCACCGCGTCCGTGAACACCCGGCGGTAGTAGTAGTTCTCGGGCGCGTCGATGCCCCGCGTCATGAAGCCCGGGAACGCCGGCGCGCCGCCCACCGGGTCGGCGGTGGCGCCGCCGCCGCCCCAGGCGCTGCCCTGGCCGCGGGTGTCCATGATGAAGTGCGCGCGGCCCGTCGACGCCCACAGCAGGTGCTCGTGCGGCAGCCCGCGCCCACCGCCGTAGCCGACGAACTCCACGACCAGGGGGAGCGGCTCCTCGGCCGCGGCGGGCAGGGTCAGCCAGGCCTTCACGGGGTGGCCGCCGAACCCGGCGAACGTCACGTCGTACACCCGCACCGTGGCCAGCCCCGTGTCGACGGGCTCGAAACGGGCGTCCAGGTCGTGCTCGCGGGCCTCCTGGAGGGTCTTGGACCAGAACGCGTCGAAATCCTCCGGCGCGGTGGACGCGCTGCGGTACGCGTGGAGCTCCTCGAGGGACAGGTCGAACAGGGCCATGGGCACCCGCCTTTTGTAAAGTGGCCGTACGAATGATCACACCGTACGTGCGCGGTGGGAGCGCCCGGAAGACCCCATGCCGGCCGCGTCCCGGCGGCCGCCCTCACGCCCGCCGCCGGCTCCACTCGGGACCCGTCCGCGCCCACTCCCGGTCCCACTCGTCCAGCCGGTGCCGCAGCGCCACCCGGCGGACCACCGCGTGCCCGAGCAGCACGGCCGCGGCCGTGCCGCCCGCCGCGGCCACGCCCATGGTCAGGGTGTGCTGCCACACCGCCGTGCCGTTCGCCGGCGGACCGACGCTCCGCCCCCGCGTGTCGAACCACACGTCCACCCGGTCACCGCGGTGCGTGCCCGCCGGAACCCGCGCCACGGCCGTCCTCGAGCCCTGCCCGGGCTCCGTCCAGCGCACGGCGACCCGGTACCACTCCTCCTGGCCGCCCTGCGCCGTCGGCAGGGCCTCCGGGGGCCGGCCGACGACCTCGGCCCGCACGTGCCGGCGGTCGGCCTGCTGTTCGGCCACCATCGCCCGCGCGTCGTCGTGGGCCCACTGCCCGGCGACGGCGCCCACCAGCGGGGCGACCACCAGCAGCAGCACCGCGACCACCACCGCGGTCCACGCCTCCACGACGTCCGACCGGCGCCGCAGCGGATTGCGCCGCCAGCGCCAGCCGCGCACCCGGATTCGCATGTCGCCCTCCTCGCGCCGTCACGCGGACGAGTGCCCCCATGGACGGAATACCCCCTTCCGGTGAGATCGCTCAGGGGGCCGGCATGCGAAAAGGGCCGGCGCGCGAAGGGGAGGCGTGCGCGGGGGAGGCACGCCGAGGGGCGGCGCGGCGGCTCCGGGACGCGGGGCCTGCGGTGCGGCAGGACCCGCGCGCGAACGTCAGCCGAACCGTTCGATCCGGATCCGGTCCACCGGCTGCCCCGCCGCCACCAGCAGCCGCGAGGCGTGCTCGGCGAAGGCGTTGGACCCGCACACGTACGCCTCCCAGCCGCCCGCGGGCGGCTCGGCGAGCAGCGGCGCCAGGTGTGCGGCGCCCAGCCGGCCCACGGGCACGCCCTCCGGCGCGGTCCGCGTGAAGACGGGCGTCGTCTCCGGCCCGTACTCGCGCGCGTAGATCAGCTCCTCGGGGCCGCGCGCCGAGACCAGCAGCCGCAGCGGCACGGCCAGGGCGCGCGACCGGTGGTGCCGGACCATCGACATCAGCGGCACGACCCCGGAGCCGGCGCCGATCAGCAGGGCCGGCCGGTCGCCGGGCCAGGCGAAGAAGCCGCTGAGCGGGCCGCGCACCTCGACCTCGTCACCGGGACGCGCGACGGTGTGGAACCAGCCGGAGACCTCACCGCCGTCCACGTGGTCCAGGGTCAGCTCGATGTGGCCCGAGTCGTCGGGCGGGGACGCGATCGAGTAGTGGCGCTGGGCCGTGTAGCCGTCCCCGGCGGTCAGCCGCAGCATCAGGTGCTGCCCGGGCAGGTGCCCCGCCCAGGCCGGCACCGCGAACCGGAAGGTGGCCGCCCGCGGTGTCTCGCGGCGGATCCCGGTCAGCGTGGCCGTCTGCCACACCGCCGCCGCCTGCTCGCTCACGGCGATGCGGCCCGGCACCGCGAAGCGGGTCGGGGGAGCGAAGGCCGGCGGAGGACCGGAGGCCGGCGGCGTGACGCCCGCCGGGGACGTGGAGGTCTCAGTCACCGGAGTACCGCTGCTCCTCCCAGGGGTTGCCGCGCGCGTGGTAGCCGTTGCGCTCCCAGAAGCCGGGCTCGTCGTGGTCGAGGAGGCGCAGGCCCGCGATCCACTTGGCGCTCTTCCAGAAGTACAGGTGGGGCACCAGCAGTCGCGCCGGACCGCCGTGCTCGGCGGTCAGCGGCTCGCCGTCGTACCGGAAGGCGATCCAGGCGCGTCCGCCGGTCAGGTCGGCGAGCGGCAGACCGGTGGTGTACCCGGTGTGCGCGTAGGCGACGACGTGGGTGGCGGTCGCCCGCGGCCGGACCGCGTCCAGGAAGGCGTCCAGCGACACGCCGCCGAACCGCACCCCGAACTTCGACCAGCCGGTCACGCAGTGGATGTCGCCCTCGTAGGCGGCGGAGGGCAGGGCGTGCGCCTCGTCCCAGGTCCAGGTGCGGGGCGCCTCGACCAGTCCGTCGATCCGGAAGGTCCAGTCGGCGGGCGCCAGCGCGGGCGTGACCTCCGCGGAGAGGACGGGCCAGTCGTCGCCCGCGTCGTACTGGCCCGGGGGCAGCCCCGGGTTGTGGACGCGGGGGCGCCCGGTGAAGCCTCGGGTGACGTTCATGCGGCTCCGGCGTGACGATCGGCGGTGGTGTGCTCCGTCCACCGTACGCGCCGTCCGGCGGTGCCCCGGCCCCGGCCTCCCCACGATCGTTAAGCCCGTATGAACTCTCCCGGCTCCCGGGAACAACGCCCCGCCGCCGCCCCTTGCACCAGTCGTCCCGGATCCGGCGGTCCCGCGGTCACCGCAGGTCAGCGGTGCGGCGGTGCGGGGTCCGGCGAAGGAGCGAAGGAGAGTGAGCAATGCCGAAGGCGTACGTCTTCACGCGGTACGGCGGCCCGGAGACCGAGGCGCTCGTCGACGTGGACCGGCCACGTCCCGGGCCCGGTGAGGTGCTCGTCGCGGTGCGCGCGGCGGGCGTGAACCCCGTCGACTGGAAGCAGCGCACGGGCTACCGGCGCCCCGGCGAGACCGGTGAGCGCGTCTTCCCCTCCGTCCTCGGCAACGAGGTGGCGGGCGTCGTCGAGGAGACCGGCCCGGACGTCACCGGCTTCGCGCCCGGCGACGAGGTGTTCGGCACCGCGGTCGCCGGCGGCTACGCCGAGTACGCCCTCCTGGCGGCCGGCGTCACCGCGCCCAAGCCGGCCGCCCTGACCTTCGCCGACGCCGCGACCCTGCCGGTGGCCGCCGCGACCGCCTACGACGGCGTCCACCAGCTCGACCTGCCCGCCGGGGCGACCCTGCTGGTCACCGGCGCCGGCGGCGGTGTCGGCGTGGCGGCCGTGCAGATCGCCCGCGCGGCGGGACTGCGGGTCGTGGGCGTCGCGAGCGACGGGAAGAAGGAGCTCGTGGAGTCGCTGGGCGCCGTGCACGTCTCCTCCGGGCCGGGCTGGGCGGAGCGCGCCCGCCGCGCCGCTCCCGACGGCGTCGACGGCGTCTACGACCTCGTGGGCGGCGAGGTCCTGCGGGAGGCCGCCGTCCTGGTGGACGACCGGGGGAAGCTGATCACCGCCGGTGCTCCGGCGGAGGAGGCGGAGCGCCTCGGCGGCGCCCGCGTGGCCCGGGCCCGTGACGCGGCCGTCCTGCGCGCGGTGGCCGGCCTCGTCGTCCGCGGCGACCTCGACCCGCACGTCACCCGCACCTACCCGCTGGACCGGGCCGGCGAGGCCCTGCGCGAGGTCGAGGCCGGCCATGCCCGGGGCAAGATCGTGATCGAGATCGGAGCGGCGGAATGAGCCACGGGACGTCGGAGTCCGGACGCGCGGCGGAGCCGCAGGCCGGGCCGGGGGGAGTGCCGGGGCCCAGGCGCAGGGCCGGGGCCGCGCCGGAGGCGGCGGCCGGGGCGCGGCACGTCCTGGACAATCCCGCCCTCGCCTCCCTCGCCGGGCCGCACGCGCACTTCGCCGAGCGTCGTGGCCGCGTGCTGCGCTATCCCGTCGACGTCTCCCCGTGGCTGGCCCTGCCCGACGAGCCGGACGCCGAGGACTGGGCCGACCTGGCGGCGCTCGCCGGGCCGGGCGCGGAGGTGCCGCTGCCGGGGTTCCGGGGCGAGGTCCCGGCCGGCTGGGAGATCACCTCCCGGGTCGAAGGCGTGCAGTTCGTCGACGACGGGCTGGCCGCCGCGCCGGATCCCGAGGCGGTCCGTCTCGGCCCCGCCGACGTCCCCGAGATGCTCGACCTGGTCGCCCGCACCCGGCCCGGCCCCTTCGAGCCCCGCACCATCGAACTCGGCACCTACCTCGGCATCCGCCGCGAGGGCGCTCTCGTCGCCATGGCCGGTGAGCGGCTCCACCCACCCGGCTGGACCGAGATCAGCGCCGTCTGCACCGACCCCGCCTTCCGCGGCGAGGGCCTCGCCACCCGGCTGGTCCTCGCCGTCGCGCACGGCGTCCGCGCCCGGGGCGAGACCCCCTTCCTGCACACCGGCGCCGGCAACACCGGCGCCATCCGCCTCTACGAGTCCCTGGGATTCCGGCTGCGCCGCAGGACGGCGTTCCTGGCGGCCCGGGTGCCGGAGCGGCTGGGGGAGGGGCGGGAGGCGGTGCCGGTGCCGTGAACGGGGCGCCCGACCGGTCCGGGCGGGCGCGGCACCGCCCGGCCGTCCGGTGACCCCGTGCCGGACGGACCACCGCCGTCCGGCGGGTCCGGGCGGATGCCGTGCTCCTGTCGCCGTCCGCCGTCCGCCGTCCGCCGTCCGCGCACCGGGACCCGGCGGGCCGGCGCGGCGGGCGGCTCCGCGGGCGACGGGGGCGCGGGACGACGCCGGCTACGACGGTTCCGTCGCCGCCGCGTTGTACCGCACCAGGTACTCCGCGAACCGCTCCAGGTCCTCCCCGGACCACCGCGCCAGCCGCTCCCGGAAGGCGGCGCGGCGGCTCTCGGTGACCTGGGCGAGGATGCGGCGGCCGGCGTCGGTGAGGTGCAGGACCTGCACGCGGTGGTCCTCGGGGTCCTGGCGCCGTTCGATCAGGCCGGCCCGCTGCAGGGCGGCCACCTGGCGGCTGACGGTGGACTTGTCCAGCGCGTAGTGCGCGGCCAGGTCGGTCACCCGGCACGTGCCGCTTCCCTCGAGATGCCCCAGCAGGGTGTACGACACCAGTGACAGCTCGGGATGCAGCCGGCCCGCCGAGGCGCGGGCGCGCCGCGCGAACACCGTCATCTCGCGCTGGATGGTCTCCACGGCCTGCGCCGGTTCCACGGGCCCTCCCTCACTCTCCTGGTTGTACCGTACAACCACCAGGGGGGAAGCGGCCCGAACGGCTTCCCCGTCCGGCCGTTGGGATAAGGTTGCCGTCCGGCTGCGGACGTCCCCAGCCGTGAGCGACCGGGGAGGTGAGACCCATTACCGCTGTGTCAGGCCGGGTGCTCTCCCCTCACGACGGCGCGGACCGCCGCCGCTAGGCGAACCGCGAGAGCGCCCTTCGGCTCCCGAAAGGCTCTCGGCTTCCATGCCCCCACTGTCTCCCCCGTCCCCCTCCCCCTCTCCCTCGTCTTCTCCGTCGTCGGCCTCGGACCCGTTCCCGGCCTCCCCGGTGTCCGCCCCCGACGGCTCCCCGTCCCTCTCCCGTGACGACGTCGTGCGCGCGCTGCGCGCCGCCGGCTGCGTCTTCGCCGAGGACGAGGCGGAGCTGCTCCTCGACGCGGCCCGCACGCCGGACGAACTCGCCGCGCTGGTGGACCGTCGCGTCGCCGGCCTGCCCCTCGAACTCGTCGTGGGCTGGGCGGAATTCCACGGCCTGCGGGTCGCCGTGGAACCCGGCGTCTTCGTGCCCCGCCGCCGTACCGAGTTCCTCGTCGCCCAGGCGCTCGCCCGCGTCCCGCACGCCTCCGTCGTCGTCGACCTGTGCTGCGGCTCGGGCGCCGTCGGCGCGGCCCTCGCCTCCGCCCTCGGCCGGGTCGAGCTGCACGCCGCCGACATCGACCCGGCCGCCGTCCGCTGCGCCCGCCGCAACGTCACCGCCCTCGGCGGCCGGGTCCACGCGGGCGACCTGTTCGAGGCGCTGCCCGGCCGGCTGCGCGGCCGCGTCGACATCCTGGCCGCCAACGTGCCGTACGTCCCCAGCGGCGAGGTCCCCCTGCTGCCCGCGGAGGCACGCGACCACGAGCCCCTCACCGCCCTCGACGGCGGAGCCGACGGCCTCGACGTCCTGCGCCGGGTCGCCGCGGGCGCGGCGCGGTGGCTGGCGCCCGGCGGCTGCCTCCTCGTGGAGACGAGCGAGCGCCAGGCGCCGGACGCCGTCGAGGCCTTCACCCGCGGCGGCCTGACGCCGGCTCTGGTCGTGGACGAGGAGCTGTACGCCCACGTGGTGATCGGGGCGAAGGACCGGTAGGGGCGGAGGTCGGCGCTCCCGTCCGCCACGGGGGCGCCGGGCCGCGGCGCCGCTCCCGCGGGCGCACCTCCGCGCGCCCGCGGGCACGGTCGCGTCACTCCCGTGCCCGCGCCACCAGCAGGGCCACGTCGTCGTGGTTGTCGGGGTGGTGCAGCGCGTCCAGGAGCAGGTCGCACATCTCCTCCAGCGGGCGCGCCGGGTCGTCCAGGAGCGCGAGCAGCGCGTCCAGGCGCTCGTCGAGGGAGTGCCGGCGGGTCTCGACCAATCCGTCGGTGTACAGCACGAGTTGGTCGCCGGGGGCGAAGTCGACGTCGGTCGTGGAGAACTCCACCCCGCCCACGCCCAACGGCGCCCCGGTGGGCAGGTCGAGCAGCTCCGGCGGACGGCCGGGACGGACGCGGACGGGCGGCAGGTGCCCGGCGTTGGCGATCCGGCACTGCCTCCGGCCGGGGTCGTGGACGGCGTACACGCAGGTGGCGATCGAGTGGTCGAGGCCCGAGGTGATCCGGTCGAGGTGCTCCAGCAGCACCGCCGGGTCGAGGTCGAGGGAGGCCAGGGTGGTGGTCGCGGTGCGCAGCCGGCCCATGGTGGCGGCGGCGTCGATGCCGCTGCCCATCACGTCGCCGACGACGAGCGCGGTCTTGCCGCCGTCCAGCGGGATCACGTCGAACCAGTCGCCGCCCACCTCGGTGGTGGCCCCGGCCGGCTGGTACCGGGAGGCCACCTCGAGGCCTCCGGTGACCGGCGGATGGCTGGGCAGAAGGCTGCGCTGGAGGGTGAGGGCGGTGGTGCGGGCGTTCTGGTACCAGCGGGCGTTGTCGATCTGCACGGCCGCGCGGGCCGCCAGTTCGCGGGCGAGCACCAGGTCGTCCCGGCCGAACGGCAGGGGGGTGCGGGTGCGTTTGAGGTCGAGGGCGCCCAGCACCTCGCCCCGGGCGATGAGCGGCACCGCCAGGTAGGAGTGCAGGCCCGCCCGCTCCAGCAGCGCGGCGGCCTCCGGGGACCGGGCGATGCGGACCAGGTCCTCGTCCCCGACCCGCGGCACGAGGACCGGCCGGCCGGTGCGCACGCACTCGGTCACGAGACGGTCGGGTGCGTAGTCGGCGACCTGGCCGGGCACGTCGGCCGCCTCGAGCGCGTGGGGTGCGCCGGCCGCCCGGACGGCCAGCGCGCGGATCACGGCCGGTTCGGTGGGGCCGAGGCTGGTGCGCCGGCCGGCGACCACCGCGTCGAGCAGGTCCACGGACGCCACGTCGGCCAGTTCCGGCACCGCGACGTCGGCCAGTTCGCGGGCGGTCCGCTCCAGGTCCAGGGTGGTCCCGATCCGGGCGGAGGCGTCGGCGATCAGGGCCAGCCTGCGGCGCGCGGCCTCGGCCTCGACCCCCGCCCGGTACTGGGTGGTGACGTCGACGGTGGAGAAGGCCACGCCCAGCACGGTGCCGCGGGCGTCCTCCAGGCGGTACAGCGAGACCGACCACGCGTGGTCCTCGCCGGGGTCGGCGGGCGTGCGTCCGACGGTGGAGCGGTCCAGCAGCGGCACACCGGTGCGCAGCACCTCGCGGGCCGCCGTCTCCAGGGCCTCGGTGTCCAGCCCGGGGAGCAGTTCGCCCGCCGTCCGGCCGATGTGCTCCCGCGCCGGGAGGCCGTTGATCCGCTCCAGCGCGGGGTTGACCGTGACGAAGCGCAGCTCGGTGTCCAGGACGGCGAAGCCGATGGGGGACTGGGCGACCATCCGTGTCGAGAGGGCCACGTCCCGCTCCAGGCGGCGCACCGTGGACTGGTCGGCGGCCAGGCCCAGGGCGTACACCTCGCCCCGGTCGTCCACCAGCCGCATGTTGCGGAACTCCACCAGCCGGGTGGTGCCGTCCTTGCACAGGATCGGGAAGGCGCCCGCCCAGCTGCGCCCGGTGGACATGACGTCGCTGAACAGCTTCACGACCAGATCGAGGTGCCGCTCGTGCACCATCACGTGCGCCGCGAACCGCCCCAGGGCCTCCTTCGCCGCGTAGCCGAACAGTTCCTCGGCCTGGGGGCTCCACAGCACGATCCGGCCCTCGGTGTCGAGCACCACCGAGGCCACGTTCAGCACGTCCAGCAGCCCGCTGGGTTCGGTGGGACCGCCGCCGTCGGCCGTTCCGCCTGCGCTCATGCCACGAACCGCCTCCGAAGGCCGACGCGGCACGTCGTCCCCCGTGCCGACTCCCCTTGTTCCACCGCGCACCATCGTCTTCTCCCACGCCTGGAGCACCGCCTCCCATGCTCCCCCAGGACGGCGCGGCCCGCCGTTCTCCTCGGCGTCCGCCCCCGTCCATCGATTGGTCTGTACATGACCATCACACTCGGACACACTGTCCGCCGAGCGCGCACCCACCCCCCGTCACCGAGGAGACCCATGCCCCTGCGCCCCGCCCGGCGACGCCGTCGCCCGGCCCACGCCGCCCGCGCCGCCCTGGTCGCGCTGGCCACCGCTGCGGCCGCCGCCCTCGGCGCCGCCTCGCCCGCCGCGGCCGCCGACACCTGGACCGAGGTCGGCTCCGACCGCGCCGACCCGCTGACCGAGAGCCAGGGACTGACCTCGGTCGAGGTCCCGGCGGGCAGCCCCAACCGCTACACGGGCATCGGCACCGTCCCCCTCGGCCTGAGCGTGCGCGGCTGGAACCACGTCGGCGACCCGGACGCCTCCTACGACGGCCACTACGTCGAGCCCTACCAGCGGGACTCGGGCGCCTCGAAGATGTTCCGGGTGCAGGCGCCCGGCGGCACCTGGTCGGAGTACGTCCACGCGCTCGGCCCGGGCGAGGCCCTCAACAACTCCTGGGTGGCGATCGCGCCCGGCGGCCAGTGGATGCTGTCGGGCGAGTGGGGCACCATGACCCGGCTGCTGGTCCTCCCCACCCCCGGCGTCAACCCGGCGACCTCGCCCTCGGCGAACCTGCCGCAGGTCTCCACCGTCCGTCTCGACCACGCCGTGCGCGACGTCCAGGGCTGCGACTTCAGCGGTCCGACGACCCTCCTGTGCTCCTCCGACGACCCCGAGGGCGCCCTGTTCGGCGTCACCAAGCCGCTCCTGCGGATCGACCTGTCCGCCGAACCGAACGGCACCTCCGACGTGACCGGCCACGTCACGGCCCTGCGCCAGCTCCCGCTGCGCAGCTCCTGCTCGGGCTCCTTCGAGACGGAGGGCGTCGACTACGACCGGCGCAGCGGCACCCTGCGCGTCATCGTCGTCTCGCCCGGCTTCTGCGTGCTGACGGACAGCAAGACCTACCGCTTCACCCGCGGCTGACGTCCGGCCCGGCGGGCGCCCGCAGGTGGTGCCCGCCCGGGAAAGTGGTGCTTTTCTTGGGATGTGGCACGGTTCGCGGGGAACCCGCGGTACCGCGCCACCGCCACGAAAGGAGCGACCACGATGGACCGCGAGCGATCGCACGAGGAGTCCGTCTCCGTCGAGATCAGCGGATGCAGCAAGGAGGACGCGCGGATCGTGTTCGACACGCTGAGCACGTGCTTCGAGTCGGACCGGGGCCCCGACGAAGCGCCCCAGCAACTCCACGAGACGCGTCCGATGGTCTGGCTCGGCACCTTCGAGGTGACCGACACCCATGACTGCCCGGCGCCCACCCCGCTCACGTCCTCCGTCGAGGCCGACGCGCAGGGCAGCTACTGGGCGATCGAGCGGCTCCGCGCGACGCTGGACTCCCTGTTCACCGTGCGCGACCTGTCCTCCGCCTCCGGGGACCAGGAGAGGGAACTGCACGTCCTGCTCGAAAGCCGGTGACGCCGCGGGGCGACGGTCCTCACGGGCCGTGCGGGCGGAAGCCGGCCGCCCGCACGGCCCGTGAGCTGCGGCACACCGCGGCCAGGCCATTGTGCAACTAGTTGCATAATCCGTGCGCGGTCCTCTAGAACTACGGGGACGACACCGCGCACGGAGGCCTGCCATGAGCCGTTACCCGCACCTGCTGAGCCCACTGGACCTGGGCTTCACCACGCTGCCCAACCGCGTCCTGATGGGCTCGATGCACGTCGGCCTGGAGGAGGCCGAGCGCGGGTTCGAGCGCATGGCGGAGTTCTACGCCGCCCGCGCCCGCGGCGGAGTGGGCCTGATCGTCACCGGCGGCATCGCCCCCAACGACGAGGGACGCCCGTACGAGGGCGGCGCGAAGCTCACCACCGACGCGGAGGCCGAGCAGCACCGGACGATCACCGAGGCCGTGCACCGCGAGGGCGGCCGGATCGCGATGCAGATCCTGCACTTCGGCCGGTACGCCTACCACCGCGACCTGGTCGCCCCGAGCCCCCTCCAGGCGCCCATCAGCCCCTTCCCGCCCCGCGAGCTCACCGACGCCGACGTCGAGCGCACCGTCGACGACTACGCCCGCGCCGCCCGCCTCGCGCGGCAGGCCGGCTACGACGGGGTCGAGATCATGGGCTCCGAGGGCTACCTCATCAACGAGTTCACCGCCGCGCCGACCAACCGCCGCACCGACCGCTGGGGCGGCTCGTACGAGAACCGGATGCGCTTCCCCGTGGAGATCGTGCGGCGGGTGCGCGAGGCGGTCGGCGAGGACTTCATCGTCGTCTACCGGCTGTCGATGCTCGACCTGGTGCCCGGCGGCTCGACGCTCGACGAGGTCGTCACCCTCGCGAAGGCCGTCGAGGAGGCCGGGGCCACGATCATCAACACCGGCATCGGCTGGCACGAGGCCCGCATCCCCACCATCGCCACCTCCGTGCCGCGCGGCGCCTACACCTGGGTGACCAAGAAGCTCATGGGCGCGGTGTCCGTCCCGCTTGTCACCACCAACCGCATCAACACCCCGGAAGTGGCCGAGCAGTTGCTCGCCGACGGCTGCGCGGACATGGTCTCGATGGCCCGCCCGATGCTCGCCGACCCCGACTTCGTCGCCAAGGCCGCGGCCGGCACGCCCGAGGCCATCAACACCTGCATCGGCTGCAACCAGGCCTGCCTCGACCACACCTTCAGCGGGCAGATCACCTCCTGCCTGGTCAACCCGCGCGCCTGCCACGAGACCGAGCTGGTCCTCTCCCCGACCCGGCGGCGCAAGCGGGTGGCGGTCGTGGGCGCCGGCCCCGCGGGTCTCGCCTGCGCCGTGAGCGCGGCCGAACGCGGCCACCAAGTCACCCTGTTCGACGCCGCGAGCGAGATCGGCGGCCAGCTCAACGTCGCCCGCAAGGTCCCCGGCAAGCAGGAGTTCGACGAGACGCTGCGCTACTTCCGTCACCAGCTCGACGCGCACGGCGTGGACGTACGGCTGAACACCCCGGTCACCGCGGCCGACGTCGCCGGCCACGACGAGGTCGTCGTCGCCACCGGCGTCACCCCCCGCACCCCGGACATCCCCGGCGTCGACCACCCGAGCGTCGTCGGATACCTCGACGTCCTGCGCGACGGCGCCCCCGTCGGCGACCGCGTCGCGATCCTCGGCGCGGGCGGCATCGGCTTCGACGTCGCCGAGTTCCTCACCGACGGCGGCGACAAGGCGAGCGAGGACCCGGCCGTCTACTTCCGCCACTGGGGCGTCGACACGGACTACCGGACCGCCGGCGGCCTCACGGCGCCCGAGCGGCCCGCCCCGCCGCGCACCGTCCACCTGCTCCAGCGCAAGACCAGCAAGGTCGGCGCGGGCCTCGGCAGGACGACCGGCTGGATCCACCGCACCGAGCTCAAGCACCGCGGCGTCACCATGGTCCCGGGCGTGCGCTACGACCGCATCGACGACGCCGGACTGCACGTCACCGTCGGCGAGGAGAGCACGGTCCTGGAGGTCGACACCATCGTGCTGTGCACCGGCCAGGAACCGCGCCGCGACCTCTACGAGGAGCTGGTCGCCGCCGGCGTGAGCGCGCACCTCATCGGCGGCGCCGACGTGGCCGCCGAACTGGACGCCAAGCGGGCCGTCAAGCAGGGCACGGAGCTGGCGGCGGCGCTGTAGCCGCCGTCCGGCGCTCCCTAGGATGAGGCCATGTCACTCCCGCACGCGATCCTCACCGCCCTGCTCGAGAAGCCGTCGTCGGGGCTGGATCTGACGCGCCGGTTCGACAAGTCGATCGGCTACTTCTGGTCGGCGACGCACCAGCAGATCTACCGCGAGCTGGGGAAACTGGAGGCCGAGGGCCACATCCGGGCCCTGCCCGCCGAGGGCCCGACGCGCGGGCAGAAGAAGAGCTACGAGGTCCTGCCCGCGGGCCGCGCCGAACTCGAGCGGTGGACGGCCGCGGCGCAGGACCCCAAGCCGCACCGGGACGCGCTGCTGCTGCGGCTGCGCGCCGCGGCCGTCGTGGGCACCGCCGGCCTGGAGGCCGACCTGCGCCGCCACCTCGACCTGCACCGGCGGCAGTTGGCCGAGTACGAGGAGATCGAGAAGCGCGACTTCCCGCCCGGCAACGACAGTGCGCAGTCCAGGTTGCAGCACCTGGTCCTGCGCGCGGGCATCGAACTGGAGACGTTCTGGACCCAGTGGCTGACCGAGGCCCTGGAGGAGCTGCCCGCGCCGGGCGGGCGGGTTCCCGGAGGGGGTCCGGCCGGCCGGGTCTCCTAGAGACGGTGCGGCTTGGAGCGGCGGCGCAGGAACCACACCGCCGCGATGATGCCCGAGCCGGCCATCGCCCCGCCCACGATCATGGTGACCGTGCCGTACTCGCGGACCGTGCCGCCCATGCCGCCCAGGACGCCGCGGGTGGGCGCGGTCGTCGTGGAGATCGTCGGCGTGGACGCGGCGGACACGATCACCGACTGGGTGCCGGCGGTGCTGCCGTTCGAGCACACGACGACGACCGTGTACGTGCCCGGGGTGACGCCCGACCAGGCGGCGGACTGGCTGATGCTCGTGCCGGAGAGCGCCACCTGGCGCCCCTGGGCGAAGTTCGCCTGGCCGCTGGTGAGCAGCGACGCCGTGCCCCAGCTGCCGTTGAGCTGGGCGCACGCGCTGGTCACCACGGACACCATGGAGCCGGTCGTGCTGACGGAGATGCCCGAGACCGCGGAGGCCGGCCGGGCGGTCACGGCGAGCGGCAGCGTGGCGGCGGCTGCCACGGTCAGTCCGGAGCGGACGAGAAGACGGGAAGTGCGCATCGGATGCCCTCCGGCGGCACGGTTGGCGGTACATCCCTTGCGCCGCCGAGGATCGGGTACGCCCGTGCTGCCTCAGGGGCAGCCAACGCGTCCCCGGTCCGGCCCGCACCCCGGCCGCCTCCGGCCAGGTGACGCGTTCCCCCGGACGGCGCAACGGCGCCGCCGGCCCGTCACCGCCGGGAGCCCGTCGTCACCGCCCGCTCCGCCGAGTACGCGCCCCAGGTCCCGTCCGGCAGCCGCGCCCGCAGCCGCACCCGGTGCCCGGCACCGGCCTCCCGCCCCACGTAGAAGCTGTACGAGGCCTCGCCGCGCGGAGGGGCGCCGCCCCACACGAGCGAGGTGGCCGGCTGTCCGTCGAGCTGGATCTGGTACTCCGTGACCACGCCGTCCAGGCGCGGCGGCACCCAGGCCAGGTCGATGTAGTACGCGCCGTCGGCCTGCCGGGTCGTCGCCCGGAACCCCGTCGGCGCGGTGCCCCCGGCCGCGCCGGCCCCGGACGCGGTGGTGAGGCGCACGGGCGCGCTCGCGGGGGAGAGGTTGTCGGCCGCGTCCCGCGCCCGCACGGTGAAGGAGTACCGGGTGCCCGGCCGCAGTCCCGTGACCACCGTCGCCGTCTGCTCCCCGCCGACGCCGTGGATCTTCACACCGCCCTGGTAGACGTCGTAGGACACCACCTCGCGGTCGTCCGTGGACGCGGACCAGGACAGCTGGACCGCCCGGCCGCCGACCGCCCGGCCGGTGGCGCCGCCGGGCCGGGTCGGGGCCGTACGGTCCGCCGCGACCGCCGCCGGGGTGGTCGCCCGCGCCTCCCGGCTGCGCGGCCCGAGCCGGCCCTCGCCGTCCCGCGCGCGCACGGTGAAGACGTACGTCGTGGCCGGCGCGAGGCGGGTGACGTCCAGCATGCGCGCGGAGGCGGGCGCCTCGGCGACCTTCGTGGAGCCCCGGTACACCTCGTACCCGCCGGCCGCGGGGACCGCGTTCCACATCACGTGCACGCTGGTCGCGCTGCCCGCCCGGGCGGTGACCCCGGTCGGGGCGCCGGGCGCCCGTCCCTCGTCGCCGCCGCCCGGGCCCGCGCAGCCGCAGCACACCACCAGCACCCACCCGCACAGCACAACGCGTCGCACGGCTTCGCCTCCCGGCCCGGCACGACGGAATGGTCCGGACCAATATGGCGCGGTGGCGGCCCCGCATCAAGGGGGCGGCGGACGCGCCCCGGGCACCCGGTCCGGCGTCGGACGGCGCCGCCCCCACGCGACCGGAGCGAACGCGGCGGACCAGGACGCCCGACGCCGTTCGGGGCGCCCGGCTGAGCACGAGTCCCGGCAACAGGACCCACTCCTGCTCGGTCTCCAGGAACGGTTACGTATGCTGAGGCTCCTGACGGCTGAACTCCCCGAGAGGACTCGGGAGTTCATGCCGATGGCGCGGACCGCTGTCGTCGCTGATCCCGCGCCGGCGGGACGGCCGGGCGGCCGGCGCCGAGACGGGCGCCGGTCCCCGGCCCCCGTCTCGGCGCCGGAGGCGGACCGGACTGCGGGCCGGCCGTCGTCGATCACACCTTCCGGTAGGCGTACGCCTCCGTCGCCGCCGCCTCCACCGCGTCGAGGTCGGCTCCCGCCGCCGCCGTGACCACCGCGGCCACCGCGCCCTCCAGGAAGGGCGCGTCCACGAGCCGCGTGCCCTCGGGCAGTTCGTCGCCTTCGGCGAGCAGCGCCTTCACGGTCAGCACCGCACTGCCGAGGTCGGCGAGGAGGGCGACCCCGGCCCCGCGGTCCACCGAGGCGGCAGCGGCGGCGATCAGCTCCGCGCTCGTGCCGAGCCCGCCCGCCTCCGTACCGCCCGCCGGAGCCACGGGCACGTCGGCCGCGCCGCCCGCGAGCCCCCGTGCCAGCTCGACGACGGCCGCCGCCACCTGCGCGCTGTGCGACACCAGCACGATCCCGACCCGCCGTTCCTCACTCACCGGCGGCCTCCGTCAGACCCGCGACGAGCAGCGCCGAGGAGGTGGCCCCCGGATCCTGGTGCCCGATGCTGCGTTCGCCCAGGTAGCTCGCCCTGCCCTTGCGGGCCTGGAGGGGCGTCGTGGCGACCGCTCCCTGCTCGGCCGCGCTCCGCGCCGCGCCGAACCCGTCACCCAGCGCGTCCACCGCGGGCACCAGGGCGTCGATCATCGTCTTGTCGCCCGGCGCGGCGCCGCCGAGCTGCATCACCGCGTCCACGCCCGCGCGCAGCGCCTCGGCGAACTGCTCCTCGCTCACCTCGGCCGCGTCCCCGAGC
Source organism: Streptomyces sp. NPDC017936 (assembly GCF_044328485.1). NCBI lineage: Bacteria > Bacillati > Actinomycetota > Actinomycetes > Kitasatosporales > Streptomycetaceae > Streptomyces > Streptomyces sp. NPDC017936. The sequence goes on along the minus strand of NZ_JBIRHK010000009.1, from coordinate 168,248 downwards.
GCCTTGCCCGTCCGGCGCAGCAGCGTGCCGTACAGGGGACCCGACGCCCCGCCGACGGTCGAGATCAGCTGGCGTCCCGCGAGCACGAGGACCGCTCCGGGGGTCTGCGGCGCCTCCTTGCCGAGGGCGGCGGAGACGGCCTTGAAGCCGCGCTGGAGGTTGCTGCCGTGGTCGGCGTCCCCGATGGGCGAGTCGAGGGCCGTGAGCCGTTCCGCCTCGCGGTCCACGGACACGGCGGTGGCCGTCATCCAACGGCGGAAGAAGTCGGCGTCGAGCACGTGATCTCCTTGCCTGGTAGAGAGGTCGGGCGTCGTCGGCGTCCGGTGTGCGCCGACCGTCTCACATGCCCCAGCGCAGTCCCGGCGTCCTCACCGGCGCGTCCCACAGCCGCAGCAGCTCCTCGTCGATCTGGCACAGGGTCACCGAGACGCCGGCCATGTCGAGGGAGGTCACGTAGTTGCCGACGAGCGTACGGGCCACGGCGACGCCGCGATCGTCCAGCACCCGCTGCACCTCGGCGTTGAAGCCGTACAGCTCCAGCAGCGGAGTGGCGCCCATGCCGTTGACCAGGACGAGGACCGGGTTGCGCGGCGCCATGTCCTCCAGGAGGGCGTGCACCGCGAAGTCGGCGATCTCACCGGAGGTCATCATCGCCCGCCGCTCGCGCCCCGGTTCGCCGTGGATGCCGATGCCCAGCTCCAGTTCGCCGGCGGGCAGGTCGAAGGTCGGCGTGCCCTTGGCCGGCGTCGTGCACGCGCTGAGCGCCACGCCGAAGCTGCGCGCGTTCTCGTTCACCTGCCGGGCGATCGCCTCCACCCGCTCCAGCGGCCGGCCCTCGTCGGCGGCGGCCCCCGCGATCTTCTCCACGAAGAGCGTCGCGCCCGTGCCGCGCCGCCCCGCCGTGTACAGGCTGTCCGTCACCGCGACGTCATCGTTGACCAGCACCTTCGCGATCTGGATGCCCTCGTCCTCGGCGAGTTCGGCCGCCATGTCGAAGTTGAGCACGTCGCCGGTGTAGTTCTTCACGATGAACAGCACCCCGGCCCCGCTGTCGACGGCCGCCGCCGCACGCACCATCTGATCGGGCACGGGCGACGTGAAGACCTCCCCGGGGCAGGCCGCCGAGAGCATCCCGGGACCCACGAACCCCCCGTGCAGCGGCTCGTGCCCCGAGCCGCCTCCCGACACCAGCCCCACCTTCCCGGCCACCGGCGCGTCCCGCCGCACGATCACCCGGCGCTCGACGTCGACGGTCAGCTCCGGGTGGGCGGCGGCCATACCGCGCAGGGCGTCGGCGACGACGGTCTCGGGCACGTTGATGAGCATTTTCACGAGTACCTCCTAAGGGCCTTAGCAGGTGGGCTCCCGGCCCGTGTCCGGGCCGGCCAGAAGCGCTTTCTCCAGTTGTCGGCCCCGGCGGTCCGCCGGCGGCCCCGCGCGTTCCGCGCCGGGCCGGACGACGTGTGCCGGCGGTGACCCCTGTGTGCAGTATCGACCTTGCCGATGCGAAGGTCACGCGGGGCGGCATCCCGGCACGCGGACGCCCCGGCGGCCGGCCCCGGAGCCCCGTCCGAGCCGTCGGGAGTCTGGACGGACGCACGGACGATCGCCATGCTGGGAGCGCTCCCAGCATCCCGTCCGAAGGCGTGTCCCCATGCAGAGCCGCACCAAGCGCCGTCTGTCCCCCGCCGAACTCGACGCCCTGCTGCGCACCGAGGCCGGTGTCGGCTGCCGGGTGGAGGCGGAGCTGACCGACGGCTGGTTCAACACCGCCTACCGGGTCCGCTTCGACGACGGCGAGCCCGCCGTCGTCAAACTCGCGCCCCCGGCGAGCGCGGAGGTCCTGCGCTACGAGCGCGGCATCCTGGCGACGGAGGTCATGGTGTACCGGCGGATCGCGGCCCTGCCGGACGGCGGTGTGCCGGCGCCCGCCCTGCTGTACGCGGGGGAGGAGTTCCTCGCCGTCTCCCTCCTGGAGGGCACACCCTGGGACAAGGCGGCCGGTCTCCTGTCGCCCACCACCGAGTCCGCGCTGCGCCGCGAACTCGGCGCGGTCACCGCGCGTCTGCACACCCTGGCGCCGCGGGACGGCCGGTTCGGCTACCCGGCCGCCGAGTCCGCGCTGTCCGCGGCCGACTGGCGGACGGCCTTCACCGCCATGGTGGAAGCACTGCTGGACGACGCCGGGCGCTGGCGCTCCCCGCTCGGCGTGGCACCCGAGGTCGTACGGGCCCTGGTGGCCGACGGCGGACCCGCCCTGGACGAGGTCACCGAACCCCGGCTGGTCCACTTCGACCTCTGGCCCGGCAACATCTTCGTCGACCCCGCCGACGACGGACGGCCGCCCCGGATCACCGGGCTCATCGACCACGAACGGGCGTTCTGGGGCGACCCGGCCGCCGAACTGGTCTCCCTGGCCTTCGGCGGCGACACCGGCCCGGACAGCGACCTCGTCGCCGGCTACACCGCGGCCGGAGGCAGCCTCGACTTCGGCCCCGCCTTCCGGCACCGGCTGGCCCTCTACCACCTCTACCTGGGCCTGCTCCTGGTCGTCGAGTGCGGGCCCCGCGGCTACGACGACGCCGGCCACCTCGAGTTCTGCCACCGCAGCCTCGGCGACGCCGTCAGCCGGCTCCGCGCGCTGGGGTAGGCGCACAGGGCGGCCGGCCACGCCCCGGAGGGGGACCGGGCCGGCAGGCGGACACGGGCGGCACGCCCACGGGACTCGGCGGGACGAACGGTGTGCGCGGTGCGAGGGCGCGCCGCGGGGGCCCGGCCCGCGACCGCCGACGGGACGCGCCCGGCCCCGGGGCCGCCCGGTGCCGGGGCCGTCGTGGACGGGCGTCCCGGCGGGCCGGGCACGGTCCGCGGGCCGGGCAGCCGAAGCGCGGGGGACACCGGGGCCGGCCCGGCGGGGACTGCGCGCCGACCGTGCGGACGGGCTAGGGTTTCGGTACGGCACCCTGCGCCCCGCCGGCGTCGCCGCCCGACCGCACCGGCGAGGACGGTGCCGGGCACGGGCGTCCCTCAGGCCGGCGGCGGGAGGCGATGGTGACCACCTCGGACGTCGGAGCGGGACGCCGCGACGAGCGGCGGGACTCGGTGCGGCTGCATCTGCTGGCCGCGCTGGCCGACGACGTGCCCGCGGCGGAGGCGCTGGCCGTCGGGGTGCAGCAGGCCGTGGCCGGGACCGGTGCCGTGGGCGGCACCGTCCACGTGCGCGACGCATCGGGCGGTGCGCGCCTCCTGGTGGTCGTGGGGGTGCCCCGGACGGCCGTCGGAGCCTGGGAGGACCTGCGGGAGGACGACGCGGCGCCCCCGGCGCGCGCCCTGCGCGCGTGCGCGCAGGTCTGGGAGACCGGGACGGACCCGGGGATCGGGGCGTCGGCGGTCCTGGCGGTCCCGTTGCTCTACGACGGAGCGCCGCTCGGTGTGCTCTCCCTGGTGATGGCCCTGCCGGGGGACCCGGACGCCGGCCGGGGCACCCTGCTGACCGCCGTGGCCGCGTGGATGGCCGGCCGCCTGGAGCGGTTCTCCGCCGCGTCCCCCGGAGCACCCGCACCCCCCGGAGCACCCGAGCCTCCCGAAGCCGCACGGGCCACCGGGGCCCGGCGCCCGCCGCCGGCCCCGGAGCCGGACCCCGCGGCCGCCGCCCGGCGCAAGGACCGCATGGCCGATCTGACCGTCGCCCTGGCGGAGGCGGTCACCGCCCGCGACCTGGTGAGCGTCGTCGCCCGGCGGGTCCTGCCGCCCTTCGGGGCCGACGCGCTCGCCGTCCAGGTGCTCTCCGACGACCGGCTGCACGTCATCGGCTCGGTCGGATACCCCAAGGAGTTCCTGGACCACTACCTGGAAGGCCTGTCGCTGCGCGCCAACACGGTGGCCTCCGACGTCCTCCGCCGCCGGACCCCCCGGTTCATCGAGACGCCCGACGAGTTCGCCCGGCTCTACCCGGTGATGAAAGGACTGATGGAGGAGTCGCTCAAGCAGGCGTGGGCCTTCCTGCCGCTCATCGTCTCCGGCCGCGCCATCGGCGTCTGCGTGCTGTCGTTCGCCCGGCCCCGCCGCTTCGGCGAGGACGACCGCGCCCTGCTCATCGCGCTCAGCGGCCTGGTCGCCCAGGCGCTGGAGCGTGCCCGGCTGTACGACACCGTCCACACCCGCGCCCAGGAACTGCAGCGCGACCTGCTCCCCGGATCCCTGCCGCCCCTGCCGGCGGTGACGGCCGCCGCCCGCTACCTCCCCGCCGGCAGGGGCGAGGACGTGGGCGGCGACTGGTACGACGTGATCCCGCTGTCGGCGGACCGGGTCGCCCTGGTCGTCGGCGACGTGATGGGGCACGGCATCACCGAGGCCGCCACGATGGGCCGGCTCCGCACGGCGGTGCGCACGCTCGCCGACCTCGAACTCGCCCCCTCGGAGCTCCTCAGCCACCTGAACTGCCTGGTCGGCGACCTGGGCGACGACTTCTACGCCACCTGCCTGTACGCCGTGTACGACCCGGTCACCCGCGTCCTCGCCTACGCCCGCGCCGGCCACCTGCCGCCCGTCGCCATCGGCCCCGACGGCACGGTGGGCCTCCCCGGCGGGGCCCCCGACCCGCCGCTGGGCGCGGCCCGCCCGCCGTTCGAGACCCACGAGCTGCCGCTGCCCGCCCAGAGCCTGCTCGCCCTGTGCACGGACGGGCTCCTCGAGTCCGGGACGCGGGACGTCGACCGAGGTCTGGCCCAGCTCACCCGGACCCTGACCGCCGCCGCGGCCCGCACCGCGTTCTTCGCCGCGGGGGACGGGGACGGCGAGGCCGGACGCGTCGACCGGCTGTGCGACACCGTCGTGTCCGACCTGCTGCCGGACGCGGAGCACACCGGCGACGACGCCGCCCTGCTGATCGCCCACACCCGGCGCACCGCGACGGCCGACGTCGCCTCCTGGCCCCTGCCGCACGACCCCAGGGCGGCCGGCCGGGCCCGGGAACTGGTCCGCCGGCAGCTGGCCGACTGGACGCTGGAGGACCTGGAGACGTCCACGGAGCTGATGGTCAGCGAGCTCGTCGGCAACGCCGTCCGGCACGGCCGGGGACCCGTGCGGCTGCGTCTGCTGCGCAGCCGGTCGCTGATCTGCGAGGTCTACGACGGCAGCCTCACCACCCCGCGCATCCGCTGGGCGGCGGACACCGACGAAGGGGGCCGCGGCCTCCAGCTCGTCGCGGCGCTGGCCGACCGCTGGGGCGCCCGCTACCTGGACGACGGCAAGTGCATCTGGGCCGAGCAGCGCTGTGGGTGACCCGCCCGAGGACGCCGGCCGCGACGCCGTTCCGCGGCCGCGGAGAGCGCCGGCCCCGGTGGCGGCCGCGACCGTGCGCTCAGTAGGCTCCGGACCATGCGGATCTCCGTCTCCTCCGACATGGACGAACCCGTGGCCCGGGCGCTCGTCGCCGAGCTGCACGGCCGCGGCCACGACGTCGTGACGCACGGCGCGCTGCGCCCCGGAGCCGACCCGCGGTGGGCGGTGTGCTCGGAGGCGGCGGCCCGGGACGTGGCCGGGGGGACCTCGCAGCAGGCGGTGGTGTGCTGCTGGACCGGCACCGGCGCGTCGATCGCCGCGAACAAGGTGCCCGGTGTCCGCGCGGCCCTGTGCACCGACGCCCGCACGGCCGACGGCGCCCGCCGCTGGAACGACGCCAACGTCCTCGCGCTCAGCCTGCGCCTCACCTCCGAGCCGCTGCTCAAGGAGATCCTGGACGCCTGGTTCACCGCCGAGCCCAGCGAGGACGCCGAGGACCGGGAGAACGTGACCCACGTCGACCGGCTCGACCGGGCGCGCACCGGCGGCTGACGGGAGACCACCCCTTCCGTCGACTCCGATGGGCCGATCGGCCCCGGTGGGTACCCGGCGGCCCGGACAGGGCGGGGAGATACGGACCGGAACCGCCTCCCGCCGACCCCCGACCCGGAAGGGAACCCGATGTCCGTCGACACCCGGCAGGCGTCCTCCCGGCTCACCGACGACGAGCTGAGGACGCTGGACGCCCACTGGCGCGCCGCGAACTACCTGTCCGTCGGCCAGATCTACCTCATGGCCAACCCCCTGCTCACCGAGCCGCTGCGCCCGGAGCACGTCAAACCGCGGCTGCTCGGCCACTGGGGCACCTCGCCCGGACTCAACCTCGTCCACACCCACCTCAACCGCGTCATCCGCGCCCGTGACCTCGACGCCCTGTGCGTCTGGGGGCCCGGCCACGGCGGCCCCGCGGTCGTCGCCAACTCCTGGCTGGAGGGCTCGTACACCGAGACCTATCCCGACGTCACCCGGGACGCGGCCGGCATGGCCCGGCTGTTCCGGCAGTTCTCCTTCCCTGGCGGCATCCCCAGCCACGTCGCCCCCGAGACGCCCGGCTCGATCCACGAGGGCGGCGAACTCGGCTACGCGCTCTCCCACGCCTACGGCGCCGCCTACGACAACCCCGGCCTGCTCGTCGCCTGCGTGATCGGCGACGGCGAGGCCGAGACCGGGCCGCTGGCCGCCTCCTGGCACTCCAACAAGTTCCTGGACCCGGTCCACGACGGCGCCGTCCTGCCGATCCTCCACCTCAACGGCTACAAGATCGCCAACCCGACGGTCCTCGCCCGCCTCCCCGAACCCGAACTCGACGAACTGCTGCGGGGCTACGGTCACGACCCGATCCACGTCACCGGCGACGACCCGGCCGCCGTCCACCGCGCGATGGCCGAGGCCATGGACACCGCCCTGGACCGCATCGCCGCCCTCCAGCGGGCGGCCCGGGCGGACGGCGCCGGCGGCCGCGCCCGCCGGCCGGTGATCGTGCTGCGCACCCCCAAGGGCTGGACCGGGCCCGCCCAGGTCGACGGGCTCCCCGTGGAGGGCACCTGGCGCTCCCACCAGGTGCCGCTGGCCGCGGTCCGCGACAACCCCGAGCACCTGCGCCAGCTGGAGGCGTGGCTGCGCTCCTACCGGCCCGGGGAACTCTTCGACGAGCACGGCGCCCCGCGCCCGGACGTCCTGGCCTGCGTCCCCGACGGCACCCGCCGCCTCGGCTCCACCCCGCGCGCCAACGGCGGCCTCCTGCTGCGCGAACTCCCGCTGCCCGCCCTGGAGCCGTACGCCGTGCCGGTCGACAAGCCGGGCGTGACCCTGCACGAACCCACGGCCGTGCTGGGCGGGTTGCTGGAGCACGTCATGCGCGCCACGGCCGAGCGGCGCGACTTCCGGCTCGTCGGCCCCGACGAGACCGCCTCCAACCGCCTCCAGGCCGTCTACGGCGCCAGCGGCAAGGCCTGGCAGGCGCAGACCCTCCAGGTCGACGAACACCTCGACCGGCACGGCCGGGTGATGGAGATCCTCTCCGAACACACCTGCCAGGGCTGGCTCGAGGGATACCTGCTCACCGGCCGGCACGGACTGTTCTCCTGCTACGAGGCGTTCGTGCACATCGTCGACTCCATGGTCAACCAGCACGTCAAGTGGCTGCGGGTGACCCGGCGGCTGCCCTGGCGCGCCCCCATCGCCTCCCTCAACTACCTGCTGACGTCCCACGTCTGGCGCCAGGACCACAACGGCTTCTCGCACCAGGACCCGGGCTTCGTCGACCACATCCTGAACAAGAGTCCCGAGGCGGTGCGGGTCTACCTGCCGCCGGACGCCAACACCCTGCTGACGGTGGCCGACCACGTCCTGCGCAGCCGTGACTACGTCAACGTCGTCGTGGCGGGCAAGCAGCCCTGCTTCGACTGGCTGACCCTGGACCAGGCCCGCGTCCACTGCGCGCGCGGCGCCGGCGTGTGGGAGTGGGCCGGCACCGAGGACGGCACCCGCGAACCGGACGTCGTCCTCGCCTGCGCGGGCGACGTGCCCACCCAGGAGGTGCTGGCCGCCGCCCAGCTGCTCCGCCGCCACCTGCCGGAACTGGCGGTGCGGGTGGTGAACGTCGTCGACATCGCCCGCCTGATGCCGAGCGGGGAACACCCGCACGGGATGACCGACTTCGAGTACGACGGGCTGTTCACCGCCGACAAGCCGGTCGTCTTCGCCTACCACGGCTACCCGTGGCTGATCCACCGCCTGGCCTACCGCCGCACCGGCCACCGGAACCTGCACGTGCGCGGCTACAAGGAGATCGGCACCACCACCACGCCGTTCGACATGGTCGTCGGCAACGACCTCGACCGCTACCGCCTGGTCATGGACGTCATCGACCGCGTCCCCGGCCTGGCGGTGCGCGCCGCCGCCCTGCGCCAGCGGATGGAGGACGTGCGGCTGCGCCACCACGCCTGGATCCGCGAGCACGGCACCGACCTGCCGGAGGTCGCCGACTGGACGTGGGAGGGCTGACGCGGGGCCCGGACGCAGTGCTCCGACGCGGGGCCCGGCGGCCGCCCGCCGGGGCGCACGCACGGGGGCGCGCGGCGCAGGGGAAGGGGCAGGGCGCCGGTGCGCGTGCGCCCTGTCACGGCGTCCCGGCGGGTGCCTACAGTGGTCGGCCAGCCCTGCGGCGCGGATCCGGCGGGGCGGGCCCCACCATCCCGTGGTCACCGGCCGTACCGGCCCCCGGCTCCCGTCCGGACCCGGCACGGCCCGCACGCCGGCGCGGCTTCCAGGGCGACGGGTGCGACGACCCCCGCGCGACAGGCACCACCCCGTGACGCCGTTCGGGCCGCGCAGCCGGGTGCCCGGTCCGGGCGCGCGTCGAGAGCCACTGGAGGCCGCTGTGTCCCGACCGTGCATCGCCCTGATCGCCGACCCCACGTCGTCCGAGGGCTGCCGCGAGTACCTCGCGCGGGCGGTGGAACTGCTCACCGGCGCACCGCCCGTCCGGATCGACTCACGGCACTTCGCGACCGGGGGAACCGGCCGCGCCGTCCGCGACGGGGACCGGTTACGGCTGCTCGTCCCGCAGGAGGGGCTGGACGTCGTCCCCGACGTCGTCGTGCTCTACGAGATCCCGCCGCACCGCCGCCGGTCCCTCGCCGCGTTCCAGGAACTGCTGGAGCGCCACGGAGTGGTGACCCTCGGCTCCGGGCCGGACGCCTGGCGGACCGCGACGGAGAAGAACCTCACCGTCGAGCGCTTCCGCCGGGACGGCATCGCCCAGATGGAGACCGTCGTCCTGTCCCGGCCCTCCGCGCGGGAGGCGGCCGGCGCCTTCGAGCGGCTCGGCCGCGACGTCTGGGCCCGGCCCGTCGTCGGCACCGGCGGCAGCGACACCTTCCACGTCACCACCCCCGCCGGGCTGGCGGACGCCACCGCCTACTACGCGCGGCACGGCACCGACTGGATGCTCTCCCGCGACGCGGGCAACGTCACCGCCGACGGGCTGCGCCACCAGTTCCGCGTCTTCGTCCTCGGCGGCCGCGTCGTGCACGCCCGCGAGCACCTCCAGCCCGCACCGGACACCCCCTGCAACACCTGCCGGGGCGCCACCGCCGTCCACATCGCGCCGCGGGACCTGAGCCCCCGTCTCGGCGAACTCGCCGTCGCCGCGACCGCCTCGGTCGGGCTCCCCTTCGCGGGCGTCGACCTGGCGGAGGAGCACGGCGGGGTGGTCTTCGAGGTCAACGTCCAGCCCGCCTTCGTCGACGGCGAGGTCGAGGTCCGGGCCGTGGCCGTGCCGTACGTCCAGGCGCACCTGGACGCCTGCGCCCCGGCCGGGGGCGGCCGCCGGGGCGCCGCGCCGCCGACGGCCGTCGCGCTCGGCCCGGAGGACCGGCTCCCCGCCCGGTGAGACCGGCGGGGCGGAGCGCCGTCCGCCGGGCGCTCCGCCCCCCGCCCGCCCTCGGGCGGTACCGGATCGGATCCCGCCCAGCGGCTCCGCCGCCCCGCAGGCGTGTGCCCCGGGCACGCCCGCGTGCGCCCGGCCGACCCCCGTGCGGACGGGGCGCTCCCCGCCGCCGTCGCGTCGCCCGCCGGGCTGCCCGCGCCGGGCGAACGGGCGCGGCGGAGGCGCGGAGGGGGCCGGACCCGACCGCTTCCAGGTGTCGGGATCCGGTCGTTCCCCCAGGGAGGGCCGGGCTCGCTCCCCGGCGCCGGGAGGGCTGGGTCGCCGGGGCGCACGCCTTCGGCGGTGCGCCGCGGCGGCGCTCACAGCTTCAGCGTGAACCACGTCGTCTTGCCCTCGTCGGTCGGCCGCACGCCCCAGTCGTGGGCGAGGGCGCGGACCAGGAGCAGCCCGCGGCCGGACTCCTCGTCCTGCGCCGCCGGGCGGGGCTGGGGGAGGTGCGGGCTGCGGTCGCCGACCTCGACCGTGAGGTCGGTGTCCGTGCGGTGCAGGTGCAGGGCGATGGGGCCCGCCGCGTGCTGGACCGCGTTGGTCAGCGTCTCCGACAGCAGCAGGAGGGCGTCGTCGGCGCGGTCCGGGCAGTTCCACGAGGTCAGCGCCTTGTGCAGGAAGGCGCGCCCCTCCGGCACGGAGGACGGGACGGCCGGCAGGTCGGTGGTGACGGAGGCGAGCGGCGCGGCCGGGAGCTGGGCCAGCAGCAGGGTGACGTCGTCGTTGTGGCTCTCGGGGTCGGGCAGCAGGCCCGCCAGCACCTGGTCGGCCGCGGCCTCCAGGCAGGGCGTGTCGACGAACAGCTCGTCCAGCAGGACGCTCAGTTCACCGATCCGTCCCTCGATGTCGCTGCCCGGCGTCTCGATCAGGCCGTCCGTGTAGAGCACCAGGGTGGCGCCCGGGGGTATCTCGGAGCTGGACTGCTCGAAGACGACGTCGCCCACGCCGAGCGGCGCGTTGACCGGGTTGGCCAGGGCCCGGACGCCGTCGCCCGCGCCGGCGACCAGGACCGGCAGATGGCCCGCCGAACAGACGGTGACCGTGCGCGTGTCGGGAGCGATCACCAGGTAGCAGCAGGTGACGAGCTGGTCGGGCACGTCCAGGTCGGCGACGCACGTGTCGAGCGCCCGCATCAGCTGCCGCGGTGGCATGCCGGTCTTCGCCAGCGCGTGCGCGGCGGAGCGCAGCTGGCCCATCACCGCGGCGGCCTCCAGACCGCGGCCCATCACGTCACCGATCAGCACGCCCACCCGGTCGGCGCCCAGCGGGATCAGGTCGAACCAGTCCCCGCCCACCCCGGCGCCCTGGGTGGCCGGCCGGTAACGGCTGGCGGTGGCCATGCCGGGCAGCGCGGGCGGAGTGCCCATCAGGCTGCGCTGGAGCGTGAGCGCGATGTGCCGCTGCTGCTCGTACAGGGCGGTGAGTTCGGCCTCCGCGCGCTTGCGGTCGCTGATGTCCCGCACGATCGCGCACGCCCCGACGACCGTGCCGTGGGTGTCCCGCGTCGGCCACAGCGTGACGTCGACGTCCAGCAGCCCCCCGGTGCGGGTGACCCGCAGGGTCTCGAAGTGCTCGACCTTGCGGCCGCGCCGCAGCCGTTTGAGCAGCGTCTTGACCTCGCCGCGCAGCTCCGGCGGGGCGAGCAGGGAGACGTGCCGGCCGATGACCTCCTCGGCGGTGTAGCGGTACAGGCGCTGCGCGGCGGCGTTCCAGTAGGTGATGTACCCGTCGAGCGTGTGGGCGAGGATGGCGTCCTGCGAGGACTCCACGAGCGCGGCCAGCTCGTTGATGCGGGCCTCGGCCGCCTTGCGGTCGCTGACGTCGCGCACGGCCGCCGAGACCAGCAGGCCGTCCGCGGTCTCCAGGGGGCTCAGGCTGATCTCGACGGGGAACTCGGTGCCGTCCTTGCGCAGTCCGTGCAGTTCGAGCCCGGCGCCCATGGGACGGACCTGCCGGTTGGACGCGTACCCGCCGCGGTGCGCGGTGTGCTGGTCGCGGAAACGGTGCGGGATCAGCAGCTCGACCGGGTGGCCGAGCAGTTCCTCGCGGTCGTAGCCGAACAGCGCCTCCGTCTGCGCGTTGACGAGCCTGATGGCGCCGGTGTCGTCGACGATGACCATCGCGTCCGGCGCCGCCTCCAGCAGGCCGCGGAACCGCTCCTCCGCCCCGCCCTCGCGCACGGGAGCGCGGCAGCCGCACCGTTGCCGTTCCGCCGGCTCCACCCTCACCACGTCGGCCATGGCCCACCTCACCTCACGCGACGAATCAGGCCATCACACCGCCTTCGGGGCGTCCCCGCTCCGGTATGTCGTTTACTGACCGTTCACGCCCGAACCTGCCGCAGGACATCCGGTCCCGACCGCCCGGGCGGGGCCGGTTCCCGACCGTGCGGACGGATGCCCGACGGCGGGGCCGGCGGCGCCCGGCCCCCGCGGTGGCTGGTCCTCGACCACGAGGGCCGGCGTGTGCGTCGTCAGGACCTCGCCCCGGAAGAACGCCGGGCTGCGCCGCCGCATCGCCGCCATGAGGACCAGGCCCAGGAGCAGCAGGCCGACGCCGATCACGAAGACCGAGCCGACGCCGAGCACGGCGGAGCCGCTGCCGTAGGCCGGGTCCCACATGTCGTGGAGCGTCTTGCCGAACACGGCGGTCAGCAGGACGCCGCCCAGCACCGGGAAGAGGCCCTTGAAGACCGCGTCCCGCACCGAGCGGGTCAGGTCGGCGCGGAAGTACCAGGCGCAGGCGAAGGCCGTCAGCGCGTAGTAGAAGCAGATCATCAGGCCGAGCGCGTAGATGGTGTCGACGAGGACGTGCTCGCTGACGAGGGTCATCACGGTGTAGAAGACGCCGGTCGCCACGCCGGCGACGACCGTGGCGCGCCCGGGCGTCCGGAAGCGTTCGTGCACGCGTGCGTACGACGCGGGGAGCGCCTCGTACGTCGCCATGGCCAGCACCGTGCGGGCCACGGGGATGAACGTCGTCTGGAGGCTGGCGGCGGCCGAGGCGAGGACGGCGAGGAAGAGCAGGATGCCGAGGGAGCCGCCCATGACCGGGCCGGCGAGGGCGGCGAAGACGTTGTCGGAGGTCTCGGGGTTGGCGAGGCCGAGGCCGTCGGTTCCGGCGCCGACCGCCATCTGGGCGGCCACCGCGGTCGTCAGGTAGGAACCGACCAGCACGGCCATCGCGACGAGCGCGGCCAGGCCCGGTGTCCGCTCGCTGCCGACGGTCTCCTCGTTCGCCGTCAGACAGGTGTCCCAGCCCCAGTACATGAAGATCGACAGGGACAGTCCGGCGCTGAACGCCGCGAAGGACTTCACCGCGAAGGGGTTCAGCCAGGACCAGGAGAAGTCCAGGTGGCCGGCGAGCGAGCCGGAACGGGCCTTCTGCAGCGCCAGCGCGACGAACACGGCCAGCACGACCAGCTGCAGCGCCACCAGCGCGTACTGCACACCCTTCGTGGTCGTCATCCCGCGGTAGCTGATCGCCGTGGCGACCGCGATCAGCACGAGGCAGGTGAGGATGTGGACCGCCTTGTTCCCGTCGAGGCCGGCCACCCGGTCGCTGCCGGTCACCTCGCCTGCCAGCAGCCAGAAGTACGAGGTGGCGACGCCCGCCAGGTTCGACAGCACGATCACGGTCGCGATCACCAGGCCCCAGCCGCACATCCAGCCGACGTGCGGCCCGAACGCCTTGACCGTCCAGGTGAAGGAGGTGCCGCAGTCCGGCACGGCCTCGTTCAGCTCCCGGTAGGCGAACGCGACCAGCAGCATGGGCAGGAATCCGGCCAGGAACACGGCCGGCATCCGCACCCCCACCTCGCCCGCCGTGGAGCCGAGCGTGGAGGTGAGGCAGTAGACGGGCGCCACGGTCGAGACGCCGATGACCGCGCTGCCCAGCAGACCGACGGAATTCCCGCCGAGTCCCTTGCCGCGCACACCGCCGGCACCGTCGTCCGTCGCGCCGGACCGCGATCGCGTCACCGTCTGAGTCATGACATGGGACGGTAAGTCATGCGTTTTCCACGGCCGGATTCCTCACGGCCGACCCACCGGACCTCGCAATCACAGCCGTTGATGGCCCGCCACCCGTGGATTGCCCCCATTAGAAGCGCGCTCGATCTCACATTGCAAGGAACCGTCGAGACTGTTCGATATTCGGAAACCGTACGGCCGCCCGAAATGCCCCGTTCCGAATCTTCCGTGTGACCTGCGTCGCCCTACCCTGGCGCCGTGTGCACACCTGACGACGCACCCGGCGCCGTCGCGACGCGCCTCACCGGAGCGGCCGCGCTCCGCGAGCGCCCGCTGTCCGCGACCCTGGCCGAGGTGGACCTCGACGACGGCCGCACGGTGATGGTCAAACGCGGCGACGGACCGGGCGCCGCGCCGGCGGAGGCGGCGGGCCTGCGCCGGCTGGCCGACGCCGGCGCGGTCCGGATCCCGGCCGTGCACGGGCACGACGACCGCCGGCTGGTGAGCGACCGGGTGCCGACCGGCGCACCGGCCCCCGGGGCCGCCCGCCGGTTCGGACGCGACCTCGCCGCCCTGCACGCGGCCGGCGCCCCCGCCTTCGGCGCCCCGCCGCCCGGCGGCCCCCGGAACGCCTTCGTCGGGCGCGCCCCCCTGCGCAACGCCGACGGCGACGACTGGCCCCGCCGGTACGCCGACCACCGGGTGCTGCCGTATCTGCGGACGGCGGTCGACGACGGCGTCCTGCGCCCCGCCGAGGCGGCCGTCGTCGAGTGGGTCTGCGCCCGGCTCCCCGACCTGGCCGGCCCCGCCGAGCCGCCCGCACGACTCCACGGCGACCTGTGGAACGGCAACGTCCTGTGGGGCGCGGACGGGCACGTCCGGCTCATCGACCCGGCCGCCCACGGCGGGCACCGCGAGACCGACCTGGCGATGCTGCACCTGTTCGGCTGCCCCCACCTCGACCAGGTGCTGGACGGCCACCAGGAGACGGCCCCGCTCGCGGACGGCCGGGCCGCGCGCATCGGGCTGCACCAGCTCTTCCCGCTCCTCGTCCACGCGGTCCTGTTCGGCCCGGCCTACGCCGAGCGGACGCTGTCGGTCGCCGCGCGGGTGCTGCGCGAGCACTGAGACGCGCCCCCGGAGACCCCCGGACACCGGGGCGGGATCCCGGGTGCCCCGGGCGACGCGCGAGCGCCGGGGCGGGGCCTGCGCGACGCGCGAGCGGGCCGGACGGGGCCACGGGGGACCGTGGGGCCCGGGCGGCGGCCCGGGCCCGTTCTCACGGCGGCCGGGCGCGCGGACGGCGAACGCCGCGCGCCCGGCCGGACACCGTCACCTCGTCCGGTCGCCCTTCGGCTTGCCCGGCTGGTCGGGGGTGCCGTGCGGCGGCGGACTCATGGGCTGCGGCGAGGTCGCCGGCGACACCGGCGAGCCCGACCGCCCCTGGGACTGCTCCGGACGCAGGGCTCCCGGGTCGCCCGTGGTCGGCTCCGCGCCCGCCTCCAGCTGTTCCAGGCGGGACGTCAGCAACTCGGTGACCGGGAGCCGGTCGGCATGGGTCCGTTCGTAGGCGAGCAGCTCCTCCACCTCCCCCGCGGTGAGCGACCGTACGCGACTCTCCAGTCCGCCGATGGGCAGGTGGTCGTAGTCGGGCAGGGGCAGGGTGCTGCGGCCGTGCTCGGCCATGGATCTCACTTCCGTTCGCAGGTCGCGGTGGCGCGGGAGGACACCGGTCAGTGGGCGCCCAGACCGCCTCCGCCGAACGAGCCGCTGCTGCCCCGGCCCCAGCGCGGCCGCGTCTTGCTCGTGCTCGCGCGCGTCCGCATGTTGGTCAGTTCGTACGGGGTCAGCGGGCGGCTGCCCTTGGGCGTCTGCGGCACGTCGTCGGGTTCCTGGTTCTCACGGACCTCGTGCACCGCGCCCTCCGGCGGCAGGTGCGGTTGATCCTCGGGGCGCGGCCTCGGCGACTCGCGCTGCTTGACACGCGCGCCCAGCCAGAAGCTGCCGGCCAGCAGACCCACGAGGACGACGCCGACCAGGAACAGGAACAGGCTGATCAGGCCGCTCGGGGCGGCCAGCTGCATGCTTGCGGTGCTCATATCGGGTGAATACCCCTGCAATCGGACACGAATCGCCCGATGGCGCTCCTTGCTCTCCGTGCGGAACCCGTCGCGGACGGCCCCCGAGGCACCCACGGCGCCACCGGCCGGTGTTTGACGCCGCCCGGCCCGGCAACCCGCCGGGTGTGACTTCGACGACATCCCAACAGGAACTCTTCCGGTTCCTGGAGGACCGCTTCGCCTGCGCCCAGGCGTGCACGGAGTGTGCTCGCGCCTGCGCGACGCGCGCGAGTCTCGTGGATCCGGACGGGGCGGACCTTCAGGAACTCGTACGGCGCAAGGGCATCATGTGCGCGGAGGTGTGCGACGCGACCTGCCGTGTGCTGTCCGAGGAGAGCCGGACGGACGAGGCCGGCATCCGGGTCCAGCTGGAGTGGTGCCGGACCGTGTGCCTGGAGTGCGCGCACGTCTTCGACAAGCAGCCGGGCGCGGAGGAGAGCGCGGCCGCCTGCCGTGCGTGCGCCCAGGCCTGCACGGACTTCATGGCCACACTCGCCTGAGGCACCTCCGCCGGCGGCCCCGCGCCCACCCCGCGCGGCACCCGGTGCCGTCCGCGACGGACGGCGCCGGGTGCGGGACGGCCGTACCCGTGGGGCCCGACGGCCCCGCGGCACGGTCGCGCCGGACGACCCCGCACGGTCGCGACCGACGGTCCCGCGCGGTCGAGCCGGGCGGTCCCGTCGCCGACGGCGGTCGGCTCACCGACGGTGGCCGGTGTCCCGGGGCCGGTCGCGTTCCTGCCGCTGCACCGGGTTCAGAGGCTGCGCAGCCAGTCGTCGGCCACGCCGTGCACGACCAGACCGGTGCGCTGCGGGTGCTTGTCGTCGATGCGGCAGGAGAGGTGATCGACGACGTCCACGACGCCGTCCAGCCGTCGTGTCAGGCCGACGGCCACGGTGATCTCACTGCGCCGTTCCAGCTGACCGGTGAGCGTCACCACACCGTCGTGCACGGTGATCCCGACGACGCGGGGGGACAGCCAGAGCGTGTTGAGGAAGACCTCCTGCCGGACGTCCCGCCGGATCTCGTCGTCGGACCGCAGGAAGACCTGGAGCAGGTCCCGGCGCGTGACGATGCCGACGAGCCGCTCCTCCCCGTCCACCACGGGCAGCCGGTCGACGCCGTGCTCCGTCATGAGCCGGGCGGCCTCGGACACCGTGGCGTCGGCGGTCACCGTGACGGCGGGCCGCGACATCAACCCGCTGGCCGTCCTGGCGCGGCCCCCGCCCGCGGCGTGCCGGACACGGCCGCCGAGCGCGCGCCGGCAGCGTGCCCGCAGGCCGGCGGACCACGGCACGCGCGTCTGACGCGGCACCAGGTCGGACTCGGACACCACGCCGAGGACCCTGCGGTTCCCGTCGATCACCGGGACCCCGCTGACGCGGTGTTCCTCGAGCAGGCGCACCACCTCCTTGAACGGCGTGTCGCTCCGCACGGTGACGACCTCGTCGACCATGAGGGCGCCTGTCCTCGTGGGCTTCATGGCTGAGCCTCGCTCTCCTCGGGTGCCGGTGGCCGCCACCCCCCGCTCCGGGGGTGCGGCTCCAGCTTGCGGCCGCGGCGGCGGCCCCGGAGAGGGCCGGACGGCCCCCGTGGGGGACCGGGCAGCCTCTCCCGTCGCTCGGATCACGGTGTGACGCTGGTACCGGACATGACGAACCGAGGGCTGGAGGTGCCGGGATGGTTTCGCCGGTTGTCGTCGGAGTCGACGGTTCCGCCGAGAGTCTCGCCGCCGCCGCGTGGGCGGCCCGCGAGGCCGAACGCCGGGACCGACCGCTGCGTCTGGTGCACGCCTGGGCCTGGCACCCCCGCCGGGCGGAGCACGAGACCGCGAACGCCGCCCAGCGGCAGCCGGCCCGGCGCGCGCTGCGGCGGGCGGAGGACCGCGTCCGCGCCGAGTGCCCCCGGCTCCGGGCCGTCGACGCGCAGCTGGAGGGCCCGGTCGTCCCCGCCCTGCTGGAAGCGGCCGGCGACGCGGACGTGATGGTCCTGGGCTCGCGCGGGCCGAGCGGGTTCACCGGACTCCTCGCGGGGTCCGTCGCGCTCGGCGTGGTCGCGAGGGCCACGTGCCCCGTCGTCCTCGTCCGGGCGGACGGGGAGGCGGCGGACGGACACCCGCCGGCCGGTGACGGAAGCGCGCCGGTGCGGACCGGGCACGGGGACGTGGTGCTCGCCGTCGACGTCCACGACGCCTGTGACGAGGTCATCGGGTTCGCCTTCGAGGCGGCCCGCCTGCGGGGGGCGCGGCTGCGGGCCGTGTACGCGTGGCGGACGGCCGGTCCGGTCGGACTCGGGTCCGGCGACATCGGGCTGGTGCGGGACTCCCGGCAGGGCGAGGAGTGGCTCGGCTTCCTCCAGGCGGTGCTCCAGGCGTGGCGCGACAAGTACCCCGACGTGGAGGTCCGCACGACCGCGGTGGCGGACAAGCCCACGACCGCGCTGGTACGGGCCTCGACCGGAGCGGATCTCCTCGTCGTCGGACACCGCCTCGCCGAACGCCCGGTGGTTCCCCGCACCGGGCCCGTCACCCACGCCGCGATCCACCACGTCGGCTGTCCCGTGGCCGTCGTGCCCCACGCGTAGGGCGGCCCGCGGACCGCGCCGGGCCGGCGCCGGGCGGCGCACCGCCGACCGGCCGGAACCGCGCACCGCGCCCTGGCCCGCCGTGATCGTCCCGTGCTACGAAGAAACATGCCTGCACACGAGGGACACCAGGAGGCCCGGGGACACCGCGCCTACGACGCCGTCGTCGTCGGCGGCGGCCACAACGGGCTGGTCGCCGCCGCCTACCTGGCCCGGGCCGGCCGGTCCGTGCTGGTGCTGGAGCGGCTGGACCACACCGGGGGCGCGGCCGTCTCCACCCGCCCGTTCGCCGGCGTGGACGCCCGGCTGTCGCGCTACTCGTACCTGGTCAGCCTGCTGCCGCGGAAGATCGTGCGGGACCTGGGCCTGGACTTCCGCGTCCAGGGCCGCACCGTGTCGTCGTACACCCCCGTGGAGCGCGGCGGCCGGCCCACCGGGCTGCTCGTGGGCGGGGGCGAGGAGCGCACCCGGGAGGCGTTCGCCCGGCTGACGGGCGGCGAGCGCGAGTACGCGTCCTGGCAGCGCTTCTACGGCATGACCGGGCGGGTCGCCCGGCGCGTCTTCCCGACGCTCACCGAGCCGCTGCCCAGCCGCGGGGAACTGCGCCGCCGCGTCGACGACGAGGAGGCCTGGCGGACCCTCTTCGAGGAGCCGATCGGCATGGCGATCGAGGAGCACTTCGCGGACGACCTGGTGCGGGGCGTGGTCCTGACGGACGCCCTCATCGGCACCTTCGCCGACGCCCACGACGCCTCCCTGAAGCAGAACCGCTGCTTCCTCTACCACGTCATCGGCGGCGGCACCGGCGCCTGGGACGTGCCCGTGGGCGGCATGGGCGCGCTCACCGACGCCCTGGCCGCCGCCGCCCGGGGCGCGGGCGCCGTCCTCGCCACGGGCCACGAGGCCGTACGGATCGCCACGGACGGCCGGACCGCCGAGGTCACCTACCGCACCGCCGACGGCGAGGGCGTCGCGACCGCCCGGCACGTCCTGGTGAACGCCTCCCCGCAGACGCTGGCCGCCCTCACCGGCGACGAGCCGCCCGCCCCCGCCGAGGGCGCCCAGCTCAAGGTGAACATGCTGCTGAAACGGCTGCCCCGGCTGCGCGACGGCGCCGTCGACCCGCGCGAGGCCTTCGCCGGCACCTTCCACATCGCCGAGGGCTACGAGCAGTTGGCCGCCGCCCACGCCCAGGCGGCCGCCGGCGAGCTGCCCGCCGCCCCGCCCTCGGAGATCTACTGCCACTCCCTGACCGATCCGAGCATCCTGGGCCCGGACCTGGCCGCGCGCGGTCACCAGACGCTGACCCTGTTCGGCCTGCACACACCGGCCCGGCTGTTCGCGGGCGACAACGACGCCGTCCGCGAGGAACTGCTGAGGGCGACCCTCGCCCAGCTCGACGCCCACCTGGCCGAACCCCTCGCCGACTGCCTGGCCACCGACGCCGACGGCCGTCCCTGCATCGAGGCGAGGACCCCGCTGGACCTGGAGCGCGACCTGGGTCTGCCGGGCGGCAACATCTTCCACCGCGACCTCTCCTGGCCGCACGCCCAGGAGGGCGCCGGCCGCTGGGGCGTGGAGACCCGGCACGCCAACGTCCTGCTGTGCGGGGCCGGCGCGGTGCGCGGCGGAGGGGTCAGCGGGGTGCCGGGGCACAACGCGGCGATGGCCGTGCTGGAGGCGCGGGAAGCCCGGCCGGACCGGTGAGCCGCATGGCTCGGGCGGGGAGGGGTACCGCGGCACGACGGAAGCACCGCATCCGTGACAGGAGGCTGTCATGGCGGACCTCAACCCCATCGACCTGCAGAAGGCCCTCAGCGGCATGGACTACCCGACGGACCGGCGGCACCTCGTGGAGCGTGCCCGCGCGAACAAGGCCGACGACAAGGTCGTCAGCCGTCTCGACGGCCTGAAGCAGGACCGCTTCGACGGGCCGAACGAGGTGCAGAAGGCCGTCTTCGACGAGTAGCCGGCGCGAGCGCGGCCACCCCCGGCCGGCCGGAGAACCGTCTCCGGCCGGCCGGACCGCGCCGGCTGCGGGAACCCTCCGGCGAGGGCCGTGCGCGGCCGGTGCGACGGGCTCAGCGCTCCCGCACCCGTACGACCCGCAGCCCGGGCGACGCCAGGACGTCCTTCTCGCAGAACCGGGAGGTGACCCACTTCTCCCCGGAGAACAGCCGGGTCTGGTCGCTGAAGTGGGGCGAGCGCGGGTCCGACGACTGGGAGTACGTCAGCAGGGTCCGGGCCACCGGGCAGCCGCCGCCGCCCCAGCCGACGGCCTGCACGTAGCTGGAGCCGGTCGTCACCTCCGTGTAGCCGCCGCCCGCCGGGTTCCACACCGCTTCCACCTTGTTCCAGACGCCGAGGGACTCGGTGCCGCCCGGGACCGGGATGCGCTTGCCGTTGCGCACGACGAACTGGTGGTCGCCGAGCGGCGCGTCGAGCGGGATGCCGGCGGCGCGCAGTTCGGCGACGGCGTCCGCGAGGGCCGTGGTGAAGGCGGGCGCGTCCGTGTCGAGCGTGTTCGGGGTGCCGACGGGATCGGCCGCCGAGAAGGGCACCTTCCACTGCCGGGCCGCGGGCATCCTGCGCCAGAAGCGGTCGAAGAGCAGCGCCCCCCGGCTGCCGGTGCCGGCCGTGCCGTCCCACGCGGCCAGCACCCGGCAGGCCTCGCGCACGTCGACCGCGGCGCCGGCGCTGCCCGTCGCGGTTCCGCCCGGCAGCGCGGCGCACGCCGTCGCCGCGTCCGCCGCGGCCAGGCCGGCGGCGGGCACCCGGTCGGCGAACTGCTGCCGCTGCAGGTCCCGTACGGTCAGGCCGCCGCGCCGCGCCATCGCGGCCACGTCCTCGATCGCGCCCCGGGTGCGCAGCGAGCGCGCGGTGCCGATCGTGCCGAAGATCCGCTCGTAGCCCGTCAGGGGCCGGTCGGCGTTGGCCAGCCAGGCGCTGTCGTTGGAGTTCTCCGCGTACGGGGCGTCCTGGAGGGTGGGCAGCCCGGCGGGGCCGAAGATGCCCGGCTCGACGGCGTCGGGGTCGGCGCCGAGGGCGCAGTCGCCGCGTGAGCCGTCGAGGACCGCCACCCCGGAGGCGGGGTACGTGACCTTGCCGAGCGGGGTGGAGCAGCGCCGCTCCAGCTCGTCGGTGATGCGGGGGAGCACCTGCGACTGCGTGAACAGGGTGTGCCCGCCGGAGTCGGCGGCGATCGTGTTCACCCAGGGCAGGCCCTGGGTGCGGCGCAGGGAGGCGAGGAGGCCGGCCGTGCTGCGGGCGGTGCCGAAGCCGAGGGAGGTGTCGGAGGCGCGCAGGTTGGTGGCGTTGGGGTCGTTGAGGGCGTACGCCGTCGTGGCCGTCCAGGGCAGCGGCAGCGTGGCGCCGAGGGAGGTGACGACCGGGCCGTAGCGGGTCCACCACTGGGTGCGGGTGACGGGCGCGCCGCCCCGCACGGGGACGGTGACGGTCCGCTTGCTCATGCGCTCCGGCCGGCCGTCCACCAGGTACACCGTCGGGTCGGCCGGGTCGAGCGCGAGCTGGTGCAGGTTGAAGGGGACGCCGGTGGCGACGGTGTGGCTCCAGGCGACGTGGGCGTTGTGGCCGATGGACACGGTGGCGGTGCCCAGCAGCGAGCCGCCCGCGACGTTCAGCCGGCCCGGAATGGTCTGCTGCGACTGCCAGAAGCGTCGGCCGCCCTGCCAGGGGTAGTGCGGGTTGCCGAGCAGCAGGCCGCGGCCGTTCGCCGTGGTGCCGCCGCCGAAGGCGACGGCGTTGGAGCCCATGTCGGCGGAGTCGGCGGCGAGGAGTCCGGCGGCGGCGCGGGCGGTGGCCCCGGCGTCGATCGCCGCCGGGGCGGCCGTGCCGGCGGAGGGCGCGGCGGGCGGCCGGGCCGCGGTGACGCCGTCGACGGCCCGGCCCTGGCCGCCGAGGACGGCGAGCGCGTAGCCCCGCGTGGCCACGTCGAGCGTGGTGACCGGCCGCACCCAGGCCGCTCCCGCGCAGGCGGGGTCGGTGATCCGGTTCTGCCGCAGCCAGGCGTTGTACCCGGCCGCGAAGCCCCGCATGAGCTCCTTGGCGCTGCGGCTCGGACCCGCGGGCGCCGGCCGGGCGAGCAGGCCCTCCACCGTGCCCGCCTCGCGCACCCCGCGGAAGTACAGGTCGCTGGAGAGGTTCCCGGCGGCCGAGGAGAGCGAGGAGTCCGGCGCCGCGTCGGCCCCGAAGAACCGCGAGCGCTCACCGCGCACGGTCACGAAACCGTCGGCGAGCGTGCACACCTGGTCGGCGGCCTGCGCCCACCCGGTGCCGAAGCCCAGGTCCGCGTAGTCCTTCGCGAGGATGTGCGGAATGCCGTACTCGGTGTAGCGGATGACGGCGGACAGACCGCCGGCGGAGGGGCGGTCCTGGTGGGACCGCCGGTCCTGCTGTCCGGCCGCGGTCGCCGGGAGCGTGCCCGTGGCGGCGGTCAGCAGGGCGACGGCGGCGACGACCAGTCGTCTCGCGCGGGTGCGCATCGTGCCTCCCAACATCGTCGGGGGAAGGAGCGGCCGAGCGTACCAGCGGGTATGTGGCTTGTGAGAGGGGTGAGTTGAAGGTCGCGCGTGATCCGGACCCGGTTCCCCGCGCCGCCCGGCGCCGGGTGGGAGCGGCGGTCCGGCGAACGGCCGCCGCCGGCCGGGCCGTCGGGCTCCGGCGGCCGCACCGGAGCGGCGGCCCGAACGGACTGACGGGCCGTCAGGCCCGTTCGGCTTGACCTGCCCCGGCCGCCGTCCGAGGATCATGCGTCATGACGCCCGGACACGGCAGTACGGTCGACGGGGTGCTGCGGCGCAGCGCCCGCCGCACCCCGGCACGCGTCGCGGTCGAGTACCGCGACCGCACCTGGACCTACGAGGAACTCGACGAGGCCGTCTCCCGCGCGGCGAACGTCCTGCTCGCCCAGGGCCTCGCCCCCGGCGACCGGGTCGGCGCCTACGGCCACAACTCGGACGCCTACGTCATCGCCTTCCTCGCGTGCGCCCGCGCGGGCCTGGTGCACGTCCCCGTCAACCAGAACCTCACCGGCGACGACCTCGCCTACGTCGTCGGCCAGTCGGGCAGCACCCTGGTCCTCGCCGACCCCGGCCTCGCGGACCGCCTCCCCGGCGGCGTGCGCACGCTGCCCCTGCGCGACGCCGACGGCTCGCTCCTCTCCCTGCTCGCCTCGGCCCCGCCGTACGACGGCCCGGAACCGCGCTCCGAGGACCTCGTCCAACTGCTCTACACCTCGGGGACGACGGCGCTGCCCAAGGGCGCGATGATGACCCACCGCGCCCTGGTGCACGAGTACCTGAGCGCGATCACCGCCCTCGACCTGAGCGCCGGCGACCGTCCCGCGCACTCCCTGCCGCTGTACCACTCGGCGCAGATGCACGTGTTCCTGCTGCCGTACCTCGCCGTCGGCGCCACGAACATCGTCCTCGACGCACCGGACGGCGACACGCTCCTCGACCTCGTCGAGGCGGGCCGGGTGGACAGTCTCTTCGCCCCGCCCACCGTCTGGATCGGCCTGGCCGGCCGTCCCGACTTCGCCACCCGCGACCTCGGCGGGCTGCGCAAGGCGTACTACGGGGCGTCGATCATGCCGGTCCCCGTCCTGGAACGCCTGCGCGAACGCCTCCCGGGGCTCGCCTTCTACAACTGCTTCGGCCAGAGCGAGATCGGCCCGCTCGCCACCGTGCTGGCCCCCGACGAGCACGAGGGCCGCATGGACTCCTGCGGCCGCACGGTCCTGTTCGTGGACGCCCGGGTCGTCGACGAGAACGGCGAGGACGTCCCCGACGGCACCCCGGGGGAGATCGTCTACCGCTCCCCGCAACTGTGCGAGGGGTACTGGGAGAAGCCGGAGGAGACCGCCGAGGCCTTCCGCGACGGCTGGTTCCGCTCCGGCGACCTCGCCGTGCGCGACGCCGACGGCTACTTCACCATCGTCGACCGGGTGAAGGACGCGATCAACTCCGGCGGTGTCCTGGTCGCCTCCCGCCAGGTCGAGGACGCCCTCTACACCCACGAGGCGGTCGCCGAGGCGGCCGTCGTCGGCCTGCCCGACGAGAAGTGGATCGAGGCGGTCACCGCGGTCGTCGTCCCCCGCGCGGAGGTCACCGAGGAGGAACTCATCGCCCACGCCCGCGAGAAGCTCCCCGCCTTCAAGGCGCCGAAGCGGGTGCTCTTCGTGGAGGAACTGCCGCGCAACGCCAGCGGGAAGATCCTGAAGAGGGAGCTGAGGGACCGGTTCGCCTGAGGGCCGGCCACGGACGCCGGTTGCCGGGGGCCGCGCGGTGCGGAGAGGATCACCGGCATGCCGACCTTCACAGCGCCCGACGGAACCGAGCTGGCCTATCACCTCCGCGGTGAGGGCGATCCCCTCGTCGTGCTGCCCGGCGGGCCCATGCGGGCCTCCCGCTACCTGGGCGACCTCGGCGGTCTCGCCGCCCACCGCCGTCTCGTCCTGCTCGACCTGCGCGGCACCGGCGACTCCGCGGCGCCGGCCGATCCGGCCACGTACCGCTGCGACCGCCAGGTCGAGGACGTCGAGGCGCTCCGCGTCCATCTGGGGCTGGAACGGATGGACGTGCTCGCCCACTCGGCGGGCGGCAGCCTCGCGCTGCTCCATGCGGCGCGCCACCCGGACCGGGTGGCCCGGCTCGTGCTGGTCACCGTCATCCCGCGGGCGCTGGGACGGCCGCCCACGGCCGAGGAACGGCTCGCGGCGGCCCGGCTGCGCGCGCACGAACCGTGGTTCGCGACCGCGCTGCCCGAGCTGGAGGCCTGGCTGGCCGGCGAGGACGACCCCGACTGGAACCGGCTCGCCAGGTTCTTCCACGGCAGGTGGGACGACACCGCCCGGGCCCACGAGGCGGCCGCGGAGGAGGAGAGCAACGACGAGGCGGCCGGCCTCTTCCACGACCCGGCCGCCTTCGACCCGCCCGCCCTGCGCGCCGCGCTGAGCTCCCTGCCCGCCCCGGTCCTGGTGCTCGCCGGGGAACTGGACGGCGCCCCGCGGCCCGAGGCGGCGCGGTGGGCCGCCGGTGTCCTCCCGTGCGCCGAGGTCGCCGTCCAGCCCGGGGCCGGGCACTACCCGTGGCTGGACGACCCGGAGTGGTTCACCGGACGGACCGTCAGCTTCCTCGACGGGGCGACGGGTCGCGGCCCCGGCCCCGCCCGCCTAGACTGAAAAGGCCTCCACCAGCAGTTCTCCGCATCCGTTCGAGCCGCGGAGGGGGCCATGCCGGACAGGGCGAGACTTCCCGTCGTGTACGTCAGGGGATACGCGGGCGACACCTCGGGGATCGACAAGGCCGTCCAGGACCCGTTCTACGGGTTCAACGAGGGATCCACGCACGTGCGGGTCGGGCCGGACGACGCACCCCGCTTCCACCAGTTCGAGAGCCCGCTGCTCCGGCTGCACCTCGACGAGGGCTACCACATCCTCGTCGAGGGCAGCCAGGAGGCGTACCTGCGCAGCCACGCGCGGACGCCCCCCGACAGCATCTGGGTCCACCGCTTCTACGACGTCTGCGCCGACACCTGGAGCGCCGAACCGACGGCGTTCCGGATGGAGGACGCGGCCGCGGACCTGCGCCGCCTCGTCATGACGCTCAAGGAGAGGTGCGGCGTGCCCCGGGTGCACCTCGTGGCCCACTCCATGGGCGGACTCGTGTGCCGCTGCCTGATCCAGAAGGTCTTCCCCGAGCGGGGCGAGGACCCGGCCGACCACGTCGACAAGCTGTTCACCTACGGCACCCCGCACGGAGGCATCACCTTCGACGTGGGCTTCGGCCTCGCCGAGCGGCTGCGCGACCTCACCGGGTTCCGGGGCGCCGACGTCTTCGGCCCCCGGCGCATGTACGCCTACCTCACCCCCGGCGCCCGGGAACAGGACCCGCCGCCGGGCTGGAGCGCGCGCGTCATGCCCGAGGGCGTCTTCCCGCCCGACCGGGTCTTCTGCCTGGTGGGCACGAACCCCGGCGACTACGACGTCGCCCACGGCGCGTCCGCGTACGCCGTGGGGGCGCGCAGCGACGGGCTGGTCCACATCGACAACGCCCGGGTGACGGGAGCGCACCAGGCGTTCGTGCACCGCAGTCACAGCGGCCGCTACGGACTGGTGAACTCCGAGGAGGGCTACCAGAACCTGCGGCGCTTCCTGTTCGGCGACCGGAGGGTCGAAGCCCGGCTCGTCGGCCACCGGCCGCCGGCCGGCGACGGCCGGACCTCGTGGCAGGCGGAGACCCGGCTGTCGGTGCGGGGGCTGCCCGTCGTGACGCACGAACGGCTCGCCGCCCACCGGTGCCCGATCCAGTTGCCGGCCCCGGACGGCGGGGCGGCCTCCGACGCCCCCGTCCACCTGGCGACGACGTTCCTGCGCGGCGACGCGCCCCGCCCCCCGGGCAGCACCACCCTCCGCTACGCGCTGCACGTGGGGTTCCTGGCGGTGCGGGAACGGGACGGCGTCCTCAGCTTCACCGACCACCTCGAACAGACCGCGGACTTCGCCGACATCCTGGTCGTCGACGTGGGCACGGACGAGAGCGGCCCCGGCGTCTGGGCCGCCTGGAACTCGGAGATCCCCGGCGCCATCTGGGAGCACCGGCCGCCCGGCCGCCCGGTCGGCGACGAGGACCCGAGACCGGGCGTCTGGCAGGCCGACATCCCCTTCCCGGAATCGGTCCACCCGATCCTCGGGCCCGGGGCCGCGATCCGGCTGACCGCCACGCCCTGGGAATGACGGTGCTCACCGGTCTCTCCGCCGCGCCCGGGAACGGCGGCGCTCACCGGTCTCTCCGCCGCGCCCGGGAACGGCGGCGCTCACCGGTCTCTCCGCCACCGCCGCCTCCCGCGCCCGCCGGTGGTCCGCCATGACGCCCCGTCACACCCCGCCGCGCCGGTCCCCGGGCGCGCCCCGCGGCGGCGGCTCCCGGTTCCTCTCCGGGCGGCTCGTGGGCGCACGTTCCCGTGACTCCCGAAAGGTCCTTCTCATGTGCTCTGTCCGCGTCCGTGGCCGATCGCTAGGCTGGCCGCGGACGACGAACCGGGAGGAGCACGGACGTGGCCGAGAGCACCATCCAGCAGCAGCCGTTCGCGGGCTGGGACAAGCCGGAGCTGGACCTCAGCAAGGCCGACTGGCAGTCCAGCAGCAGGGGCCTGGGGGATGTCCAGATCGCCTTCGTCGAGGGGTTCGTCGCGATGCGCAACAGCGGCCGCCCCGAGAGCCCTTCCCTGATCTTCACGCCCGCCGAGTGGGGAGCCTTCGTCTCCGGCGCGCGGGAGGGGGAGTTCGACCTGACCTGACGGTCCGGTCCCCACCGCGAGGCTCCGGGACCCACCGGACGGCCGCGGCGAGCCGAACCGGCGGTGTCATCCGCCGTTTTCCGGACACGCGGTCCACGGGGCCCGGCCGGGGCCGACGTCTGAGCCGGGCCGGCCCCGGCAGGACACAGGTCGTATCCCGGAGGTGAGGACCATGAGCACCCTGCCGGTCGTCGCGGCGGTCGACGGTTCGGACGACAGCTGGCACGCCCTCGACTGGGCGCTGGACGCGGCGCGCCGGCGCGCCGCGCCGCTGCGGGTGGCGCACGTGCGCCAGTACGCCGCCTGGAGCCCGCCCGGCGCCCCCCTCGTCGTCCCCCCGCCGCCGGAGGAGGACCCGGTGCTCGCCGAGGCCCGCGCCCGGCTGGCGCGGACCGCTCAGGCGCCGGACGTGGAGTACGTCGGACTGGACGGCCCCGCGGGAGCCCTCCTCCCCGGACTGGGGGCCGAGGCCGCGCTGCTCGTCCTCGGCTCCCGGGGACGCGGCGGCTTCGCCCGCCTGCTGCTCGGCTCCAACGGCCTGACCGCCGCGCGGGACGCCGAGTGCCCGGTCGTGGTCGTGCCCCGGCCCGGCCGCGAGGTCGACGGCCCGCGGCCGGAACCGGGGCCGCGCGTCGTCGTGGGCCTCAAGGCGGACGCCCCCGACGACGCCGCCCTCGGCTTCGCCTTCACCGAGGCGGCCCTGCGCGACGCCCGCCTCCAGGTGGTCGCCGCCTACCCGTGGCCCGTGCAGACGTGGGCCGGGCCGGGCGAGCTGATCGCGCCGGCCGTGGAGCAGGGGGCCGTCGAGCACGAGACGCGCACCCTCGCCGAGGGCTTCCTCGCCCCGCACCGGGAACGCCACCCCGGCGTCCGCGCCGAGGTGCACCCGGCCCCCGGCGACGCGGCCGGCCACCTCGTCACGGCCTCCCAGGACGCCGGCCTGGTCGTGGTGGGCCGCCACCGCCGCCGGCTCCTGGCCCCCGCCCGCATGCTGGGCTCCGTCACGCACGCCGTCCTGCTGCACGCGGCGAGCCCGGTGGCGGTCGTGCCCCCGGCGCCGGGGGAGGAGTGAGGCGGACGGCCGGACCGGCGCCGCGGAAGGGGACGGCGGGGAAGGGGGAGCGGATCAACGGACACCGGCGGTCCTATCATCAGTACATGCAGGACGCAGCTCCCGCCGACACCCGCCTCGCCCTGGACCTCGCCCTGACCGTCCGGCACGACGGCCACGGCGGGGTCGCCGACGACCTGGCCGACCCCGCCGGCCTCGCCGCCTGGGTCCGGGCCCACGCCGACGACCTCCCGGACGCCTCCGGGTACGTCGCCGACGCCCCCGCCCTCGCCGCCGTCCGCGAGCTGCGCGCCGCCGTGCGGGCCCTCTTCGCCCGGGCCGTGCGCCCCGGCGCGCCGAGCCCCGCCGACGCGGCCCGGCTGCCGCCCGTCCCCGAAGCCCTGGAGCGCCTCAACGCGGCCGCCGCGCGCACCCCCACCGTCCCCGTCCTGTGCTGGGACGCCGAGGCCGCCGGTCCCGTCGCCGGCCGGCGGGCGGCGGGCGGCGGCGGCGACCTCGCGGCCGTGCTCGCGCAGGCCGCGATCGCCTTCCTCGCCGGCCCCGACCGGCGCCGGCTGCGCGCCTGCCACGCCCCGCGCTGCGTCCGCTACTTCCTCAAGGACCACCCCCGCCAGGAGTGGTGCAAGCCGTCCTGCGGCAACCGGGCGAGGGTGGCGCGCCACCACGAACGGCACAGGAGGACGACGGCCTGACGGCACCGGCCCGGTCCGGATCGAGGACGCGGGGCGGTGTCCCCGCGCGCCCCGCGGCGGACCCGCGACCGGCACCGCACGACCGCCGTCATCCGTACGGCGACCCCGGCCCGCCCCCCTCGGCTCCCTCGGCCGCGCCGTCGCACGGCACCCCGTACCATGGCCGCATGTCGTTCCTCCGCCGCCGCAGCGCCACCCCCGCCGGGCCCGACTTCGACGTCCTGGCCATGGACCCGGGCGACTGGCCCGGCAATCTCGGCGCCGGCCTGCTGCCCGCCCCCGACGGCACCTGCCAGGGCGTCTTCCTGCGCTACGACCTCTTCGGCGGCCGCGGCCCCGCGATGATCATCGGCAACCTCCCCGAGGGCTCCCCGGCCCGTGAGGTCGAGGAGGGCCAGGTGCCCTTCGAGGTCGCCCAGCTGCTGCTCGCGCTGGAGAACGACGAGGAGGTCACCGTCGTCGGCACCGAGGACATGCCGGTCATGCAGGGCGACAACCTGCTGATCGTGCGCCGCCTCAAGCTCTCCGAGAGCCGGATCTCCTGCGTGCAGTTCGACCGCAGCGACAACGTCCTGGTGACCATCGCCGCCTGGGACCGCCCGATCACGGACGACCTGTACGCCCTGCTGAAGCCGCTCCCGGCGGAGCTTTTCCAGCAGGGCTGACCGGTTCAGACGGCCGACACGCGTACGTCCGCGGCCCGGACGAACGCCACGCGGTGCCCGTACTGGATCTCGTAGTACAGGTCCTTGCCGACCACCACCCGGTGTGCGTCGGTGGTGAAGGTGACCGCGTAGTAGTACTCGCCCGGCACCGTGTCACCGACCACGTACCTCTGGCCCTTCGGCAGCCGGTACGGCAGCGGTGAGACCGGCTGCGCGGGGACCCCCGCCGGATACGCCGACGCCTCCGGGTAGGCCCGCCCGTAGAGCGGGACGCTGTCCACGCCGTCCTTCGGGGTGACCACCAGGCCGGTCGCGGGCACCGCCGCCGGCTGCTTCGCCGGGTTGCGGAACCAGGCCTTCTGCCCCAGGTACCAGATCGCCGTCCAGTCGCCCCACCGGTCGGCGACCGCGTACTGCTGCCCCGTGGACACCCGTGACGAGAGGTCGTTCACCCCGGTGGACGGCGTGGTGCCCAGACCGATGTCCTTGATCAGGGGCGAGGTCTCCGAGTGGTCCGCGTACAGCCGCACCTCACCGGACCCGTGCGCCGCGCACGGCTCGCCCTTGGTGACGCAGCCCGTGTACACCGGCTGGTTGGCCCGGTAGTCCGGCAGGATCGTCACCAGGGAACCCGCCTTGCCGGCCGTGGCCTGGAAGGGGCGGCCCAGCAGCTCGAAGTAGTGCCGCCAGTCCCAGTACGGGCCCGGGTCCGTGTGCATGCCCGGGACGGTCGCCGTCGTCGGGCCGGGCACGTTGTCGTGGCCCAGGATGTGCTGCCGGTCCAGGGGGATGCCGTACTTCGCGGCCAGGTACGTCACCAGGCGCGCCGACGACCGGTACATCGCCTCCGTGTACCAGGAGTCCGGGAAGGCCAGGAAGCCCTCGTGCTCCAGCCCGATCGACTTGGCGTTGACGTACCAGTTGCCCGCGTGCCAGGCCACGTCCTTCGCCTTCACGTGCTGCGCGACGTGGCCGTCGGTGGAGCGCAGCGAGTAGTTCCAGGACACGTAGGCCGGGTCCTGGACCAGGTTGATGACGCCCTCCCAGCCGCCCTCGGTGTCGTGGACGACGATGTACTCGACGGACTGCGACGCCGGGCGCTCGCCCAGGTCGTGGTTGCCGTAGTCGCCGTCGCCGAACTGCTCGTAGGGCGCCGGGATCCACTCGCAGGACACGGTCGCCGGGCACTCGGTGCCCGCGGCCGAGGCCGTGCGCAGACCGGTGCGCCGCAGTTGCGCGACGTCCGGCACCAGCCCCGGCTGCGCGGGCAGGACGACCCGCTGCCCGGAGTCCGTGGTGCGCTGCGCGCCGACGCGGAGCACGTCGTACACGTCGTTGGCGTAGGTGGCGCCGGTGGTCCTGTCGTCGGCGCCCGAGAAGTGCGCCACGGCGCCGTACCAGTCCGCCGGATCGGGGCTCAGCGGTGCGTTCAGGTCGCGCTGGGCAGCGGCGAGCAGGGCGGCGCCGCCGGCCACGTTGGCCGCGGGGTCCGTGCGCAGCTTCTCCGGGCTCATGCCGGTCAGCTCGGCCGCCCGCACGAGCGTCTTCAGACGGGCGGGGATCTCGGCGTCGTCGGGGAGCGCCTTGCGGGGGTGCAGGGGCCCGCGGGCGCCGTCGCCGCGGGGGTCCTCCGCGCCCGCGCTGTGGTGCGGGGCCGGGGTGAGGGCGGTGCGGGCGTCGGTGAGGTGCATCGGGCCGTAGCCGCCGGTCACGCTGGGCGCGCCGTCGTGCGAGTCCCAGCGGGACTGGAGGTAGGAGACGCCGAGCAGCACGCTCTGGGGCACGTGGTACCGCTCGGCCGCGGCGGCGAACGCCTGCTGGAGTCCCCTCGCGCCGTCGCCGGGCGGGCCCGGGTCGGACGTCGCGCCCAGCAGGGGGAGGAGCAGAGCCGTCGACGCCAGGGCGCCGACGGCTCTGCGGGTGCGTGCGGAGCCGGGGAGTGGTCCGGGGCGGGTGACGGTTCCTCGCAAGGCGGCCTCCTGGGACGAGCGTGCGGAGCGGGGCGTGCGGGGCCGGGCGTGAGGCAGTGGTACCGGCTTGCCGACGGTCCGTCAATCATGCGCACAGCAGGGGAATTTCCCACGTCAACAGGGGTTCGGCGAGTTTCGCGGCGGCGGCGTCCCGACCTGCGGGGCGTCAGTGGCGTACGCCAAGGGACGAGTGCACCACCGTGCGGACGATCATACGAATGGAGGTCGTACGAACGGGGTCCCGGGGGCGGGGGGCCGTACGAACGGAGGTCACGCGCGTGCGGGTCACGGGCGTGGGACCCACGGGCGTGGACGTCACGCGCGCGGCGGACGGATCGGTGCCGGACGCACGGGGGTCCGCGGTGCGCCGCCGCTCTGGCGCACCGCGGACCCCTCTCCCCTCAGCGGGTGCCGACCGCCGCCCGCACGG
Organism: Streptomyces sp. NPDC017936; assembly: GCF_044328485.1. NCBI lineage: Bacteria > Bacillati > Actinomycetota > Actinomycetes > Kitasatosporales > Streptomycetaceae > Streptomyces > Streptomyces sp. NPDC017936. The sequence goes on along the minus strand of NZ_JBIRHK010000009.1, from coordinate 135,643 downwards.
CCCGGCGGGCCATCTGGCAGTCGTCGTGCAGCCGCCGCAGCAGCAGCCGCTGCTCCTCGCCGGACGGCGCGGCACCCGGATGGGCCGCCGTCGGGGCCGTGTCGTGCATCGAACGCTGCACGGCCGTCTCGTAGGTGCGGATCTCCCGGGTCAGCACCAGCATCAGGTTCACCAGGAACGCGTCGCGCGAGGCCGGGCCCGCCGACTGGGCGATCTGGCTGATCTGACGGCGCGCCACCGGTGCGTCCCCCAGCACCGACCACAGCGTCGCCAGGTCGTACCCCGGCAGGTACCACCCCGCGTGCTCCCAGTCCACCAGCACTGGACCGGCCGGTGACACGAGGATGTTCGACAGGAGGGCGTCGCCGTGGCAGAACTGGCCCATGCCCTGGCGGCCCGCGGCCGCCGCGATGCCGTGCAGCAGCTTCTGCAGGTCCCCCAGGTCCCGGTCGGTGAGCAGACCCAGCTCGTGGTACCGGGAGATCCGCGCCGCGTAGTCCAGCGGCGCGTCGAACGTGCCCGCCGGCGGCCGCCAGGCGTTGAGCCGGCAGACCGCGCCGAGCGCCGCCCTGATGTCCGCGCGCGGCGGGGGCTCCACCGGGTGCCGCTGGAGGGCCGCGACCCGTCCCGGCATCCGTTCGACGACGAGCGCGCAGTTGTCCGGGTCCGCCGCGATCAGCCTCGGCACCCGTACCGGGGGGCGGTGCCGGACGAACGTGCGGTATGCGGCTATCTCGTGCCTGATCCGCTCCGCCCACACGGGGGAGTGGTCCAGCAGACACTTCGCGACGGCCGTGCTGCGTCCCGTCGTGCCGACCAGGAGCACGGAGCGGCCGCTGCGGCGGAGCACCTGCACCGGCGCGAACTCCGGGCAGATGCGGTGCACCGACGCGATCGCCGCGCGCAGCTGCGCGCCCTGGGGGCCGGACAGGTCGAGTCTCCCGCTGAGCGGTTGCGTGCCGAGCCCCGCGGGACGGCGGGCGCCGCCCGCGCCGAGCACGGGGGCCGCCGGCCGCGCGGGGGCGAGGTAGGGGCCGCCGCCGCCCGGGCGGGAGTGCAGCGACCGGGGCGGGGCGGACACGGAGGACGATGCTGCGTACATGGGCGGGACAGATCCCTTCGTGTGCCTTGAGGACAAAGCGCCGCCCGGCCCGGCCTCCCGGGTGCACCCTGGGGAATGTCCCTCGGCGACCGGGTCGGGGTGGCGCGTTCCTACCTGACACCCGTGGGCCGGTGGCACACCATCTGGCGGACCCTGGCGAAACCCTGGCGAATAGTCGCCCGGCAACTTTCGCCCGGCTACTGTCAACTCAGCCGAGAACCTGGGGGCTTACGTGAGCGGACAACCCAACACCCGGCTCGCGGACCTGTTCGGCCTGGCCGGCTGGTCCAAGGGCGAACTCGCGAGGCTGGTCAACCGGCAGGCGGCGGCCATGGGCCACCCCCAGCTGGCGACGGACACCTCCCGGGTGCGGCGGTGGATCGACACGGGAGAGATCCCGCGCGATCCGGTGCCGCGGGTGCTGGCGGCTCTGTTCACCGAGCGTCTCGGCCGTGTCGTGACCATCGAGGACCTAGGTCTGGTGCGGCACGGGCGTGCGGGGAGACGGCCACACGGCGGGAGCGCGGAACATCCCGACGGCGTGCCGTGGGCGCCCGAACGGACCGCCGCGGTCCTCACCGAATTCACGGGAATGGACCTCATGCTCAACCGACGCGGCTTGGTGGGCGCGGGTGCCGTGCTCGCCGCGGGACCAGCACTCAGCAGTGCCATGTACGAATGGCTGCACACCGACCCCACTCTCTCCGGCGACGCCCCCGTCGCCGGCCATCCCCTCCTGCACGCCGACTCCGCCGGGCTCGACCGTTACGAGGCCGCCCCCGTGGGGGCGGAGGAGGTCGACGAACTGGAACGCTCGGTCGAGGTGTTCCGGGCCTGGGACGCGGCCCGGGGCGGCGGGCTCCAGCGCAAGGCCGTGGTGGGCCAGCTCAACGAGGTGGGCGGCATGCTCGCCTACCGCCACCCCCCTCATCTCCAGCGGCGCCTGTGGGGCGTCGCCGCCAACCTCGCCGTCCTCGCCGGCTGGATGTCGCACGACGTCGGCCTGGAACCCACGGCCCAGAAGTACTTCGTCATCGCCGCGCACGCCGCGCGAGAGGGCGGTGACCGGCCGCGGGCCGGTGAGGCGCTGTCCCGGGCGGCCCGTCAGATGGTCCACCTGGGCCGGCCCGACGAGGCCCTCGACCTGATGAAGCTCGCCCAGTCCGGTTCCGGCGACGAGGTGCTGCCGCGCACCAGGGCGATGTTCCACACCGTCGAGGCCTGGGCGCAGGCGTCGATGGGCAAGGGCCAGGCCATGCGCCGCACCCTGGGCCGGGCGGAGGACCTGTTCGTCTCCGACAAGGGCGACGTGCGGCCGCCGGCCTGGATGCAGACCTTCAAGGACGAGGACCTGTACGGCATGCAGGCCCTGGCCTACCGCACGCTGGCCGAGTTCGAGCCCGGGGCGGCCGCGCACGCCCAGTACTACGCGCAGAAGGCGCTCGCGCTGCGGGTCGACGGACGGGAGCGGTCGAAGATCTTCGACCACCTGTCCATGGCGTCGGCGTGCTTCATCGCGAACGACCCCGAACAGGCGGACCGCTACGCCCGGCTGGCCCTGATGGCGATGGGGTCGAACTCCTCCCGCCGCACCTGGGACCGGCTGCGCCAGATGTACCGGCTCACCGCGGAGTACGCCGACTACCCGAGGATCAGCGAGCTGCGCGAGGAGATCCGGGAGGCGCTGCCGAAGGCGAGGGGAGGGCGGGGCGGCAACACCGCTCAGGCGTAGGTGCGGTACCCGTCACCGCTCAGGCGTGGACGCGGTAGCGGTCCGTCACGGCGTCACCCGGGCCACGAGGACGCAGGCGTCGTCCTCGCGTTCGCTCGCGCCGAGTTCCTCCACGACCGTCCGCAGGCACTCCTGCGCGGTGTGCGCCGGCTCGAAGCGCGGGGCCAGGTCCAGCAGGACGGCCGCGTCGACGGGTTCGCCGCCGGAGGGCGCCAGCCCGGTGGTGTGCAGCAGCAGGAGGTCGCCCTCCTGGAGGGTCTCCTCGGCCTGTCGGTAGGCGGCGCCCGGGGTGGCGCCGAGGAGGACGCCGTCCGGTGCGCCGAGCCGGCGCCCCGTCCCGTCGCGGAAGAGCACCGGGGCGGGGTGCCCGGCCTGCGCCCATGTCAGGGTGCGGGTCCGGGGGCGGTAGCGGCAGCAGACGGCGCCGGCCAGGGCCGGCTGGGCGCCGGTGTCCAGTAACTGGTTGAGCCAGGCCATCAGTTGGGCGGGCCGGGTGCCCGCCATCGCCATGCCGCGCAGGGCGCCCAGCGTCATCGCCGTGGTGGACGCGACGGCCGGCCCGTGCCCGGTGAGGTCGCCGACGCTCAACAGCGTGTCGCCGTCCGGGAGTTCGAGCGCGTCGTACCAGCCGCCGCCGATCAGGGAGCCGGTGCGGGCGGGCAGGTGGTGCGCGTCGATGTCGAGACGGCGGGGGCCCTGCCGCGGGAGCCGCAGGGAACCGGACCAGGCGGGCCGTGCGGCTTCCCCCGGCTCGACCGCGAGCCGGTGCCCGGTCCGGGCCGGCGGGCGCCGGCGGTGCAGCGAGTCACGGGTCTCGCGCACCGCCCGCTGACTGCGGCGCAGTTCGCTCACGTCGCGCAGCACGGCCCACATCGTGGCGGTGCTGCCGTCGGCGCCGAGCACGGGCTCGCCCATCATGTGCACGGTCCGGACCGCGCCGTCCGGTCGGACGATCCGGAACTCGCCGTCGATGGGACGGGCGTCGACGAGACAGTCGGTGACCATCGCGGTGAGCCGGGGGCGGTCCTCCTCGAGGACCAGCGAGGGCAGTTCGTCGAGGGTGAGCGCGGGGGCGGACGGGTCGCGGCCGAGGAGCCGGTACAGCTCCGTGGACCAGACGGCCTCGTCGGTCAGGAGGTTCCATTCCGCGCTGCCGACCCGGCTGAGCAGCGCCTCGTGCCGGGAGGCGGGCCGGGCGGGCGCCGTCTCCGGTACGGGCGGGCCGTCCCGCAGTTCCGCCAAGTGCGCGTGGAGGTCGTTCAGCTGATGCAGCGCCAGGTCGCAGAGGGCCCGCTGCCAGCGTTCCCGCGGGTCCGTTCCGTCGCCCTGGGCGTCCCGTCGTACGGCGTCCACCTCGCCCTTGAGTCGTCGTGTCTGCGTGATCAGCGCGTCGACCGGGCCACGTCCTGGCGGCTGGGCGGCGGGGCGGTCCGCAGACAGATGGGACGGCATGACGCACTCCGATGCGGGGGGACGGGACGGGCCGGGGCTGACGGAAGGGCCGTTACGACTGTTGCACAGCCCGCGACCGCGTGTAAGGGATTTGGCAACACACGATCCGGTGATGCGTCCGGCATATGCCACAGTCTTCACGGTGGCGTCGGGCGAGGTGGAGGGTGTAGGCCGTTTCGCGGCCAAGTCGTAGGCGAACTACGCCACTTGAATGGTTCGCGGCATGGCTCCACGGGGTCCGCCCGGGTGTTCGAGGGTCGTGTGTTCCATGATCTGGGGGCTCGGCGGGGCGGCCACTGCGTTCGTGACGCAGCTCACATCGATTCGGACCGCTTTCGCGTAATGCGATCGGCCTCCGCGAGGTCCTACAACCAGCACGCCGAAACGGCCGACCTCTCACCGCTGCGGAGACCGCGCATGGACCTCGCCCACGTCACCGTCGAACAGCCCGCCCGCGCCCAGCTGGTCGCGTCCCAGGAGCAGGAGCTGCCGGTGCCCGCCGTGCTCCGCTACTCGTCCCGCGACCCGCTGGCCGTGCACCTCGACTTCCCGCCCGAGGCGTGTCTCGAGGGTGAGGCCGTCACCTGGACCTTCGGCCGTGCGCTGCTGGAGGAGGGGCTGCGCGGGCCGGCGGGCGACGGCGACGTGCAGATCTGGCCGTGCGGCCGGACCCGTACGGTCATGGAGCTCCACTCGCCGCTCGGGCTGGCGCTGCTCCGGTTCGACACGGCCGCCCTGCGCCGGTTCCTGCTGCGGAGCCACGCCGTCGTCCCGGCGGGGCGGGAGGACGTCGGCGCCGAGCTGGAGCGGGGACTGGACGCCCTCCTCGGCAACGTCTGACGCGCTCCCCGGCGGGGTCCGGGGCGCGGCGTCCTCGCCGTCAGCGGTACAGGTCCGGGCGCGGGGCGAGGTCGACGGTCACGCGGGCGCCGCTCTCCAGGGCGCGGACCCCGGCCTCGGCGACGGCGGAGGCCGCGTAGCCGTCCCAGGCGCTCGGGCCGGTGACCACGCCCCGGCGGGTGGCGTCGACCCATGCCTGCACCTCGCGGTCGTAGGCGTCGGCGAACCGGACCAGGTAGTCCCGGGGCACGTCCGTGCCGGCCGAGCCGTGCGCGGTGACGAGCACGCCGTGGTCGTCGCCGACGCGCGCGCTGCCCGCCTCGCCCACGGCCTCGCAGCGCACCTGGTAGCCGAAGCCGCAGTTGACGAAGACCTCCACGTCGACCAGGGCGCCGCCGTCGGTCTCGAAGAGCACGAACTGCGGGTCGAGGAGGCCGTCCGGGGCGCCGGCGGAGGGGCGCGGCCGCAGCACGGTGACCGCGGTCAGCTCCTGGCCCAGCAGCCAGCGGGCCGCGTCGATCTCGTGCGAGACGGAGCTGTCGATCAGCATGGCGCTGGTGAAGCCGGGCGGCGAGGAGACGTTGCGGTGGGTGCAGTGCAGCATCAGCGGCCGCCCCAGCCGCCCGTCGTCCAGCAGGGCCTTGAGCCCGCGGTACCCGGTGTCGTAGCGGCGCATGAAGCCGATCTGGGCCAGCCGCCGGCCCCGGCGCGCCTCCGTCTCCAGGACGCGCAGGGCGCCGGCGGAGTCCGGCACCATGGGCTTCTCGCAGAACACCGGCAGACCGCGGGCGAAGGCCGCGAGCAGCGCCTCCTCGTGGGCGGGGCCGGGCGAGGCGATCAGCACGGCACCGACGCCCGGGGCGTCCAGCGCGGCCTCCGCCTCCGTGTGGAGCGAGACCCCCTCGATTCCGGCCGCCGCCTTCTCGGCGCGGGCGGCGTCGGGGTCGGCCACGGCGGCGACCCTGGCGCCGCTCACCACGCGATCGAGGCGTCGTACGTGGTCGGCTCCCATGTGTCCGGCACCCAGCACCGCCACGCCCAGCAGGTCACCCACGTGCCCTCTCCCTCCCGGCCGGTGATCACGCCGTAGCGTACGCCGCCGGCCGGAACGCCGGGCAGGGCCGACTCAGTAGCGGAGCACCCCCGCGATGCCGTCCACGTCGCCCAGGGCGCCGTCGGGGAGGAAGCGCACGTCGGCGCCCTTGTCCAGGCACTGTTCGACGATCTCGTCGACGATGTCCTCGCGGGCGTCCAGGTCGCCGCTCGCCGCCGGGGTCAGGTGGGCGCCGTCGTCGCGGACCGTGACGCGGTAGTTCTCCTCCACCGCCAGCAGCCTGACCCGGCCCTCGCAGGCGTTGCGCCAGACCTCGTCGACACCGGCGGCGAAGGTCCGGTGGCCGCGGGCCGACTCCAGTTCCCGGGTCACGGCCGCGGCGTCGTGGCGGGTCTGCGCGTCGTGCAGCGGGCCCACGGCCTGCCACACGGCGTCGGCGGAGCCGTGGGCGAGGCCGCCGTGCGGGACGTGCACCGCGCCGCGGGCGACACCGCCGAACTCGTCCAGGAGGGAGAGCGCGGCCGGCTGGCCGGTCACGTACAGCGGCCGCGGGTCCTGGCGCAGCAGCCGGGCCAGGGCGGTGTCGGCGTCGCGCAGGAAGTGGCGGGTGCCCTCGTCGCGGAAGGTGCTCGGCGGGTTGCCGACGCGCTCCATCCGCTCGGCGTCGAAGTGCATCGGGCTCCTGACCATCGGGAAGCCGCCGGTGTGCGCCTCGACGACCCGGTCGCCGCCGCCGTTCCACAGGGTGACGCGGTCGGCCGAGACCGACAGCACCCAGAACGGGCGCTCGGCGGCCTGGGCGGAGACCAGGTTGCGGGTGAGGAAGGTGTCCGACAGGACGACGCGTTCGGGCACGGACCGGGCCAGGGACCACACCTGGTGCTCGCCCGGCGCGGCGAAGATCACCAGGCCGTCCTCGGTGTGCGTCAGGTCGACCTCGGACAGGGCGCGGTCGAGCTGCCGGGCGACGTCGACGCGCCGCTCCCGGGTGACCGACGGGTCGTTCTCCAGTTGCTTCTTGGCCTCCGTCACGGCGTTGCGCAGGCGCACCCGGTCCTGGGTGTTGCCGGGTTCGCGGCGGTGCGTCGGGGTCAGCACGGACACCGCGGGATAGGGGCGCGGACGGCGCAGTTCGGAGAGGGTCGCGGGGCTGAGTGCGTGCTCCATAGCAGCACGATAGGGCTGATTCGCGTACCGGGCATTCGGGGGCGAATCAGCCTCTTTCCGGCTAGGGTGATCCGGTCGTGGCGTGAGTCCGCCGGGAGGAAGTCCGCACCGGTGAACTCGTCGGGACGCCGCCCGCCGGCGGTCCCGGCCCGACGCCCGCTGCGCCGAGTTCCCGGGCCGCACGACTGCCCGGACGCCTTCCCCGGCGCGGCGCAGCGCCCGCCCTCTTCGGACGGGTCCTCGATTCCCCCGGCGGACGACGGGTGACGGCGGCCCCGCCGTCCGGTTACCGTACGCGGCAGTAACCGGACGGCACCGCAGGAGGCACCCATGCCGCAGTTCGCAGTCGACGGCGCGACCCTGGCGTACGACGACGAGGGCCCGCGCGACGGCGGCGGGGCGCCCCTGGTGTTCGTCCACGGCTGGACGGCGAACCGGCACCGCTGGGACCACCAGGTGGCGCACTTCTCCCGGACGCGCCGGGTGATCCGGCTCGACCTGCGCGGGCACGGCGAGAGCGGCGGGGCGGGCGTGAAGACGATCCGGGAGCTGGCGGACGACGTCCTCGCCCTCCTCGACCACCTGGAGGCCGAGCGGTTCGTCCTGGTCGGCCACTCGATGGGCGGGATGATCGCGCAGACCATCGCCCTCGCCCACCCCGAGCGCGTCGAGCGCATGGTGCTGGTGAACTCCATCGGCCGGATGACCTACAGCCGGGGCAGGGGCCTGCTGATGGCCGCCTCCACCCTCGTCCCCTACAAGCTGTTCGTCGCCACGAACATCCAGCGCGCCTTCGCCCCCGGCTACCCGCGCGACGAGATCCGCGCCTACGTGAAGTCCTCCGCGGACACCCCCCGCGAGGTGGTCATGACACTGTACGGCGCCATGCGCGCGTTCGACGTCCTGGACCGGGCGGGGGAGATCCGCACACCCACCCTGATGATCCACGGCTACCACGACATCCAGCTGCCGGTGCGGCAGATGCTGCGGATGGCCAAGGCCTATCCGGACGCCACCGTCCGCATCCTCGACGCGGGCCACGAGCTGCCCGTGGAGAAGCCGGCCGAGCTGACGGCCGCGATCGACGCCTTCGTGACCCCCGCCTGACCCGTCCCCGCCGGGCGCCCCGCCTGACCCGTCCCCGCCGTCCCGCCCGGCCCGTCCCCGCCGTCCCGCCCGCCGGTCACCGTCACCGCCCCCCGCCGCCCCGGCCGAACGAGTCCGGGTCCGCGGCCTTCCAGTCCGCCGCCCACGACGGGGGCGGCCCGGCGAGCAGCGCGCCCGGCTCCAGCCACTCGTACAGCTCCGCGTACGAGCGGAGCGTCGCCGGCCCCGTCCGCCGTACCAGGTGGGCGGGGGTGAGACCGCCCGGCTCCCGTACGCCCATCGCCGCCATGACGCGGACGGCGCCACGGACCGCGGCCCGCTGGTAGTCGTGGACGCGCCGGGACCGCTCGGTCACGTGCAGGGCGCGCGTCCGCAGCGGGTCCTGGGTCGTGATGCCCGCCGGGCAGGCGCCGGTGTGGCAGCGGCGTGCCTCGACGCAGCCGAGGGCGAGCATCATCGCGCGTGCGGAGTTGGTGTAGTCGGCGCCCTGGACCAGGCGCCTGACGATGTCCGGGCCCGTGGCGACCCTCCCGCTCGCCCCGATCCGGACCCGGTCGCGCAGACCGGCGCCGACGAGCGCGTTGTGCACGGTGATCAGCCCCTCCGTGAGCGGCATGCCCAGCCGGCCGGCGTACTCCGCCGGCGCGGCGCCGGTCCCGCCCTCCGCCCCGTCCACCACCACGAAATCCGGCGCCACCCCCTCCGCGACCATCGCCCGGCACACCGCGAGGAACTCCCGCCGTGATCCCACGCACAGCTTGAAGCCGACCGGCTTGCCGCCCGCCAGCTCCCGCAGCCGCGCCAGGAACAGCACCAGTTCGCGCGGCGTCGAGAACACCCGGTGGCGCGGCGGCGACACCACCGTCCCGCCCACCGGCACACCGCGCTCCCGTGCGACGCCGGCGCTCACCTTCACCCCCGGCAGGACCCCGCCGCCGCCCGGCGCGGCCCCCTGCGAGAGCTTCAGCGACACGCACTTCACCTCCGGCAGCGCCGCCTTGTCCGCGAACTCCCGCGCGTCGAAGCCGCCGTCGCCGGTCCGGCAGCCGAAGTACCCCGTGCCGATCTCCCAGACCAGGTCCCCGCCGCCGCGCAGGTGGTGTTCCGACAGCCCGCCCTCCCCGGTGTCCTGGGCGAAGCGCCCCAGCCGCGCGCCCTGGTTCAGCGCGAGGACCGCCCGCGGCGACAGCGCCCCGTAACTCATCCCGGACACGTTCAGCAGCGCCATGTCGTACGGCTGCCGGCAGTCGGGGCCGCCCACCCGCACCACCGGCGGTTCCTCCGGCGGCTCGGCCGGACGCAGGGACGGCACGAGGAACTCGTGGCCGCCCGCCGACACGTCCACGTCCCCGGCGCGGTCCCGGACGGCGGCGGGCCCGCCCCGCAGCCGGCCGGTCAGCGGATGCCCCCGCAGCACCGGGTCGCGGCGCTGCAGCAGGTCCCGGCAGCCCAGAGCGGCCGACGCCAGCAGCGGCCCGGCCGCGCACCACCACCAGGGGGACACGGTGCGGGCGGCGGCCGTCGCCCCGGCGGCGGCGACCACGACGACCAGCAGCGTCAGGTACCGGAGCACTCAGCGGTCCTCGTCGGCCCCGCAGGAGCTGCCGCTCGACGGCAGGGAGCCGTACAGCAGGAAGTCGTCGACCTTGCGGTGCACGCACTTGGACGAGCCGTACCCGGTGTGGCCCTCGCTGCGGTTGTCGAGCACCACGGCCGACGGCCCGAGCCGCTGCGCCGTCTCGACGGTCCAGCGATACGGCGTCGCCGGGTCGCCGCGGGTCCCCACGAGCAGCATCTTCGGCGTGTCGAGGTCCTTCACCTCGTCGCGGATGTAGTCGGTGCCCTTGGGCCGGCCGTAGCACATCAGGACCTGGACGAGCCGGTACCGGCCGAAGACCGGCGACGCCTCCTCGTAGGCGGAGCGCAGCCGTTTCAGGTCGGCGGTGACCCGCGCGGCGGTGGGGCGGTCGGGGTCGTCCGCGCAGTTGATCGCCATCAGCGCCGCCGGCAGGTTGTCGAGGGGGACGTCCTCCTCGTCGACCAGGCCCCCGGTGGGCTCGGTGCCGCCCGGGTCGCGGAACGGCAGCGCCAGGCCCCCGGTCGCGAACGCCATCACCCCGCTGGTGTCCCCGTGCTCGACGAGCTGCGCGAGCGCCCGTTCCAGGGACGGCCACAGATCCTTGCTGTACAGCCCCTGCCCGATGGCCCCCACGAGGTCCTGCCCGGTGAACGGCTCACCGAAGTCCGTCGCCACCGGGTCCCGGTCCAGCGAGCGGACGAGCCGTACGACCTCCTCCCGGGCCTTGCGCGGGTCCTGCCCGAACGGGCAGGCGATGTCCTCGGCGCACCAGCCGACGAAGTCGTCGAGGGCCACCTGCTGCCCCCGGGCGCTCGCGATGCCCTGCTGCGCCAGCGGCTCGGTGAGCGTGTCGACGCCGTCCAGGACGAGCCGGCCCACCCGGTCGGGGAACCGGGCGGCGTACACCGCGCCGAGCCGGCTGCCGTACGAGAAGCCCAGGAAGTTCAGCTTGTCGTCGCCCAGCGCCGCACGCATCACGTCCAGGTCCCGGGCCGCGTCGACGGTCCCTATGTGCGGCAGGACGGGCCCGGAGTGCTTCGTGCAGGCCGCGGCCGCCTTCTTGAGCCGGTCCAGCAGCAGCCGGGGGTCGGTCACGTCGGCCGGGGTGGCGGCGAGGGCGGCGAGGGCGGCGTCCTCGCCGTCCCCGCAGCTGACCGGAGAGGACCGGCCGACGCCCCGGGGGTCGAAGGAGACCACGTCGTACCCGTCGGTGAGTTCCAGGAAGTCCTTGCCGGCGAACGCCAGTTCGGGCACGCCCGGGCCGCCCGGCCCGCCGAAGTTCAGCACCACCGAGCCGCGCCGGTCGCCGGTGGCCCGGTAGCGGGCGAGCGCCAGGTCGAGGGTGCCGGCCCCGGGGCGCGCGTAGTCGAGCGGGACGGTCACCTTGCCGCACTGCAGGTCGCGGGGCATCCCGTCGCTCTCGCAGCGCGTCCAGGCGACCTTCTGTCCGTAGAACCGCGACAGACCGGGTCCGGGGTCACCGTCCGTGCCCGCGGCCGCCGTGGGCAGTCCCGCGCCCACCAGGGTCAGTGCGGCGGCCACGGCGAGCGCGCAGCGCCGCGGCAGAGGCCGCCTCGACAGCTTGGCCAGCATCAGTGCCTCCAGGGGCGCCCCACAGCGGACCGCGAACCGGCGCCTTCGCCCACGATAGGCGGGCCGTGCGGGGGCCGCCTCCGGACGGCGGAGGCACCCTCGCGGCCGCCCTGCGGCGCCCGTACCGAGCGCCTGGGGCGCAGGCGTCGTTTTGTTCGACTGCGTCACCTCGTTGGGGTGAAAGCCCGAATAGGCATAACTGGGACGAGTTCGTCTGCGTTCTACGGGGTGCGGGCGAGCGCCCGCGACCATGTCTGGAAGGCAGGGACCCATGAGACGGGTTACCCGAAACGGTGTGATCGCCGTCGCCGCCGCCTCGGGCGCGATGGCCATGACGCTGCCCGCGTTCGCCGACTCCGGCGCGAGCGGAACCGCGGCCGGCTCGCCGGGCTTCATCTCCGGCAACAACGTCCAGGTGCCGGTGCACCTCCCGGTGAACCTGTGCGGGAACACCGTGAACGTGGTGGGCTTGCTGAACCCCGCCGCGGGCAACACGTGCGCCAACGTGAGCTCGGGCCATCAGCACGACGACCACGGCAAGCACGGCGCGAAGGCGTACGGCGAGGCGGCGCACTCGCCGGGCGCCGTCTCCGGCAACGAGGTGCAGGTGCCGGTCGACGTCCCGGTGAACGCCACCGGCAACAGCCTGGACGTCGTCGGCATCCTGAACCCGGCGTTCGACAACAAGTCCGGGAACATCTCGGAGGAGGAGCCGGCACACCCGGCCGAGCCGCCGGTGCGGCACACCCCGCCCGCCGCGTCCGAGCCGGGTCCGACGATCCCGAAGACCATGCCGCCGGACAAGGCGCCGCAGGCCCCGGCCCCCGAGGCCACGGCGCCCGTGGCGCACGCTCCGTCCCTGGCCCGCACGGGAGCCGACGCCACCGCCCCCGCCCTCCTGGGCAGCACGGCGCTGATCCTCGGCGGAGCGCTGCTGTACCGCCGGTTCCGGCCGGGCGCGGAGCGCTGATCCGCGCCCCCGGCGGGGGGCGTCCCGCGGTCGTCGCCGGGCGGGCGACTCCCGCGGCCCGCCCTCAGGCGCCGTAGAACCGCCGGTGCAGTCCCCGCACCTCCTCCGCCGGCCCGGGGACCGGCCCCTCCACGGTCACCCCGGGCGCGATCTCCTGGACCGGCAGGGCACGCACGGGCGGCGCGGGGACGCCCCACTCGGCCGGCCGGCCGGCGAGCTGGGCACAGGAGGCGACGTACACGATGCGGCCGAGGCCCACCCAGGCGTGGGCTGCCGCGCACATCGGGCAGTGCTCGCCGGACGTGTAGACGGTGGCCGCCGCCCGCTCCTCGGGCGACAGCCGGACCGCCGACCAGCGGGCCAGGGCGAACTCGGGGTGGCGGGTCCGGCCACCCGACGCCACCCGGTTGTGGTCCTCGGCGAGCACCGTGCCGTCCCCGCCGACCAGCACCGAGCCGAACGGTTCGTCCCCGGCTCGCAGCGCCTCGGCGGCCAGCTCGACACACCGGCGCAGGTGGGGGAGTTCGTCGTCCTTCACCCTCGTGCGCGGTCCTCCTCGCGACGGGATGATCTTCGGCGGTCAGCCTGGACCCCGCACCGCGGGGAAGGCGTGCCTCCGCCCCACCGCGACGGCGGTGAGGGCGAGGACGACCAGCGGGAGCGCCGCCCACGGCAGCGCGCCCGCGCCGCTCGCGTCCAGGACGACACCGCCGGTCAGCGAGCCGCCCGCGATGCCCGCGTTGTAGACCGTGGTCTGCAGCGAGGTCGCGACGTCCGCGGCGGCCGGACCCGAGGCGTCGACCAGGGCCGTCTGGAGGAGGGTCGGCGTCCCGCCGAAGGCCACCCCCCACAGGGCGACCGAGACCAGCAGCACGGCGGGGACCTCGGCGTACCGGCCGAGCGCGAGCATGACCACGGCGCACAGGGCGAGGGCGCCCAGCAGGGTGGCCCGGGGACGCCGGTCGACGAGCAGCCCCGTCCCCCAGATCCCGGCGACCGTCGACGCCCCGAACACCAGCAGCACCACGTCGGTGCGGCCGAACCCCGCGTGCGCGGCGAACGGGGCCGCGTACGTGTACATCACCTGGTGGCCCAGCAGCAGGAACAGCGTCACGGACAGGATCAGCGGGATCCCGGGGAGCACGGCGACCCGCCGGAGCGGGGCGCGGCCGGCGCGGGGCTCGCCGGGAAAGCCCGGGACCCGCCGGCGCACCCAGACCACGAGCAGCACCGCCACCCCGGCCAGCAGCCCGAACACCGCCCGCCAGCCGACGAGCGCGGCCAGCGCCGTCCCGGCGGGCACGCCCAGCGACAGGGCCAGGGTGATGCCGGCCAGCACCACCGCGATCGCCCGGCCACGCCGTTCGCCCGGCGCCATCCGCGCCGCGTACCCGGCGAGCATCGCCCACAGCGTGCCGCCCGCCACCCCGGCCGACAGCCGCGCGGCGAACGTGACGCCGTACGAGGACGACACGGCGACCACCGTGTTGCTCGACGCGAACGCCAGCAGCGTGCCGATGAGCACCGGGCGCCGGGGCAGGCCGCGCACCAGGGCGGTCACCGGGATCGCCGCCGCGAACGACGCCACCGCGTATCCCGTCACCAGGAAGCCCACCCGGGACTCGGGGACGCCGAGCGCGGGGGCCATGCGGGGCAGCAGACCGGCGGGCAGCAGTTCGGTGACGACGGCGGCGAAGGCGGCCGTGGCCAGGGCGAGCAGCCCCGACCAGGGCAGGGGCGAGGGCATGACGGTGCCCTTGGCCAAGGATGTGGTGGACATGCGACCATGCTCGGACGTTCGCATCAGTGTGAAGGCAAGGGCAGCCCCGGAGCCCCGTATGAAGATCGGTGAACTCTCCCGCCGCACCGGCGTCCCCACCCGGCTGCTGCGCTACTACGAGGAGCAGGACCTGCTCCACCCGGGGCGGGGCGAGAACGGCTACCGCTCCTACGGCGAGGAGGCCGTCCGGGACGTGCAGCAGATCCGCGGACTGCTGGACTCCGGCCTCACCACCGAGATGATCCGGGCGATCCTGCCCTACCTCTCGGGGCCGGACGAGATCCTCCTGCCCGCCGAGCGCCTGACCCCCGAGACCGCCGCCCTCCTCCAGGCGCACCTCGACCGCATCCAGGCCCGCATCGACTGCCTGGCCCGCAACCGCGACCGGCTGAGCGCGTACCTGGCGGCCGTGCGGCCGGCCGCGGCGGAGTCCCCCGGGGCGTAATCGCGTTGCTGCCGCCGGGCCGGGGATGGTGGCATGACCGCATGGACCATGCCGCCGTGCTCGCCCTCCACGACCGTCACCTGCGCCGGGGCGCCCGTCCCGACGGCCCCGACGCCCGCGTCGAACGCACCGGGAAGGTGGTCCGGCAAGTGGCCTCCGCCCAGGGCTGGAACGGCGTCGTCTGGTCCTGTCTCGGGGAGACGGACGCCGACGCGGTCATCGCCGAACAGATCGCGTACTTCACGCGGCTCGGCCGCGAGTTCGAGTGGAAGCTCTACGGTCACGACCGCCCGGCCGACCTCGGACGGCGGCTCGCGGCGGCCGGGTTCACCCCCGGCCCCGAGGAGACGCTGATGATCGGCGAGACCACGGCCCTGCGGTGCGACGCCCCGCTTCCCGACGGCGTCCGCATCGTGCCCGTCACCGACCGGGCGGGCGTCGACCTCGTCGTCGCCGTGCACGAGAAGGCCTTCGGCACCGACGCGTCCCTGCTGCGCCACCGGATGCTCGCCCGCCTCACCACCGACCCGGACACCGTCGTCGCCGTCGTCGCGCTCGCCGGTGAGGAGCCGGTGAGCTCGGCGCGGATGGAACTGGTGCCCGGCACGGACTTCGCCGGACTGTGGGGCGGAGGCACCGTCGAGGCCTGGCGCGGCCGCGGCATCTACCGCGCCCTGGTCGCCCACCGCGCCCGCGCGGCCGCCGAGCGCGGCTACCGCCACCTCCAGGTCGACGCCTCCGACCAGAGCCGCCCCATCCTGGAGCGCCTGGGTTTCGCGGCACTGAGCACGACGACGCCGTACGTCCACACGCCCTGAGGACCCCTCTTCCGCATCCCGCTCGGCCGTCTCACCGCGACGACGGCGCGCCGCGGCTCGGTCCGAACGGGTCAACCGATCGGTGGACCCGAAGTTCAACCGGGTGCCTCTGTCCGCCGACTGTGCCGGCCAGCAAGGCTCTTGGACATGAACTCATTCACTGTGCGCATGGCGCGCCGGAGCGCTCGGCACCCCTGGCGGGCCCTCGTCGGCTGGTTCGTGTTCGTGGTGCTGTGCCTGGGGATCGGCAGCGCAGTCGGCACGAACAGCGCCAAGACGGCCGACTACCGGGTCGGCGAGGCCGGGCGGGCGGAGGCGATGGCCGCCGAGGGGCGGCTGGAGCGCAGGCCCACCGAGCAGGTGCTGATCTCCGCACGGTCGGGCGCCCTCGACCGGGGCGCGGCCGAAGCCGCCGCCGAGGAACTCGGCGACCGGATGGAGCGGCTGCCCGAGGTCGCGGACGTGGCCGATCCGCTGCTGTCCGCGGACGGCCGGATCCTCATGGTCGAGGTGGCCCTGAAGGGCGAGGAGCGCGACGCCAAGGAGAAGGTCGGCGCGTTGGCCGAACAGACCGGGGCCGTGGGGGAGGCGTATCCGGGGCTGCTGCTGGAGGAGACCGGAAGTCCCTCCATCAGCAAGGGAGTCGACCGGCAGCGCAGCGACGACCTGGCCCTCTCCGAGAAGATCACGCTGCCCGTCACGCTGGTCGTGCTGCTGGCCGTCTTCGGGTCCGTGACCATGGCGGGGGTGCCGCTGCTGCTCGCGCTCTCGTCGATCGCGGCGGCGGTCGGGCTGTCGATGGTGGTCTCGCACGTCTCTCCCGACGCCGGGGTCGGCACGAACGTCATCCTGATGATCGGGCTCGCGGTCGGCGTCGACTACACCCTCTTCCACCTCAAGCGGGAGCGCGAGGAGCGCTCCCGCTCCGGCGGCCGATTGAGCTCCGAGGCACTGGTGGAGCTGGCCGCGGCGACCTCGGGCCGGGCGGTCGTGGTCTCCGGACTCGCGGTCGTGGCCTCCACGGCGACGCTGTACCTCGCCTCCGACGTCGTCTTCTCCTCGCTGGCCACCGGCACGATCGTGGTCGTCCTGGTCGCGGTGGCCAGTTCCCTGACCGCGTTGCCCGCGCTGCTGGTCACACTGGGCCGGCGAGAGGAGCGCAGGGCGCGGCGCCGGGCCGGCCGCGGGAAGCCCGCGCGCCGGACGCCAGGCGAAGCCGGTGGCCGGGTGTGGGCCGCGCTGCTGCGGCCGGCGAGCCGGCATCCCCTGGCCACGCTGTGCGTCTCGGTTCTCGGGCTGCTCGCGCTCATCACCCCGCTGACCGGGCTGAAGATCACGGAGATGAGCCGGGACACGCATTCCCGGGACATCCCCGCCATGCGGGTGTACGACCGGCTCAACGAGGCGTTCCCGGAGCAACGGGTCACGCACCAGGTCGTCGTCCGGGCCACGGCCGCGCGCTCCGGCGAGGTCGCCGGGGCCCTGCGCGAGCTGGCCCGCCGCGCCGACGCGGACCCGCTGTTCGCCGGCGCCGCACCCGTCCGCGCCTCCGCCGACCACCGGATCAGCGTCCTCGAGCTGAAGGTGCCGTACCTGGGAAACTCCGACCAGGCGTACGCCTCCCTCGACAGCCTGCGGGAGGACCACCTGCCCGCGACCGTCGGCCGGGTCGACGGAGCGGAGTTCGCCGTGAGCGGGGACGTCGCTCGGTACACGGACTATCCCGCTCACCAGAACGACAAACTCCCGCTGGTCCTCGGGGCGTTGCTGCTCGTGACCTTCGCCATGACCACCTACGCGTTCCGTTCGGTGGTGCTGGGCCTGATCGGTGTCGTCCTGAACCTGCTCTCCGCCGCGGCAGCGCTCGGACTGCTCGTCCTGGTCTTTCAGGGGACCTGGGCCGAGGAACTGCTGGACTTCCGCTCCACGGGCTCCGTCGGGTCCCGCGTACCGCTGTTCCTCTTCGTGATCCTCTTCGGACTCTCGATGGACTACCAGGTGTTCGTGGTGAGCCGGATCAGGGAGGCCGTGCTCGCGGGCGTGCCCACGAGGCAGGCCGTGCTCGACGGGATCCGCAGGTCGGCGAGCGTGGTGACGAGCGCGGCGGTGGTGATGACGACCGTGTTCGTGAGTTTCGTCTTCCTGCACATCATCGAGATGAAACAGATCGGCTTCGTCCTCGCGGCGGCCGTGCTGCTCGACGCGTTCATCGTCCGGATCATGGTGCTGCCCTCGGCGCTGCTGCTGTTCGGTGAGGCCAGCTGGTGGCCCTCACGGCCGGCGGTGCGGGCCGCGGTGACTCCGCGGCAAGTGGCCGACGACCGACCGACGGTCGACGTACGGTGATCGTCATGACCGCTCTCGCCGACTCCGTGGCCGACGCCTCCTGGACCACGGCACTGCGCCGGTGGAACACGGTGTGCTGGGTGCTGTTCGGGGCGATGGCCGTCGGGCTGGTGACGGCGGCACCGCCCGGCGGGAGCACGTACGAGGCACTCGCGCTGCTGGGCTGCGTGGTGCTGTGCTACGCGGTCCTCGACCGCCGCCCCGGCAATCCCGTCGTGCGGCCACAGGTCTACCTGTCGGTGCTGGTGCTCGCGCTCGGCGGGCTGGCGTACCTGGGCGGCGGTTACGCGGCGCTGTTCATGGTGACGCTGCCGCACTACTGGATGTTCGGGCGGACCCCGAGGATCTCGATGGGATTCCTCGGTCTGGCCGCCGGCGCCACGCTCACCGGGGCCCTGGTCCGGGAGGGCTGGTCGGCGGAGTTCTTCGGCGAGACGATGGTGTCCGTCCTGATCGTGGTCGCGGTGGGCGTGCTGATCGGTCTGTGGGCGCACTCGGTCGTCGCGCAGAGCGCCGAACGGGCCAGGCTGATCGAGGAGTTGGAGCGGACGCAGGCGGAACTGTCCGAGGCGCACCAGCGGCAGGGCGCGGCGGACGAGCGGGAACGCATGGCACGCGACATCCACGACACGCTCGCGCAGGGCTTCGCGTCGATCATCGTGCTCGCGGAGGCGGCACGAGCGGGAATGGCGGACGATCCGGGGCGCAGCGCCCAGCAGCTGCGGTCGATCGAGTCCACCGCGCGGGAAAACCTGGCCGAGGCCCGGGAACTGGTCGGCTCGGCGGGACAGCCCGGCCCGGGCCGGGTGGTGTCCGGTTCGGTGGCGCGGACCCTGCGCCGCACGCTGGACCGCTTCGTGGAGGACACCGGGCTCGCCGTGGACGCCGACCTGGCCGACCTCGAGTGCGACCAGCAGACCCGGATCGCCCTGCTGCGCTGTACCCAGGAGTCCCTGGCCAACGTGCGCAAGCACGCGCGGGCGTCCACGGTCGGCGTGGTGTTGGTCCGGCGGCCGTACGGAGTGGAGCTGGAGATCACCGACGACGGGACGGGGTTCGTGGCGGAGGAATCGACGGGCTTCGGGCTCGACGGCATGCACAAACGACTGGCGGAACTGGGCGGGAGGCTCACGGTGACGAGTTCGGTGGGCGACGGGACACGGATCCTGGCGACGATCCCCACGGCGGACGAGAGCGACGGGGCCGAGGCATGAGCGAGGGGGCTGTGCGCATCGTCGTGGTGGACGACCACACCGTGATGCGGGCCGGAGTGGTCGCTCTGCTCGCCGGCGAGGACAGCATCGAGATCGTCGGCGAGGCCGGCGACGGACGCGCGGCGCTCGGACTCGTCGAGCGGCACGACCCCGACGTGGCCCTGGTGGACCTGCGGATGCCCGTCCTGGACGGGGTGGCGACCACGACCGAGATCGTCGCCCGGTATCCGCGTACCCGGGTGCTGATCCTGACGACCTACGACACCGACGCGGAGATCGAACGCGGGGTGGAGGCGGGAGCCGTCGGCTATCTCCTCAAGGACACCACCCGCGAGCAGCTCGTCGACGCCGTCCACTCTGCGGCGCGCGGCGAGACGGTGCTCGCTCCCCGCGTCGCCGAGAAGCTGGTCGCGCGGCTGCGGCGGCCCGTCCAGGACCCGCTGACCGACCGGGAGACCGACGTCCTCGCCGCAGTGGCCGACGGACTCACCAACGCCGAGATCGGCAGACGCCTCGTCATCGCCGAAGCCACGGTGAAGACCCATCTGCTGCGCCTGTTCGCCAAGCTCGACGTGAACGACCGGACCAGGGCGGTGGTGGTGGCCATGGAGAGGGGGCTGCTGAGGCGGCCCTAGGTGTGCTGTCCCGGGACGTCGGTGACCGCGGGCGATCGTCCGCGTCACGTGAGGCATGCGATCAGCGGCGACTTCGCGAAGGCCGCCGAGCCGGCCGTGTCGGCGCGACGGGGGCGGGAGAAGCAGCAGGGCCTCGATCCGGTTCCGCTCCACGGGATCCCCGGAGCGGCGGATCGACACGGTCGAGCGTCTGCGGCCGCGCGTGCCCTCCGGCCTCGGGCCGCTGCTGGAGACCGGCCGGACGCTGTCGCAGGAGCCGTGGCCGGCGCCGGCGGCTGAGCACGCGTACGGCGGCGGTGCCGTTCACCAGGGCGCCGGCGTCCGGGCCGCCGTCCCCTCCGTCATGGGCCTCGCCCTCGGGGAGCGCCGAATCTCTCCGAGGGCGAGGGGCTGGGTGGCGGGAGTGCAGCGTTCGTGCGTCGAACGGGTCCCGGACGCCCCGCGGGTCCGGGCGCGCGTCAGCGGTGCGCCTCCGGCTCCAGGCGGCGCCGGAGCTGGTGCAGTCCGCGCCGGGCGTGGCTCTTGACCGTGCCCAGGGGCCAGCCGGTGCGGGCCGCGATCTGGGTCTGGGTCAGGTCCTCGTAGAAGGTCAGCCGCAGCACCCGTCGCTGGGGCGCGGGCAGCCGGGCGAGTTCGCCGAGCAGCAGGACCCGGTCGAGGACGGTCTCGGGACGGTCGCCCGCCGGGTCGGCGAGGGTGAGGACGGATCCGGCCGAGTCGACCAGGTCGCGCCGGCGGGTGCGGGCGGCGAGGGTGTCGGCGATCCTGCGCCGGGTGATGCCGACGATCCAGCCGCCGACCGTGCCCCGTTCGGGCCGGTAGCCCGCGTGGCCCCGCCAGACGCCGAGGAACACCTGCTGGGTGACGTCCTCGGCCTCCTTCGCGTCGCCCAGGGAACGCCACGCCAGCGTGTGCACCAGCGTGGACCAGCGCCGGTACACCGCCGCCAGGCACGCCTCGTCGCCCGCGACGAGACCGCGCGCCAGGTCCTCGTCGGCGAGGTTCCCCGCGACGGCGCCGGACCGGTGCGGGGAGGCCGGGACGGGTGGGGCCGGGGCACTGGACGGCAGGCTCATGGCGGCGGCTCCTCACGTCGGGCGGCCCGGTGCGGGCGTCGTCCGGGGGTGTTTCCGGTGCCCTGATCGTGCGAGCCGTCACCCGGGTGGCTCAACTTGCGTCGTTTCCGCGTCGTATGCTCGCGGCATGAGCGAGTTGCCGACCCCGGACGACACCGGCCTGACGACCGGCACCCTGGCCCGTCGACTGGGCGTGGCGCCCACCACGCTGCGTTCCTGGGACCGCAGGTACGGCATCGGACCCGCGGTGCGCGCCGACGGCCGGCACCGCCGTTGGCGGCCCGGCGACGTGGCCGTGCTCGAGGAGATGTGCCGGCTGACGGCGGCCGGGGTGCCGCCCGCCGAGGCGGCGCGGACGGCGAGGGAGCGGTCCGCGACCCACCCGGAGCCCCGGCCCGTCGTCGTACCGTCCGTCGTCGTGCAGCCCGTCGTCGAGCGGTCCGGTGCCGAGCGGTACGGCGCCGTACCTCCCGGCGCCGTACCTCCCGGTGCCGGCCCGTCCCGCGCGGCCGGTGCGCTCCCGCTGGGCCGCGATGTGCGCCAGGAGTGCCGGGGGCTGGCCCGAGCCGCCGTACGGCTCGACGCGCCGGCCGTCGAGGCGCGGCTGGAGGAGGCCGTCGAACAGCACGGGCTGACCACCGCCTGGCAGGAGGTGATGGTGCCGGCCCTGCACGCCGTGGGGCGCAAGTGGGAGTCTTCCGGCGACCGGTACGTCGAGGTCGAGCACCTGCTGTCCTGGCACGTCTCCACCGCCCTGCGCCGCGCCACCAGACTGCCCGCCCCGGACGAGGGGGCGGGCGCTCCCGGGCCGGTGGCACTGGCCTGCGTGCCCGGCGAGCAGCACACCCTGCCGCTGGAGGCGCTCAACGCCGGGCTGAGCCACCTCGGGCTCCGCACCCGCATGTTCGGCGCCGCCGTCCCCGCGGAGGCGCTGACGGCCGCGGTCCGGCGGCTGGGGCCGGCCGCGGTGGTCCTGTGGGCCCAGTCGCGCTCCACGGCGAACCTGGCGCTCGCCCGGCACGTCGCCGACACCCGGTGGGGCGTGCGCGGCGCACGGCGCAGACCGACGGTCGTGCTCGGCGGCCCCGGCTGGGCGGGGCGTCCCGTGCGGGGCATGCCGCGGCCGGGCGGGCTGCGGGAGGCGCTGGAGGTGCTGGAGGTGCTGTCGGCCACGCCGTCGTCCGTGCCGGCGGCCGACGGTCCGTGGCCCGGGGGGTGACGTCCCGCCGCGGGAGCACCGCGCGGGCCGCCGTCGGCCGGCCCGCGCGCCGAGGAGGCCCGTCACCCGCGCGCCGGCGGCGGGGCCGAGCGGGCGCCGGGCCTCTCCGGCGCCCGTCCGGGATCAGCCCAGCTTCTTGAGCAGCTCGGTCGCGAGCGGGGCGGAGGAGGCCGGGTTCTGGCCGGTGACCAGGTTGCGGTCCACGACGACGTTCGGCGCCCACGGCTCGCCGGCCCGGACGTCGACGCCCGCCTCGGCGAGCCGGTCCTGGAGCAGCCACTTCGCCTTCTCGCCCAGTCCCGCCTGGAGCTCCTCGGCGTTGGTGAAGGCGGCGACCCGGTAGCCCGCGAAGGCGTTCGTGCCGTCCTCCTTCAGCGCCGCCAGCAGGGCGGCGGGGCCGTGGCACACCACGCCGAGCGGCTTGCCCGACTCCAGGGTCTCGACCAGGACCCGCCCGGAGGCGGCGTCGACCGCCAGGTCCTCCATGGGGCCGTGCCCGCCGGGGTAGAAGACGGCCGCGTAGTCGCCGGGGTCCACGTCCTCCAGCCGTACCGGGCCGCGCAGCTCCGTCATGGCCTCCAGCCCGGCGGCGATCCGGTCGGCGCCCTCCTGGCCGCCGTTGGCCTCGGCGGCCAGGCTGCCCTTGTCCACCGGCGGGACGACCCCGCCGGGCGTGGCGACGACGACCTCGTGGCCGGCCGCCCGGAACGCCTCGTACGGGGTGACGGCCTCCTCCGCCCAGAAGCCGGTGGCGTGCCGCGTCCCGTCGGCGAGGGTCCAGTGGTCGGCGCCGGTCATCACGAAAAGGATCCTGGCCATGTGTGTCTCCGAGAGGTTCGCGTGGGTGCTGTCCGTCGCGGCTGACGATCCGTGCGCGGCACGTCAGCTCGTCGACGTCCTCGAACCTACGGCGGCCGACCCACCGGATTCCAATGGCCGTTCCGATGTCCGGCATTGGAAAGGCAATGGCAGGAAGGGAATACTGGGCCGGGTGGAGCACGACCGACACCTGGACCTGAACCTGCTACGCACCTTCCTCGCCGTGTACCGCTCGGGCTCGTTCACCGGCGCGGCCCACCTGCTCGGTCTGTCCCAGCCGACGGTGACGACCCAGATGCGCGCCCTGGAGCGGCAGGCCGGCCGGGAACTCTTCGAGCGGCTCCCGCGCGGTGTCGCTCCCACCGCCGTCGCCGACGAACTGGCGGCCCGGATCGCCGCCCCGCTGGACGAGCTCGCCACGGTCGCCGGCCCGGACCCGGCGCCGGCGGGCCGCGCCGGCCCGGTGCACCTCGCGGGGCCCGCCGAACTCCTGTGCGCCCGGGTCCTGCCCGTCCTGGCGCCGCTGGTGGCCGACGGCGTCCGGCTGCGCGTGGCGACCGGGCTGACCGACCCGCTGCTCGACGAACTGCGGGCCGGGCGGCACGACCTCGTCATCGCCACGACCCGCCCGCGCGGCCGCACCCTGATCTCCGCGCCCCTGACGGACGAGGAGTTCGTGCTGGTCGCCGCGCCGGTGTGGGCCGAACGCCTCCGGGGCCGGCCGGCCGCCGAGCTGCCCGCGGCCCTGCACCCCGTCCCGCTGGTCACGTACGCGGAGGACCTGCCGATCGCCCGCCGCTACTGGCGGCACGTCTTCGGACGGCGGCTGTCGAGCCCCGCCGCCGTGACCGTGCCCGACCTGCGCGGAGTGCTGGCCGCGGTCGTGGCCGGCGCGGGCTTCACCGTCCTGCCCCGCTACCTCTGCCTGGACGAGCTGTCCTCGGGCGCCCTCGTCGCCCTGCACGAGCCGGAGGACCCGCCGATCAACACCGGCTTCCTCGTCCAGCGGCCCGGCGCCGTGGACAACCCGGACGTCCCCCGCGTCCGCGACCTGCTGCTGGGGGCGGGCCGGTCCTGGTGACGCGCTGCCGGCCCGCCGCACGCCCCGGCCCCGCCCGGCAGCGACGACTCCTGGACCCGCCCGCCGCCCGCCCCGGAGTGCCCCGGCCCGGCCGGCGGGCGGGCCGCACTCGGCGCACCGTGCCGGCCCGCCGCCTCCCCGGGGCCCGGCCCGCCCGGCGCCCGCGGGACCGTTCCTCCGGGGACGGCCGGACGCCCGGTGCTGACGCCCCTCGACGACCGCCGGGACGCCCCCCGCCGGACGCGTCGTCCGTGTGACCGCCGCGGTCGAGCCGCCCGCACGTCCCCCGCGTGAGGCTCGCTGCCCCGTCCGGGGAACGCCGGACGGCCGGGACCCGCCGCGGGAGACGTGCCGATCGCTCCCCGGGCCGTTCCTCACTCGCGCGAGCGGGCCCGCCGGAACCGGGCGAGTCCCTCCGACAGCTCGACGACCGGATCCGGGTATCCGGCCGCCTCCCGGTCCGTGCCCCGCAGCTTCCACGGCTCGTGCACCGCCGCGCCCCCGATCCCCGCCAGCTCGGGCACCCAGCGCCGGACGTACGCCCCGTCCGGGTCGTACCGCTTCGCCTGGACCACGGGGTTGAGGACCCGGTTGGGCCGGGTGTCGGCGCCGGTTCCCGCGACCCACTGCCAGTTGAGCTGGTTGTTGGCCAGGTCCCCGTCGACCAGCAGCTCCAGGAAGTGCCGGGCGCCGATCCGCCAGTCGACGTACAAGGTCTTGGTGAGGAAGCTCGCGGTCAGCAGCCGGCCCCGGTTGTGCATCCAGCCCTCGTGGCGCAGCTGCCGCATCGCGGCGTCCACCACCGGGTAGCCGGTACGCCCCTCGCGCCACGCCGCGATGTCGGCCCCGGCCGTCCGCTCCGTGCGCCAGCGGTCGTGCCGGGGACGGTAGTCCGCGCGCGAGGCGTCCGGGCGGGCCGCCAGCAACTGGCGGTGGAAGTCGCGCCAGGCGAGCTGCCGTACGAACGCCTCGGCGCCGGGACCGTCCACGGCGCGTGCCCGGTGGACGAGTTCGACGGGGGAGAGGGTGCCGAAGTGCAGGTGCGGCGAGAGCCGGGAGGTGGCGTCGCCCGCCAGGTCGTCGTGCCGGTCCTCGTAGGCGCCGACGCCGCGGCGCAGCCAGGCGGTGAGCCGCCGGCGGCCCTCCGTCTCGCCGCCCGGCGCGAGCCCCGCGGACACGCCCGAGTGGGAGGGCAGGTCCTCCGAGCCGACGCCGTCCGGCACGCGTACGGTCCGGGGTGCCCGGAGCCTCTCCCGCAGCGGCTGCCGCGACCAGCGCCGGAAGTACGGGGTGAAGACGGCGAAGTGGTCGGAGGCGGACGGGGCGACCGCGCCGGGCGGGACGGCGGTCGTCACCGTGTCGTGGACGTGCAGACGCACCCCGTCGGCCTCCAGGGCGTGCCGCAGCCGCTCCTCCCGGTGCTGCGCGTACCCGCTCACGTCCGCCGCCAGGTGCACCTCGTCGGCGCCCGCCTCGCCGGCCGCCCGGCACACCTCCTCGACCGGGTCACCGGAGCGGACGACGAGCCGCCCGCCGCGCGCCCGCAGTCCCGCGTCGAGGTCCCGCAGGCAGTCGGCGAGGAACGCCAGCCGGTTGGGGGCCGCGAACCCGGCGGCGTCCACGCCCCGGTCGCGCACGAACAGCGGCACCACCTCGCGGGCGCCCTCCAGGGCCGCGCTGAGCGGCGGATGGTCGTGCAGACGCAGATCGGAGGTGAACAGGACGACCGAGACGTTCATGACGCTGACTCCGGAGGGAACGAGGGGCCACCGGGTGCTTCCGCGGACACGCACCCGCCGGATGCGCGGACACGCACCCGGCGGTCGCGCGGACAGCCTCCGGCGAGCGCGTGACAGGCACCCGGCGGTCGCGCGGACAGGCTTCCGGCGGTTGCGCGGACCCGCACCCGGCGGTCGCGCGGACAGCTTCCGGCGGACGGGCGACACGCACCCGCCGGATGCGCGGACAGCCTCCGGCGAGCGCGTGACAGGCACCCGGCGGTCGCGCGGACAGGCTTCCGGCGGTTGCGCGGACCCGCACCCGGCGGTCGCGCGG